>QHSX01000061.1 GCA_003221695.1 Candidatus Rokuibacteriota bacterium
GAGGCCGACCGCGATGACCCCGACCGCGATCGACGTCACCGCGCCGCGCATGATGCGCGAGAGGACGTCCCTGCCGTACTGGTCGGTGCCGAACGGGTGCGCCGCCGACGGGCCCTGAAGGCGCCCGGCGATCGACATGGCGAGCGGGTCCGCCGGCGTGTAGACGAGGCTCAGTGCGGCGGTCAGGACCAGGAGGGTCGTGACCGCGACGCCGAGGGTGAACGTGACGTGGCGGAGGGGCCGTCGGCGCAAGGCCCGCCTCAGTCGTACCGGATCCGGGGATCGAGGAGCACGTAGGCGAGGTCCACGGCGAAGTTGATCAGCACGATCGAGGAAGCCACGAAGAGGATCACGCCCTGCACGACCGGCAGGTCGCGGGCCGTGATCGCGCCGAGCGCCAACCGCCCGAGCCCCGGCAGCGCGAACACGGACTCGAGGACGATCGAGCCCGCCATGAGCTGGCCGAGCTGGATCCCGGCCACGGTCACGATCGGGATCAGCGCGTTCCGGAGCGTGTGCTTGCCCAGCACCAGCGCCTCGCTCACCCCCTTGGCCCGCGCCGCACGGACGTATTCCTCGCGCAGGACGTCGAGCACCGCCGACCGCGTGGCGCGGACGAGGACGGCGGCCTGGAAGAGGCCGAGCGCGATCGCGGGCAGCAGCAGCGAGCGGATCCCCGGCCAGAGTCCGCCGGACCATCCCGCGAAGCCGCCCGACTCCACCCAGCCGAGCCGCACCGAGAAGAGAAAGATCAGCAGGAGCCCGGCCCAGAAGGACGGGACGGCGATGCCGATCTGCGAGAAGACCATCGCGAGGTAGTCGCCCGCGCGGCGGTGGCGCGTCGCCGCGTAGAGGCCGAGCGGCAGGGCCGTCACGGACATGAGGCACGCCGCCAGCAGCGTCAGCGGGATCGTGACGCCGAGCCGGCTCACGATGAGGCCGCCGACCGGCACGTCGTACTGGATCGACACGCCGAGATCCCCGGACAGCGCGTTCCAGAGCCAATGCGCGTACTGGATCGCGATCGGGCGATTGAGCCCCATCGCCTCGCGCAGCCGCGCCGTCGCCGCCGGGTTCCCCTCCGTGCCCATGATGAGGAGCGCGGGGTCGCCCGGCAGGACGCGCACGACCACGAACACGAGCAGGGAGACGAAGAAGAGGGTCGCGGCGAACGCCGCGACCCGCCTCACGAGATACCGCCGCACGCCGCTACGCGCCCGCCCGCGCTACTTGGCCCACGCGACCTCGGCGAGGTCCGCCGACGGGACGGGCAGGTCCTTCCAGAGTCCCGCGACGCCCTTCTTCGCCACGACCAGGCGCGGGTGCATGTAGAGCCAGACCACCGGCGCGTCCTCGACCAGCTTCTTCTGCATCCGCGCGTACAGCTCGCGGCGCGCCTTGTCGTCGAGGGTGACCTCGGACTCCTTGAACAGCGTCTGGAACTCCGGGCTGTCGTAGCGGAAGTAGTACGTCGGCTTCGCGTAGTTTTCGATGTCCCACGCCTCGGCGTGGCCGATGATCGTCAGGTCGTAGTCCGCCTCGCGCCAGACCCGCGCGATCCACTGCCCCCACTCGATCTGCTCGATCCGCACCTTCACCCCCACCTTCGCGAGGTGGTTGGCGATGATCTCGCCCGTGCGGACCGTGTAGTAGTACTGCGGCGCGACCTTCAGCACGGTCTCGAAGCCGTTCGGGTAGCCCGCCTCGGCGAGGAGCTTCTTCGCCCTCGCCGGGTCGTACGGCATGAGGCCGGACACGTCGACGTAGTACGGGTTCAGCGGGTCCACGTTCGAGCCGAGGATCCGGCCCAATCCGAACATCGCGCCCTGGAGGACGTCCTGCTTGTTGATCGCGTGGGTGATCGCGCGCCGCACGCGCACGTCCGCGTAGGGCTTGCGCGAGTTGTTCATCGCCAGGATCACGTCGTTCGTCGTGTCCCCGACGACGACCTGGAAGCGCGCGTCCTTCTGCACCTCCTGCACGTGCTCGGGGCCCAGGCCGAAGAGCGACGCGTCGATGTCGCCCGCCTTGAGCGCGGCCAGGGTCGCGTTCGGATCGGGGATGAAGCGGAACACGACCCGGTCGAGGCGGGGCAGCCCCTTGACGTGGTAGTCGGGGTTCCGCGTCAGCACGATCCGGTCGCCGCGTACCCACTCCGCGAGCTTGAACGGGCCGGTGCCCACGGGGTCGCTCTTCAGCGTGTCGACGGCCTCGCGCGGGTAGATCACCGAGCCCTGGCGCGCCAGGTTGAGGATGAAGTTCGCGTTGAGGCTCTTGAGCGAGAACGTGATCGTGTAGTCGTCCTTGACGATGATGTCGCCGATCGCCGCGTAGTACCCGGGGTACGGGTGCTTGGTCTCCGGGTTCATCGCGCGCTCGATGACGTACTTGACGTCGGCCGCCTTGAGCTCGCGCCCGTTGTGGAAGTGGACGCCACGCTTGAGGAAGAACGTGTAGTTCCGGTTGTCCGTCGTGTGCCACCGCTCGGCGAGCCACGGCACGAGCCTGCCGTGACGGTCCACCTTGACGAGCGCCTCCTGGATGTTGTAGAAGACGACCGCCGCGGTCGCCGAGGCGGGCGTGGCCGTCAGGTCGAGCCCGGGCGGCTCCGCGCCGGTCTGCACGACGAGGCTCGTCGGGGCCTGTGCGGCGGCCGGGCTCGGCGTGAGGCCTGCCACGAGCGCGGCGACCAGGAGCGGCGTCAGCGCGTGGCGCCCCTTCCCTCGCCGACCCTGGGCGCCTTCGGAAATCACCCCGTGAGCGTCCTGAAATACTCGACCGTGCGCCGGAACCCCTCGTCGAAGGGCACGAGCGGCGTGTAGCCGAGCAGCCGCTTGCCCTTCGAGACGTCCGCGAGCGTGTGGGCGACATCGCCCGGGCGCGGCGGCCCGTGCCGGCGTACGAGGCGCCGCCCGAGGATCGCCTCGAGCTTCGCGATGATCTCGAGCAGGCTCACCCGGTCACCGCAGCCGACGTTGAACACCTCGCCGCCCACGCCCGCGGCGCGCGCGGCGAGCAGGTTGGCCTCGACGACGTTGTCGATGTAGGTGAAGTCCCGCGACTGGGCCCCGTCGCCGTGGACCTCGAGGGGCTTGCCGCGGAGGCCCCAGAGGATGAATCGCGGAATCACCGCGGCGTACTCGGATTTGGGATCCTGACGCGGGCCGAAGACGTTGAAGTAGCGGAGCCCGACCGTCTCGACGCCGTAGAGCCGCGTCCACACGGCCGCGTACTGCTCGCCCGCCGCCTTCGACACCGCGTAGGGCGAGATCGGCGCCGGCGGCTGCTCCTCGCGCTTGGGGAGGTCGGGGCGATCGCCGTACACCGACGACGACGACGCGTACACCACGCGGGCGACGCGCGCGCGGCGCGCCGCCGCGAGCACGTTGAGCGTCCCGGTCACGTTGTTCTCGTTGGCGCCGAGCGGATCCTTCACCGACCGCGGCACCGACCGGAGCGCGGCCTGGTGGAAGATGGCACGGACGCCACGCGCGGCGCGCTCGACCACGCCACGGTGCCGGATGTCGCCGCGGATCACCTCGAGCCGGCGCCCGGCCTCACGTGCGAACGGCAGATTGGCGCGGCCGCCCGTCGAGAAATTGTCGAGCACGCGGACGCGCGCGCCGTCCGCAAGGAGTCGCTCGACGAGGTGGGAGCCGATGAACCCTGCGCCGCCCGTCACGAGAAACACGTCCGCCACGTGGCGATTGTAGCATTTGACAGGCGTCCGCCTTTCGCCGATCATGGCTCCGTTTTTTTTCCGGCCCGCCCTCGCTCGTGGTGGATCGCGGCGTTCCCGGGACTCGCGATCTACAGATGAAGCTTTAACCGGCTGCGGCCCTTGACGGGGGATTATACGCACGTAATACTAGCGGCATGGCGGTGCGGCGTCGGGTCAGGCGGATCGGTGGGAGCCTCGGGGTCTTGCTCCCTCGCGACATCGCGGAGGCGATGGACGTCAAGGAGGGATCGGAGGTTCGCCTCACCGTGGTAGGGCGTCAGGTCGTCGTCGAGCCCGTCGACGACACCCTGGACGACGGCGCGGTCCGGCGCGCCCTTGCCGCCGTGCTCCGCCGTCACGGGCGAGCCTTCCGGCTGCTGGCGGCATACGACCGGGGTGACTGGGCGCCGCCCCGTCGGTGACGCGCCCGCTCCGCTTCCTCTCTCCCGAGCAGATCATCGCCATCCATGACACGCTCCTCGGCGCCACCGGCGGCCGAGGCGGCGGCGGGCATCGCGGGGCCGCATACGAGGGAGTGGACGCTGCGGCACAGGCCGTCAAGAACTCCTACTACGAGACTCTCGAGGAACTGGCAGCGGCCTGCGCGGTGTATATCGTCCAGGGACACGTCTTCGCGGGCGGGAACAAGCGCACCGGCGCCGCCGCGATGCTGACGTTCCTCCGCGCGAACGGCGGACGCACCGCGATCTCGGCCGACCACCTCGCAGCGATGATGATCGAGTTGCAGCGGCGGGCCGAATCAGGCGAGGACGTCGGGCGGCTGGTCCGCTCGATCGCTGCAGACCTCGCGAGGCGCCCGCCGCGGTCAAGGCGTCCACGCTGACGCCGACGTCGGGCATGAGATGGCGGCGCGGTCGATCTCGGCCGTCTTCGTGACCATCGGCTGGACCGTGACTCGGGCGCCTCCGTCAGGTGGCTCGCTGCGCCGCCATCACGACCTCGAACCCGAGCGCCCGCGCTGCCCGAGCCTGAACGACGTCGTGGGTCATCAGGCGGGCGACGTCGAGCTCGGTCATGGCAGCGAGGTGGAGCCGGTCAAGCGTGCGGCAGTGCGTCCTGCTGCCGCCTGCATGTTGGCGCAAGGCTGTCTCGAACACGCTGCCGGGGAGCGAGCGAAATCGAAATGGATCAGTGGCCCGGAACTCTACGAGCTTGGCACGAAAGCGTTCCCACCGAGCCTTCCCGTATCGGCCCGCGAGCCAGGCCGCGGTGAGTTGGACGTGGGTCTCCAGTTCTGCCAGCGAGGAGACGATGACGAGGTCTTCGCTCGCCACTCGGTCACGCACCGCCTCGCTCTCCGGCTCTTGCCAGAGGAGCTTCAGCAGCGCGCTACTGTCGATGTAGAGCACGCGAGGCGCCGACCTCTCGGGCCTGGCGGTCGGGGATGAGGAACTCCTCCACCCACCGGACGGTTCGCCGCCCACTCACCTTCGCCTGCCAGCGGGCATGGCCTCGAGGGTCGAAACGCTTTCGGGCGGCCCCGACCTCTCGGACGCGCACGAGCTTGGCGACCGGCTTCCCGTCACGTGTAACGATGATCTCCTTCTCGCGCTCCAGCAGCGCCTCGGCCCTCGGCCACCGTTGGCGCAGGTCCCGTACGGTGATGGTTTTCATGGTGTAAGGGTAGCATGTTTCACCGCTCGCGCCTGGCCGAGACTAGCGGGCCGAGGCCGTCGCCGCCGCGCGGTAGATCTCGGCCGTCTTCGCGACCATGGGCTGGATCGAGAACTCGCTCAGCACGCGCGCACGCCCGGCGCGTCCCATGCGGGCGCGGCGCTCCGGATCGTCGAGCAACGCGCCGATTGCGGTGGCCAGCGCCCGCGCGTCGCCAGGGGGCACGAGGAGGCCCGTCGTGCCGTGCGCGACGACGTCGCGGTGGCCCGGGACATCGGTCGCGACGACGGCCAGCCCCGCGCCCATCGCTTCCAGGACTGCGAGCGGCAGCCCCTCCTTCGTCGACGCAGCCACGTAGAGGTCGAGGAGCGGGTAGACGCGCGCCGGATCGTCGAGCCAGCCGGCGAAGACCACGCGCGCGCCGAGCCCGGCCGCCGCGACCCGCCGGCGCAGGCGCGCCGCCTCGGGCCCGTCGCCGACCAGGAGGAGCGCGACGTCTCGGCGATTCGAGAACTGGAGAGCTTCCACGAGCGCGTCGAGCCGCTTGACCGGGTCGAATCGCGCGACGGAGCCCAGCGCGGCGAGGCCGGGGCGCAGGCCCAGATCCGCGCGCGTGAGCGGCGATGCCGCCAGGGACCGGTCCTGCTCGTCGAGGTCGACGCCGTTGATCACCGTCGCGCCCCGGCCCGGCGCGGCGAGTCCGAGCCGCCGCGCCTCCGCCTCCTGTGTCGGCGAGACGTGGATCACCGTGTGGGTCCAGCGCCCGAGGCGCCGCTCGAGGCCGAGGTAGAGCGCCTGGAGCGGGCGCCGGTAGCGCTCGTAGTGGATGCCGTGAAAGGTGTGGACGGCGGCCACGCCGGTCCAGCGCGCGGCCAGGCGTCCGTGGAGCCCCGCGCCCTTGCCGTGCGTGTGGACGACCTCGATGCCGAGTCGCCGGATCAGGCGGACGGTCGCGAGCAGCGGACGCGCGCCGAGCCGGCCCGCCGGAACCTCCGCGACGGCGAGGCCGAGGGCGCGAAAGCGCTCGAAGAAAGGGCCGTCGCGCGGCCCCGCCACGGTCAGCTCGAACTCGCTCCGCGGGAGGCGACGCGCGAGGTCGTACACCTGGCGCGGGCCGCCGCCGGGCGCCGTCGTGGTGAGCAGCTCGAGGACACGGATCAAGCGCCGGCCTGAGAGACGGACGCGGCGCCGAGCCCCTGACCCGGCTGGCGATACTCCTCGCGCGGCGGGGCGAAGATGTCGAGGACGACGCAGCGTTGGTCGAGCGCCCGGCCGCCGTGGGGCACGTGGGGCGGCGTCTGCCAGAAGTCGCCGGCCTTCACGTGGTGCTCGACGCCGTCCTGGATCCGGATCCACTCGCCCTCGAGACACACACCCCACTGCTCGTTCGGATGCGAGTGCACCGGCGACACCGCGTGCGGCTCGAGGGTCACGACCGACAGCATCGCGTTGACGCCGGGGAAGATCCGTGCAGTGATGCCGGGAGCGAGCTGACGGACGATGCCGCCCTCGCGGAGGTTGTGGAACATACGATCTCCTTTCGTGTCCGTTTACAGCCGCGACCTGAACCCTTATAGTAACTCCCGCTCCCAAGGAGGCCCCGTGCGGTTCTTCGTCGCGATGTTTTCGCACGAGACGAATACGTTCAGTACGATTCCGACCGACCGGCGTCAGTTCGAGGCGCGCGACCTCCGCTACGGGGGCGAGCTCCTCGAGGCGTACCGTGGGACCGGCACCTGTCTCGGCGGCATGATCGACGCCGCGGGGGCGCACGGCGTCACCCTGGTCCCCTCCCTCGCGGCCGCCGCCTCGCCCGCGGGTCGCGTGACCGCCGACTTCTACGAGGCGACCACACGCCGGATCCTCGACGACCTCCGCGGCGCCGGGCGTCTCGACGGCGTGCTGCTCGACCTGCACGGCGCGATGGTGCCCGAGGGGCTCGAGGACGGCGAGGGTGACCTGCTGCGCGCCGTGCGGGCCACGGTGGGGTCGGCGATGCCCGTCGCCGTCACGCTCGACTTCCACGCGAATCTGAGCCAGGAACTCGTGCGCCACGCGACGCTGCTCCACGGCTACAAGACCTATCCCCACGTGGACATGGACGCGCGCGGCCGGGAGGCGACCAAGCGGCTGCTCGACGTCGTCCTCAAGCGGTGTCGCCCGACGGTGGCGTGGCGCCAGCCTCCGCTGCTCCCGCCCATCGCCGGCCAGCTGACCGCGCGGGGTCCGATGCGCCGGCTCTACGACCGCGCGGCCGAGATGGAGCGCGACCCGCGGGTCGTGACGATCTCGATCTTCGCCGGCTTCCCGCTCGCCGATATCCGCGACGCGGGCCTGTCGGTCTACGTCGCGACCGACGGGGACCCGGGCCTCGCCGACCGACTCGCCGACGAGCTCGCCACCATGGCGTGGGCCCACCGGGGCGAGTTCCTCCACACCGCGCCGCCTCCCGGCGAGGCCGTCGCCCGTGCCCTCGCCGCGGACGGGCGGCCCGTCGTCCTCGCCGACATCGCCGACAACACCGGCGGCGGCGCCGCCGGGGACACGACCGAGATCCTCCGCGAGCTCCTGCGCGTGGGCGCGCGCCCGGCGACGGTTGCCTGCATCTGGGACGCGGAAGCGGTGCAGGCGTGCGCCCGGGCGGGTGTCGGCGCCACGGTGACGGTGGACGTGGGCGGCAAGGTCGACCCGAGCCACGGGGCGCCGGTCCGCGTGACGGGCCGCGTGCGCACCCTCGGGGACGGCCGCTTCGTCCACAAGGGCCCGATGCTCCGCGGGCTCGAGGGCCGCCTGGGCCCGACCGCGGTGCTCGACGTCAACGACCTCAAGATCATCCTGATCTCGCTCCGGTGGCAGACGCTCGACCCCGAGATGCTCCGCGTCGTCGGCGTCGACCCGGCCGCCGAGAAGATCCTGGTCGTGAAGTCGTCGGTCCACTACCGCGCCGCCTTCGAGCCGCTCGCCCACGCGATCATCGAGGTGGACGCACCGGGCCTCTCGTCGTCGAACCTCGCACGCTTCACCTTCAAACACGTGCGCCGGCCGATCTTCCCGCTCGACGATTTCTAGCCGATCTGACCGAGGAGAACGCCGATGCCGTCTTCAGCCTTTGTCACGGGAGATTTCAAAATCTTCGACGTGAAGGGCTTCCAGCCCCGCATGGCCGAGCTCAAGAGCCGCGTCCGCCCCAAGCTCGAGGCGCTCGGCAGGAGCCTCGCGCCCGCGGTGGGCCGCTCGCTCGGGGGCGAGGTCTTCGCGCATGTCGCCAAGCACGCGCGACGCACCGTGAACCCGCCCGACGACACGTGGGTTGCGTTCAGCCCGGACGCGCGCGGCTACAAGAAGCACTGTCACTTCAAGGTCGCGGTCGCGCGTCACTCGGTCCGGTTCCTCTTCGAGATCGGTCCCGAGTACGCCGACAAGAAGCGCTGGGCGGCCGCCTGGAAGAAGAACGCGCCGAAGCTCGCGCCGGTCCTGCGTCGCGTGAAGAGCCTCGCGTGGTTCAAGAACGAGCACGACGAGGAGCCGGCGGCGCCGCTCGCCGACCTCACCCCGGAGGGGATCGGCGAGCTCGGGGACGAGCTCCTGCGGACGCGCGACGGCCAGCTCGTGATCGGGCGCGCCACGCCCGCCGACGAGGCCGCGCGGTGGAGCGAGGCGCAGTATCGCGCCGCCGCGCTCGAGACCTTTCGGGCCCTGGTACCGCTCTACCGTTTGCGCTAGGAGACGTCGACGACGAGCTCGGGGTGGACACGACGCGCGGGGTGATCTTCGACATGGACGGCGTGCTGATCGACTCGGGCGCGCACCACCGCGCGGCCTGGCGGGCGCTGCTGGACGAGCTCGGCGTCGCCCCCGCGCGACCCGATTACTGGCGGCTCACGATCGGCCGCCCCGGAAACGAGGCGGTGGAGCTCCTCCTCGGGCGGGAACTCTCGTGGACCGAGGCGCGGCGGCTCGCCGACCGGAAGCGCGACCACTACCTGCGCCTCGCGCGCCACGGGCTGCCCGCCGTCCGCGGCGTCACGACGTTCCTCGACGAGCTCGCCACGGCGTCCATTCCCTGTGCGGTGGCCACCTCCGCCTCGCGCGGGGACGTCGACCGACTCCTCGGTCCGCTCGGGCTCCGCGAGCGGTTCGTCGCCGCCATCGCCGCCGAGGACGTGCGCTTCGGCAAGCCCGACCCGGAGGTGTACCTGCTCGCCGCGGAGGCGCTCGGCGTGCCGCCCCGGGCGTGCCTCGTGTTCGAGGACTCGGTCGTCGGCGTCCAGGCGGCGCGGCGCGCGGGCATGCGCGTGATCGGCGTCGCCACGGCCCACACCGAGGACGAGCTGCGTGCGGCAGGCGCCGCCTCCGTCATCGACGACTTCGAGGGGTTCGCGTGGCCGGCGTGAGCGCCCCCGAGTTCTGGACCGATCTCTACACCCGCGGCGGCGACGGCTGGGAGCTCGGCCGACCCGCGCCGGCGCTCGTGGAGTTCCTGGAGGCCACGCGCCTGCCGCCCGGCCGCGTCGCGGTCCCCGGCTGCGGGCGCGGCCACGATGTGCTCCACCTGTCCCGGCGCGGCTACCAGGCCGTCGGCTTCGACTTCGCGCCGGCGGCGATCGCCGCGGCGCGCGCCCGGGCGAAGGCGGAGCGCCTCGCGGTCGAGTTCGAGCAGCGCGACATCTTCACCCTCGACCGCGACTACGCCAACACGTTCGACGGCGTGTGGGAGTACACGTGCTTCTGCGCGATCGACCCCGCGCGCCGCGCCGAGTACGTGCGCACGATGGCCGCGATCCTGCGACCCGGTGGCTGGTTCCTCGCGTGCTTCTATCCGATTCGGCAGCGCGGCGGCGGCCCGCCCTTCCCGGTCGCGCGGAGCGAGGTGCGGCGCCGCTTCGCGGGGCCGTTCAGAATCGAGCGCGCCGAGGTGCCGTTCCGTTCGGTCGAGCGGCGTCTGGGCCAGGAATGGATGGTCCTCTTCCGTAAGACGTGTTAACGTTACGGCCACTTTTCGCCCCGAGGAGGTAGCGCGACATGCGAACGCTCCGAACGATGCTGCTGGCGCTCGGCGGCGCGGCGGTCCTCATCGCGGCGCCGGTGTCCCGCGCCGACGCCCAGGGGCAGACGATCAAGATTGGCGTCCTCTACGACCACACGGGCCCGTTCTCGGCGGCGGGGTCCCTCAATTGCTGGCGCGGCGCCAAGATGATCATCGACTACGTCAATGAACGCGGGGGCGTGCTCGGCAAGTACAAGATCGTCCAGGTCGACGGCGACAGCCAGTCGAAGGCCGAGGTCGCGATCAACGAGGCCGAGCGTCTGCTCAACGTCGAGAAGGTCGACATCCTCGCGGGGGTCTACTCGAGCGCCCACGCGGTGCCGCTCGCCGAGAAGGTCGACAAGCAGAAGAGGTTCCTCTGGATCACCACCGCGATCTCGTCGAAGGTCTTCGACGGGCGCAACCTCCAGTACACGTTCCGTCCGCAGCCGACCGGCACGCAGTTCGGCGAGCTCTCGGTGGAGTACGTCGCCGACTACTCGCAGGACCGGTTCAAGAAGGCCCCCAAGGACCTCCGGCTGGCGATCATCTACGAGGACGGCGCGTACGGCACCGACGTCGCGCTCGGCAACGAGCTGAAGGCGAAGGAGCTCGGGCTCAACGTCGTGCTGAAGGAAGGCTATTCGATCAACGCGCCCGACCTCTCGTCGCTCGTCACGAAGCTCCGCGCCGCGCGACCCGACGTCCTCTACCACACCGGCTACAACCCCGACATCTCGCTCTTCCTCCGCCAGGCCAAGGAGCAGGGGCTCCGCCTCCGGGCCTACATCGGCCACGGCGCCGGCCACAGCCAGCTCGACAAGCTGAAGGAGGCCTTCGGCAAGGACGTGGAGTTCTTCCACACGCTCGACCCGATCGCTTCCCAGCTCCTGGACCCGAAGAAACTCAAGCCCGGCGTCGGCGACCTCACCGCCGAGATGGTGAAGCGGTACAAGACGCAGTACGACGCCAACGCTCCCACGGCCGCGATCGCACCGCACGTCTCGATGGGCTTCAACAACCTGTACGTCTTGCTGTCCGACGTGCTGCCGCGCGCCATCCAGAAGCACGGCGGCTTCGGCCCCGACGCGCTGGCCGCCGCGGCCCGCGAGACCGACATCCCCGACGGCGGCACGATGCAGGGCTACGGCGTGAAGTTCTACCCGCCTGGACACCGGTTCGCCGGCCAGAACCAGCGCGCGTTCCCCGCCGTCTTCCAGATCATCGAGGGGAAGTTCGAGCTGGTCTATCCAAAGACCGTGGCGACCGCCCAGCCGGTCCTGCCGCTCCCGGCGTCCTCGCCGTTTGCGCTTCGCTGACCTCGGAGGGGGGCGCCGCCCCCCGTATGCTCGCGGTTAAGGGGCTGACGAAGCACTTCGGCGGTTTCGCGGCGCTGACCGCGGTCTCCTTCGAGGTCAACGACGGAGAGATCCTCGGGCTCATCGGGCCGAACGGCTCGGGAAAGACCACGGCCTTCAACTGCATCTCGGGCGCGCTCCCGTGCACGGCGGGCTCCATCCGGTTCCGCGGCGAAGAGATCGCCGGCCTCACACCCGACGCGATCTGCCACCGGGGGATCGCCAGGACATTCCAGATCCCGCGGCCGTTCCGCAAGCTCTCGATCCTCGAGAACGTCGCCGTCGCGGCCCACTTCGGCGCGGCGCGCCGGGCGGACGCGGCGGAGGCGCGCCGCCGCGCGCGCGAGATCCTGGTCACGGTCGGCTTGCCCGCCGACGGCCTGGCCTCCACGGCGCTGCTGGGCGCGGCCGGGCTCAAGAAGCTCGAGCTGGCGCGGGCCCTCGCCACGGGGCCGCGGCTCTTGCTGGCCGACGAGAGCCTGGGCGGTCTGGACCCGACAGAGATGACCACGGCCGCCGAGTTGCTCAGGCGGATCCGGGGGGAGCTCGGCGTCACCATCGTCTGGGTCGAGCACATCATGGCCACGCTCATGCGCGTCGTGGACCGGGTCGTCGTGCTCGACCACGGCGAGAAGATCGCCGAGGGGACCCCGCTCGACGTCGCGGAGGATCCGCGCGTGGTCGAGGCCTACCTGGGCGAGAGAATCGTGCTCACGTGAGCATGCTCGAGCTCCGGGGGGTCACGGCCGGCTACGGCCACTTCACCGCCCTCTGGGACGTCACGCTCCGCGTCGAGGCGGGCGAGGCCGTCGCCGTCGTGGGGCCGAACGGCAGCGGCAAGACGACGCTCATGCGCGTGATCTCGGGGCTCGTCGCCGCGCGCGCGGGTGACCTCGTCTTCGAGGGCGACTCGCTCGGCGGCCGCAAGGCGCACGAGGTCGTGCGCCGCGGCATCGCCCACGTTCCCGAGGGCCGCCGCGTCTTTCCGCGCCTCACCGTGGCCGACAACCTCAGGATGGGGGCGTTCCAGCCGCGCGCGCGCGCGGCGTTCGCCGAGTCGCTCGCGCGGGTGTACGACCTGTTCCCCGTGCTGCGGGAGCGCGAGCGGCAGCCCGCCGGCAGCCTCTCGGGCGGCGAGCAGCAGATGTTGGCACTCGGCCGCGCCCTGATGTCGCGGCCCAAGCTGATCCTGCTCGACGAGCCCTCGATGGGGCTGGCGCCCGTGATGGTGCTCCGGCTCTTCGACCTCCTCCGCCGCGTGCGCGCGGAGGGCTACACGATCCTCGTGGTCGAGCAGAACGTCCGCCAGGTGCTGAGGCTCGTGGACCGCGCGTATCTGCTCGAGGTGGGGCGGATCCGGATGGAGGGGCGCGCCGCCGAGCTCAGCGAGCAGGCCTTCGTGCGGAAGGCGTACGTGGGCCTGTGATCGAGCCGATCTTCCTTCTCGAGGCGGCCGTGAACGGCATTCTCCTGAGCGGCGTCCTGGCGCTCCTGGCGCTCGGCCTGAACCTGATCTTCGGCGTGGTCGACATCGTCTGGATCGCCTACGTCGACCTCGTCATGGTCTGCATGTACCTCGTCTACTTCCTGGTGATGGTCTACGGCTGGCCCCTCTGGCTCGCCGGCCTCGGGTCGCTGGCGCTGGGGGCCCTGCTGGGCCTGGGCGTGCACCTCTTGATCATCACGCCGATCCTCGGAAGCGCGCCCGTCAACCAGCTCCTCGCGACCGGCGGGCTCCTCTTCTTCCTCCAGTCGTTCGCGACGTTTCTCTGGACCACCGACCACAAGACCGTCCGCCTGGCGCTGCCGATCCTCGAGGTCGGCGGCATGTTCCTCTCGTTCGTGCGCCTGATCGCGTTCGTCATCTCGCTCCTCGCGATGCTCGGCCTCTGGGTCTTCCTGCGCCGGACCTACATCGGCACCGCGATCCGCGCCGTCTCGCAGGACCGCGAGGCGATGGCGCTGATGGGCGCCAACCCGCAGTACGTCTACCTCGTCACCTCGGCCATCGGGGGGGCGATGGCGGGGCTCGCCGGGGCGCTGCTCGTCATCCAGTACTCGGTGCACCCGTTCTTCGGCGCCGCGTTCGGGCCCCTCACCTTCATGATCTGCGTGCTCGGCGGTCTCGGGAACATGGTCGGCGCCTTCGTCGCGGCGGTCGTCATGAGCGAGATCATCTCGATCGGCGGCGTCGTGATCTCGACCGAGATGGGGTACGTGATCGCGTTCGTCGTCTTCATCGTGATGATGTTCGTCCGTCCGGGCGGCCTGCTGGTGCGGCGCGGATGAGGGCCGGGCGGCTCGCCGGCGCGGTGCTCCTCGCCCTCCTGGTGCTGGGGCCGTTCCTGCCGATGGGCGGCATGCGCCAGTACGTCCTGCACGTCCTGATCCAGATCCTCGTCTGGTCCTTCATCGGCGGCGCGTGGTCACTCATGGGCCGCTTCGGCCTCGTCTCCCTGGGCCACGGAGCCTTCCTCGGCCTCGGGGCTTACACGGTGACCCTCCTCTGGAACGCCTACGGCCTCACGCCCTGGCTCGGCGGCGTGGTCGCCGCCGCGCTCACGATCGTCGTGGCGCTGGTCGTCGCCTATCCCTGCTCGCGATTCCAGGTCGTCGGCCACTATTTCGCCCTCGTCACGCTCGCCGTCGGCGAAGTCGTGCGCCTGCTGATCATCGCCGAGCGCAACTGGACCGGCGGCTCCCTCGGTCTCTCGCTCAGGGCTTCTCCGAGCGACAGCCTGCTCGCCATGCAGTTCGCCGACAAGCGCGTCTTCTATTACGCCTCGCTGGTCCTCTGGCTCGCCGGGCTCTGGATCTGGTACCGTGTGGACCGGTCGATGGCGCGGGAGGCGATGGAGGCGATCGGCGAGGACGAGACCGCCGCGGCGTCCGTCGGCATCCACGTGACACGGTTCAAGATGGGGATCACGATGCTCTCGGCGGGTCTGACGGCGATCGGCGGTGTGGCGTACGCCCAGTACATCACGTACGTGAACCCGGACACCCTCGCCGGCATCGGCGTCTCGCTCCGCATCGTGTTCGCCGTCGTCCTGGGTGGGATGTACTCGCTGCTCGGCCCGACCGTGGGAACGGCGCTCACGATTGCGCTCGGCGAGTACCTCCGTGTGGTGTTCGGGCTCAGGCTCATCGGCATGGCCGAGACGATCTACGGGCTGCTCCTGATCGTGTTCATCATCTTCCTGCCCGCGGGTATCTACGGCTCGCTCCGGGATGCTGTAACGAGACTCGCGAGGCCGGCTCGACTCGCGGGTGGGCTGAGCTAGATGCGCGCGGAACCGCCGGCCAGGGCCCAGGCGCTCGCGGCGCAGGTCGAGCGCGACGGCGGCACGACGCTCGCGGTCTACCAGGAGCCGCTCGGCGAGCACTGGCAGATCTTCTGTCTCCTCCCGCGCGAGCGCGTGGAGGCGAGCCCCTACCAGCGCGACCTCTCGCCGGCTCACGTCAAGCGCCTGACCGAGACCATCAAGCGGCTCGACCGCTTCGTGGACCCGATCGTGGTGATCTCGCCGAAGCCGGGCGTCTACTGGACGCCCAACGGGAACCATCGCCGCGCGGTGCTCGACAAGCTCCGGGTCGAGCGGGTCCCCGCGATCCTCGTCGTGGAGCCCGAGATGGTCTTCGAGGTGCTCCCCCTCAACGTCGAGAAGGCCCACAACCTGAAGGAGAAGTCGCTCGAGGTCATCCGGATGTACCGGGCGCTCGTGAAGGACGAGTCCTCCACGACCGAAGAGCGCTGGCAGCCCCAGTTCGAGTCCGCCCACTTCATCACGCTCGGCCTCCTCTACGAGGAGAACAAGCGGTTCGCGGGCGGGGCGTTCGCGCCGATCCTCCGACGCGTGGACAAGTTCCTGAAGCTCACCCTGCCGAAGGGCCTCGAGGAGCGCCTCGACCGCGCCACGCTCGTTCGCGAGGCGGACGCGGCGCTGGGCGAGGTCGTGGCGCGGATCAAGAAGCGCGGCATCAACCACCCGTATGTGAAGAACTACGTGCTGGCCCGCACCACGCCGCTCACCCGGGCGCGCAAGACGCTGCCGCCCTTCGAGCAGACCTTCAAGAAGCTCCGCGCGAACCTCGAGGCGTTCGACGTCTCCAAGGTCCGCTACGACGAGATCCAGCGCTCCGCGATCATGGCGGCGCCCGCGCCGGCTGAGTGACCGGTGGAATGAATAGCGACGTGGGGGACGCCGCCGGATCGCACCTCGTCTCGGGCCACCCACCGATGGAGCCGACCTCACGGCCCCCGCTACAGAATCGTGTCGCGATCGTGACGGGGGGCACCGGCGCGCTCGGCCGGGCGGTGTCGCTGCGGTTCCTGACCGAGGGCGCGATCGTCGCCGTGCCGTACGCGGTCGAGACGGAGCGCGACGAGCTGCGCGCGCGGGCCACGGGAGCCGAACGCGACCGCCTCGTGACCGAGCCCGTGGACGTGACCGACCTCGCGGCGATGACCGCCTTCGTGGAGCGCACCCTGGCGGCCCGCGGGCGCGTGGACATCCTGGTCGGGGCCGTCGGCGGCTTCGCCGGCGGGTCGCTCCTCGAGACCGACGCGGCCGCCTGGCGGCGAATGCTCGACCTCAATCTCACGAGCGCCTTCACCGCGACGAAGACCGTGGCGCCGCACATGGTCCGCGCCCGGTACGGGCGCGTCGTCCTCGTCGCCTCCCGCGCGGTGGTGCCACCGGTGGGCGGCTTCATCGCCTATACGGTGTCGAAGGCGGGGGTCATCACCTTCGTCCAGGCGCTCGCCCACGAGATGCGTGGGCACGGCGTCACGGTGAACGCGGTGCTGCCGAGCACGATGGACACGCCGGCGAACCGGGCCGCCATGCCCGACAGCGACCGCCGCGGCTGGGTGCCCGTCGAGGCCGTGGCCGACGCGATCGCGCTGCTCGCGCGTGAAGAGTCGGCCCACATCACCGGTACGCTGCTCGCCGTCTAGGAGGATGAGCCCGCGCGCAGCCGGGGCCGGCGTTCACGTGCGCCGGGGATCGCGGGACCACAGATAGGACCTTGGGCGTGTACCCCCACCAGGCCGAGCGGCTCACGGCCGCGCTCGAGCTCGACGGCCTCGCAGCGCTCGTCGCCGCAACGCCCGCGAACGTGTTCTACGTCACCGGGTACGGGCGCCCCTCCCAAGCCGTCGATCCGTCGGCCGAGTTCTTCGCCGTGTTCACGCGTCGTGGGACCGCGCTCGTCGTGCCCGCGATCGAGGCCCCGGCCGTCGCCGGCGAGCCCGCCGAAGCGGACCACGTCGTCTGCTACGGCGCGTTCGTCGCCGGGGTCGGCGAGCGTCGCGACGAGCGCGCGCGGCGGGTCGCCGCCTGGGTCCAGGAACCCGCGGCCGATCCGGCCGAGGGGCTCGCCCGGGCGCTCGACGCGCTCTCCATCGGGCGGGGCCGGGTCGGGCTCGACGCGGAGGGCGCGCCCGAGGCGACGCGTCGCCGGCTGGCCGAGCGCCTTCCGACGCTCTCGCTGGTGGATGGGACCGCCGCCCTTGCCCGGGCGCGCGCGGTCAAGGGCCCGTGGGAGGTCGAGTGTCTGGCGCGCGCGCTCGGCACCGCCGAGGAGGCGGTGAACGAGGTGCTCCAGATGCTCAAACCGGGCGTCGGTGAGCGCGAAGCGGCGACGCTCTACGAGGCCGAGGTCCGAAAGCGCGGCGCGGAGCCGTTCGCGACGCGCATCCTGATGGGCGAGCGGTCCGCGCTCCCGGCCGCGTCCCCGTCGGGGACGGCGCTCCAGCCGGGAGACCTCGTGAGGCTCGAGGTCGGCTGCGTGGTCAGGGGCTATCGCTCCGCCGTCGCGCGCACCGCCGTGATGGGGGAGCCGACCGCGCTCCAGGAGGCGCGCCATGCGGCGATCCTGGCGGGCGCCGAGGCCGCGATCGACGCGATCCGGCACGGCGTCTCCGCCGGCCTCGTGTTCGACGCGGCGATCCGCGCCGTGAGCGAGGCCGGCCTTCCTGGCTACCGACGCGACCACGTTGGCCACGGGATCGGCCTCTGCGCCGTCGAGTCTCCCTGGCTCGCGCCGAGCAGCCCCGCGACGCTCGAGACCGGCATGGTGCTGAGGGTCGAGACGGTCTACGTGGCGTCCGGCTGGGGCGGCCTCGGTGTCGCGGACACCGTGCTGGTGACGCCGAAGGAAGCGCGCGTCCTGAACCGCTCCGAGCGTGGCCTGATCATTCTCGACTGACGCCCAGACCTCCGGAAACTCGAACGTTTCTCGTCTCTCGCTGTAAACGATCCGATACGCCCGGGCGTCTTATCAGCCAAGCAGTCAAACACTCGACCAGGAGGGGAACGGAGATGAACACGCTGAAGACGCTCGTGGCGGCAGCAGTGGTGGCGGGCGGCATGGCGCTCGCGCTCCACGCCGGCCCGGCGAGCGCCCAGGAGGTCAAGAACGACCTCAAGGACATCAAGCAGGATCGGCGGGAGATCCGCCAGGACACGAAGGAGATCCGGCAGGACCGGCGCGACCTTCGACAGGACCGCCGAGAGCTTTACCAGGACCGCAAGACCGGTGACAAGGATGCGGTCAAGGGGGACCTCAAGGATCTGAAAGAGGATCGCAAGGACCTCAAGGCGGACCTGAAGGACCGCCGCCAGGACCGACGCGACCTCCGCCGCGACCGTCGCGACCTGCGGCGTGACGTGCGCGAGAAGGGCGAGGATCAGAAGTAAGCGCTGAAGCCCGAGGTGGGCGGGGAGCCCGGCGCTCCCCGCCCTTGCGATTCATGAACCAGGAGTGGGATGGTGGGGACGAGAGGACGATCCGAGGGTGGAGCTCTCCGATGAGGTGCTGTGCCGGCGCGCGGCCGACCGCGACGAGGCGGCGTTCGACGTCCTCGTGGCGCGCTACCAGGCGCGCGCATACCGGCTCGCATGGTCCATCGTGCGGAACGCCGAGGACGCGCGCGACCTGTCGCAGGAGGCCTTCATCCGGGTCTATCAGTCGGCGGGGAGCTTCGACGGGCGCTCGAAGTTCTCGACCTGGTTCTACCGCATCCTCGTCAACGTTTGCTTGGATCATCGGCGCAAGCACCGGTGGTGGACGCTCTGGACTCGTGACGCGGGCGATCCCGAGTCGGGCGAGTCGCTGCTCGACCGCCAGCCGGCGCCGTCCCGGGACCCGGTGGACGCCATCGGACGGGAGCAGACGTTGAAGCGGCTCTGGGAGGCCGTGGGCCGGCTCGCGCCGCAGCAGCGCGCGGCGGTGATCCTCCAGGTGCAGGAGGAGCTGCCGACGCCGGAGATCGCGGCGGTGCTCAAGTGCTCGGAGGCGACGGTGCGAGTGCATCTGCACCGCGCGCTCACAACGCTCAGGAAGACGATGGGGACGACCTGACATGGCGACGCATCCCGACCCGGAGCTCGAGCAGTTCCGCGACCTCCTCGCCGACCTCGCGCACGCGGTGGAGCGACCGCCGGACGTCCACTGGGGCGCCTATCGCGCCGAGCTTCGCGCGAAGCTCGAGACGCGCCTCGCGCGTCGGCGCGCGTGGTGGCGGCGCCCGGTGCCGCTCGCGCTCTCGGCGAGCCTCGCGGGCGCGCTCGTGGCCTTCACACTCGTCGCCCTCCAGAGCCAGCGTCAGAGCGGGACCGGCGCGGACCTGGCCGCCGTCGAAGAGGCGGCCATCGGCAACCGCCTGGAACTGCTCGAGCAGTACCGGGTCGTCGAGCACCTCGACCTCCTGGAGGAGTTCGACGTGATCCGTGACCTCGATCGGCTCACCGTCGAGCGGACGGGCTAGCCGTGACGCGACGGGTCGCGTGGCTCGCGGTTGTGCTGCTCGGCGTAGGCTCGGCGCTCGCCGCCCCGCCGGGCGCACCACACGCGGCGGACCCGACGCCCGACGCGCAGATGCTGCTCGACCTCGATCTCCTGAAGGACGCCGATCTCGCGCGAGACCGGAACCTCCTCACGCGGATGCGGCTCGTGGAGCGGCTCAGGGTGCTGGAGACGCTGCCCGTCCTCGACTCCGAGACGCCGACCGGGGCGCCTTCCAGGGAGGTGAAGCGACCATGAAGGCCCGCTGGGTGCCGGGGCTCCTCATCCTCATCGCGCCCGTGCTGACCGGGACGCGCGAGGTCGCGTGGGGTCAGGCGCCGCAGATCGAGGGACTCGAGCGACTCACCCCGGAGGAGCGCGGGATCGCCGAACGCAATCTCGAGCGATGGCGGAGCCTTTCGCCCGAGGAGCGCGCGCGCGTGCTCGAGAACTACCGTCACTGGAAGTCCATGTCGCCCGAGGAGCGGAAGGCCGCGAAGGAGAGCTTCAAGCGTTACAGGGCGCTGCCGCCCGACGAGAAGGCGCGGATCATCCAGGACTTCCAGCGCTGGAACGAGCTGCCCGAGGCGCGGCGGCAGGAGCTGCAGAAGGCGTACGAGCGCTTCCAGCAGCTTCCCCCCGAGCGGCGCGAGCGCATCCTCCAGCGCTCCCGCCAGTGGGATGCGATGTCGCCCGAGGAGCGGGAGCGCGTCATGAAGAACTACGAGCGCTGGAAGAACATGACCCCCGACGAGCGCGCCCAGGCGCGCGAGCACTTCCGTCAATTGCCCCCGGAGGAACGTGAGCGGCTTCGCGAGCAGTGGCGCCGAGCGACACCGGAGGAGCGCGAGCGGCTCAAGCGACAGTACCGCGGCCCGCGGCCGCTCCAGGGCCAGGAGGCGCCGAGGTGAGGCGGCTCGCCGTCGCCTTCCTCATGCTCGGCGCGCTGACCGGTGGCGGCGTCCCCGCGTCCGGCGCCGGCCCCGGCCCGGGCGCTCTGGGGGAGGAGCCAACGCGCGGCGCCCCGCCCCTGGCGGACGACCGGCGGATCCTCCATGTGTTGAATCGTCTCGCGCTCGGTCCGCGACCCGGCGACCTCGAGCGGGTGCGGGCGGTCGGCGTCGACGCGTGGATCGAGCGCCAGCTCCACCCGGAGACGATCGCCGACGCCGCGACGGAGCGGGCGCTGGCGACGCTCGCGTCGCTCCGCCTGTCGATCCCGGAGGCGCTCCGCGACTACCCGCGACCCGAACCGAAGCTCAGGGAGAAACTCCAGGCGGGCCAGCTGACACGCCAGGAGATGATGGAGCTGTACCCGCCCGAGAAACGGCCCTTCAGGATCACGGCGGAGCTCCAGGCCGCGAAGATGCTCCGCGCGGTCGAGAGTGAGCGCCAGCTCCAAGAGGTCATGGTCGACTTCTGGTTCAACCACTTCAACGTGTTCGCCGCGAAGGGCGACGTCCGCTGGTACGTCGCGGCCTACGAGCGCGACGTCATCCGCCCGAACGCGCTGGGCCGCTTTCCCGACCTCGTCCGCGCCAGCGCGCGCCATCCGGCGATGCTCTTCTACCTGGACAACTGGCTCTCCGCCCGGCCGGACTTCACCGTGCCCGCGGGGGGCCCCAAGGGTGGCCGGAAGGCGGGGCTGAACGAGAACTACGCGCGCGAGCTGATGGAGCTGCACACGCTCGGCGTGGACGGCGGATATACGCAGGCGGACGTCACGGAAGTCGCCCGCGCCTTCACGGGCTGGTCGATCGACCGGCCACAGACCGAAGGGCGCTTCGCGTTCCGCCCGCGCATGCACGACACGGGCGAGAAGGTGGTGCTCGGCCACCGGATCCCGGCGGGCGGCGGCCAGGACGACGGCGAGCGGGTGCTCGCGATCCTGACCCACCATCCCGCGACTGCCCGCTTCATCGCCACCAAGCTCGTGCGCCGGTTCGTCGCAGACACGCCGCCGCCCCCGCTCGTCCAGCGCGTCGCCGCGACCTATCTCAGCACCGACGGCGACGTCCGGGCGATGCTGCGCACGATCGTCGCGGCGCCCGAGTTCGTCTCCGCGGAGGCGTACCGGGCGAAGGTCAAGACGCCGTTCGAGTTCGTCGCGAGCGCGGTCCGCGCGCTCGGCGCGACCGTGGACGCCCAGGGGGCGTTCGACCTCGCGCGGGCGAGCGCCGAGATCGGCGAGCCGCTCTACCAGGCGCAGCCGCCGACCGGCTACCCGGACCGCGCCGAGGCGTGGGTGAACTCCGGGGCGCTCCTGGCGCGGATGAACTTCGCCCTGGCCCTCGCGAGGAGCCGCTACCCGCGCGTCGCCGTAGACCCGGGCTCACTGGTCACCGGCGCCGACCCACGATCGCCTGACGCCGTGCTGGACCGGCTGCTCGCCGCGCTCGTCGCCGGACAGGCGAGCGCCGAGACACGCGCCGTCCTCACGGGAGAGCTCACGAACCCACAGATCACGCGCCTGACGGCCGAGGACCGCGGCCCGGCGTCGACGGACGTCGCCACGCTCGCCGCGCTGGTCCTGGGGTCGCCCGAGTTTCAACGGCGGTAGGCGACGCGATGAACCGACGGACCTTCCTCAGGTGTGGAGCATGCGCGCTCGTGGCGCTCGGCGGGCCGCCGCGGTTTCTCGTCCGGACCGCTGCGGCGACGGCGGCCCGAGGCAAGGTCCTCGTCGCCGTCTTCCAGCGGGGCGCCGTCGACGGGCTCAGCATGGTCGTGCCCCACGGCGACCCGGCGTACGCCGCCGCCCGCCAGACCATCGCGCTCAGACCGCCGAAGCGCGGTGAGGCGGACCGCGCGGTCGACCTCGATGGCTTCTTCGCGCTGCATCCCGGGTTGGCGCCGCTCGTGCCGCTCTGGGAGAGCCGCTCGCTCGCGATCGTCCACGCCTGCGGCTCGCCCGACACGACCCGCTCGCACTTCGACGCCCAGGACTACATGGAGTCGGGGTCGCCGGGAGTCAAGAGCACGCCCGACGGCTGGCTCGCACGCGCCGTGAAGGGGCTCCCACAGCCGAAGGCCTCGCCGTTCCGCGCCGTCGCGCTGGGCCCGATCCTTCCGCGCGCGCTCCAGGGCGACGTCGGAGCGGTCGCGATGGCGTCGCTCGACCGCTTCGATGTTCGTGCCGGGGACACCGGCGCCCGCGGCGGCTTCGAGGCGCTCTACGCCCGGAGCGTGAGCGACCTCCTGTCGGGCACGGGGCGCGAGACGCTCGAAGCAGTGAAGATGCTGCGGAGCGCCGACGCGGCGCGCATCCCGCCCGCGAACGGCGCCCTCTACCCGCGCGGCCCGTTCGGCGAGTCGATGCGCCAGATCGCCCAGCTCATCAAGGCGAATATCGGGCTCGAGGTCGCCTTCGCCGACATGCAGGGGTGGGACACCCATGTCGGCCAGGGTGCCGAGCAAGGCCAGCTCGCGGCCCGGTTGCGCGAGTTCGGCGGGGCGCTCGCCGCCTTCGCGCAGGATCTCGGCGACCGGATGGCCGACGTCGTCGTCCTCACCATGTCCGAGTTCGGGCGCACGGTCGTGGAGAACGGCAACCGCGGCACCGACCACGGCCACGCGACCGCGATGCTCGCCCTGGGCGGCGGCGTCCGCGGGGGCCGTGTCTACGGGCGCTGGCCGGGGCTCGCGCGCGAGCAGCGCTTCGAGGGGCGCGACCTCGCGGTGACGACCGACTTCCGCACGCTCTTCGGCGAGGTCGCTCGCTCCCACCTCGGCGTCCCGACGGCGCCGCTCTTCCCCGGCTGGACACCGTCCCGCCCTCCGCTCGGCCTGTTCGCGTAGTCCCGAAGCGCCCACACGCTGACCGACGCTGGTGAGAACCCTGACGGAGGCGTAGGGACTTTTCCGCGTTGACAACTCACGGGCACCTCCCCGAATGATGATGAAGACCGCCCTCACGTCCCGTCAGATTCCCGGGACCGGCGTCATCTGGAAGATCTGCCGGGAGTAGCCTGACCGCCCGATCTCTCACCACGAGAGTGCGCGCCGTCCCGGCTTGGGGGCGCGGGAAAGGAGGTTGGCGTTGCGGAAGGCTCGACGAGATTAATACGGCGTAGGCGCCGCGAGCGCCTACCAGGGAGGAGCAGTCGCATGCAGAAAGCACTCGTATTCGGCCCGACGGTCGCGCTGGTCTGTCTAGGCTGGATCGCAACGGCGCAGGCGGAGTCACTGAAGACGGACTTTGCGCTCTTGAACGAACCGGGGGGAGACCAGAACGTCATCTGCAGGTGTGCCGGCCCTCAGGGGCTGCCCACAGGCTGCCAGATCAAGGTCACGATGGGGAATCGGAACGATCCTGGCCTGGGTGGTGTGAACGGGTTCGTCAGAGTCACATACAATGACCTCGACTTCGTCGACTACCCCATTCCTGCGGGGACGACCTTGAACATCACCATGGCGGCCGGAGGTTCAGATTCGGATAAGGCGGTCAAGGTGAGCGGAGACGGGTCGGGTGGTTCGATGCTGGTCGGTCAAATGAGTGCGGAAAGTTCGCAGACGGTTCGCTGCTGCACCAGCCCGGCCTCGGATTGTCAGACGTTCCCGGTGCCGTGAGGTTCGACTGACTGGGGCCGCGGGCGGGAGCCCTTCCCGCCCGCGCCCGCCGACGCGCTCACGGCCGGCGCGGCGTGATTCCCGGTCGGCGCTCGGCGTTGCGTGCGGCGCCGGCGGTGTGTTACCGTCCGCGCGTCATGGGCCATAACCTCGTCCTCACGCGTGACGGCGCGATCGCGACCGTCACGTTGAATCGCCCCGACCGACGCAACGCGCTGAGCGACGCCATGCTGACCGAGCTCGGGGCGGCGGTCGCCGAGCTGCGGGACGACGCCGCCACGCGCGTCGTGATCGTCACCGGCGCGCCGCCCGTCTTCTGCGCCGGCGCCGATGCACCGCTCCGCTCGAAGATGACCGCCGACGAGCGGCGGCGGGCGTTCGCGCAGCGGAAGGGCCAGTTCCGCCGCCTCTTCGAGCGCGCGAACACGCTGCTGGAGAGCCTCGAGCAGCCGACGCTCGCGATGATCAACGGTCACGCGATCGGCGGTGGCTGGGGGCTCACGCTCGCGTGCGACTTCCGTTGGGCCGCCGCCGAGGCGGAGTTCTGGATCCCCGAGGTCGACCTCGGCGTGCCGCTCGGCCCGGCCTCCACGGCGCGCTTCGTCCGTCTCGTCGGGCCCGCGCGCGCCAAGGAGATCATCATGGAGTGCCGGCGGTATTCGGCCGCGGACGCCCACGCGGTGGGCCTCCTCCACCGCGTCGTGCCGGGCCCATCGCTCGTCAAAGAGGTGCGCGCCTACGCCGAGTTCCTGGCCGCCAAGCCCGCAAGGCCGCTCGCGGAGGCCAAGGCGCGGATCAACGCCATCGCCCGCACGGGCATCCCCGAGGTCAACGCGATGACGGACGGGTTCCTCGACCGCGGATGATGCTCGAGGGGATCCGCGTCCTCGACCTCTCACGGGTCATCGCCGGACCGTACTGCGCGACACTCATGGCCGACCTCGGCGCCGACGCCGTCAAGGTCGAGCGCCCGGGACGGGGCGACGACCTGCGCGCATGGCGCGGTGACGGCATGAGCGCCACGTTCGCCGCGATCAACCGGAACAAGCGCGGGATCGCGGTGGACCTCCAGCACCCCGAGGGTGCGCGGCTCGTGTTCGAGCTCGCGCGGCGCGCGGACGTCGTCATCGAGAACTTCCTCCCCGGCGTCGCCGACCGGCTGGGCGTCGGCTACCCCGCGGTGAGCGGAGCGAACCCGTCGGTCGTCTACGTGTCCGTCACCGGCTTCGGCCAGACGGGACCGCACGCGCGGCGCGCGGGCTACAACACGATCGCGCAGGGGATGAGCGGCATCATGGCCCTCACCGGGCCGCCCGGGAGCCCGCCCACCAAGGTCGGCGGCTCGGTGGCGGACCTCTCCGCCGCGTTCCTCGCGTTCGGCGCGGCGAACGCCGCGCTCGTCCACCGGCTCCGGACCGGCCAAGGCCAGTTCCTCGACGTGAGCCTGCTCGCCTCCACGGTGGCGCTCCTCCCCGATCCGGTCGCCCACTACTTCGACTCCGGGACGCGCCCGCCGCGCGTCGGGAACCGGAACCCCAACCTCACCCCGGCCGAGGCGTTCCACACCAAGGACGGCTGGGTCCAGGTCGTCATCATGAACCCCGACCAGTACGCGCGCCTGTGCACGGTCCTGGGCGACGCCGAGCTCGCGACCGACCCGAAGTTCGCGACCAACGACAGCCGCCTCGCGCATCACCCCGAGCTCCGGGCGCGGATCGAAGCCGCGCTCGCCCGGGCGACGACCGCCGAGTGGGTGAGGCGCTTCGAGGCGGCCCAGGTCGCCGCCGGGCCGATCTACGAGTTCGACGAGGTGTTCGAGGATCCCCAGGTCAAGCACCTGGGGCTCGTGACTGAAATCGACCAGCCGGGCTACGGGAAGGCGAAGATGCTCGCCTTCCCCGTCCGCGCCTCGGCGACACCGGCCACGATCCGCCGCCCGGCCCCGCGGCTCGGCGAGCACACCGCCGAGGTGCTCGGCGAGCTCGGCCTCGGGCGCCCCGAGATCGAGCGCCTCGCCGCCGCCGGCGTCGTCGCGCTCGCATGAGCGGGAGGTGACGATGCGACGACACCCCGTGCTCCTGGCGCTGGCGGTCCTCGCCGCCACGGCCTGCGCGCTCCACCCCGGGCGCATGTTCCCGTCGCCCGAGCCCGGAGAGATCACCGTCAACACGACGGACAAGGGGGCGCTGGTACGGATGTTCGGCGAGCCCTACCAGGTTGGGCTCGACAGCGGCGACCAGACGTGGCGCTGGTTCTACGCCGAGTACGGCGTCCGCGGCGAGGCCAGCAAGGACTTGACCGTCCGCTTCAACCCGAATGGCACGGTCAAGTCCTATTCGTTCAGCTCGAACTTCCCCGACGACATGAAGCGGCTCAGGTAAGGAGGCGAGTGCCATGCCCAACATCACGATCCAGTGGTACGCGGGACGCACCCAGGACCAGAAGCGGCAGCTCACCGCGGCGATCACCGAGGCGATGGTGAAGATCGGCAAGACGACCCCCGACCAGGTCCACATCGTCTTCCAGGACGTCGAGAAGTCGAACTGGGGCTGGAACGGCAGGCTCGCGAGCGACTAGGCAGGTCTGACGCCCTGAGTCGTTGACAAGGCGCGCGGTTCGCGGATAATCACGCAACCTCCCTCCCGGGAGGACCGCCGCCATGAGCCGATCAACGATGCCAGGCTTGGGGGCCCTGAGCCTCATCATCAACGACGCGTACTCTGCCCTCCGCCGCTCCCGCTGGATCGGCGTCCTCCTGCTGTGGGGCGGGCTCGAATGCCTCGCGCCACACCCTGCCGATGCCGCGCCGGAGGGAACGATGACCTGGGGGCTCCACGTGACGCTGGCGTCGCGCTGGCTCGACCCCGCCGAGACGGAAGCCCTCATCACGCCCTTCATGGTCCTCTACGCGATCCACGACGCCGTCGCGAAGCCGATGCCCGCGGGGCCGATCACCCCGAGCCTCGCCGAGTCCTGGTCGGTGTCGAAGGACGGGCTCACCTATGAGTTCGTGCTGAGGAAGACCGCGCGGTTCCACAACGGCGACCCCGTGACCGCCGACGACGTCAAGTTCTCGTTCGACCGCTACAAGGGCGCGGCGGCCAAGCTCCTCAAGGACAAGGTGCGAGAGGTCCAGATCGTCGACGCCGGGCGCGTGCGTTTCCATCTCAAGGAACCCTGGCCCGATTTCATGACCTTCTACGGCACGTCGGCGTCCGGCGCCGCTTGGATCGTCCCGCGGAAGTACATCGAGAAGGTCGGTGACGACGGCTTCAAGAAGGCACCCGTCGGCGCGGGGCCGTACAAGGTGGTGAGCTTCACCCCAGGCGTGGAGCTGGTGATGGAGGCCTTTGACGGCTACTGGCGCAAGACGCCGAACGTCAAGCGGCTCGTCTTCCGCTCCATGCCGGAAGAAGCCACGCGTGCCACCGCTCTGAAGAAGGGCGAGGTGGACATCGTCTATCTCCTCAGTGGTCCGATCGCCGAGGACACCAGGCGAACCCCGAACCTCAAACTCGTGCCTTCCAAACCGCCGGGGGTGTTCTGGCTGGAATTTCCGGACCAGTGGGACCCGAAATCGCCCTGGCACGACCGCCGAGTGAGGCTCGCGGCGAGCCTCGCCATCGACCGGGAGGCGGTCAACCAGGCCGAGACGCTGGGCTTCTCGCGACCTACAGGAAGCATCATTCCACGAATCTTCGAGTACGCGCTGCCCTTCGACCCGCCCCCCTACGATCCCAAGCGAGCCAGAGAGCTCCTCGCCGAGGCGGGTCACCCCAACGGCTTCGACGCAGGCGACTTTTACCCGTTCCCTCCGTACACCTCGATGGGGGAGGCCCTGGCCGGTTACCTGCAGGCGGTCGGGATCCGGACGCGGATCCAGACGATGGAGCGGGCGACGTTCCTCACCGCGTGGCGAGAGAAGAAGCTCAAGGGTCTCGTGGTGGGCATCACCGGCGCGGCGGGCAATGCGGCGACGCGTCTCGAGGCCTACGTCACCCGGGGCGGGATCTACTCGTACGGGGTCATCCCGGAGGTCGAGGATCTGTTCCAGCGCCAGGCCAGGGAGCCGGACCGGGCCAGGCGCGAGGCCCTCCTGCACCAGATCCAGAAGATCCTCCACGAGCGCGTGCTACACGCCCCGATCTACGAGCTCGCGTTCCTCTGGGGCGTCGGGCCCCGCGTCGAAGAGTCCGGGGCGGACCTGATCAGGTCGCACGCCTACTCGGCGCCGTACGAGGACCTCAGGCTCAAGAAGCCATGAGGCGGTACATCCTCCGTCGGCTCGGATTCGCGCTCGTCTCGCTGTTCCTCCTGTCGGTGACGATCTTCTTCTTCGTCCGCGTCACCGGTGACCCGGCCGTCCTCCTCACGGAGCCGGGCGCGAGCCAGGCGGACCTCGACGCGATCCGGCAGCAGTTCGGCCTCGATCAGCCGCTCTGGGTCCAGTACGGAAGCTTCCTCGCCCACCTGTTGCGGGGCGACTTCGGCCAGTCGTTCTACTACCGGACGGATGTCCTCGAGCTCTACCTCTCCCGCCTGCCCGCCTCGCTCCTCCTCGCGGCGGTGGCGATGGCGTTCTCGCTGGTGATCGGCCTCCCCACGGGCATCGTCGCGGCGGTGCGAGTGAACGGCTGGTGGGACAGCGCGGGGAAAATCTTCGCCCTGCTCGGGCTCTCGATGCCCTCCTTCTGGGTCGGGCTGCTCATGATCCTCTTCTTCTCCGTCTACCTCGGCTGGCTGCCGTCCTCCGGCTCGGGCACCCCACTCCACGTCCTCATGCCGGCGTTCGCGCTCGGCTGGTACTTCGCGGCCGCGCACATGCGGCTCACGCGCTCGTCGATGCTCGAGGTCCTCGGCTCCGAGTACGTCAAGCTGGCGCGGCTCAAGGGGCTGCCGGAGGCCCTCGTGATCGCGAAGCACGCCTTCAAGAACGCGCTCATCCCCGTCCTCACGCTCGCCGGGATCAACCTCGTGCTGATGGTCAATGTCGCCGTCGTCGTCGAGACCGTCTTCGCCTGGCCCGGCGTCGGCCGGCTGCTCTACGAGGGCATCGCGTTCCGCGACTTCCCCGTCGTCCAGGCGACGGTCCTGCTCGGCGGCGTCATGATCGTGACCGTCAACCTGGTCGTCGACGTGCTCTACGCGATGATCGATCCACGGATCCGGTACGAGTGATGACCGGCAGCCGGGCCGCGGGGCTCACGCTGGCGTGGCGCTTCGCCGCCTTCCGAAGCGAAGGGTTCCCGCTCCTCCCGACGCTGATCCTCCTGACGCTCGCGCTCGTGGCGATCTTCGCCAACGCGATCGCGCCGTACAACCCCGAAGTCGGCGTGCTCGGCGAGCGCTTCCGTCCGCCCGCGTGGCAGGCGGGCGGCAGTGCGGAGCACGTCCTCGGCACCGACCACCTCGGGCGCGACGTCCTCTCACGGCTCATCTTCGGCGCCCGCGTGTCCATGGTCGTCGGCTTCACGGCGGTCATCGTCGCGGGTCTCCTCGGCACCGTGCTCGGGATCCTGTCCGGCTATCTCGGCGGGTGGGTGGATCAAGTCATCATGCGGATCACCGACACGTGGCTCGCCCTGCCCGCACTGACCTTCGCGATCTTCCTCGCCGCGATCGTCGGACCGAGCGAGATGAACATCGTGATCATCCTGGCCGCGGTCTACTGGACGCGCTACGCGCGTGTCATCCGCGGGGAGGTCCTCTCGCTCAAGGAGCGCGACTTCGTGCGCCTCGCGATCGTCGCGGGCTGCGCCAAGCGGACGATCATGCGCCGCCACATCCTGCCGAACGTGCTCAACTCCGCCATCGTGCTCGCCACGCTCATGCTGGGCGTCGTCATCGTCACCGAGGCGTCGCTCTCGTTCCTCGGCGTGGGCGTGCCGCCCCCCAAGCCCGCGTGGGGGCTCATGCTCGCCGACGGCAAGAAGGGGCTGATGGCCGGCTACTGGTGGCTCACGGTGCTGCCGGGCTGCTGCATCGTGCTGATGGTGCTCGCCGCGAATCTCCTGGGCGACTGGCTTCGGGTGAAGCTCGACCCCCAGCTCCGTCAGCTGTGAGTCTCCTCCTCGACGTCCGCGGGCTGTCGACCCACTACGTGAGCGCGCGCGGCACGCGCGTGACGCGCGCGGTGGACCAGGTGTCGTTTGCGCTCGGGGAGGGCGAGACGCTCGGCATCGTGGGCGAGTCGGGTTCGGGCAAGACCACGCTCGCGCTCTCGCTCCTGAGGCTCCTGCCGCCCGCGGCGCGGATCGTCGCCGGCGAGGTCCGGTTCGAGGGCGACGACCTGCTCCGAAAGCCCGCCGCCCAGATGCGGAGGATCCGTGGCAAGCGGATCGCGATGATCCTGCAGGACCCGATGGCCTCGCTCAACCCGCTCTTCACGATCGGCGACCAGGTGGCCGAGCCGATCCGCGTCCACGAGGGCGCCAGCCGCGGCAGCGCGTGGGTGCGTGCGCGGGAGCTCCTTCGGGCGGTGCGGATCGCCGCACCCGAGCTCCGCGTGCGCGAATATCCGCACCAGATGTCGGGCGGGATGCGCCAGCGCATCGTCGGGGCGATCGCGATCTCGTGCGAGCCGCGCCTCTTGATCGCCGACGAGCCCACGACGAGCCTCGACGTGACCATCCAGGCCCAGTACCTGAACCTGCTCCGCGACCTGCAGCGCGCGCGCCACCTCGCGATGATCTTCATCACCCACAACCTCGGTATCGTCGCCAAGATGTGCGATCGGGTGGCGGTGATGTACGCGGGGCGGATGGTCGAGGCGGGGCCGATCCGCAAGATCTTCAACGCGCCGGCGCACCCGTACACCAAGGCCCTCCTCGAGTCGATCCCCAGGCTCGGCGACGGCCGCGAGCGTCTAATCGCGATCGACGGGCAACCACCCGACCCGGCGAACCCACCCGCCGGCTGTCCGTTCCACCCGCGGTGCCCGCGGGTGCTGGACCGCTGCCGGCAGGAGGCGCCGCCCGAGGTCGCCGTGGGCGAGGGCCAGACCGCGCGCTGCTGGCTCGCCGGCGACCGCCGATGACCGCCCCGATCCTGGAGGCCCGGGACCTCACCAAGCACTTCCCGGTCAAGCGCGGTCTCCTCGGACGCGGGGCCGGCGTCGTGCGCGCCGTGGACGGGGTCTCGTTCGCGATCGAGCCCGGCCGGACCCTCGGCGTCGTCGGTGAGTCTGGGTGCGGCAAGACGACGACCGCGAAGCTCGTGCTGCATCTCGAAGCGCCCACGTCGGGCGCGATCCGCTTCGAGGGCCGGGACTTCCAGGCGTTCGACGCGGACGCGCTGCGCGCGTACCGCCGATCCGTGCAGGCCGTCTTCCAGGACCCCTACGCCTCGCTCAATCCGCGGATGCGCGTCGGCTCGATCATCGCGGAGCCCCTCGTCACAAACGAATCGCTGCCGGCCGGCGCCGCGCGGACGCGGGTCGCCCGCCTCCTCGAGGTGGTCGGCCTGCCGGCGCGCGCCGCCGACCTCTTTCCCCACGAGTTCTCGGGCGGGCAGCGGCAGCGGATCGCGATCGCGCGGGCGCTCGCGCTCGAGCCGAAGCTCGTCGTGCTCGACGAGCCGGTGTCGGCTCTGGACGTCTCGATCCGCGCCCAGATCCTGAACCTGCTCCGCGACCTCCAGAGCCGGCTCGGCCTGTCGTACCTCTTCATCGCGCACGACCTCGCGGCCGTCGCCCACATGAGCCACACGATCGCGGTGATGTACCTCGGGAAGATCGTCGAGATCGGCCCCGCCGAGACCGTCGCCGCCTCACCCCGGCACCCCTACACCCAGGCGCTCTTCTCGGCGGCGCTGCCGTCCCACCCCGACGAGAAGCGGGACGAGGTCGTCGTGACGGGCGAGGTGCCGAGCCCGCTCGCGCCGCCGAGCGGCTGCCGCTTCCACCCGCGCTGCCCTCACGCGATGGCACGGTGCTCGACCGAGGAACCCGCCCTCGGTCCCGAGGCGAGGCGCCTCGTCGCCTGCCACCTCTACACGGGCGTCCGGGTCAGCGTCGGAGCCGCAGCACGTTGAAGGCCGGCACGGACTTCGAGAAGCCCTTGAGCGTGAGGCCCCCGAGCTCTTCGACCTCGACCGAGTCGTCGACCGCACCATACACGCGCTGGGCGATCAGGATCTGGCCGGGCTTCGCCTCGCCGCACAACCGGGCCGCGAGGTTGGTGACGGTACCGATCGCGCCATAGTCCAGGCGCCCCTCGAAGCCGATCGCGCCGATCGTGGCGTATCCCTGGGCCACCCCGACGCCGAAGTCGAGGTCGTAGCCACGTTTCTTCCACTTCACGAGGAGCTCGTCCACCCGCCCACGCATCGCGACCGCCATCCGCACCGCGCGTGCGGGAGCGTCCGGGACGGGCACCGGATCGTTGAAGAAGATCATCATGCCGTCGCCGGTGAAGCGCTCGAGCGTGCCCTCGTGCTCGAGGATCAGGGCGCCCATCTCGGCGTGGTACTCACGCAGCACCCCCATGACCTCCTCGGGCTCCGAGGTCTCGGCGAACGACGTGAAGCCGCGGAGGTCGAGGAAGACGACGGTGATCTCGCGGCGGTGACTCTTCAGGGGATCCTCGGCGTCGCCGCTCACGATCATTTCGGCGAGCTGAGGCGAGAAGAAGCGCTTGAGCCGCTCCAGGCGCTCGAGCTGGGCGACCTGCACCTCGACCCGCTGCTCGAGCGTCCGGTTCCACTCTGCGAGCTCGTCGTGGAGCAGCTTGATCCGGAGGAGCGACCTCACACGCGCGAGCAGCTCCTGCTGATTGATCGGCTTGGAGAGGAAGTCGTCGGCGCCCGCGTCGATCCCCTTCACCCGTTCCTGCGCCGGATCGAGCGCCGTCACCATGACGACGGGCAGCGTCGCCGTGGCCGGGTTCGTGCGGATCTTGCGGCAGACCTCGTAGCCGCTCATCTCGGGCATGACGACGTCGAGCAGCACCAGGTCCGGGGTTTCTTTCGGGACCTTTTCGAGCGCCTGGACGCCGGAGGACGCCGTGACGACCGCGTAGCCCTTGGCCGTCAGCAGATCGGCCAGCAGCTTGACGTTCTGCGGCGTGTCGTCGACGACGAGGATCTTCGCCGGCGCGCTCATTTCCGGTCGAGCATCGCGCGGACCGCCTCGAGGAAGTCCTTCACCCTGATCGGCTTCGACTGGTAGCCGTCGAAGCCCGCGGCCATGATCTTCTGACGGTCGTGCGTCATGGCCGACGCCGTCACCGCGATGACCGGGATCGCGCGGGTCGACGCATCGGCGCGCAACTGGCCGAGCGCGGTGATGCCGTTCATTCCCGGGAGCTGGATGTCCATGAGGACGAGTGCCGGATGGCGTTCCTTGGCCAGACGCACGCCGTCCTCTCCGTTCGAGGCCTCGACGGTCTGGTAGCCTTTGAACTGGAGGACGTCGCGCACGAGCTTCAGGTTCTTCTCGTTGTCCTCGACGATCAGGATCAGCTCGCCGGCCATGGTCTCTCCGGTAGGGTGAAGGTGAACGTCGACCCCTTGCCCACCTCGCTCTTGACCCAGATCCGCCCGCCGTGCAGCTCGACGAACTTCCGCGAGAGCGCCAGGCCGAGCCCGGTCCCTTCGCGCTTTCGCGTGTAGTCGCTGCCCGCCTGGCGGAACTCTTCGAAGATCGCCTCCTGCTCGTCCTGGGCGATGCCGATGCCCGTGTCGCTCACCGAGACCTCCACGCTGCCGTCGGCCCGGGCGGCCCCCACCGCGACCCGCCCTCCCTCGGGGGTGAACTTCACCGCATTCGACAGCAGATTCAAGACGACCTGTCGCACCTTCCGCTCGTCGGCGACGATCTGTCCGAGCCGCTCGTCGACCGTGAGCCCGAGCGTGATGCCGTGGCGGGTCGCGCGCTCGCGCACGAGGGTCAGGCAGCCTTCGAGCGCGGCCGGGAGGTCGAAGGCGCTGGGCTCGAGCTCCATGCGACCGGCCTCGACCTTGGAGAGATCGAGGATGTCGTTGATGAGCGAAAGCAGATGGCGGCCCGACGTCATGATGTCCTGCAGGTACTCCTCCTGCTTGGGGTTGAGCTCGCCGAACATCCGCTCGAGGAGAACCTCCGAGAAGCCTATGATCGCGTTGAGCGGGGTCCTGAGCTCGTGCGACATGTTCGCCAGGAACTCCGACTTGTGGCGGCTGGCGGCCTCGAGCTGCTGGTAGAGCCGTCCCAGCTCCTCGCTCATCCGGTTGAGGTTCGCCGCGAGGGCGCCGAGCTCGTCGCGGTTCGGGATCTCGACCCGGCCGGCGAAATCGCCCGACGCGATCTGCTGTAGCCGTTCGTCCATGTGCCGCACCGGGCCGATCAGTGACCAGGAGATCGCGTACCCCAGAGCCAGGGCAAGCGCGATGGACCCGACCGCAAACTGGATGACCACCCGTCGAGAGGTGATATAGGCATCGTGCGTGGCGTCGATCGACGCGACCATGTCGGCCTCGGCTTTGTTCACCAGCTCGTTGGTCAAACGTTCGAGTCGATCCGCCAGGGGACCGGCCTGAGCGAGCTGAACCTCCCGGCCCTGAGCCACCTTGCCGGCGCGGATCAGCTCGACGACCTGGGTCACGACCTTGATGAACTGGTCGTAGTCCTCGCGGACGCGGCCGAGCAGCTCGACCTCGTCTTTCGCGACGAACTGGAGCCGGTCGAGGTCGTAGCCGAACTGGTTGAGTTGGCGCAGCGTCGCCTCGAGCGTCCGGTCGTCGAGGATCAGGAGCGCCGAGGAGACGCTGTAGAGCTGGCTGGTGGTGTCGTGCTGGAGCTGGCGGTAGGCGGCGATCTTGCGCTGGAGCTGGACCAGATTCTCGGCGCGGCGGTTCACGGCGCTCAGCGTCTGCAGGCCGACCGCGCCCACCGTGATGAGCAGCACCACGATGGCGAGGAACGCCGCCAGGAGCTTGGCGTGGACCCTGATGGGCATCCGCGCGACGAGTCTGATCACCCACGCCGTCACGGCCGCCCCATCTCCCGCAGCAGACTCTGCACGTCTCCGAGCAGCTCGTCGGGGTCGAACCGCACTCCCAGGTACTGTACGCGGAGGACCCCGTCCCTGTCGATAAGCGAGGTGAGGAACGTGTGGTCCACGTCCCCGTGCGGGTTCTTCCGAGCGTAGACTCCGTACCGCCTCTCGACGTCCTGGATCTCGGCCGCCGAGCCCGTCAGGAACGCCCAGCCCGCCGGATTCGCGCCGTGGGCCCGGGCGTAGCGCCTGAGAACCTCGGGCGTGTCGCGCTCGGGATCGACCGTCACCGACGCGAAGAACACCCGCGGGCCGAACTCAGGGCCGAGCTTGGCCTGGAGCGCAGCCATTTTCGCCGTCAGGAGCGGGCACGTGTCGGCGCAGCTCGCATAGACGAAGGTGACCGCGACGACCTTTCCGCGGAGGTCCCGGAGCGAGAGGCGCGCACCGTCCTGAGTCGTCAGCGCGAACTCCGGCGCCGGCCCGATCCTCGAGAGGCGCGCGTCCCCCCTGGCCTCATGGCCCGCGACGCGCGCGGCTGCGGCGCAGATCGCGAGGGCGACGAGCGCCGCCACGCTCCACGGTCTCAGACGGCTCACGCGAGTCCTTCAGCTCTTTGTCTACCGCCCATCAGCCCTTCAGCTCCTTCTTGAGCTCTGTGAGGAAGCGCCAGTTCGTCGACTGAGCGATGATCTTCTGCGGGCTCGACTTGATCATCCCCGCCTCGTGGAGGCGGAGCGCGTAGAAGCGGATCGTGTCCTCGGGGTCGTACGCCCGCCACTTGCCGTACGGGACATCCTTCATCGCCTGGAGCGCGTACTCGTACTGCTTGATGTAGCCCTTGTCCACGAGAACCCGCGCCACCCGTTCCGGCTCGCGGGCGCACAGGTCGGCCGCCTTCAAGATGGCGCGCAGCGCGCGCTTGGTGGCGACGGGATACTTGCGCACGAACTCGCGGGTGCCCGTCACCACGCAGCAGAAGTATTGAGACCAGGGCCGGTCCACCGCGCTGTTGACCACCACGTGTCCGACGTTCCTCGCCCGCAGTTCCTGCGGGCTCGGCGGAAACGCCAGGAAGGCGTCGATCAGCCCCTCCTCGAGAAACCGCATCGACTCGGACGGCGGGAACCTCGCCCAGTTGATGTCCTTGCCGGGGTCCAGCCCGACGTACGCCACCATGCTCGAGAGAAAGATGTGCTCGGGGCCTCCCAGCCACGCCACGGCGACGATCTTTCCCTTCAGGTCGCGGATGGCACGGACTCGATCACCCCCGAGCAGCTCGAAGCACCCGACGTGCGCGCCCGCCAGAAACACGATCGGGTCCCCCTGCGCCACACGGATGAGGTTGGGCCCGACGAAGTTCATGCTGATGTCGGCGTCGCCCGCGGCGAGGGCTTCCGAGATGACACCCCCCGCGAGCTTGGCGTACTGCACGTCGGTGAAGCCTTCGTCTCTCAGCAGCGTGTCGGCAACGTATTGGGGCGCCCAGCAGATGCTGGAGCTCTGGATCAGCCGGAGTCTCGTCGTCTCGGGCGGCGGCTCGGCGGCGGCCGCGTCGGGGCGCAGTCCCAGGCACCCCGCGGTCCCCGCCACGGCGACTTGTCGAAGGAACTCTCGCCGGCTGCGCATAGATCCTCCTACCCCTTGAGCTCCTTCTTCAGCTCGTTGAGGAAGCGCCAGTCCGTGCCGTCGGCAATCAGCTTCTGTGGGCTGCCCTTCACCATCCCGGCTTCCCGCAGGCGGAGCGCGTAGAAGCGCACGGTCTCCTCGGGGTTGTACTCCCGCCAGCGGCCGAACGGGATCTCCGTCATCGCCTGGCGAACATATGCCGGCGCGCCTGGGAAGCCCCGGTCCGCAAATGCCCGCGCGCCCCGGCCCGGCTCCACGGCGCAGAGCTGATCGCCCTTGAGGATGGCGCGGAGGGCGCGCTTGGTCGCCACGGGGTGTCTGCGAACGAACTCGCGGTTGGCCGAGACCAGGCAGCAGAAGTACTGGGACCAGGGGCGGTCGACGGCGCTGTTGAGCAGGACCCGCCCGATCTTCCTGGCCCGCAGCTCCTGAGGGTCGGGCGGGAACCCGAGAAAGCCGTCGATCTTTCCCTCCGCCAGAAGCCGCTTGGCCTCGGCCGGTGGGTGCTCCAGCCACGTGATGTCCCGGTTGGGATCGAGCCCGACTTGGCTGACGATGCTGGCGATGAAGGTGTGCTGGGGAGAATTCCGCTGGGGGACGGCGACGGTCTTGCCCTTCAGGTCGCTGATCGTCCGCACCCGCTCGCTCCCGAACAGCTCGAAGCACCCGACGTGCACGCCGCCCAGGAGTACGATCGGCTCTCCCGCGTCGAGGGAGACGACCAGCGGCGCAGCGAAGTTCATGGCGACGTCGACCTCACCGGCGCCCATCGCCTTGGCGAGGGGGATGCCGCCGACTCCCGCCCCCTTCTCGCCGACGTAGCGGACATCGGTGAACCCCTCGGATGTCAAAAACTCCTCGGCCACGTACTGGGGCGCCACACAGACGCTGGGTACCTTCGACAGGCGGATCCGGGTCGTCTCCGGTGGCGGCTCGGCAGCCCCCGCCCGTGATCTCAAGCCGAGCAGACCGGCTGCGCCCCCGTACGCCAATCCGCGCAGGAACGCCCGCCGTGTGGTCATCCCTTCAGCTCCTTCTTCAGCTCGTTGAGGAAGCGCCAGTCGGTGGACTGGGCGATGATCTTCTGCGGGCTCGACTTGATCATCCCGGCCTCGTGGAGGCGCAGGGAGTAAAACCGGATCGTGTCTTCGGGGTCGTAGTCCCGCCACTTGGCGTACGTGATCTCCTTCATCGTCTGGAGGGCGTAGGCGTAGTTGTACCCTTTGTCGGCCACCAGCCGAGCGGCCCGGTCGGGCTCAACGGCACAGAGGTTGGCCGCCTTCAAGATCGCGCGGAGCGCCCGCTTGGTCGCCACCGGGTGCTTGCGGACAAACTCGCGATTCGAGGCGACGATGCAGCAGAAGTACTGGGACCAGGGCCGGTCCACCCCGCTGTTGACGATGACGTGGCCGATCTTCCTCGCCCGCAGCTCTTGGGCCGCCGGCGGAAAGGCCATCAGTGCGTCGATCTTGCGCGCTTCGAGCAGACGTATCGTCTCGCCCACCGGATACGTCACGAAGTTGATGTCCTTGCCCGGATCGAGGCCGACGTGGGCCGCCATGCTCGCGAGGAACACGTGGTGGGGCGATCCGAGCTCGGGCACCGCCACGGTCTTCCCCTTGAGATCGCGAACCGCCCGGACCCGGTCCGTCCCGAACAGCTCGTAACAGCCGACGTGCACCCCCCCGAGAAGCACGATCGGGAGCCCTGCATCCACCTGAATAATGAACGGTGCGACGAAGGCCATGCTGATGTCGACGTTGCCCGAGGCGATCTCCCCGTACGGCGTGACACCCACCTTGAGGTTCACGTACTGGACGTCGCTGAACCCCTCGGTCTTGAGCAGCTCCTCGGCGACGTATTGCGGCGCCACACAGACGCCGGCGATCTGAACCAGCCTGATCCTGGTCGTCTCCGGTGCCGACTCGCCCTCCGCCTGGCGAGGGTGCAGGTCGAGGACACTCGCGGCCCCCAGGAGACTCAGTCCCTGGACGAAGGCGCGTCGGTGGATCATGTGTTCAGCTCCTTCTTCAGCTCGTTGAGGAATCGCCAATCGGTCGCCTGGGCGAGGATCTTCTGCGGACTCGCCTTGATCATGCCGGCCTCGTGCAGGCGCAGCGCGTAGAACCGGAGCGTGTCCTCCGGGTCGTACTCGCGCCACTTCCCGTACGGCAGCTCCTTCATGACCTGGAGCGCGTACTCGTAGCGCGGCGTGTAGCCCTTGTCCACGAGGGCACGCGCGGCGCGTTGCGGATCGAGTGCGCAGAGGTCGGCGGCCTTCACGATCGCGCGGAGCGCCCGCTTGGTCGCGACGGGGTGCCTGAGCACGAACGCCTTGCTCGCCGTCAGGAGACAGCAGAAGTACTGAGACCACGGGCGGTCGGCCGCGCTGTTGACCAGCACGTGCCCGATCTTCTGCGCCCGCAGCTCCTGGGGCTGCGGCGGGAAGCCGAGGAAGGCGTCCGCCTTTCCCTCGGTGAAGAGGCGCATCGACTCCTCGATGGGAGGGAGGCGGCGAGCGCCGGCGAGCTCGGGACGCGCAGACTCGGGCGTGATCCACCTGATGTCCCGGCGCGGGTCGAGGCCCACATGCGCGACGATGGTGGCGAAGAAGGTGTGCGGCGAGCCGCTCAGCGAATCGACGACGGCGGTCTTGCCTTTCAGATCACGGATCCGCTGGACCCGGTCGCTTCCGAAGACCTCGAAGCAGCCCACGTGGACCCCGGCGAGGAACACCACCGGATCGCCCGCGTCCACTCGGATGATGTTGGGCCCGACGAAGTTCAGGCTCATGTCGGCCTCGCCGGCGGCGAGTCGTACCGAGACTGCCCCGGTCGCCATCTCGACGTACGTGATGTCGGTGAAGCCCTCGGCCCGCAGCAGATCGTCGGCGATGTACTGCGGCGCCCAGCAGATGCTGGGCGCCCGGAGCAGTCGGAGCCGCGTGGTCTCCGGCGGGGGCTCGGCGGCGACGGGTAGGGGGCGCACCCCCAAGAATGTCGCCGCGCCTGCGAGCGTGATCCGGTTCAGGAACTCTCTGCGGCTGGGCATATGACCTCCCGCCTCAGCTCATTTGTCACGCTTCAGCGGGAGCGTGAAGGTGAACGTGGAGCCCTGGCGGACCTGGCTCTTCACCCAGATCTTGCCGCCGTGCAGCTCGACGAACTTCCGCGAGAGCGTCAGCCCGAGGCCCGTGCCCTCGTGCTTCTTCGCGTAATCGGTCCCGACCTGACGGAACTCCTCGAAGACGGCCTCCTGATCCTCGAACGCGATGCCCACGCCGGTGTCGCTCACCGCGATTTCGGCGACGCCGTTCGCGGCGGCGGCGCGAACCTCGACCCGTCCGCCCTCGGGAGTGAACTTGATCGCGTTCGCCAGGAGGTTGAGGAGGACCTGCTTGACCTTCCGCTCGTCTCCACGAAGAGCGCCGAGTCGGTCGTCGACCGCGACCTCGAGCGTGATCCCACGGCGCATGGCGCGCTCGCGCACGAGGGTGACCGCGTTGTCGATCGCCTGCGGCAGATGGAAGTCGGCGAGCTCCAGCTCCATCCGACCCGCCTCGATCTTCGAGAGGTCGAGGATGTCGTTGATCAGGGAGAGCAGGTGGCGGCCGGAGGCGAGAATGTCTTGTAGATACTCTTCCTGCTTCGCGTTGACCTCGCCGAACATCCGCTCGATCAGCACTTCGGAGAAGCCGATCACCGCGTTGAGCGGTGTCCGGAGCTCGTGCGACATGTTGGCGAGGAACTCCGACTTGTGCCGGTCGGCGACCTCCAGCTGGCGGCTCTTTTCCTCCAGCTCCTGGAACAGGCGCGCGTTCTCCAGCGCGAGGGCGGACTGGGTCGCGAAGGTCCTGAGGAGCTCGACCACCTCGGCGGGGAACTCGCCGGGCGCCTTCCGATTCAGCGAGAGGCTCCCGATAATCTGGCCCTCGCGGAGGAGGGGGACGGAGAGGAGCGCACGGTAGCCGGCCCTGAGCAGGATGTCGCGGAGCCGACTCTGGTAGACGCCCGGCGCGGCGATGTCCGAGATCTGGATCGGCTCGCGGGTCTCTGCGGCGCGACCCATGACGCCCTCGCCCTTCCGGAGCGGCATCGCTCGGACGGTCTCGACGAACGTCGCGTCCAGATTGTCGGCCGCGCGCAGGCGAAACTCCTCGACCCCCACATCGTACTCATAGATCGTGCACCCGTCCGCGCCGGCGAGCTGCCGCGCGCGCGACACGATCGTGTTGAGCACGGTCTCGACATTCAGCGTGGAGCTGACCGCGCGGCTCACCTCGCCGAGCGCCTTCAGCTCATCGACCGAGCGCACCAGGTCCCGGGTCCGCGCCTCCAGTTCTTGGAACAGGCGCACGTTCTCGATCGCGATGACGGCCTGGTCGGCGAAGGTCTTCAACAGCGTGATCTGCTTCTCGGAGAAAGGGCGGGGCTCGCGTCGGCGGACGAGGATGGCGCCGATGGCGGTCCCCTCGCGCATGAGAGGCGTCGCCAGGGTCGCCCGGTGGCCGAACCGGAGCGCCATCGCCTTGCCCTCTGGGTACTCGGCGTCCGATACCTGCGTGAGATCGGCCACGTGGACCGCCTGGCCGTCGAGCACCGCTCGTCCGGTGACCCACGCTCGGCTCAGGCGCTGTCGCTGTCCGACCGGCGCTCCGAGCGGGCCGAAGTGGGCCCGCGGCACCACGTCGTCGCCGTCGCGGAGCAGAATGGTCGCGTCAAGGGCCTCGCAGAGGCGTGCCGAGCTCTCGGCAACGGCGTCCAGCACGGGCTGGATGTCGGTCGGCGAGCTCGAGATCGCGCGCAGGATCTCGGCGATTGCCGTCTGCTGCTCGAGCGACTTGCTGAGCTCGCGCGTGCGCTCCTCGACCTTGCCCTCGAGGGTCGCGTACGACTCCTGGAGCTGGGCGGTCATGCTGTTGAACTGCGTGGCGAGCGCCTCCAGCTCGTCGCCCGTCTTGATCTCGATCCGGTGGCCGAGCTCGCCCGCGCCGATCCGCGCCGCCCCCGCCTGGAGAGTCTGGACGGGCGTCACCATCCGTCGCGCGAGAAAGAGGCTCGCGACCACGGCGAGGGCGACGCCGAGCAGCAGGAGGATCACCGTCCGGATCGCCGAGGCGTAGAGCGGCGCGAAGGCCTCGCCCAGCGGCTGCTCGACGAAGACCGACCAGCCGAGCGGCGCGATCGTCGCGAAGGCGGTGAGCACCGGTCGACGCTCGCGGTCGTGAGCGATCGTCACCGTCTCGGCGTCGGCCAGGGCGGCCGGCGCCGCGCGAGCCTGTCGCACCTGGGGCAGCGCGGCGAGGTCCGTCTTCTGGAGCACGAGGCTGATATCGGGATGCGCGATGAGCTGGCCGCGAGAGTCCACGACGTAGGCGTGGCCCGCCTTCCCGCTCTTGATCTGCGAGACGACGTCCCAGATGAACTTCAGATTCACCTCGGCGACGGTCACGCCGGCCTTCGGGCCGCCGCCGAGGGCGATCGTCATGTACGGCTCGGATTCTTTGCGGAAGTAAACCGGGCCGTGGAAGGCTCGGCCGGCCTTCGGCACGAGGAACTTCGGCTCGCGCGAAAAGTCCGTCCCGCTGCCGACCACGTCCATCGCGAGGCGCGAGACGCGAAGCTGCTCGCGGCCGCCGGGATCGAGGTAGCTCAGCTCGGTGATGGCCGGAGCCTGGCGCTGGAGTCGAAGGTAGTCGACGCGACGCTGATCCATCCGCGTGGCCGGCGGGCCGAGCACGGGCTGCGTGGTCCAGCCCATCTGGCGCTCGATCTCCCTGATGAACTGCTCGATCGTCGAGGCGGCCGCCAGGGCCTTCTCCCGCTGGACGCCGAGGAGCGCCGCCTTGTTCTCCTGGTACGAGAAGTAGATCTCCACCACGCCACTCACGAGCAGCGCCCCGCTTACGAGGAGCGTGATCAGAGCGACATACTTACCGAAGAGGCGTCCGTGGCGGATCACGTGGCGCTCACCGCATCACTCGACGATGCGGTCCGCGCGCGTGAGTAGCTCGGTCGGCACCTGGAGGCCCAGGGCGGCCGCGGTCCCCTTGTTGATCGCGAGGACGAGCTTCCGGGCCCCCTCGACCGGGAGCTGCTGGGCTTTGGCGCCCTTGAGGATCTTGGCGACGATGCCGGCGGCCTGGATCCCTTCCGCGTACGGGTCCGAGCCGTAGGCGGCGAGCGCGCCCTGCTGGATCCACAGCGCAGTCGGGAAGACGGCGGGGATCTTCCGCGCGCGCGACAGCTCGAGCATCCGTCCCGGGATCGCGAGCGAGCCGAGGTCCGGCGGCAAGAGACCGTCGCCGGGACGGAGCTCCTGCATCGCGCGCTCCACGTCCGCGGGGTCGCGCACCGCACGATCCAGCACGGCGACCTTGAACTGGGTCGCCACGGCCTTCGCCTTCTCCGCGGCGGCGCGGGACGCGGCGTCGTCGGGCTGATAGACGGAAAGTACGCGGCCGACATTCGGCGCCAGCGCTTTGAGGATCTCGAGGCGCTTCGGCACCAGGTCGGTCGTGAGGCTCGACACGCCCGTGAGGTTGCCGTCGGGCTTCGCGAGGTCCCTGACGAGGCCCGCGGCGACCGGGTCGGGCACGGCGGTGAAGACGATCGGGATCGTGAGCGTGGCGGCCTTCGCGGCCCGTGCGGCGGCGTCGCCGTTGGCGAAGATGAGGTCCACCCCGGCCTTTGCGAGCTCCTCCGCCGCTCTCGACAGGGCCCTGACGTCGCCGCGCGTGAAGCGGACGTCGAAGCTCACGTCGTCCTCCTGAAGCCCGAGCTCCTTGAGCCCGGCCCGGAGCCCCTCGACCATCGGAGAGTTCGCGGCGAGCGTCGTGTTGACGACCCCGATGCGAAAGCGCTTCGCCGGCTGGGCGAGCGCGTCGTCGGGCAGGACCGATGTCGCACCGAGAAGCAGCAGGACAACGGCGGGTAGTCCAGTTCGGGTCAGCAGGCTCATGGCGAGAAGATAGCACGGGCAGATCAATTCCGGATTCACGACCGTGGGGAGATTCGTGACGGAGGTCCGATTAGGCGTCGCTCGTCACTCGATCGCCTTATCGGTACCGCTCCACTATTCGATCACCTGGTCGGCACGTATCAACAGCGACTGGCGGATCGTGAGCCCGAGGGCCCGGGCGGTCTTCATGTTGATGACGAACTCGTACCGGATCGGCTGTTCCAGAGGAAGCTCCGCCATCAGGCCGGACGTCGTCCAAAGCGCGAGCACGCAGAGGAACGTTCGCCGGTTCATTCGATGAGCTGATCCGCTCGCACCAGCAGCGACTGCGGGATCGTCAGCCCCATGGCCTTCGCGGTCTTGAGATTGATCACCAATTCGAACTTCGTGGCCTGCTGGTACGGCAGCTCGCCTGGATGTGCTCCCTCAAATATCCGGGCGATGTAGCCCGCCGCGCCGCGATAGAGCTCTGCGATCTCTGTCGAGTACGCCATGAGGCCACCGGACTCCACAAACTCCCGCCAAGGATACACTGCGGCCAGTTGAGCCTGCTTGGCCAGCTCGACAATGACCCGGCGATGCGTGAAGTTCTCGACCGCATCGACGACGAGGAACGCCTTCACGCGCTCACGAACCATCAAGCCGAACGCCCGCCGATACTCCGGCTCCTGGATGGGGTCGCCGAGCGGCGCCTCAACGAGTGTCAGCCCGGCCTGCTGGGCGGCCTCGCGCATCACCCAGCCGGACGGCCCCTGGCTTGAGCTGGACCACCTCGCGGGCGAGATCGCCGTAGCGCCCCGTATGCCCTCCTCACTAAGCGCCGCTCCACCACGAGGTTCCTCCCTTCCGCGTAACCGAGGCGACGCAGCTCGGAGAAGAGCGCCTTGTAAAAACGGGGGCCCTTTTCCTCGGTCAGGTCGGCGACAGGCGTCGAGGGGTGCACGAACGCGATCCGGTACATCTTCCCCGCCTGCTGCGCGTCTGCGGCGAGTGGCGCGGACAGCGTCCCCATCGTTAGCCCGCAGAGGAACGTGCGCCTGTCCATCATTCGATCACCTGATCCGCCCTGAACAGCAGCGACTGCGGGATCGTGAGGCCGAGCGCCTTTGCGGTCTTGAGGTTGATCACGAGCTCGACCTTTTCTGGCTCCTCCACCGGAAGGTCCGATGGCTTGGCGCCGTTCAGAATCTTCCCGACCAACGCGCCGGCGCGCCGGAAGTCTGCGGTCGCGCTTGCTCCGTATGCCATGAGACCGCCAGCGAGGGCGAAGTCAGGTCGCCACCCGATCATCGGGAGTCGATGCTGCAGGGCGAGTTCTCCTAGTTGGACGTGCGCTATAAAGAAGGTGCTGTCGGGCAGCAAAAGCACGCCCTGGGCGCGATTCCGCACCATTTCATGAAACACCCCTGCGAAATCTTGCGGGCGGCGCGCCTCGAACACCTGAGACTGTAGACCGAGCGCACGGGCGGAATCGAGACTAACGTGCAGATGATGGGCAAAAGGCAATGGGTTCGACAGAATGGCTATCCGGGAAAGCTTCGGGACGGCCTCCATGAGGAAGCTCAGTCGTTTCCGGTTAGCTGCGTCCCTGTGTGCGTGAGACCCGTCATATTGCCGCCAGGGCGTGAAAGGCTGACGACGAACTGGCTCGCCACCGGGTCGGCTGAGCCACTGAACACAATGGGAATCGTCCGGGTCGCCTGCTTGGCGGCCACGGCTGCCTGGTCGCTGGGAGTGAAGATGGCATCGACACCAAGACGCACAAGGTCTGCCGCCAACTCCGGTAACCGCTCGTATCGATGCTCCGCCCATCTCCACTCGATCGTCAGGTTCTGGCCTTCGACGTAACCAAGTTCGCGGAGCCCTTCTCGAAAGGCCTCGTTGAGAGACGGAACGCCGGGCGCCGGACCGGACGCCAAAAGACCCACACGCACGCTTTTCCCGGTAGGCTTCGCACCACTCTGCTGCTGCGCCTCGACGGCGAGCGGCACGGCGAGCAGGTTCGCGACAAGGGCGAGGGCGAGGATCAGCGGCGTTCTCCGCCCCATGGTCTCCTCCCGGCGGGCCTGACTACATACCCTTGCTGCGAGCCTGTCAATGGAGATGCGCGGAGGTCTTCCGGGGCCGAGCGAGAGCCGCTTGGTCTAAGCCCGCGGCTGAGGGGGCGACCGTCGTGGCGAACGGGACGGCCAGGTGCGGGCGCGGTTTCCCGACCTGCCAGCCTTCAACGCTCTGACGTGGTCGGTTATACGTATAATTTGCGTACGTCAGGAGGTGTCGGGTATGGCACGAACGGCCGCGCGGCGCGAGAAGTGGACACTTTCGTTCGACGCAGGTCTGAAGCGTTTCCTCGTAAAGACCGCGAGGCGACGCTGCGTCTATCCCGTCACCTACTCGAGGAGATCGTGCAAGAAAAACTCAATCCGTACGGTCACACGGACCTCAAGGACAGCGTGGCGTATGTCCGGCTGCTCCGCCGGCGCTCGCGTAGGACCTCCGACGAGAGCTTTCTCAAGGAAGTCCGGGCGTGGTAGTGAGCAGTCGGTCGATCGCCTTCTCCAGGCAGCGCTTGATCTCGTCGCGACAGGCGCGGTACACGTCCTCGTCCTGGCCGACCGGGTCCGCGATGTCGCCGTCCTCGCCGACGAACTCCTTGAGCGTGAACACCGGCCGCCCGTCGGCCTCGGCGAGGGCGCGGAGCTCGCGCTTCTGGAGCGCGGTCATCGTCAGGATCAGGTCGGCGGCGGCGACGACCTCTCGGTGCTGGCGGAGGTTCGTGGAGAGGATCTCGGTCTCCGAGAGGTGGATCCCGTCCTCGCGGAGCAGCAGGCGCGCGTCGAGGGACGGGATCATGCCGTCGCGCGCGGTGTGACCGATGCCGCCCGACCTGACCCGCACGCGGCCGTTCCGCTCCGCGAGCATCTTTTCGAGCAGCGCCTGGGCCATCACGCTCCGACACGTGTTCGCGTGGCAGACGATCAGGACGGTCTTCACGGCTCCTCCCAGGGCGACTGCCAGAACCGCATACCGTGAGCGAGCTCCTTCCACTCTCCGGCGGGACGCTCGTGGAGGGTCTTGCCGAAGAGCGTGCCCGGCGGTGGCTTGAGGCCCCGGCCGAGGGTCGACGGAAAGAGCGTCGCCAGCTCGTCCGGCGTGAGACGCCGGTCGGCCTCGAGGCGGCGCACCGCCTGGGGCTGGGCGACCAGCGTGTAGCCGTAGCCGAATGAGTGGAACACCTGGCCGTTGACGTGCTGGGCGCCGTCGCTCGCCAGGTAGACGACGAGGGGCGCGACGTTGTCGGGGTCGCGTTCGGTCTCGGCCGCCAGCTCGCTTGGCCACTTGCCGGTCTCGGCGAAGACCTCGCGGCCGCGCGGCGTGGAGTCGATCATGCGGGTGGCACCGCTCGGGAGGATCGCGTTCGTCGTCACACCGTACTTGGCGAGGGCGTTGGCGGTGGACCACGTGAGCCCGAGGATCCCCGCCTTGGCCGCGGCGTAGTTCGGCTGGCCCGGCGCGCCGAGCGCGGAGACCGAGGACATGCTGATGATCCGCCCGCCGCACGTCTCGCGCATCGCGATCGAGGCCGCCCGGACCGCGTTGAACATGCCCTTGAGGTGGACGGCGATCACCGCGTCCCACTCCGCTTCGGTCATGTTGAAGACCATCCGGTCGCGCAGGATGCCGGCGACGTGCACGAGGATGTCGATCCGCCCGTACGTTCGGATCACCTGCTCGACCATCGACGCCGCCTCGGCGACGTCCGCGACCGAGCCGAAGTTCGGCACCGCCGCGCCGCCGGCCTTGACGATCTCGTCCACCACCTGCGCGGCCGGCCGCGCGTCGCCGCCCTCGCCCGCGAGGCTCGCGCCGAGGTCGTTGACGACGACCCGCGCCCCGGCCCGGGCGAGGGCGAGCGCGACCCCCCGGCCGATCCCGCGCCCTCCTCCAGTCACCAGTGCCGCCTTGCCGTCGAGCATGCCCATGGTCTACTCCGGAAGGGGTCGATAGTAGGGGTTCCCTGCCTTCGTCCACGCGCCGAGCATCTCGCGGAACGCGGGTCCCATCGGGTCGATCCCGCGCATCGGCATCGTACCGCGTCGGATCGTGAAGTCGTGCGGCGCGAGCTCCCCCGCCCGCTCGAAGTGACGCGCGGCGGCCTCCGAACGCCCGCACTCGAAGAGCCACCGGCCCAGGCCGAACTCGGCCCGCGCCTGCTGGTCCGTGTCGGTGGGCAGGGACTGGAGCGCCTGTGTCCGCGCCTTGGGAAGGGGCGGCGCCTCCCCCCGCACCCAGGCCCTCAACGCCCCGAGGTGCTTCGCGGCCTCGAGCCCGGTGATGTGCTTGAACGTGTCGGTACCGAAAGCCACGTCGTTCGGACGAACGATCCGACCGCGCTCGTCGATCCAGACGATCGTCGGCACGTTGACCATGTTGTAGAGATCCGCGACGACGTGCCGCGTGTCGATCAGGGACGGGTGCTCGGGCTTGGCGGCGTCGATCCAGGGGCGAGCGTCCGCGGGACTCCGATCGAGCGCCACGGTGACGACGCTGAAGCCGAAGCCCCGGAGCTCCTCATGGACCGCCTGCCACACGGGCAGGTCGAGACGGCACCCTCACCAGGACGCGTAGGCGACCAGGAGCACCTTCGCCCCGCGGTGGGCTGAGAGCGTGTGCGGGCGGCCGTCGAGATCCGGCAGCGTGAAGTCAGGCGCCTCCAGCGAGACGAGCGCGGCGGCGCGCACGGCCGCGGGCACGCCGAGGTACGCGGCGCGCTCGTCGAGGTCGAGCGCGACCGGGCGCCCCGCGTCCTGCGCCCGTCTCGCCCGCTCGAAGCCGTCTCCATAGGCCACCTCGACCGCGCGGCCGTCGTCGATGAGCGTGAACCCCGGCTCGGCCATGACCGCCGCCCCCTACGGCCCACCCGGCGGCGCGCCCGCGCGGCTCGCCGCGGCGATGTCCGCGCTCATGTCGCGCGGGATCGTCGGGCTCATGACGATCTCCTCGATCACCGTGCGCGCCGGCAGCGTGACACACAGGAGGATCGCGCGCGCCACATCCTCCGCTTGCATCATCGTCGCCCGCGCCTTCGCGTCCGGCGGCAGCGGCCGGTTCTCGAGGATCGGCGTATCCACCTCCGCCGGCATGATCGTCGTTGCGCGGATCCCCTTGTCGCGAAGCTCCGTGTGGATGTGGGACATCAGATTCCGGACGGCAGCCTTGGCCGCGCCGTACGGCGCGCCGCCGATGAGCCCCGGCCGGAGCGCGGCGACCGACGACACGGTGACGATCGTCCCGCCTCCGCGTTCGAGCATGCTCGGGAGCACGGCCTGGGTCAGCGCGTAGACGCCGTTCAGGTTGACGTCGAGCACGCTATCCCATTCGTCCTTGCTCACCCAGCGGATCGAGCGGGTCTTGCTCGAGTGGCCGGCGTTGTTGACGAGGACGTCGACCCGGCCGAGCGTCGCGAGCGTCCAGTGGGCGAGCGCGGCCGCCGCGCCGTGCCTCGAGACGTCCGCCTGCCGGGCGGTCGCCTTCCCGCCCGCCTTGTGGAGCTCGCCGACGACGTCATCGAGCGGCGGCTTGCGCCGGCCGGCGACGACGACGTGCGCGCCCTCCGCGGCAAGCAGCCTGGCGGTTTCGCGGCCGATGCCGCTGCCGCCCCCGGTGACGATGGCGACCTGCCCGTCGAGTCTCGCCATCACGCCAGCCAACGGTCCCCCAAGATCAGTACGCCGGCAGCTTCCCGGCCCGGACGCCGGTCTTTCGCACGGCGGCGACCTCCTCGGCGGCCTTGGCGGCCAGGAAGCGGCTGTCGCTGGCGAGCGTGACGAACTGGTAGCCCGCGGCGATCATCTTCAGCGCGTAGGCCGCGGTCGCGTTGTGGATGCCCGCGACGACGCCGTGGCGCTTGCACGCCTCGACGATTCTCTGCTGGGCTTCCACGACGGGCGGGTCGGTCTGGTCGAGGCGCGGCTTGCAGCCGAGCGTCAGCGACAGGTCCGAGGGGCCGACATAGACCGCATCAACACCGGGGACCGTCAGGATCGCGTCGATGTTCTTCACGGCCTCGGCCGTCTCGATCATCGGCATGACGATCAAGTCGTCGTTGGCGTGGTCGCCGTAGTCGCCGCCCGCGTAGATCGACGCCCGCACGGGACCCCAGCTCCGGTAGCCGCGGGGCGCGTACTTGCACGCGGCAACCAGCGCCTCCGCCTGGGCCCGCGTGTTGATCATCGGGCAGATGACGCCGTAGACGCCCGCGTCGAGGATCTTCATGACGCGCGCCGGATCGTTCCAGGGGACGCGCGCCAGCGGGATCATCGGGGTCGTCGAGATCGCCTGGAGCATCGTGACGGCCACCTGGTAGTCGACGACGCCGTGCTGCATGTCCACGGTGAGGGAGTCGAACCCCTGGTGGGCCATGACCTCAGCGGAGAACGCGCTCGGAATCGACAGCCACCCGTTCACGACCGCCTCGCCCCGCGCCCAGATCGTCTTCAGCGTGTTCTCCCTCACGTCACTCTCCTCCCCCTCGGGCGCCGAGCTCGGGACGGCACACCGCCCGGAAATTGCACCAGCGACAGATTCGCAGATCCTCGGTCTTCTCGAAGTCGGCGACGGCCGCGACGTTCGCCTCCGGGTCCGCGAGGTAGGCCTTCATCGACCGGATCGAGAGGCGGAGCTGCTCGCGGACCGCCTCGAGCCGCTCGTCACTCCAGTGGACAGGCGTGACCTCGGGCCCGCGGAGGTTCGCCTCGAAGAGGTCCACGCGCGCGGGCTCGACGCCGAGGACGTCGTGGGCATACAGGGCGTAGCACCCCAGCTGGAAGGCCGCGCCGTCCGCGGAGGTCCCGCCCGTCTTCCAGTCGACGAGGGCGAGGCGTTCTTCGTGCGTCCAGAAGCCGAAGTCGGGCGCGACCCACACCGCCGTGCCCTCGAAGTCGAAGACCTTCGACCAGTGCTCGATCGACCAGTGCTCGGGCGCGGTCTTGCGGATCTCGCCGGTGAGCGGCAGGTGGAAGAAGTTCCGCAGGCACACGGCGACGTTGCGGCTGAGCGCCTGCCACGCCTCCGGCTGGAGCTCCACCCGGTACTCGTGCTCGAAGAGCGCGGTCGATTTTGGCGTGTCGTGGTAGTGGCCCGCCTTGGAGGAACGCCACTCGCCCCGCATCCGCTCGATGACGTCGGCGATGAAGGGCTCGACGGGGATGTCCCGGCCCTGGGCGAAGGCGTGCAAGGCCATCTCGACCGCGTCGTGCACGACGCGCCCGGCCCACTGCTGGCGGGAGGCGAGCTGCTTCAGGACGTAAAGCCGTCGGACCTCCGGGGCCGCCGCCGCGTCCCAGCCTCCCCAGGCGCCGTAATAGTGGTAGTAGTACTTGCGCTTGCACTCCTGAAAGGCGTTGTCGCGGCTCCGCGACCAGGAGAAGTCGTTGGTGAGCTCCGCCATCGGCGGCATTGTCGCACGAGGGCGGAGCCGCCGCGCCCCTACCTGCCGAGGAGATGGGGCAGCGCGTCCACCCCCGCCTTCGCGACCTGGCCGTCCTGCGGCGCCGTCCCGCCGCTGGCGCCGATGGCGCCCAGGAGCTTGCCGTCGAGCATGATCGGCACGCCGCCCTCGATGGGCATGGCGCCGCTGAGGCCGAGGATCGCGGTGCGCCCTCCCGCGACGGCGTCCTCGAAGACCTTGGTCGGCCGCTTGAACATGACGGCCGACTGCGCCTTCTTGATGGCGACGTCGACGCTGCCCGCCTGCGTCTCGTCGGCCCGCTGGAGATAGAGTAGATGGCCGCCCTCATCTACGACGGCGATGACCATCCGCCAGCTGTTCTTCGCCGCCTCGGATTCGGCCGCCGCCGCGAGCTTCTTCACCGTGTCGAGCGTGAGGGCCTTCTTGTCCATCAGTTGCGCGGACGCGGTCGCGGTGAGCGTGAGCGAGACCAGGAGGATCCCCAGGATTCGCAGCATACTCGTCTCTCCTTCGAGGGTGGAATGGTGTGGAGCGGCGCGAGTGTAACGGCGGTCTCCGGCGCGGTCAAGACCTCGCGGCAGACCTCGCGGCAGCGCCGCCGCTGCACAACGCCACAGCGCTGCTTGACCGTCCCCCGGGGCGCTGCTACGGTGGGCACGTGACCAGCAAGTCCTTCACCGTCGAGTGCCCGTGCTGTAAGGCCAAGCTCACGCTGGACCCAGAGCTCCGGGCCGTGATCGCGCACGAGCCGCCGCCGCCGACGCGCTCGGTCGCCGACCTCGGCGGGGCGCTCGACAAGCTGCGCAGGCGCTCCGCCCAGATCGAGGAGCGCTTCCGCCAGGGCGTCGAGGCGGAAGGGCAGAAGGGCAAGCTCCTCGACCGCAAGTTCCAGGAGGGCCTGAAGAAGGCGAAGGACTCGCCCGACCCGCCGAAGCGCCCCTTCGACTACGAGTAGGATGGCCGACGACCTGCTGCGCGACCTCCTGCGGCGGGTCAGCCGGAGCTTCTACCTCTCACTCGTCATCCTGCCGCGCCCGCTCCGCGAGCCCATCGGCCTCGCGTACCTGTTGGCGCGCGCGGCCGACACCGTCGCCGACACGCGCCTGATCGCGCGGGAGGAGCGCGTGCGCCACGTCGAGACGCTCCGGCGCGCCTGCGCCGGCCAAGCATCCGACGTCGCCGCGGTGGCCCGCGCCTGCGCGCCACACCAGGCCCACGCCGCGGAGCGGCGGCTCCTTGAGCGTCTCGGCGAGGCGCTCGCGCGCCTCGAAGCGCTCCCGGCCGAGGATCGCGTCGAAGTCCGGGCGGTCCTCGCCACGCTGACGACCGGCATGCTCTTCGACCTCGCGCGCTTCCCCGGGGAGGACGCCGCGAGCCTGGCCGCGCTCGACACGCTCGACGAGCTCGACCGCTACACGTACCTCGTCGCCGGCTGCGTCGGCCCCTTCTGGACGGCGCTCTGCGTCGCCCACCGCCCACGGCTCCGGCGCTGGGACCCGCGCGAGAAGAGTCGAGCGGGCGTGAGCTTCGGCAAGGCGCTCCAGATGACCAACGTGCTCCGCGACGTCCCGAGCGACCTCCGACACGGCCGCTGTTACCTGCCCTCGGCCGACCTCTGGGCTCTCGGCCTCGTCCCGAAGGACCTCCTCGAGCCCGGCGCCGGAGCCCGCGTGCGCCCACTCTATCGGCGGCTTCTCACGAGCGCGCTCGCCCACTATGACGTCGCGTGGCGCTACACGCTCGCGATCCCGCGTCTCGAGTGGCGGATGCGGCTCGCGTGCGCGTGGCCCCTCCTGATCGGCGGGGCGACGCTTGCCGCGCTCGCCGCCCACCCGGATCCGCTCGCGGTCACGGCGCCGATCAAGATTCCCCGCGGTACCGTGCGCGCGCTGCTCGCTCGCTCGGCGCTCGCCGTCTGGTCCGACACCACGCTCGCCGCCGAGGCGGCGCGCGTCAGGCGGAGAATCGCGCTCTAATTTCTCTCTTGCGCTCGCCGGGAGCGGACGGCAGGGTAGGGCAAGCGCCAGCCAACGCTGCCGCACAGGGAGGAGACGATGGAACGAACGTTCGGTGAGCCCCAGCCCTGGATGCCTGCCCCGGCCCCGCCCTCGCCCATGCCGCCCATGACGTCGCCCGGGCCGAGCATGCCGTCGGCCCCGCGACCGCCCGCGAAGGCGGCCAAGCCCAAGGCGAAGGCGAAGCCCAAGCGCAAGGCGAAGAAGAAGGTAACCGCGCGGCGGAAGACTACGGGGAAGGCGAAGAAGGCCCGGGGCAAGGCTCGGCGGCGACGCTAGGAGCGCGTCGGACGGGGGGAGCGGCGCCGCTCCCCCAGCCGTTGACTAGTCGCCGAGGGCGAGGCCCAGGAGGGCCGCCGGGTCCACCCGCGCGGTGCCGACCTGGCTCCCGAAGTGCAGGTGCGGGCCGGTCGCCCGGCCGCTGGCCCCCACCGACCCGAGCGTCTGACCGCGCTCGACGCGCTCGCCCTCGCTGACGGCCACCGAGTCCAGGTGGAAGTAGAGGGTGTAGAGACCGAGACCGTGGTCGAGCACGACCAGGCGGCCGGGGAAGAAGAATTCGGCGACGAGGGCCACGCGGCCCGTGTTGGCCGCGACGACCGGCGTCCCGAGGGGCACCGAGTAGTCGATCCCGCCGTGAGGTGAGCGCGGCGCGCCGTTGATGATCCGCCGGGCGCCGAAGCCGGTGCCGGGCACCGTTCCCCCGACGGGGCGTGTGAACCGGCCGCGCCAGAGACGCTCGACGGTGACGGTTCTGAACACCGCCGTGAGCCGCTGGGCCTCCGCGAGCGCGCGGCGTTCCGTGTCGGAGTCGAGGTCCACCATCGCCCGCGGGAGCGTGAGGCGCTCCACCGGAAACCGCCGCGGCGCGAACCTCACGGTGCCGCGCGCCGTCCGCGGCTTCCGATCGCCTTCGAGGACGGCCACTCCCCACGGACGCGCGCCGGGTTTGGTCTCGAGGTCGATCCCCACGAGCGCGGCGTGACCGCCCGCGTAGGGAAAGAAGGTCAGCGGGCTCCCGCCAACGGAGCCCTCGACCCGCGCGGCCTCCGGCAGGTTCCGCACGTGGAGCCACGCGACGTCGCCGACGCGCGGATCCTTCGGGTGCCAGACAGCGTCGGCACGCTCGCCCGCGCGCGCACCGTCCCCCGCCAGCACACCAACGGCGACACAGCCGGCGAGGATACCCGCGCGCGCGACCCCGCTCACTCCGGCCGCTGCTGCCGCAGGAACTGCTCGATTTCGGCAACGAGCTCCGAGGCCGGCGGCAGGTCACTCCCCTGGGCCGGCTCGGCGGACGGCTCTTCGGCGTCGCGCGATTCGAGCTTCTTGATGTAGTTCGCGATCTTGGCGTTCTGCCGGACGATCTCGGTCAGGTTCTGGTCGAACTGCTTCACCGCGCTCTCGAGGTCGGCGAGATCCAGGGTGGTGCCGAGCAGCGGGAGCACCCGCCGCACGAGCGCGAGCGTCGCCTTCGGGTTCTCGATCCCCGAGATGTAGTGGGGCACGTTCGCCCAGAGGCTCGCAGCGGTGAACCCCTGCTCGCGACAGATCGTGTTCAGCACGCCGACGATGCCGGTGGGCCCCTCGTACTTGGTCGGCCGGATGCCGAGCCGGGCGGCCAGCTCGGCGTCCGTGGCGCCGCCGACGAGGCGGACCGGGCGGGTGTGGGGGACCTCGGCGAGGAGGGCTCCGAGCGTCAGCACCACCGTCGCCTCGCACCGGCGCGCGAGCTCGAGCACGGTCGCGCAGTAGGTCTTCCACTTGAGGTGCGGCTCGGCCGCGACGCCGACGATCAGGTCGCGCGCGAGGTCCGACGCCCGGGCGATCGAGAACTCGGTCGCGGGCCAGACGATCTCCCGCTCCGTCTCGGAGCCCGCCTTGAAGCGGACGTAGGGGCGGGAGAGACCGAAATGGTAGAACTCCTCGGGATCGATCTCGGCGAACTTCTCGGCGTGGAAGGCGGTGGCGAGATAGCGCGAGGCGGTCGTCGCAGCCTCGGCCGCGTCGTTCCAGCCGCTGAACGCGATGATGAGGATGGGCCGTCGCGGGCCGTCGGGCAACGCGTGGATCGTGAGCATTGCGAATCTCCTCGACGAGCTCCGTGTTGAGTCTAGCACGATCCCGGATTGACCAGGCGCGACGACGACGGTAGCATGGCCGCATCCAAAACGCAGAGGAGGTTGACACATGCGAGGTACGAACGGGCGCCTGCTCCTCGCCGGGACGGCGCTCCTCCTGTCGGCTGGCTGCGCGACGACTGACGAGTGGGCGACCTGGAGCCAGAACCCGGCCCACTTCGCGTCGATCGAGCATTATCGATTTTCGGTGAAGAACCGTCCGGGCACGAGCCCGCGGGTGACGCGAGAGGACCTCGACGCGGCGCGAGCGCAGAACTGGTGGGGTCGGCCCATCACGGTGAGGCAGGAACAGATTCTTGAGCGCTAGGCTGCTCACGGCAGCCGTGGCGCTCGCTCTCAGCGTCGTCGGGCGCGCCGTCGCGGCGCCCCTCGACGACCGCATCCTCCCCGTCGACGAGTACACGTCGCAGAAGGCGCGCGCGCTCGCGCAGAAGTACGCGCCCGTGCTGCGCGACCTCAACGCGGGGATCTATCACTGCCTGCCCTGGCTGGACGTCTCCAAAGAGTCGATCGGCTTCTTCCGGCCCAAGCACCTCGTCCAGTCGCAGGACAACCGCTATCTCTCGCTCCGGATCTTCATCGTGCAGGACCGGTCGCCGCAGTTCGCGGCGCTCAAGCTCGAGGAGCGTGCCTCGGCCATGTTCTCGCGCTACGTCGGGGCCATGCTGCGGCGCATGGCGCAGCGCAGGGAGCTGGTCACCGATTCGCTCGTCGACGGCTTCTCGGTGATCGTCGGCTGGCTCAAGCCCACGAGCCAGCCCCCGGCGCCACCGGTGCACGAGACGATCGCGGTCTTCGCGGACCGACCGACCGTCGCCGAGTACGTCGCGGGACGCGTGAGCATCACCGCGCTGGCGGCGCGCGCCGCGGTGTTCGGGTACGACGGCGAGACGCCGCTCGGGCGGATCCCGCTCCGGGTGTGGGAGGACGACTTCCTCAAGACCTTCCAGCTCGCCAACGACCAGCCCGCGTCGGGCGTCAGCTGCCGCTGAGGAGGCGCTGCCGAAGGTCGGCGGCGACCGCCAGGAGCGCGCGGGCGGCGGCGCTCTCGGGCGCGACCGCGACGAAGGGCTCGCCGCGATCCGCCGCGGCGGCGAGCGCCGGGTCGAAGGGCACGCGCCCGAGGAGGGGGATGTCCGCGTCGCGGGCGAGCACGGCGGCGTCCGGGCCGGGAAACAGCCCGGCCATGTTCTCGACGAGGCCAAGAACCGGCGCCTTGACCTGACTCGCCACCGTGATGGCTTTCCTCACGACGAGATGCGAGACGTCCGACGGAATCGTGACGACGATGGTCCCGGCCAGGCGCTCGACCAGCGAGGCGAGCGTAACGAGCCGGTCCGTGCCCGGCGGCAGGTCGAGCAGCAGCAGGTCGAGCTCGCCCCAGTTCGTGTCCGTGAGGAACTCGCGGAGCGCGCTGGCCTCCATCGCGCCGCGCCAGGTATGGGCCTCGGCCTGGGTCACCGCGTTCCACTCGAGGGGAGCCGAGTCCGACGGGAGCAGCAGGTCCATGGACATCACCTTGACGCCGAGTGTGGTCCGCGGCGGCTCGACGCCCCCCGAGGCCAGGACGAGGCGCTGGCCACGCACGCCGAGCATCTTCGCCATCGTGGGCCCGTTGAGATCCGCGTCGAGGACGCCGACGCGGAGGCCGCTCTGCGCCAGGCCGCACGCGAGGTTCGCGGTGAGCGACGACTTGCCGACGCCGCCTTTGCCCGACACGATCGCGACGATGGCGCGGACGCTGGCGAGTCGCTCCCTGAGCCTCCGCTGCTGAGCCTCGACCTGGGCGACGATGTTCGAGCCGCCGTCCCCCGCGATGTCCGTGTACTTTTTCACGCGGCGCCCCCGGAGGACCCCGTCATCGCTCGCCGCCGGTCGCGGCGGCGCGTGGGCTCGCCCGACTCACGCATCACGGCTCGCCTCGTGACGAGACGTCACTCGGCTCGCCCTGCCAGGCCGCGCGCGCCAGCATGGTGGCGGTGAGCGCGGCGACGAGCGCCATGAGCCAGGCGCCGAGGGGGCTCGGCGGCACTCCGCCGCCGAAGGCCGGCATGCGCGTCGACTCGGCGCCGACGAGCGCCAGGCGCGCGACGTACAGCGCCCGGATCGCGACGAGCACGGCGAGGATGCGCGTGCAGTCGCGCCGCGAGAGCACCCAGCGCTCGAACCATCGACGCCGGCGGTAGAGGAGCGGGGGGACGCCCACGGCGATCAGTGCGCCGACGCCGAACCAGACGAGCGGCCGGCCGCGCACGGGAAAGACCGCGAGTTGGAGATAGAGCGCGGTGAGCCAGTAGACGATGCCGTATCCGAGGTACGTCCACGCGGCCTGCCGGAATCGCCGCTCGATGGCGGTCACGGGGAGGACGGCCGGAAGCGACCGCCCCACGTCGCCCGGACCTCGGCCAGAAGCTCCCGGGTCACGACCGCCTGGCCGCGGCCCCGCGCGTACGCCTCGACCGCCCTGACCACCATTCCGCGGGCGAACGACGGAATCGCCTGGAGCCGCTCGCGCGCGTCAGGATCCCACGCGAGCTCCCAGGTCACCGGCAGCCCGAACGTGACCGTCGGCGGCAGCTCGACGACCGCGCCGCCGTGGGCACCGGGCGTGTAGCCACACGCGGGATCCTCGGCGAGGTAGTCGCCATACGTGGCGTAGGCGCGGCATCGGCAGCCGCCGCAGATCTTCGAGAACTCGCACGCCCCGCAGCGTCCGCCGAGCTTCGGGTCGCGCAGGTCGTCGAAGACCGGCGCCCCGCGCCAGAGCTCGGCGAAGCTCGCGCTCCTGAGATTCCCCGCCGACACCGGCATGTAGGGGCATGGCGTCACGTCGCCCTCGGGCGTGATCCGACAGTAGTACTTGCCCGCGGGGCACGAGCCGTGGGCGTAGTTCTGGAGCAGCGGCGACGATGGGTTCAGCTGCCAGAGAATTCGCCGGAAATGCGGGGCGCATTTGGCGCGGATGAGCAGCCCGTCCGTGCGGACGACGGGCGCCGACCACGGATCCTCGAACCCGGCGGTCGCCGGGCCGCGGACGCCCTGCGCCGTCGCCAGGAACGTCAGGATCCTCTCGTAGGCCGCGGCGTCGATGTCGGTGAGGTCCCGCCCCCGCCCCGTCCGCACGAGGAAGAAGAGGTTCAGGACCTTGGCCCCGAGCTCCTTCGCGAGGTCGATCATCGCGGGGATCTCGCCGACGTTCCAGTCTGTCACCGACATGTGCAGGGAGAAATCGAGGCCGGCGTCGCTCAGCACCCGCGTGGCGCGCACGGCGCCGTCCCAGGCGCCCGGCAGATGGCGGAACGCGTCGTGCTTGACGCGGTCGGTGGAGTCGAGGCTGATCGACGCGCCGAGGATCCCGTGCGCGCGCATGCGCCGCGCCTCGCGGTCGCCCAGCAGCACGCCGTTGGTGCCGAGGACCGTCGTGAACCGCTTCTCGGCGGCGTACGCGGCGATCTCCCAGAGGTCGCGGCGCAGGAGGGGCTCGCCGCCGGTGAGGATCAGGAAGACGTTCGGGTTGACCTGCGCGATCTCGTCGAGCACGCGCCGGCACTCGTCGGTGGTGAGTTCTCCCCGCGTGTCGGCGCCGGCGAACGCCGACATGTAGCAGTGCGCGCACTCGAGGTTACACCGCTGGGTCAGGTTCCACGACACGCTGTACGCCGTGTACGGAGCCGCCCCGCCGCCCGGCGTGGGCGTGGACGACGACGCCGGGTGATGCGCGGGGGTCTCAGGGTGCATCACGACCGAAACCGCGTAGGCGCGGGGGGATGGGGGAGGCTCCGGAGTCCGTTGTAGTCAGGGTTGACCTCACACGGCGTCGTTGACAGGCTCGCGATGCGCCTTGGAGCAGTCGGATTCCGGAGCCTCCCCCACCCCCCGCGCCTAGCGTGGTTTTTTGTTCGAGACGTAGCCCGCGATCACTTCGTTCATCGTCTGCCGCGCGTGACCGATGCCCTCCTCGCAGACGGCGAGGTCGATCGTCGCCACGCCCTTGGTGGCGGCGACCTTCTCGATCTCCTCGCGCGTCATGTCGCGCATGAACCCCGCGGGCACGCGGCCGAGGCGCGCGGTCGCCTCCGCGGTCCAGACGAGGCCGCTCTCGTTCGCCTCCGCCGCGGGCGCCTGGGCGGGCTCGAACCGAGTCTTGGCGAGGAGCGTGTCCCAGCCGGCCCCGAGCTTCTCGCGGCCCACGGTCTCCTCGATCATCGGGAGTGCCCACTCGCAGGTGATGACGGGGATCTTCCGCGAGCGCGCGTACTTCTCGATCCGCGCTTTGGCGCGTCGGCGCAGGTAGGCGTCCGTCACCTCACGGAGCGCGTCGCGCGCGTCGGCCGACCACTTCACCTGCACGCCCGGCATCGACTCCTCCTCCTCGATGCCGCCCTCCTGGGCTGCGATCGTCTCGACCACCTCCCGCGAGATCACCTGGAACCGGTCGGCGGACGCCTTGCAGACCGGGCACGTGACGACCGGGTTCGGCCCCTTGACCGTGTAGCCGCACACCGAGCAGATCGCCGTCGCGGCCTGCGTCTCGGCGCGGAGCCTCGCGACCGCGAGGTCCTCGGCCAGGATCTGCATCTTCTCGGCCATGCGGGTCGGCATGAAGATCGCCATCGCCTCGTCGATGACCTTGTTCGTGATGACCGTGTGGCCCTGCTCGATCGCGTACCGAAGCAGCGCCGTGCGCGCCACCCCCTTCACCTGCGGCGGCACGCGCTCCATGCGGGCCTCGGCCTCCTCGGTCCAGGCGATGATCTCCTCGGCACGGACGTCGAGCGGCGGGTAGAACTTGCCGCCCGTCAGGAGCACGTTGCAGGGCAGGAGCCGCAGGAGGTTCTCGGTGTTGGAGCCGAGGTCCACCTCGTGCTCGTCCGAGTGGACCCCGATACGCCCCAGGATCAGGAGCCACGGCTGCTCCTTGCGAGCGAACGTGAGGACCTTCTCGAAGCACTTCCCGTCGAGCAGGGTGATCGCCAGGTCGACGCCGGCCTCGGCGGCGAGCTTTCGGCCGATCTCCAGATGCGACTGGTAGATCTTGGCCAATCCAGTATCGATGATCTCCTCGTGCAGTTGCTCTTGCTCTTTGAATCGGAAGATTTTCGAAGCCCTTTCGCTCAGCACGCCGACGATCCCGTTGAACATCGCATAGTGGAGGTACGGATCGTAGACCGCGACCGCCTGGAGGGTGCGGCCCAGCGCCTTTGCGAGGCCGATGCCCAGCCGGAGGGCGTTGAAGGACTGGGGGGAGCCGTCGAGGCCCACGACGATGGCGCCCTGCGTGTCCTTCAGCGGATCGGCATTGCGGACGACCAGCGTGTCCTTCGGGACCTTGCGGACGAAGCGCTCGGTCACCGAGCCGAGCTGGCTGTCCTTCACCGCGCCCATGCCGAGGGCGCCCATGACGACCAGGTCGTAGTCGGACGCGAGGCAGTCCTCGACGAGCACCTTGTAGTGCTTACCGTCGATCAGCTTCCGCTCGAAGGCGAGCCCCGCGGCCTCGGCGCGTCGGGCGGCGACGTCGAGGTAGGAGTCGGAGATGAGCTGGAGGCCCATGGCGATCAGCGAGTCGTGGATCTTCCGCTGGCGCTCGAGCTCGTGCTCGTCCTTGTACTCGTCCGGCAGCGTGTACTCCATCTGCTTGAATCGGTAGTCGTGGAGCCGCGCCGCGTACACGTGGACGCCGGTGAGCTTGGCGCCGCAGGTCCGGCCCAACTCGACGGCGAGCTCGATCGCCCGGTTCGAGTAGTCCGAGTTGTCCACCGGAACGCAGATGTGCTTGAACATGGGCCCTCCCTATCGCAGCTCGAATTCGACCGTCACCACCTTGCGGGGCGCGATCGTCACCTCTTTCGTGATCGTCGTGGGCTCGTCGTACACCGGCCGACCGTCCTTGTCGACGCCCCTGCCTCGGAAGCCGGCGTGCCACATCGTGACCTTATAGGTCCCGGGCGGGACGTCGGCAATCCGGAAGGCCCCGCGCGCGTCCGTGACCGTGACGTAGGGGCTGTCGTGGACGAGGATCCAGGCGGCCATGTGCGTGTGAGCGTCGCACAGGACGTGCACGACGCCGGGCTTCGACAGCCGCCTCGTGACGTCGATCAGCTGGTTCTTGTTCGGCAGGGCCACGTTGAAGACCGTCGGCTTGCCCATGAAGCCGTGGGTGTTGTGGAGGACCGGGTCGGAGTTCTTCACGTGGATCCGCTCGCCGGGGCTCACCGCGGTGACGTGGGCGACGAACAGGCACTTGTGGTTGTCGAGGATCACGTCGCCGCCGCCCTTCTTGCCGCCCACGACGCCCTCGAGCATCACGACGCCATCCCTCACGCCGTGGTCCGGGCCGAGCACGAGCGCCTCGGGAGGCTTCGACTCGCCGCAGACGTCCCGGTTCTTGTTGACCGGAATCGGTTCGTACGCGGGCGGCGTGCCGACGAACTTCAGGGTCCCGGTCACGGCGCCGCCGTCCGCCACGGCGACGACCTCGTACGTCGCGCCCGGGGCCGGCGCGGCGAGCGCCTGCGCCGCCAGGAAGACGAGCGCTACGACTCGGGGTTGACGGCGTACTCGAGGGCCAGCCAGAAGCTCCGGCTGTACCGGAAGAACCACAGGGGGAACACCACGACCACGGGGAGCCACAGGGCGAGTTGCGCCGCGGTCGAGAGCTCCGTGAACGCCCAGAGCAGGACGTAGCCTCCGATCACGACGAGCGTGGTCACCGCGTAGTTGACGTAGATCGCGCCGACGAAGTAGCCCTGCGCCCGTTCGAAGCGGAGACCGCAGGCCGAGCAGGCGGGCGCCATCCGGAACCAGCCTCGGAACATCGGGCCCGCGCCGCACCGGGGACACTGAAGGCGCGCCGCCTGCCCGAAGGCTCGCCGCAGGCGGACCGCTCGACGCTCGGGCGCCATCGCGCACCTCGTAGCTCCGCGCCCCCGCCACTCAGTGCTTGGCGGGCGCGCTCACGGCGGCCTTCACGCCCACCGTGCGCTTCGCGACGGCGAAGCCGTCCGGGAGGAGCAGGAACACCAGGAGGGTTGCGATCATGAGCGGCGTGATCGCCACCAGGCCCAGCGTGCCGGTCTCGAACCGGAGGTGCATGAAGTACATCGCGACGAGCACCGCCTTGCCGAGTGCCAACGCGCACAGCAGGACGACGATCGTCGTCTTGTTCAGGGGCGCGTAGATCACCGCGATCTCGATCACGGTGAGGATCGCGAGGTACCAGAAGATCGCCATGTAGTTGGGGTGCTTGTGCTCTGCGCCCGCCATCGCCTCGGCCCCCTAGATGAGGTACATGAAGGTGAACACCATGATCCACACGAGGTCGACGAAGTGCCAGTAGAGCCCGGTGATCTCGACCGCGTTGTAGCTCGCCGCCGGCGCCGGGCGGTTTGTGACATAGCGGATCATCGAGACGAGGTAGATCACGCCCCCGGTGACGTGCAGACCGTGGAACCCCGTGACGAGGAAGAAGGACGTGCCGAAGAGCGACGCGCCCCACGGGTTGCCGTTGATATGGAGCCCCTCGTGGATCAGCTTGGACCACTCATAAGCCTGGCAGCTCACGAAGATCGCGCCACCGAGCGCCGTGAAGAAGAGGAACATCCGGCACTTCGACCGGTCGCCCTTTCCCAGCCACTCGAGCGCCTTGACCATCGTGACGCTCGAGCAGATCAGCAGGAAGGTCATCGCGGCGGTCAGGTTGATCCCGAGCACCGCGTACGGGCTCGGCCAGTCGGCGCTGGTCGCCCGCATCCCGCCGTAGGACGCGAGCAGGACGCCGAAGCCGACGGCGTCGCCTGCCAGAAAGATCCACATGCCGAGCTTGCCCCAGCTCTCGGGGGTGAGCGGGGTCTCGGCCGGCTCGACGGCCGAGTGCACGGAGGCTGACGGGCTCATATCGTCTCCTTGATCGTGTCGAGATCGTTGCGCGCGGGGCTCACGGCACCACTCAGAGCAGGTAGACCGTGACGTAGAGGAGCGGCCACAGCCCGACCACGAAGTGCCAGAACATCGCACACGCTCTCACCGGCGCCGTCCGGCCTTGCCCGAAATGGCCGCGGGACGCGAGCACGAGCGTCACCGAGAGCCAGACCAGCGCCCCGAAGACGTGCGCGGCGTGCGCGCCGATCAGCGTGTAGAAGGTGGCGCCGTAGGTGCCGGCCGAGACCGTCAGCCCGAAGCCGATCAGGCGCGCCCACTCGTAGCCCTGGACCAGCAGGAAGAGCGCGCCGAGGCCAGCCGTGGCAGCGAGCCGCCTCACCAGGAGGGTCTCCTCACCGCGCATGAGCGCCCCGACGGCGCGCGCCATCGTGACGCTCGAGGCGAGCAGCACCAGCGTGTTGAGGCCGGTGACGCCCACGGGGAGCCGCGGCTGCTGCGGCGGCGGCCAGAGCGGCTGGCCGAGCCGCGTGACGAACAGCGCCGCCATGAGCGCGGCGAAGAACACCGTCTCACCGCCGATCAGGAAGAGGACGGCGAGCCGCAAGTTGTCGAGCACGGGACGCCGCGGGGCGGGCTCGCGCTCCGAGCCATCGCCGCCGCCCGTCGGCGGGGGGGGCGGGACCACGGGCCCATTCGGCCGGTGGGTGACCGGGCCGCGCTGGGAGGGCGCCTGGAGCAACCCCGTCGTCACCAGCGGATCCCCACGAGGAACGAGGCGACGACGAGCACCCCGATGATCGCGAGGAGGACCCGGAGCGTCTGGTGGGTCGTCGTCATGCCTTGTCGAACGCCAGGAGCGCCAGGAGCGCCGGCAGGTAGAGAAGCGAGGCGAGGAGCACGCGGCGTGCCGCGCCGGTCGAGGGCACGAGCGCCTGCCAGGCGCCCAGCGTGGCGAACGCCGCGCCCAGGAAGAACGCCCCGACGAAGTAGACCGGACCCGCGATCCCGATCAGCGTCGGCAGGAGACTCACGACGAGGAGCGCGAGACACCCCGTCACGATCTGCCGCTCGGTACTGCTTCCCTCGGCGTCCACGACCGGCAGCAAGCGGACGCCGGCGCGGGCGTAGTCGTCACGGTAGAGCCGGGCGATCGCGAGCGTGTGCGGGAGTTGCCAGAGGAAGAGAATTCCGAACAGGACCCACGCGCCGACGCCCAGGTCCTCACGCGCCGCCACCCAGCCCGTCACGGGCGGGAGCGCCCCGGGCACGGCGCCGACGAGCGTGCACAGCGGTGTCCTGAGCTTGAGCGGCGTGTACACGAACAGGTACAGCGCCGCCGTGGCGAGGGTGACCGTGAGCGCGAGACCGCTCACGAACGCAGCGGTGTAGAGGAGGCCCAGGGCCGTGAGCACACTCCCGAACAGGAGCCCCTCGAGCGGCGCGAGCCGGCCGTCCGGCAAGGGCCGCGTCCGGGTGCGCTCCATGCGCGCGTCAACCTCGCGCTCCCAGTACTGGTTCAGCGCGAGCGCGCCGCCCGCCGCCAGGAGCGTGCCGACCAGAAGGTGCAGCAGGCGCGCGTAGTCCGGCGCGCCTGTCAGGCCGACGTAGTAGCCCACGGCCGTCGTCACGAGGATCATGAGAACCACCCGCGGTTTCGCGAGGGCGACCAGGTCGGCGAGCACGCGGCGTCGCTCGCGCGCGATCGAGGCCGCGATGACCGTCGGAGCCGCGAGATCGCCATGGACGCTGGGCGGCGGGGTCATTGTAGCGAGGGCCGTGAGGCCGCGACACTTCGTGGGTGGCCTGCTCCAGGTGCGACCCGGTTCCGTTCGTCTCCCGCCATCGCGTCCAGCGGCCGTGAGGGCGCGACACTTCGTGGGTGGCCTGCTCCAGGTGCGACCCGGTTCCGTTCGTCTCCCGCCATCGCGTCCAGCGGCCGTGAGGGCGCGACACTTCGTGGGTGGCCTGCTCCAGGTGCGACCCGGTTCCGTTCGTCTCCCGCCATCGCGTCCAGCGGCCGTGAGGCCGCGACACTTCGTGGCGCGAGGCGATGGGCGACCGGCAGAACGAGCATCGTCGTCTGTCCGCCCGGGATCCCGATCGGCGAGAATCGCGCGAGGTAGCTCCCGACGCCGAGGAGCAGCTGGATACCGAGCAGCGCGAGGAGCGTCCGGGCGACCGGCGCGCCAACGGCGTCGGCGCTCCGCCGGAACCGCGCGGTCACGATCGGCACCACGGCGAAGACGGCCACGGCGCCCGCGAGGTGGAGCGCGAGCCAGCCCGCGTGGGTCAGGAGGGCGCCGAGGACGATCTGGAAGTACACCACGACGCCGGCGGTAAGCGTCAGTCGGCGGAGCGACGGATCCACGTCGTACGGCGGGTGCTCCGCTGCGCGGGAGGTGAGGAACGCGATCGCTGAAAGCAACCCGAAGAACGCCTGGGCCAGGCTCCCGTGGACGATCGCGAGCGTGTCCGCCAGGAGAACCACCCGGAGCCCGCCGAGCACGCCCTGGGCGACGACGACCACCACGGCGGCCAGGCCGAGCCAGCGGAGCCGCCCGCCGGCGCGCCAGAGTGTCGCGGCCAGGCCAAGCGTCAGGAGCCCTACCAGAGCGCCGATCAGCCGGTGGCTGTGCTCGTAGAAGATCCCCCCGACCATTTGGGGCCACGGGAACAACAGGAGGTTGTACCCGAAGGTACTCGGCCAGTCCGGTACGGCCAGGGCCGCGCCCGTGTTCGTGACGAGCCCCCCGAACAGGATCAGCACGAACGTCGCCGCCAGCGTGACGAGCGTCACTCGGTGCGCCACCGCCCTCACCGGTTCAGTGGCGCCGCGCTCCAGCGGCGGTGACCGGCGGCGCCGTCTGTGGCAGCCAGTCGTCCCTGGACTCGGGCGAGCTGTACTCGTACGGACCGCGGTACACCGTCGGCAGCGTCGGCCCCCAGTTCAGGTGCGGCGGCGGCGACGACGCGGTCCACTCGAGCGTGTTCGCGTTCCACGGATTCAGCGGCGCCTTCTTCCCGGCGAAGAGGGACCAGAAGAAGTTGATGACGAAGGGGATCTGCCCCAGGCCCAGAAGGAGCGCCGACACCGTGATGAACACGTTCCAGTGCTGCTGATGCTGGAGGAACTCGTACTGCATCGGGTTGTAGATGCGCCGCATCTGGCCGCCGACGCCGATGATGTGCATCGGGAAGAACGTGAGGTTGAAGAAGACGAACGTCGGCCAGAAGTGGAGGTGCCCCAGGACCGTGTTCGTCATTCGGCCGAACATCTTCGGGAACCAGTAGTAGATCGCCGCGAACGCGCCGAAAATCGAGCCGCCGAAGACGACGTAGTGAATGTGCGCGACGATGAAGTACGTGTCCTGGATGTAGATGTCGACCGGCGTGGACGCCATGAAGATACCCGAGAGCCCGCCGATGACGAACATCGAGACGAACGCGAGCGCGTTCAGCATCGGCACGGTGAACTGGATCCGGGCGCCCCAGAGCGTACCGAGCCAGTTGAACGTCTTGATGGCCGATGGCACGGCGATGATCATCGTGGTCACGGTGAAGGCCATCCCGAGCGCCGGGTTCATGCCGCTCACGAACATGTGGTGGCCGTAGACGACCCACGAGAGGAACGCGATGGCGATCATCGAGAAGGCCATCGCGTGGTAGCCGAAGATCGGCTTACGGCAGAAGACCGGAAGGATCTCCGAGGCAATGCCCATCGCGGGCAGGATCAGGATATACACCTCGGGGTGGCCGAAGTACCAGAAGAGGTGCTGCCACAGGAGCGGCTCGCCGCCGCCCGACGGTTTGAACCAGCTCGTCCCGAGCGTGCGGTCGAAGAGGAGCATCGCGACGCCCGAAGTGAGGACCGGCAGCGCCAGCAGGAGCAGGATCGCGGTGATGAAGAGCGACCAGACCACCAGCGGCATCCGAAAGAGCTTCATGCCCGGCGCCCGCATGTTGATGATCGTCGTGATGTAGTTGATCGCGCCCATCATCGACGAGATGCCGAGGACGAAGAGGCTGATGCACCAGAGGTTCTGTCCCCAGTTCACTCCCGTGTACTCCGGCACCGCGGACAGCGGCGCGTAGGAGGTCCACCCCGCGGCGGCGTGGCCGCCCGGCACGAAGAAGCCGGCGAGCATGAGCACGCCGGCGAGCGCGGCGACCCAGAACGACAGCATGTTGAGGAACGGGAACGCCATGTCCCGGGCGCCGATCATCAGCGGAATGCAGAAGTTCCCGAAGGCGCCCGCCAGGATCGGCATGATCACGAAGAAGATCATGATCGTGGCATGCATGGTGAACGCCATGTTGTACTGCGAGGGCTCGAGGATCCCCCCCGTTTCCGTGAGGATCCGCCCCAGCCCCGGCACCGGCGTCTCGGGCCACGCGAGCTCCCAGCGGACGACGAGCGCCAGCAGGCCCCCGAGGATCATCATCAAGAGCCCGAGGAACAGGAACTGCCGGGCGATCATCTTATGGTCCGTGGAAAAGACGTAGGTCCGGATGAAGCCGAGCTCGTGGTGTCCGGCGTGCTCGACGTGCGCATGCGCGCTCGCGCTGGTGACGCTCATTTCTTGCCCTTTCCCTCCAGGTTCTCGGCCGCCCACTGGGCGTACTCCTCGGGCGTGTGCACGTAGATCCAGCCGCGCATCCCGGAGTGGCCGAACCCGCACAGCTCGGCGCACGGCCACTCGTACTTGCCCGGCTTCATCACCTCGAACCACTGGACGATCTCGCGGCCCGGCACCGCGTCCTGCTTCATGCGGAACTGCGGGACGAAGAAGCTGTGGATCACGTCCTGCGACCTGAGGTGCACCCGGACCACCTTGTTGACCGGCACGTGCATCTCGTCGAGGAAGACCTTGTCGCTCCCCGGGTAGCCGACCTGCCAGTTGAACTGCTTTGCCGTCACGTTGACGTCGAAGTCGGTCGGGGGCACGTGCATCTTGATCTTCGACCACGCCGGCACGCTGAGGAACGTCAGGATGACGAGGATCAACGCCGGCACGATCGTCCACGCGATCTCGAGCGGGGTGTTGCCGTGCGTGTACCGCGCCCTCCGCCCGGGCCGGTCCCGGTACATCACGATGAACGCGAGCATCGTGACGAAGACGAGGACGAACGTCGCGCCGGTGATGTAGTAGATGAGATGGAACAGCCAGTCGATCTCCTGCCCGTACGTCGACACGTTTTCCGGCAGCCACCAGTCGAGCATGCTCGCGAGCCTCCCCGCCCTACTTCTTCATCTCAAAGCTGACCTTCGCCACCTGGCCCGCCTTGACGTCGACTTCCTTCGTCTGCTTGCCGAGGGTCTCGTGCCACACCTCGACCGTCTGCTTGCCCGCCGGTACGCTCTCGATCTTCGCGGCGCCGCCGGCATCCGTGACGGCGAAGAACGGGGTTGGCAGGACCGCCACCCACCCGAGCATCCAGCTGTGCACGTCGCAGGTCAGCTTGATGATCTCGGGCTTCTCGAACTTCTCCATCATCAGCTTCTTGAACTTCGGCTGGGCCTTGTTGATGGACGGGTTCGCCGTCGAGTACGTGTGGATGTTGTGCAGGATGTCGTCGGAGTTCTTGAGGTCGAGCTCGCCCGGCATCATTGCCGTCACGTGCGGGACGAACTTGCACCCGTGCTGGTCGACCGTCACCTTCGCCATCCTCGGCGCGCCCTTGGCGCTGGGAACGGAGACGACGGCATTGGCCAGGCCCTTGTTGGAGCCGACCACGACCTTCTCGATCACGGCCTCGGTCCCGCACTTCTCGGTGTCCTTGTTGACCTTGAGCTTCTCGACGACGGGCGCGCCGTTGTACGTGACCGTGACCTCGACCGTGCCCCCGCCTTGCGCGTCCACCGGGCCGGGACGCTGGACGAACAGGAGGACGCCCGCCACGACCGCCGCCGCCAGGACAGCTCCGAGTGCTCTCCGCATTGCTCTTTACTCCTCCACCCGCGAGGTTACGCGCGTTTGTTCGCGACGCGAACCACGAGCAGCATCGCCGCCAACGTGAGGATCGCCACGACCGGAGGAACGACGAAACGGCGGTTCGATTGAGGCTCCTCCAGCCGCAGATAGTACCATGAGGTCAGGGACATCTTCGTCCCGGTCTCCCCGGCGCCGCCGTCCCACGCCTGGAACGCGATCGGCAGGAAGACCGCCGGTTGGAACGTGGGCCGGTCGGGGCCCTTCGACGCGAGCGGGCGCTTGAGGACGAGTCGGTACTGGCCGTTCGCGTACACGGCCGTACCCGTCGCCTCGCTGCCCGCGAGCGGCGTGATCCTGGTCGGCCCGTTCGCGGTCGCTTCGGTCGCGCCCTTGCCCGTCTCCCATCGCAGCAGGTACACGGCGTCCGCGTCTCCGCCCATGAGGAAGTACGGGCGCTCCGCGCCCTCGGCGACCTTCCGGGGAAACTGGAGCGAGACGGCGTCGGGCAACGCCTTCCTCGCGGCGTCCACCGCCGACTGCGTCGGGTCGTCCCAGACCACGTGGAAGGCGATCTCCTTGTCGTTCCACGCGGCTCGCAGGACCACCATGTCGATGGAGGGATTGAAGTTCCTCGGGTCGATGGTCACCTGGCCCACCAGGGGAATGTTCTGGGGGGCGATCCGCCGCCAGAACTCCGCGTCGGGGTCGTTCGGGATGTCGCCCTTCGCCGCCTGGGCCGACAGGAGCGTCGCGTAGTTGGGCGCCTCGGGCCCGAGGGACGCGATGTAGTTCGCCAGGTGCCAGAGGTCCTCGGGCTTCTCGACCGAGTCGACGAACGACGGCATGGGCGTGCCGAGCACGCCGGTCGCGAGCCGCATCGCGATCTCGGCGCGGCCGCCGCCGCCGCGGAAGTTCCACCGCTTCGTCAGATTCGCGGGCCGGATCGGATGGCCCCATTCGTCCTTGAGCTCGGCGCGCGAGGGACCGTCGGCCCGGCCCTCGGCGCCGTGACACTTGTTGCACTCGATCGCCTCGTACATCTCCTTGCCCCGCTTGATCGACTCCGGCGACGAGGCGACCTCCTTCGGCAGCTCCTGCTTCTTCGGCGTCTCCTTGAACTTGTCCGGCGCGAACGTCTTGAGATCGGCGACCAGGTTCCACCGGTCCTTTTCTGGCAGGATGTCCCACGCCGGCATGAACGTGCCCGGCATGCCGCGGGTGATCACGTCGAAGAGGTCCCGGTCCGTCGGCGCCTTGTTCAGCGTGGTGCGGATCTTGTAAATCCCCGTGGTGAAATCGCGCGGCCGCGGATCGAGGAGGTCGGCGGCCGGCCCCTTGCCGTCGCCCTTCTCCCCGTGGCACAGCGCGCACTTTTTCTCGTAGACCGCCTTCCCGGCCTGGGCATCACCCTGCTGCGCTCCCGCCGGCGAAGCCACCGCGAGAAGGGCGACTGCCACGAGGCACGCGCTCGCGAAGAGGGTGCGGGCGGCGCGGTGCGGCCGTCCGAGGCCCGTGGAGTCAGGACGCATCAGTGCGCCGTCTCCCAGCGCCGCGGCTCCTGGCCGGTCGCGTCGTACAGGTACAGGGTGACCTGCCAGATCTGCTCCTCGGTCAGGCGGTCTTCCCACGCCGGCATCGCCGAGCTCCACGGCGTCGATTCCCTGGGCAGGCCCGGCCCACCCTTCGCGATCCGCCAGAAGAGGTACGACTCCTGCAGCATCGCGATCGTCCCGGGATCCTCGAAGTTGGCCGGTGGGGGGTTCAGCGCCGCGGCGAAGCGTCCGTGCCCGTCGAGATTGTCGCCGTGGCAATACATGCAGTTCCGGACGTAGATCTCGCCCCCCGCCGCGACGTGCTTCTTCACGTTCGCCGCGTCCTTGCGGAGCGGGTTGTCGACGCCCGAGATGTTGATCTCCTTGGACCGGAACTGGATGGAGCTCGGCGGCGCCGGATGCACCGCCCGCAGCTCCGCGGGCGCCTCCGGGCCCGCCGCCGCCTGCGTGTAGGCGTAGTAGCCGAGCAGGATCGGCAGGAGGACCGCGAGCACGAGGCGCACCGGCCGCCGGCCCGGATCGACGAGCGTCGCGCGGATCGGGTCGACGAAGGAGCGCCACGAGTCCGTGTCCGACGAGACGTAGATGAGCACCGCCAGGACCACCACGGCCATATAGATCTGGATCACGCTCCAGGGCGCGGGCGGACGGATGCCGAAGCGCAGCACCACGAACGCGCCGACGAGGATCACGACGGCCTGGACGAAGCGCGAGCGGAGGAAGCTCATGCGGACGTCATTTGAGCGTCAGCAGGAAGGCGACGAGGTCGACGTACTCCTTCGCCGTCAGCGTCTGGCCGAACATCGGCGGCATGACGCCCTTCGGATAGCCCGCCACGGTCCCCATGGCCGCCGGGTTCAGGATCTTGCCCATGATGTACTCGGGTGTCTGGATCTTGGCGATCTGCGAGAGGTCGGGCCCGACGGGCGAGGCACCGATCTTCCCCGCCTTGTGACAGGCGATGCAGGCCCCCTTTCCAGCGAACACCGCTTCGCCCGCCCTCGGGTCGCCCGGCAGCTTGAGCTCGGCCGCCGCCCCTCCGGCCGCCGCGGCGCCGGCCGTCTTTGGAATGTCGTCGAGCGTCACGTCGACGGCGCCCCCGAGCGACTCGAGGAAGGCCACGATCGCCCACAGCTCGGACCGGTTGAGCCCGATGGGCGGCTTGTCGACGCGCGGCATGATGTTCGGGTACCCCTCGACGAGGTAGGCGCCGGGATCGAGGAGCGCTTCGATCAGGTACTGCTTGGCGGTGACGCCTGGCTTGCGCTTGGCGGCGCGGGCGCCGACCCCGGCCAGGTCAGGGGCGCGCGTGCCCTTCTCGCCGATCTTGTGGCAGACCTCGCACGTGCCTTTCGTGTGGAAGATCTGCTCCCCCGCCTTCACCAGCTGCACCGGCGTGACGTTGCCGCCCTCGAGGGAGAGCTCCTCCGGGGGCTTCGACTCGATCTGGGGAATCGAGTTCGCGAAGTACGTGTACGCGCCCATCACGGCGAGCGAGAAGACGCTGAGCTTGAGCCCGACCGGAACACGCATCGCTACCGCGGGTCCTCGCTTCCGCCGGCGATCACCGGCATCGCCGCCGCGCCGTGCGCCCCCGCCTTGCCCTTCTCGGAGAGGCCGCCGAGCCAGAAGATGAACATCACGAGGGCGAAGAAGACGACGGTGACGGTCGTGATCATGTTGGCCGCATAGCCGAGCGCCGGCGTCACCGCATCGACCGACGTGTCGCGCAGGATGCCGTAGACGTGCCAATACTGTCGGATGCCCGACCGCGCGAAGCCCATGAGTCCCATGAGCCAGGTGAAGGTGACGGCGAGCAGGATCAGGACGTACTGCGAGCGTGCCGGGATGCGGCCCCACCGGATCGTCCCGGTGGACTTGGCGCCGCGGAACATCGGGATGTCGATCGTCATCACCAGGACGATCGCGCCGAGCACCGCGCCCACCTGGTAGACGGAGAACCCGATCCGAACGATCGACTCGACGAAGTAGCCGTACACCCCGTAGAAGACCACGATCGCCGCGGCGACGCAGAAGGCGGCCCACTGGATCGCCATACCGGTCACCACCCAGGGCCGGATCGAGAGCCGGTTGGCGCGGCGGTACAGGACGTACGAGAGGAACGTCGTGAGGATCATGAGGTTCACGGCCGTGTTCTTGGCCGACATGACGCCGAAGAAGCCGAGGAAGGGGTGGTGCGTGCCTCCCATCGCCCGGGCCTCCTCGAGGGTCACGATCAGGCTGTGCGGTGTCGCCCACACCATGAAGCCGATCGCGAGGATCGTCAGCATGTAGGGCACGTACTTCCGGTAGCGCTCGGAGCCGGGGATCCGTTCCATGCCGAGCCAGAGGTAGTAGTTCGAGCCGAGGAAGAGGACGCCGATCAGGATGGCCTGGATGATCCAGAGCCACGACATGAATCCGCCCATCATCGTGATGCCCATCGTCTGGTTGAAGGCGTAGATCTCGCGGCCGAGCCAGTAGCCGGCGAAGGGCAGGACGATGAACGCGGAGAGCGCGACGAAGTTGCCGATGTAGCCCATCCAGTCGTAGCGCGCGCGCTCCTCGTCGGTCGTCGCGTTGAGGAAGCGGAAGGCGGCGTACGCCGCGGCGATCGTGCCGCCGAAGACGATGTTGGCGATCAGCCGGTGGATGTTGATCGGCATCCACGTGTAGTTGTTGATCGCGGCCCAGACGGATCCCTTGAGCGCGCCGGTCTCGGTGACGCCGGCGGGCGACATCATGAACGTGACCCAGGAGTTCCCGATGAGGAGGATCGCTGTGCCGAACAGGTTCGAGAGGACGCCCAGGCCCACGTGGATCCACTTTCGCGGTCCGCTGAGCCACTCCCAGCCGTAGTACCAGAGGTAGACCGTGAACGTCTCGGCGAAGAAGAGCAGCGCGTAGATCCAGTAGGTCGGGAAGAAAATCGAGGTCATGTACGTCCAAAACTTCGGGTAGTAGCCGACGAACAGGAACAGGAGAAACGCGCCCAGGAGGGCGGTCGTGGAGAAGGCGGCGAAGATGAGCTTCACGAACTCGTGGGAGAGCCAATCGTACTGCTCCTGACGCGTGCGCCAGCCGATGATCTCGATGATGACCGCGAAGATCGGAACGCCCAGGATGAACGCCGCGAAGTTCAGGTGGAGCTGCGCGACCGCCCAGACGGCGAGCCGGGAGCCGATCAAGGGGAAGGCGCGGTACGCGGGCTCCTTGGCGGCCTCCTGGGCTGCCGCTGGCAGCGCGGTCACCGTGAGGAGCAGCGCCGCGACCGGCACGGCCGCCCAGACGGCCTGCCGGACCACGCGGAGATCCCGCACCCTGGCTCCCGGATTAGAGCTCAACGGCGACGTTGGCCGACCCTACACTCGCGACACGCTTGTTCGCTAATTCACAGGCCCGATCAGCGCCAACTTTTAGGTCAAAGGGCTTGGAGTGTCAAGGAGAAAAGCACCCCCGCGCGTTTGACACACTGCATCCCGGAGGCTAGCATCACTCCTGAGGCCCTCGATGAAGCCGCAGCTGTCCCAGCGCTTCCAGTTCACACTCGCGTACCTGCTCGTCACGATGGTCGTGCTGTCGTTCCTACAGTCCTGGCTCCTGGCGCCCCGGACTGTGGAGCTGCCGATGTCGCAGTTCCTCGGGCTGCTGCGAGCCGACAAGATCGAGCGCGTCGCGATCACCGATCGCGAGATCCGGGGTGTCGCCAAGCCCGACGCCCTGCCGACCGCGCCCGGCGGCGCCGGGGACCGGTTGCGCGAGCTGCTCGGCTCGAGCTCCGAGGTCCGCGTCTTCACCGTCACCCGCATCCCCGGCATCGACGATGCGCGCCTCGTCACCGAGCTCGAGGCGCACCGGGTCGAGTTTACGGGCAAGATCGAGTCGACCTTCGTGCGCGACCTCTTCTTCGGCTGGGTCCTCCCGCTCGGCATCATGGTCGGGATCTGGATGTTCCTGATGCGCCGGGTCGGCGGCGGGCCGACGCAGGCGTTGTCGTTTGGCCGGTCCAAGCACAAGATCTACGACCGGAAGGAGCTGAAGACGACCTTCGCCGACGTGGCGGGCGTCGACGAGGCGAAGGCCGAGCTGGTCGAGGTCGTCGACTTCCTCCGGAACCCCAAGAAATACCAGCGGCTCGGCGGCCGGATCCCGAAGGGCGCGCTCCTCGTCGGCCCGCCTGGCACGGGGAAGACGCTCCTGGCGCGCGCGGTGGCGGGTGAGGCCGACGTGCCGTTCTTCACCCTCTCCGGCTCGGAGTTCGTCGAGATGTTCGTCGGCGTCGGCGCCGCCCGCGTGCGTGACCTGTTCGAGCAGGCGAAGGACAAGGCGCCGTGCATCGTCTTCATCGACGAGCTGGACGCGATCGGCAAGTCGCGGGCGGGGGTGACCGGGTTCGTGGGCGGCCACGATGAGCGCGAGCAAACCCTGAACCAGCTGCTCGCGGAGATGGACGGCTTCGACTCGTCCAAGGGCGTCATCATCATGGCCGCGACGAACCGGCCCGAGGTCCTCGACCAGGCGCTCCTGCGCCCGGGCCGCTTCGACCGTCAGGTGGTCGTGGACAAGCCGGACATCCGCGGCCGGGAGGCGATCTTGAGATTGCACGCCCGGAACGTCGTCCTGGCGCCGAGCGTCGACCTGGGTGTGATCGCCGCCCGGACGCCCGGCTTCGCGGGCGCGGACCTTGCGAACATCGTCAACGAGGCGGCGCTGCTCGCGGCGCGGAAGGAGCAGGACGCCGTGGGCATGGCCGACTTCGAAGAAGCGATCGATCGCGTCGTCGCGGGCCTCGAGAAGAAGAGCCGAGTGCTCTCGGAGAAAGAGCGCGACATCGTCGCCCACCACGAGATGGGCCACGCGCTCGTGGCCTCATCGGTCGTCAACGCCGACCCGGTGCACAAGGTGACGATCATCCCGCGCGGGGTTGCCGCGCTCGGGATGACCTATCAGCTGCCCACCGGGGACCGCTTCCTCATGACGCGTCGAGAGCTTGAGGACCGGATCGCGGTGCTCCTGGGTGGCCGCGTGGCCGAGGAGCTGGTCTACGGCGAGGTTTCCACGGGCGCGCACAACGACCTCGAGCGCGCGACGGAGATCGCGCGCCTCATGGTCACGAAGTACGGCATGTCCGAGCGCGTGGGGCTGGCGACGTTCGGCGAGCGCACGCCGCTCTTCCTCAGGGGCACGGGGATGGGCGGCGAGCGAGACTACAGCGAGGAGACCGCGCGAACGATCGACGCGGAGATCCGCGCGATCCTCGACCGGACCCACGATCGGGTGCGCGGGATCCTCACGACCAAGAAGGCCATCCTCGTGGCGGCGGCGCAGGAGCTCAAGCGCCTGGAGACGCTGGAGGGCGAACCGCTCCGGCGTGCCCTGGCCGGCGACGGCGTGGGTTCACAGGAGGAGTGGAGCCGATGATGCAGTTCAGGCGGAACACGTTCCTGGGTGTAGTCGCGGTCGCCCTGCTGATCGGCGTCACGCTGGGCGCCGTCGCCAAGAGCCGGATCGAGCTCGGACAGTCACCGGGGCCAGCCGCGACGGCCCAGGCCCAGCCGCCCATCGTGCCGGTCCAGATGCCCCTGCCGACCGTGTCGTTCGCCGCGGTGGCGGAGACGATCAAGCCGTCCGTCATCAACATCAACACGGTGTCGCGGGGCGCCGGCCTCCAGGGGCGCACGCCGTTCGAGGAGTTCTTCGGCGAGGAGTTCTACCGCCGCTTCTTCGGGGAGCTGCCCGAGCGCATCCCGCTGCGGAGCCTCGGCTCCGGCGTCATCGTGGACCCCAAGGGGATCGCCCTGACCAACGCGCATGTCGTCGAGCGCGCGACGGACATCGAGGTGATCACGCTCGACGGCAACAAGCACAAGGCGAAGATCGTCGGGCTCGACCGGAAGACCGACCTCGCGACGCTCCGGCTCGACGACGGTAAGGGCACGTTCCGGGCCGCGAAGGTCGGCGACTCCGACCGTGTCCAGGTCGGCGATTGGGTGCTCGCCGTCGGCTCGCCGTTCGGTCTGCAGGCGACGGTGACGGCGGGGATCATCAGCGCCAAGGCGCGCCAGATCGGCCAGGGGCCGTTCGACGATTTCCTCCAGACCGACGCCGCGATCAATCCGGGCAACTCCGGCGGGCCCCTGGTGAACATGCAGGGCGAGGTGATCGGCATCAACACGGCGATCGTCGCCGGCGGCTCGGGCATCGGGTTCGCGATCCCGTCGAACATGGCACGCAAGATCTACACGGAGCTGCTCGATAAGGGACGCGTGACTCGCGGATGGCTCGGCGTCCAGATCCAGCAGTTGACGCCCGAGTTGGCGCGTGAGTTCGGCGTCAAGGACGCCCAGGGCGTGCTCGTCAGCGACATCGTGCCCGACAGCCCGGCCGCGAAGGCCGGAATCCAGCGCGGCGATGTGCTCACCGAGTTCGACGGTAAGAGGCTCGAGGGGCCGGTGGACCTGCAGCGCGCGGTCGGCCTGTTCTCACCCGGCCAGTCTGCCAAGGTGAAAGTCTGGCGGGGCCAGGGCGAGAAGACCATCGAGATCAAGGTCGGCGAGGCGCCCGACGAGCGCGAGGCGCGCGAGCGCCCGACCGGGCGGCCGCGGTCACTGCTCGGGCTCGAGGTGCGACCGATCACGTCCGAGCTCGCACAGCGGTTCAACTTGAAGTCGACCGATGGCGTGCTCGTCACACGCGTCGAGGAGGGCAGCGCCGCTGCCGAGGCAGGAGTCCAGCGCGGCGACATCGTCAAACAGATCAAGCGCCAGAACGTCCTCACCAACGTTCGAAGCCTTGCCGACTTCGAGCGCGCCACCCGCGACGTCAAGGAAGGCGACCAGGTCGCCTTCCTCCTCCAGCGTGGCCAGATGTCACTTTACGTGGCCTTCACGGTCAGTCGGGGATGACGCCTGACGGGATCTGTCTCCTAACTGAATAGAAATACTTTGTTTTTCGATGCCTTACATGCGTTAGTCCTTTCCGATTTTGGGAGCCACTGAGCGAGAGACACTAAAATCATCTGCTATACTCTTTGTAGGGTCTGGCGATGAGCGTCAAATTCAAGGACTACTATCGGATCCTCGGTGTCGACAGGAACGCCGACGACAAGACCCTCAAATCTGCCTACCGAAGACTCGCCCGCAAGCATCACCCCGACGTCGCCAAGACGAAGGACGCCGGCGAGCGGTTCAAGGAGATCAGCGAAGCGTACGAAGTCCTCTCGGATCCCGAGAAGCGCCAGCGCTATGACGCGCTCGGCCCGGACTGGCAGCGCCACGCCCAAGCCCAACCCGGCGCCCCAGGCGACTTCAGGGTCCAATACGGCGGCGATCTCGGGGACTTCTCCGAGTTCTTCCGCGCCGTGTTCGGCGATCTCGGCGGTCGGCGCGCCGGTTGGGGCGTGGGCGCGGACGCCGAGGACCTGTTCGGGGAGCGCCGGGCCCGTCCCGGGCAGGACGTCCAGGCGAACGTCGAGATCACGCTCGAGGAAGCCTTCAACGGCACGCGCCGGACGTTCGCGCTCGACCTCGACGAGCCATGCCCGACCTGCCGGGGCGCCGGCAACGTCAAGGGCCAGGCGTGCGCGACCTGCCACGGCGCGGGCTGGCAGCGCGCGCGCCGGCAGGTCGACGTCAAGATCCCGGCGGGCGTCAAGAGCGACCAGCGGGTCCGCGTCTCCGGCGAGGGCGCCCAGGGCGTCGGGGCCCGCGGCGACCTCTACCTCACCGTGACGGTCTCACCGCATCCGCTCTTCGAGCGCCGGGGCGACGACCTCCACGTGTCGGTGCCGATCACGGCGCCCGAGGCCGCGCTCGGCACGACCATCGACGTCCCCACGCTCAGGGGCCGCGTGTCGATGAAGATCCCGCCGGCCACGTCGAGCGGCCGCGCGTTCCGGCTCCCGGGCTACGGGATGCCGCGCCTCAGGGGCGGCGGGGCGGGAGACGAGATCGTCACGGTGAAGATCGTGATGCCCAACGACCTGACGCCGGCCGAACGCGACCTCTACGAAAAGCTCAAGGCGCAGCGCGGAGACAACCCGCGCGCCTACCAGGAGTAGTGCGAGCCGCAGGCCGTCGCAGGGGCTGGGGCCCCGCCGGCCGAGGCGAGCCTAGGAAGGGTACCCGAGGATGAGACTGGACAAGTTCACGATCAAGGCGCAGGAAGCGCTGCAGGCCGCCCAGTCGCTGGCGGAGCAGCAGAACCACCAGGCGATCGAGCCCGAGCACCTGCTCGCCGCCCTCATCGAGCAGCGCGAGGGGATCGTCGGCCCCCTCCTTGCCAAGCTCGGGGCCCGTCCCGACACGATCCAGCAGACGCTCGGGGCCGAGCTTGCCAAGCTCCCCGCGGTCCGCGGCGGAAGCGGCCAGTACCTGGGCGAGCGCACGAGGCAGGGCCTCGAGCGCGCGCAGGCGGAGGCCCTCCGCCTCAAGGACGACTACGTCTCGACCGAGCACCTCCTGATCGCGCTCGCGCAGGATCGCGACGGCGCCGCCGGCCGCGTGCTCGCGCAGAACGGCGTGACGGCGGAAGCCGTCTACAAGGCGCTCGCGGAGGTGCGCGGGACGCAGCGGGTCACCGACCCCAGTCCCGAGGAGAAGTACCAGGCGCTCCAGCGTTACTCGCGCGACCTCACCGACTTGGCGAGCCGGGGCAAGCTCGATCCCGTGATCGGGCGCGACGAGGAAATCCGCCGGGTCATCCAGGTGCTCTCGCGACGGACCAAGAACAATCCCGTGCTCATCGGCGAGCCGGGCGTCGGCAAGACCGCCATCGTCGAAGGGCTCGCGCAGCGCATCGTCGCCGGCGATGTCCCCGAGGGGCTGCGTGGCAAGCGGCTCGTCGCGCTCGACATCGGCGCGCTCGTCGCGGGCTCGAAGTACCGGGGCGAGTTCGAGGACCGGCTGAAGGCGGTTCTCAAGGAGATCACCGAGGCCGAGGGCCGCATCATCTGCTTCATCGACGAGCTGCACACGCTCGTGGGAGCGGGTGCGGCCGAGGGCGCGGTGGACGCGGCGAACATGCTCAAGCCCGCGCTCGCGCGCGGTGAGCTGCGCTGTGTCGGGGCGACGACGCTGGACGAATACCGGAAACACGTCGAGAAGGATCCGGCGCTGGAGCGACGCTTCCAGCCGGTGATGGTGCGCGAGCCCTCCGTGGAGGACACGATCGCGATTCTCCGGGGCCTCAAGGACAAGTACGAGGTGCACCACAAGGTGAAGATCAAGGACACGGCGCTCGTCGCCGCGACCGTGCTCTCGCACCGCTACATCACCGACCGCTTCCTGCCCGACAAGGCGATCGACCTCGTGGACGAGGCGGCCGCGCGCATCCGGATGCAGATCGACTCGATGCCCCAGGACATCGACGAGATCGAGCGCCGTATCATGCAGCTCCAGATCGAGCGCGTCTCGGTCGCCCGCGACGACGACCCGGTCTCGCGCGAGCGGCTCGCGAAGATCGACGCCGAGTTGGCCGAGCTCCAGGAGAAGAGCGCTGGCCTCAAGGCGCGCTGGCAGGCGGAGAAGGCAGGGATCACCCGGATCGGTAAGATCAAGGAGGAGATCGAGGCCGCCCGGCACGCGATGGCCGACGCCGAGCGCCGCGGCGACCTGAACCGCGCGGCCGAGCTCCGCTACGGCACGCTCCTCACCCTCGAGAAGCGGCTCGCCGAGCTCGAGGCGCAGCTCCACGACCAGCACGCCCAGGGCCGCATGCTGCGCGAGGAGGTGGACGAAGAGGACATCGCCACCACCGTCGCCAAGTGGACCGGGATCCCCGTGACCCGGCTGCTCGAGGGCGAGATCCAGAAGCTCGTCCGCATGGAGGAGCGGCTCGCGCAGCGGGTGGTCGGCCAGGACGACGCGATCCGCGCCGTCTCCAACGCCGTCCGGCGGGCCCGCTCGGGGCTGTCCGATCCCAATCGTCCGATCGGGTCCTTCCTGTTCCTCGGGCCCACGGGCGTGGGCAAGACCGAGCTGGCCCGGGCGCTCGCCGAGTTCCTCTTCGACGACGAGCGGGCGATGATCCGGATCGACATGTCCGAGTACATGGAGAAGCACACCGTCGCGCGCCTGATCGGCGCGCCGCCCGGCTACGTCGGCTACGAGGAGGGGGGGCAGCTCACCGAGGCGGTGCGGCGGCGGCCGTACGCGGTCGTGCTGTTCGACGAGATCGAAAAGGCGCACGCCGACGTGTTCAACGTGCTCCTCCAGGTGCTGGACGAGGGCCGGCTCACGGACGGGCACGGTCGGACGGTCGACTTCCGCAACACCGTGCTGATCATGACGTCGAACCTGGGCAGCCACATCTTCCGCGAGTACGAGCGCCCCGAGAAGGTGCGGCCGCTGATCATGCAGGAGCTCGGGAACGCCCTGCGGCCGGAGTTCCTCAACCGGATCGACGAGGTGGTGATCTTCAACGCCCTCGGGCGTGAGGAGATCGCGCGGATCGTCGAGATCCAGCTCGGCCACCTCCAGCGCCGTCTCGAGGCCAAGCGCCTCCAGCTCGAGGTCACCGACGCCGCCAAGGCGCTCCTCGGCCGGGAAGGCTACGATCCGACGTTCGGCGCGCGGCCGCTCAAGCGAACCATCCAGCGCCTGATCCAGGACCCGCTCGCGCTCCGGCTGCTCGAGCACGAGTTCGTCGACGGCGACACGGTCGTCGTCGACGCCGAGGGCGACGCGCTCACCTTCAGGCGCGCGGTGACGGCCCGGGTCGCGGACTGACGCGCGCGAGCCCCGGTGAATCGCCGGGGCCGGGTGCTGGCATCATAAGCGCATGCCCTCTCCCCGGCGGATCCATCCGGCGTGGGTCGTCCTCGGCGCGGTCACCCTCTGCATGATGGCCGGCTCCGGGCTGCGGTCGGTCTTCGGCGTCTACATCAAGCCCATGGAAGCGGAGTTCGGCTGGGGTCGGGGGGCCCTCTCCGGCGCCGCCGCCATCTCGCTCCTCCTCCTCGGCGCGGCCGGGCCGGTCGTCGGCCGGCTCGCCGACCGCTGGGGACCGCGCCGCGTGGTCACCGTCGCGCTCGTGCTGCTGGGCGCCGGCGCGATCGGCGCGGCGTTCGTGCAGCGGCTCTGGCACGTCTACCTCACGACCGGGCTCCTCATGGCGCTCGGCGCCGGCGGCCTCGCCTTGACGACCGCGTCGACCGTCGCCGCGCGCTGGTTCGAGGCGCGCCGCGGCGTCGCGATCGGGATCGCCGCCGGCGGCATGTCCGCCGGCCAGCTCATCGTCATCCCGCTCGCGACCGGGCTGACGCTCGCGTTCGGCTGGCGGATGAGCTTCCTCTGGCAGGGCGTCGGCCTGCTCGTGCTCGTGCTCCCGATCGCCGTCTGGCTCGTGGGCGACGATCCCGCCGAGCGCGGGCTCCGGCCCTACGGCGCGACCGGGCCCCTCGAGACCGCGGCGCAGGCCGCGGCTGCCCAGAAGGCGCAGCGGGTGTCGGTCCTCGACGCGCTCGGGGTACCGCAGTTCTGGCTCCTGATGGCGACCTTCTTCGTCTGCGGCTACACGTCCAACGGCATGGTGCTCACTCACTTCATGCCGCACGCGCTCGAGCACAACTTCAGCGAGCTTCAGGCGGGGACCGCGCTGGGCGTGATGGGCGCGATGAACGTGCTGGGGACGGTCGGCTCGGGCTGGATCTGCGACCGGTTCGGGCGCCGCGGCCCGCTCGCCTTCTACTACTTCGTGCGCGGCCTGTCCCTCCTGTTCCTGCTCTACGTCTGGAACGCGCCGTCGCTCCACCTCTGGGCGGCGATCTTCGGCCTCAACTACATCTCGACGGTGCCGCCGACGACCACGTTGACCGCCAATATCTTCGGACGCTACTCGGTCGGCGAGCTGTCGGGCTGGATCTTCTTCGCGCACCAGGTCGGCGCCGCGCTCGGCGCGGCGCTCGCGGGGTGGGTCTACGAGTGGACCGGCGCCTACACGATCGCCTTCGTCTCGGCGGCGCTCATGGGGTTCCTCGCCGCTGGGCTCGCGCTCGCGATCCGCGAGGAGCCGATCCTCTCGCCCCCGATGGGCGCGCCGGCGCCGGCCGCCTCCTGACCGTGCGCTACTTCGAGGACTTCAAGCCCGGCGACGTGATCGAGCTCGGCGCCCGGACGATCACGAAAGAGCGCATCCTCGCCTTCGCCCGGGAGTTCGATCCGCAACCGTTCCACACCGACGAGGAAGCGGCGAAGCGCTCGATCTACGGCGGCCTGCTCGCGAGCGGCTGGCACACGGGCTCGTTGCTGATGCGGATCCTCTACGACGGCCTGCTGCACGACGCCGCCAGCCTCGGCTCGCCGGGCATCGACGAGCTGCGATGGCTCGAGCCGGTCCGCCCCGGCGACACACTGGCGGGCCGGATGACGATCCTCGAGGCGATTCCCTCGCGCAGCAAGCCCGACCGGGGCATCATCCGTTCGCTCATCGAGATGCGCAACCAGCACGGCGCGGTCGTCGTGTCGATCCGCGGTCTCTCGCTCATCGGCCGCCGGCCGACTTAGTCACTGGGCGCTGCCATTGTTGCCGTCGGCATCGCCTGTGGCGTGGTCACACTCGGCGCCTGCTGGGCACAGATGTATGCCAACGCGGAGCACCTCAAGGCAGCGAGCCAGAAGTGGCGGCAAGAGCACCATCGCGGCGAGCCCCCGACGCCCAAGTAGCGATCCAGCCCGAACGCTACCACACCCTTCACTTTCGCGGCGAGTTCGGGGAGTACGTCGTCGATCAGCAGCTCGGCAAGGACCCCCGAGGACCCCCAGCAGGCAGCCCCACTGATCTCGCATCGCGCGAGATGTTGTCGAGGATGTTCGCTGCTCGACCCGGCCGCAACACTTTTTATGCCGCATCCGGACCCATCTCCCGATAAAGTGAATGGTACACGTCGCGAGAGGAGGTCATGCGCGCGTTGAACAAGGGCTTGGCTTTCGGGCTTCTCATTCTTCTCATGATGCCCGTGACGGCTTGTGCGAAGAAGGAGAAGTGCGAGATCACTTGCAAAGACGGGTTTACGACGACCACCAACGACAGCTGCGACGTGGTGCAAACGTCTAACCTGGCCTTCCAGCACGGCGGCTGCGAGGCCAAGGAGAAAGATGCCGGACTTGCCGGACTGCTCGACTAAAGGATCCTCCTCGCCGCGTCACCATGGCGCGCTCGGGGAGCACAATGATTCATCGAAGCGCCTGTGGCATTTTGCTTGCCCGCCTCTGCGGTAAAACTCGTCGCATTGGATTCGCTCAGACCTGATGCCGCCAACTATCTCAACCCTTGCGCAGAAGTGTTCCATCCCCGCCCGAACATCCTTCTCGGCCGCCTCGGTCTCGACTGCCTTGCGTCGCGCTCGCGCCGCCGGGTTTTCGCCTTTCACGGCGTCGATATCCGGGAGCTTCGGCCGTGCCGCCTTCTCCCGGTACTCCGGCGGGATCTGCTCCGGCGTCAGTGCACCACGCCCTGACTGTCCACATACCGTAGCTGAGCCGACGCGACGGCGACCGTGCCCAGCAGAACGAACAATAGGAGCGTGACCGGTTTGTGGAGCGTCACCGTCCCCCTTTCTGCTACTTCCGGGCCAAGGAACGCAAGCAGAGTGCCACCCAGCCGGGCGAAGGCATCTCAACGACTTCGACAACAGAGGACCCGGCTCAGCAGTGAAAGGCTCGCCAGATTGACGAGTGAGTTTTGAGAACGAAACGAGGGCCGGTTGGCGGTCCCGGCCCTCGTGGTGGAGGGGTTCTAGAAGCGGGGCGCGGGCGGATCGTCGAATCCAACCACAACTTCCAGACCGTGACGAGCGCGGAGCGTAGCCGTCACCGCGATCACGCCGCGATCGAGCACTACCGTCAGGCCGCAGGCGGGAATGGCCAAAAAGTGGATTGAGACGTTAGCGAGTCGCTCTCACTTCTTCGGCCCGAGCGGGTCCCCGGTGTCGGGGAGGCAGACGTACATCGTGGGGGGCCGCGGGAGGACGCCCTGATCGCGCAGTTTCTTCTCCTGCGCCTCTTGCTGCGTCAAGGCCCATGTCCGTCCGCGGTCGCATTCCG
>QHSX01000062.1 GCA_003221695.1 Candidatus Rokuibacteriota bacterium
CGGGGCCGGGGATGCGCATCACCTCCTCGGCTCCCAATGCGCGCTTGTAGAAGTCGATCGCCTGGGCCCCGTTACGGACGGTGAGTGCCGGGGTGATCGCGTGGAACCCGTCCGGGATTGGCTTCGCCATCGTACCCTCCCCCTCTAATGAGTCTCGTGAAATAGAGTAACGATCATGTCAGAACGACAGCCCCGCGTGCCGCAAGAAGCCGATGGCCAGGGTCGACCGCCGACGGATGCGAGCGAAGCCTGCGCGCAGTGGCCCGCGGAGCGCAAGGATGTCGGCCGGGCACAGGTTGGCGAGCTCGCGCCCTTTGATGTTGCCCCAGATCTGCTCGACAGGATTCAACTCCGGGGCGTAGCCGGGCAGGCGTTCGACCGTGAGCCACGTCCGGGCGCGCGCGAGATACCGCAGCATCACGCGGCTCTTGTGCCCACCCAGCCCGTCCCACACCAGGATGATGGGGCGCCCAGGGAAGTGACGCTTGAGCGCGCGCAGGAAGGCGATCAGCGCGACATCGTTGTAGCTCCCGGGCCGCGTCTGGAAGTAGCAGCGGGGGCGGCGGCCGTCCCAGCGAAAGGCCAACGCCGCCGCGATCGACAAGCGCGTCCAGTTCCCGGCCGTGTGGGTCAGGACCGGCGGGTGGCCCCGCGGGGCCCACGTGCGGCGGACGACCGGCCGGTGGGAGACGCCGCTTTCATCTTCGAAGACGATCCAGGCGCGCCGGCGCCGCGCGTTTTTTTTACCTGCGGCCAGCGGCGGCGCTTCCACTCCGCGATCGCGCCCTCGTCGCGCTCGCGCGCTTGGCGCGTCGGGCGCTGGAGCGACCACCCGAGGCGCCGCAGAATGTACCAGACGTGGCCCGGGTGGTACCGCACGCGCGTAAGCCGCTCGATGAGCGTCGCCACGCGCGGCAATGTCCACAGCTCCGTGGCGAACCCATGAGCCCCGGGGCCCTGGAGCAACGCGGCTTCGACCCGCGCGAGCTGCGGCGCCTCGAGCCGCGGCTTGCGCCCCGCTCGGCCCGCGGCCTTCAAGGCCGTGCGGCCGTCGTCCTTCCAGGCGTGATACCAGCGGTGGGCGGCTGCCCGCGTCGCGCCAAGCGTGCGGGCGACGGTCACCTGCGATGCGCCGCGCGCGAACAGACGCGCGGCCTCGAACCGGCGCGCTTCCAACGCAGCAAAATCCCGACGGGATCCGCGGCTGGCTGGTGGCATTCCCTAGCATCGCAGGATACTCGATGAATCCCGTCAACTTATTTCACGAGACTCATTAGAGCTTGAGTTTGTCCACCAGCTCGCGCACCGCGGCGGCGGACTTCTGGAACGCCGCCTGTTCCTCGGGCGTGAGCCTGATCTCGATCACCTGCTCGACGCCCGCGCGCCCGAGCTTCACCGGCACGCCGACGTAGAGCCCGCGCACGCCGTACTGGCCGTCCAGGTAGGCGGCGCAGGGCAGGATCTTCTTCTTGTCCTTGACGATCGCCTCGACCATCTCGACCGTCGACGCCGCCGGGGCATAGTACGCGCTGCCGGTCTTCAACAGACTCACGATCTCGGCGCCGCCATCCCGGGTGCGCTTGACGAGCGCCTCGATGCGGTCGGGCGGGAGCAGGTCCGTGATCGGGATGCCGGCGACGGTCGAGTAGCGTGGCAGCGGGACCATCGTGTCGCCGTGGCCGCCCAGGACGAACGCGGTCACGTTCTCGACGGACACCTCGAGCTCGTGGGCGATGAAGGTCCTGAAGCGCGCGGAGTCGAGGATCCCCGCCATCCCGAGGACGCGCTGGGGCGGGAAGCCCGACTTCCTCCACGCGAGCTGGACCATCGCGTCGAGCGGGTTCGTCACGAGGATCAGGATCGCGTTCCGCGAGCGCCTCACGACCTCGTCCACGACGCTCCCGACGATCTCGGCGTTCTTGAACAGGAGGTCGTCGCGTGTCATGCCCGGCTTGCGCGCCATGCCGGCGGTGATGATGACGATGTCGGAGTTCGCGCTCTCGTCGTATCTGTTGGAACCTATCAACGTTGAATCGTAGCGATGAATGGGTCCAGCCTGCGCGAGATCCAGGGCCTTGCCTTGCGGCACGCCCTCGATGACGTCGATGAGGACGACGTCGCCGAGCTCCCGCTCGACGGCGTACTGGGCGACGGAGGCGCCGACATTGCCCGCGCCCACCACCGTGATCTTCGGACGGCGAGCCTGCACTTGTGTCCTCTCTTCGTTTATAAGCTCGCCTCGGACGGCGGGGCCCCAGCCCCGCGACGTCCTCCGGCTCGCACTACGGCTTCGCCATGTTCTGGATGATGGCGGTGCCGAACTCCGAGCACTTCACTTCTCTCGCTCCGTCCATCAAGCGCGCGAAGTCGTAGGTGACCACCCTGGACTGGATCGTCTTCTCCAGACCCGCGATGATCCGATCCGCCGCGTCGGTCCATCCCATGTAGCGCAGCATCATCTCGCCCGAGAGGATCACCGAGCCGGGGTTGACCTTGTCCTGCCCTGCGTACTTCGGCGCGGTCCCGTGCGTCGCCTCGAAGAGCGCGTGCCCGGTTTCGTAGTTGATGTTCGCGCCCGGCGCGATGCCGATTCCGCCGACCTGCGCGGCGAGCGCATCCGACAGGAGGTCGCCCGTGAGGTTCGGCGCGGCGATCACGTCGAACTCGTCGGGCCGCGTGAGGATCTGCTGGAGGAAGGCGTCGGTGATCGCGTCCTTCAAGAGGATCTTGCCCGCGGGGGGCTTGCCGCCGCAGTCGTCCCACGACACGGTCCGGTCGCCGAACTCCCGCTTGGCCAGGGCGTACCCCCATTTCATGAACAGGCCTTCCGTGTACTTCTGGATGTTCCCCTTGTGGACGAGGGTCACGTTCTTCCGGTTGTTCTCGATGGCGTAGCGGATCGCCGCGCGGATGAGCCGCTCGGAGCCTTCCTTCGAGACCGGCTTGATACCGATCGAGGAGGTCTCCGGGAAGCGGATCTTCTTGACGCCCATCTCTTGCTGGAGGAACCGGACGACCTTCTTGGCTTCCGGCGTCCCCTGCTCCCACTCGATGCCGGCGTAGATGTCCTCCGTGTTCTCTCTGAAAATGACCATGTCCACCTTGTCCGGCCGCTTGACGGGCGACGGGACGCCCTGGAAGTACTTCACGGGACGAAGGCAGACGTACAGATCGAGCACTTGCCGAAGGGTCACGTTGAGCGAGCGGAACCCTTCACCGATGGGCGTCGTGAGCGGGCCCTTGATGGCAACGAGGAATTCGCGGATGACGTCGAGCGTCTCGTCGGGGAGGAGGTTGGGTGGGCAGTCGCGGCCATACACGGCCTGGGCCTTCTCCCCCGCGAAGACCTCGGCCCACGCGATCTTCTTCCGACCCCGGTACGCCTGCTCGACGGCCGCGTCCAGCACACGCACGGCCGCGCGCCAGATGTCGGGGCCGGTGCCGTCGCCCTCGATGAACGCGATCACCGGATTGTCCGGCACCCGGAGCTTCCCGTGGTCGATCGTGACCTTGTCGCCCTTCGGAATCTTGACCTTCCCCGCCATTACGGGCGCTCCCCCTGGGCCGCGTTCAGCGCCGACCCGGCCTTGAACCACGCGATGTGCTCGTCGGTGAGACTGTGGAGCGCCTCGATCGTCTCCGTCCGTCCGTCGGGCTTCCGGATCGTCACGGTCACGGGCTTGCCGGGGGCCAGCTTCGCGAGGCCGGTCACGCTGACGCGGTCCTGCGCGCCAAAACGGTCGTAGTCGCGCGGGTCCTTGAATGTGAGCGGCAGGATGCCCTGCTTCTTGAGATTCGTCTCGTGGATGCGGGCGAAGCTCTTGACGAGAACCACCGCACAGCCAAGATACCGAGGCGACATGGCCGCGTGCTCGCGGCTCGAGCCCTCACCATAGTTCTCGTCGCCGATCACCATCCAGCGCACACCCTTGGCCTTCAGGTCGCGCGCGATCTTCGTGAACGGTTGGGGCTCGCCGCCCGAAAGCGGGTGCACGCCCTTGCCCGCCTCGCCGGTGAAGGCGTTGACGGCGCCGAGGAACATATTGTCACTGATCTTGTCGATGTGACCGCGGAACCGGAGCCACGGCCCCGCCGGCGAGATGTGATCGGTGGTCGTCTTCCCTTTCGTCTTCAGCAGAATCGGCAGGTCGACGAAGTCCTTGCCGCCCCACGGCTTGAACGGCTCGAGGATCTGGAGCCGCTCGCTGTTCGGGCGCACGATGACCTGGACGGCGTCGGGGTCGTCCGCGGGCGGTTCGTAGCCCTCCGCGCCGCGCGCGAAGCCGTCGCGCGGCAGCTCCTCGGCCTCGGGCGCCGTGAAGCGGATGGGCTTGCCCTGGGCGTCGGGGAGCGTGCCGTGCACGGGATCGAACTCGAGCGTGCCGGCAAAGGCGAGCGCGGTGACGATCTCCGGGCTCGTGAGGAACGAGAGCGTGGCGGCGCTGCCGTCGTTCCTTCCGGGGAAGTTCCGGTTGAACGACGACACGATCGTGTTGGTCTCGTCGGCGCGCACGTCGCTCCGCTTCCACTGGCCGATGCACGGCCCGCACGCGTTCGCGAGCACCGTGCCGCCGATCTTCGCGAACGTGTCGATGAGGCCGTCGCGCTTGATCGTCTGATAGATCCGCTCGGAGCCCGGCGTGATCCAGAAGGGGACCTTCGCCCGGAGACCCGCCTTGGTCCCCTGCACGGCGACGTGGGCGGCGCGGCGCATGTCCTCGTAGGAGGAATTCGTGCACGAGCCGATCAGCGCGTTCGTGATCCGCGCGGGCCAGCCGTTCGCTCTCACCTCGGCGGCGAGCTTCGAGATCGGCCGACCGCGGTCCGGCGAGTGCGGGCCGACGATGTGCGGCTCGAGCGCGTCGAGGTCGATCTCGACCAGCTCGTCATAGAAGGGCTTGGGATTCGCGAGGACCTCGGGGTCGGGCGTGAGGTGCGCGCGGACCTCGGCGGCGAGCTCGGCGACGTCCGCCCGATCGGTCGCGCGCAGGTACGCCTCCATGCGCGCGTCGAACGGGAACACGGACGTGGTTGCGCCGAGCTCGGCGCCCATGTTGCAGATCGTCCCCTTGCCGGTCGCGCTGATCGACTCGGCGCCGGGGCCGAGGTACTCGATGATCTTGTTGGTGCCGCCCTTGACGGTCAGGAGCGTGCAGAGGTACGTGATGACGTCCTTCGGCGCCGTCCACCCGGAGAGCTTCCCGGTCAAGCGGACGCCGATGAGCTTGGGGTGGAGCACCTCCCACGGGAGCCCCGCCATGACCTCGCCGCAGTCGGCCCCGCCGACGCCGATCGCGAGCATCCCGAGGCCACCGCCGTTGGGCGTGTGGGAGTCGGCGCCGATCATGAGGCCGCCCGGGAAGGCGTAGTTCTCAAGGACGACCTGGTGGATGATCCCGGAGCTCGGCTTCCAGAAGCCGATCCCGTACTTCCTCGACGCCGAGCGAAGGAAGTTGTAGACCTCCTCGTTCTCCTTGATCGCACGGGCGAGGTCATCCGCGCTGCCCGTCTCGGCACGAATCAGGTGGTCACAGTGAAGCGTCGAGGGGACCGCCACGCGCTTTCGTCCCGAGTGCATGAATTGAAGTAACGCCATCTGCCCGGTGACGTCCTGCATGGCGACGCGGTCGACACGCAACTTCAAGATCGCCCTGCCGCGGTCCCACTTCTGGCGCTCGAAGTCCCAGCAGTGCGAGACGAGGATCTTCTCCGAAAGGGTGAGCGGCCGGCCGAACGCTTTGCGGGCGCGAGCGAGGCGCTGCTCCATCGACCTGTACAGGGACCGGACCTCGACGGCGGACATCAGCGCCTCCTCCCGCTCATAATTCTCACCCCTGAGGTCGCGTCATTCCAGCGCGCGTACCTCGACGCGGCCACGACGCGCGGGTTGAATGACAAGCCAATTTAACGCGCCGCGCCGTCAGCGTCAAGGACGGCGCGACAAACGGCAGGGCAGGCGGAGCGCCGCCGAAGCGGCGTCGTCATCGGAGCTATACTACCGCCACTCGTATGTCCCGTCGTCACGATCGCCTCGACCTCCTCGACCGTTACCTGCGCATCCCGACGATCAGCCGGCAGGTCACGGGGCCGATGGTGGACGCCGTCCGCGCGTTCTGGAGCGAGGTCGGCGTCGAGCTCGTCCCGCTCGCCGCCGACGAGGGTCGTGGCACCCCCGCGCTCTTCGGGGAGCTCCCCGGGCCCGCCGGCGCGCCGACCCTCCTGCTCTACGGGCATTACGATGTCCAGCCGACGGGCGACCTCTCCCGATGGCGCTGGGAGTCCATCGAGTGTCGCCCGTTCGAGCCCACCTACTTCCGCAAGGGTGCGCGCGTCGACCCGCGCGCGCTCGACGCGGAGGCGCTCGACGACGTCGTCGTGGTGGCGCGCGGGAGCGCCGACAACAAGGGCCAGCATCTCGCCAACGTCCTGGGCGCGCTCGACGCCCTGCGAGCCGGGACGGCGCAGTGGACGGTGAAGATCATCCTCGACGGCGAGGAGGAGCACGGGAGCCCGAACCTCACGGCGATCGCGCAGGCCCACCGCGCCCGCCTCGCCGCTCACGTGCTGATCGGCTCCGACGGGCCAAAGCACGCGAATCGCCCCACCCTCGTGATGGGCGTGCGCGGCCTGCTCAGCGTGGACATCGTCGCCGACAACGGGCAGGCCGCGTCGGTCCACTCGGGCAACTACGGCAACATCGTGCCCAACCCCGTGCTGCCGCTCGCGCGCCTCATCGAAGACATCGAAGCGCGCGTGCGCGACTACGCCGCCCGTCACGACCGGTTCCACCGCGAGGCGAAGGAGGTCTTCGCCAAGTGGAAGGACACGGCGGTGTGGAGGCCCTACCTCTGGCCGACCGTCAACGTCAACCACTTGATGACCGACGGCGCCTCACCCGAACTCCGGCGCACGATCATCCCCCGCTCCGTCCACGCCCGTCTCGACATCCGCCTGACGCCGGACACGCCGCTCCTGGCGATGGTCGAGATCGTCGAGCGCGCGGCGGCCGACCACCAGACGAAGCATCGCGGGATCACCTTCACGGTGCGGACCTCGGGGCAGCCCGCGAGCTACACCTCGCCGGCCCGCCCGGAGTTCGGCTGGCTCCTCCGGCTCCTCGCCGAGCAGGAGGACGGCGAGCCCGTCGCGCTGCCCATCCTCGGGGGCACGCTCCCTCTACACGTCTTCACCGACGTCCTCGGCATCCCCGCGCTCTGGATCCCGGCGGCGAACAGCGGGAACCAGCAGCACGACATCAACGAGCACTACGTCCTGCGCCACTTCTACCGGCAGACCGCGCTCTACGCCACGATCGCCTCCTCGCGGCCCGCCTGATCTCTCACCGCCGTGAGGCAAGGCCTCGTGAGCTTACAAGTTGATTCGGGGAGAGGACGGGTGTACTTGATAGCAAGCCCCCCCATGGAGAGGCGCATGCCTGTTCGATCTGTCGGTTGGCGCGTGAGGGCGCGCGTCGCGCTCGCGGGCCTGGCCGTGGCGTTCCTCGTGGGAGCCGCGCCCGCGGCGGAGCCTGACTTCGCGTCGATCGGCGCGGTCCCGTATGCGCCGCCCAAGCCCGCGCCCGCGTTCGCACTCCCCGACCTCCAGGGGAAGACCGTGCGCCTTGCCGACCTGCGCGGCAAGGTCGTGCTCGTCTTCTTCTGGGCGACCTGGTGACCCGACTGCCGGGAGGAGTTGCCTTCCGTCAACAGGCTGTACCAGGATCTTAGGACAAAGGGGCTCGAGGTCCTGCTGATCAGCTTTAGGGAAGACCCCGCGCGCGTGAAGCGCACGGCCGCCGAGCGTGGTTACGTCGCCCCCGTCCTCCTCGACGAGTCCGGAGAGGTCACGGGGAAGCTCTACGGGGTCTGGGGGCCGCCCACCGCCTACCTCATCGACCGGCAGGGACAGCTAGTCGGGCGACTGGTGGGTCCACACGACTGGTCCACGCCGGCCGCCCGGGAGCTCGTCGCGGCGCTGCTGGCCGCGCCTCCGCCGAAGCGCTGACGACGCGAAAGGCGGGCGGAGCCCCCCGCCGAGGTCCTAGTGCATGCGGGCGTCGTCGAAGCCGTGCGACGCCTTGATCCGCTCCTCCGTGCCCGGGATGTACCGCTTCTCGAGGTCCTGGAAGTGCGCGACGCGGGCCATCACATGGTGGCTCTCGGTCGGGTGGCCGACCTTCGTCTTCTCGAGCCGCCACTGCGCCTGTTCCTGGTCGCGCACCAGCTCCTCCATCGCGTTCCACATCGCGTACGTCGCCGCGTGGGCGGCGAAGAGCGTGATGAAGATGAACTTGTAGCCGAGCTCGCCGAGCTCCCGGAACGTGAACGGGTTCGGGTCCGCGTGCCAGCGGAACGACGAGGAGTAGTTGAACGCGAGCGGCAGGCGAGGGTGCGTCTCCCGCATCGCGCGCGCAAAGGCGACCGCCGGCTCGCGCGAGGCGTTCGACAGCTCGCACCAGACCAGATCCACGCCGGCGTCGGCGTAGGCCCGACCGCGCCGGATCGCCTCCTCCAGGCTCCCGCCCACCGCGCCGTACGCGTCGGTCCGCGCGACGATGACGAAGTCCGGGTCGAGACGGTCCCGCGTGTCCACGGCGGCGCGGTACTTACCGAGCGCCTCCTCCAGACTCACCACGGTCTTGCCGGCGATGTGCCCGCAGCGCTTCGGGAACCGCTGGTCCTCGAGATGGATACCGGCGACGCCCGTCTTGACGTACTCCTGCACGGTCCGGATCGTGGAGAGCGCGTTCCCGTAGCCGTCGTCCGCGTCGGCGATGATCGGGATCGAGACGGCGCTCGCGACCATCGAGGCGATCCGCGTGACCTCCGTCTGGGTGAGGAAGCCCATGTCGGGCCAGCCCTGCGCCAGCGCCATCGAATAGCCGCTCAGATAGACGCTCGTCATGCCGACCCGCTCGGCGATCTGGGCGCCGAGGGGATCGTAGACCCCGCCGGTGAAGAGGTACGGCTCGGTCTGCAAGAGTTTCCGGAAGGCGCGCCCCATGTTTTCCACGATCCCGTCCCTCCTCAGGCGGTGTGGCTCTGCGCGACGGACGTCGCACACCAGCGGCAATAGGTGATGGTCCCCATCTCGATCGAGCAGCTCCGGCAGCCGGCGGTACCGCATTCCTGGCAGCCCGTCCGCCGCGACGGCGCCTCCAGCGTCATCCCGCATTCGCACGTGGCGTTCATCGCGTTCCCCTCCCGCGTCGCCTCCGTTTGCCGCGTCCCGGGCGGCCGCGCCGCGTGCTCACACTTTCCGACCGCGGCGGATGCAAAGCAACGTTATTGTTTTTATAGCCTCGATAAAATATATTTATCAGTCAGGGAAACACCGCGCGCCCAGTCATGGAGATCCCTCAGGTCGAGGCGTTCCTTGCGGTCGGCACCTTCGGCGGCTTCCGCCGCGCGGCGGAGGCGCTCCGCCTCACCCAGCCGGCGGTCAGCGCCCGGATCCGGGCGCTCGAGGGATCCCTGAACGTGCGGCTCTTCGAGCGTGGCGCGCACGGCCTCGCCCTCTCCGCCGCCGGCCGGGCGCTCAGACCCCACGCCGAGCAGCTCCTCCGCGCCGTCGCCCTGGCCCGCCAGGCGGTCCACGACCTCCGGCCGGCGTCGGGGGGCGCCCTCCAGATCGCCGCGGTGCTCTCGATCTGCACGTACCTCCTGCCCGACGTGCTCAAGCGCTTCCAGGCCGCCTACCCCAAGGTCCTCATCACCGTCCGGTCGGGGCACTCGAAGGAGGTCCTCGAGATGGTGCTGCGCGCCGAGGCGGAGATCGGGCTCGCGCGTTCCCTTCACCACCCCGAGGTCGAGACGCTCTCCCTTCGGGACGACCCGCTCGTCCTGGTCGCGCGCCCGGCCGCCTGGCCGGAACGGGAGCGGCGGGCGCGTCTCGAGGAGGTGGCGGACCGACCCCTCGTTTTCTTCGACCGCGGCTCGAGCGACTGGACGCTCACCCACGGCCTCTTCCGCCGCGCCGGGCTCGTCCCCAACGTGGCGCTCGAGGTCGAGACGATCGAGACCGCGAAGCGGATGGTCGAGCGCGGCGTCGGCTTCGCGTTCCTCCCGCACCTCGCCGTCGGGCGGGAGCTCCGCCGACGCACGCTGGCGGCGATCGAGATCGTGGACGCCGAGCCGATCAGCCGGAGTCTCGACGTGATCCACCCGCGCGCGCGGCCGCTTTCCGGCGAGGCGCGGGCGCTGCTGGGCGTGCTGCGATCGACGCTGTCGGCGGTCGGAGGACGGGTGAGCGCCAGACGACGCGCACGCGCGGGTCGAGCCTGACCGATCGGCTCGGCGCCCGCTCAGGAGAACTTGATCTGGACCGTCCCCTCGTACCTGCCGCCGGTCGTGTCGAGGAACTCGACCTTCAGCGGCCCGGGATCCGCCGCCCTGAGGGCGAAGGAGAAGAAGGGGTTCTCGCTCACGCTCTGGGTGGTGTCGAACGTGACGATCGTCTTGCCGAGGTACGTCACGACCACCCTGTGGATGTAGTTGTACGTCTTCGGGATGATCTTGCCCTGCGCGTCGCGCTCGATCCGCTCCATCGGATGGATCACGAGCGTGCGGACCTGCACGACGTCGCCGGGGACGATGCGCGACGGAATCCTGATCCGGACCTTGCCGAGGTCCGACATCCCGTCTAGCCCCCGCACCCGCCTACCGTGACCTTGACTTCGCGCGCGACCTGCCAGAGGGTGCCGTCGCTCTGCTCGACGATGGCGCGGACGTCGCCCGTCTCACCGAGCCGGACGTTCTCGCCCATGAACGCCTGCCCCGCCGCGGGCGTGAGTGTGACTCGCGTCACGACGGGAATCCGGTTCTTGTCCGCCACGATGTAGATGTGCTTGACGTAGCTCGTCGGCGTCATCGGCGAGTCCACACGCACCGACACGGGGACGACGGCGCCGTTCTCGGCGATGAGCGGGGTGTCGAGCTTGATCAGGCCCGCGCCGTCCCGGATCGGCCGGCTCCCGAACACCCGCTTCAGCGCCCCGTCGACGCTCTCGTGGAGCCCGAGCTGTTGCGCGCGGGCGGGCCGGGGCGCGGTGAGAACACCGCTCGCCGCGGCGACGCCGATCGCGCCGAGCGTCTCGAGCATTCGCCGTCGCGTCACGGTGGGGGATGACCGCATGGCGGTCCTACTCTACACCCGGAGCGCCGCCGAGCGTGTAGGCGGTGGGATCCGGCTTGAACGCCCGGGGCAGCCAGAGCGGGCGACGGAGGTTGCCCGGTCCCGGCGCGGGCCGCGCGAGCCGGAGCCACTCGCGGTAGACCTCGAAGGACCGGTTGGTGTCGACGACGATGTCCCCGTAGCGATCGTCCGGGCCCGCCTTCGCGACCGTCACCTTCTGGTGCCAACAGTGCTGGCCGCTCACGGGATCGGGCTGCACCGGGAAGGTCAGGTTCTGGTGGACGCCCGCGTCCTGCCACCAGATCCGCGCGGAGTCGGGATCGTCGCTCGCGAACGGTCGCACGCCCTCGAGCTGGCGCATCCGCCACTGCCCGCGCTCGACCTGCTGGAGCTCGACGAGCGCGGTGGACCACCGCTCGCCACCCGCCGCGCGATGAAGCCGCCAGCGCCCCAGGTGGTGCGAGCACGCGATCACGCCCGGGTGAATCGCCTCCGTCACCCAGGCGCGATCGACGAAGTGACCGATCGCCGTCGTGACCCGGAGGAGCTCGCCCGTCGTGACGCCGAGCCGGGCCCCGTCCTCTGGATGGAGCCACAGCGGGTTCGCGTGCGAGATCTCGGAGAGCCATTTCGAGTTGCCCGAGCGCGTGTGGATGAGCGTCGGGAGGCGGAAGGTCGGCAGGAGCACCATCTCGCCCCTGGCGCGATCGATCTTCGACCAGTGCACGTGGCTCCGGATGTAGCTCGGCACGGCCTCCGCGGGCCACTTCCACTCCTTGAGCGTCCGTGAGAAGAACTCGAGCTTCCGCGACGGCGTCGGAAAGCCGAGCCGCGCGACGCCGTCCACCTCGAGGCCGACCGCTTGGCCGTCCCTGACGACCACCTTCGTGACCGGATCCACGCGGGCGCCGTCGAGCTCGCGGGCCGCGAGCGGCTGCTCGTGGGTGCGGTAGACCTCATCCTCGACGAGGAACGCCCCGTATTTCCGCATATAGGCGAGCGGCGTCAGCCCCTCGCGCGCCGCCGCGTCGGGGAGGCCGGGGACGCTCCGCTCGAAGATCCAGCGGTAGACCTCCTCGACCCGGAGCTTCTGGCCCGGGCGATAGGGCGACTCGAAGTACTTCCGCACGCCGAGGCTCCCGTCGGGATCGATCCGCCACGAGAGCTCGATCCAGAACTCGTCCTCCTCCCACACCTGCCCGAGTCCGGCCGCCTCGTGGGCCTGCCAGGTGAGGTCGAAGGTCCGGCCCTGCCGCTCGAGCATCACGCGCAGCACGGGCTGGCGGAAGCCGATCCAGCGGGCCGCATGGGTCTCCTGCGACATGAGGTCGTGGCGCTCCGAGGCGTGCCCCATCGGCAATACAAAATCGGCGAACCACGCGGTTTCACTCCAGATCGGCGTGAGACACGCATGCCGCTCGATCTTCGCCTCGTCGGTCAGCATCTCGACCCACGACATGCCGTCGGGGTTCGTCCACACGGGGTTGTAGACGCGGGTGAAGTACATCGCGAGCTTCCCGCGACCCTCCTTCAAGAAGTGCGGCAGGAGGTAGCTCATCTCGAAAAACGCGAGCGGGTACTCGCGCGGCATCAGGAGCTCGCTCCACACGCGGGCGGGGGGCGGCATGAGCGGCGGCGCGGGCACGGCCTTGTGCCAGGCGCCGGGCGCGGTGCCGCCGGGCGTGGCGACCGCCCCCATGAGCACCACGATCAGCTCGAGCGCCCGCGCCACCTGCCAGCCGCCGAGGTTGCCGGCCGCGGCGTTGCGCCAGACGTGGGTCGCCAGCGCCGCGCCCGCGCGACCGATGGCACGCGCGACCTCCACGATCGTCGCCGCGGGAACCCCGCTCTCGTTCTCGGCGAACTCGGGCGTGTAGCGTGCGTAGAGGTCGTCGAGGGATCGTTCGAAGGTCTCGAAGCTCACGGGCAGATCCCGCCGCTCCTCGCGGAGGTACTCCTCCCAGTTCACCCAGCGGCGCACGAAGTCCCGGTCCCAGAGCCGCTCGCGGATGAGGACGCTCGCCATCGCGAGCAGCAGCGCCGCCTCGGAGCCGGGCCAGGGCGCGAGCCACCAGTCCGCCATCGACGCGGTGTTCGACAGCCGCGAGTCGATGACGCACACCTTCGCCCCGCGCTCCTTGGCCTCCATGATTCGCTGAGCGTGGGGGTTGAAGTAGTGGCCCGTCTCGAGGTGCGAGGAGAGCAGCAGGATGAACCGCGCGTTGGCGTGATCGGGCGAGGGCCGGTCCATGCCGTGCCAGAAGGCGTAGCCCGCGCGGGCGCTCGAGGAGCACACGTTGGTGTGGCTGTTGTGGCCGTCGATCCCCCAGGCGTGGAAGACGCGCTGGAGATAGACGAGCTCGTGGCCCGCGCGGCCGAGGTGGTACATGATCTCCGTGTGCCGGCCCTCGACGAGCGCCTTCCGGATCCGGCCACCGAGGTCGTCGAGCACCTCGTCCCAGCTCACGCGCTCCCACTGCCCGCCGCCGCGGGGCCCGACCCGGCGCAGCGGATAGCGGATCCGCTCGGGGTCGGTGACCTGGTTGAGCGTCGCCGGTCCCTTCGCGCAGTTGCGTCCGCGGCTTCCCGGATGCACGGGGTTGCCCTCGAACTTCTGGATCGCCAGCGTCTTCGGATCCACGTACGCCAGGAGGCCGCACGCCGCCTCGCAGTTGAAGCAGATCGTGGGGATCAGCGCGTAGTGGCGCGGGCGCTTCCGCGGCCACGCGGTGGGATCGTACTCCACCCAGTCGTCCCAGCGCTCGACGGGCGGGTAGCTCCTGAGACCGCCGGCGGGCGGCGCGAGCTCACGGGCCACGGGGTGCAAGGGCTCGGGGGCGCGCGGCTCCCGCTCGCTCACGACAGCGGCACCGACTGCCCGGCCTTCACCCATAGGTCCTCGTAGACCCAGAGGCCGACGAGGGCGAGCACCCCGCCGAACGCCGCCGAGTACGGGTTGGGCCAGATCAGGACGACCGGAAGCGCGGTGCCGGCCGCGACGACGCCGCCCCAGAAGGGCGTCTTCCACGCGCCGCGCGTGATGAGCGCCGCGGCGCGGGCGGCGTCGCGGTTCGCGTGGGGCACGAGGAGCTCGGCCAAGACCACGAGCCCGTGGCCGAGGAGCGCCGCCGCCATCACCGCGCTGAGCGTCCAGAGGGCCCCGATCTCCCCGGCGCTGACGAAGCCGACGATGAGGAGCGACGCGCTGCCCGCGACCACGGCGGCGAGGAGGAGCTGCGGCAGGAGGAGCGCGCTCTGCCAGAAGTCGCGCCCCTCCGCCTGCCCGAAGAGGAAGGCGCTGTAGCCCGCCGACGCTCCCGCCAGAACGAGGGCCGGCAGCGCCAGGAAGGGAACGATCTCGCCGCGGCCCAGGAGCGCGCTCCCGAGCCACAGGAGGGCGACGCCGCCGTAGGCGACGAGGACCCACGCGCCCCAGACCAGCCACGATCGGTGGTTCGACCGGAAGAGGATGTAGTGGAAGCGCTCGGGGCGCTTGAGGTCGAGCACGAGGAAGGCCGTCGTCGCGAGAAGGAAGAGGAGCGCGAGGGCCGGTGCCCAGACGCCGAGCAGCGCGACCGATGGCGAGGCACCGCCGAGCACCGCGACCGCCGCGATCAGGAGCGGGCCGGCGGCGATCGACTTCGTGAAGAGATACGCCGAGACCTTCCGGCCCCACGGCCGCGGCGCGTGCGGCACGTCGTAGACGGGCCGGGCGAGCGCGCCGTCGCCCTCGTCCGCCTGGACGGCGGCGACCATCCGCACGAGGTCGAGCTCCGCCTCGGGCCGCTCCGCCCAGAGGTAGCGCTCCGTCGTCGACTGGAGCTCGGGCGTGAGGGCCGAGGCGTCGGCGCCGAGGTAGAACACCTTGGGCCGCGTGCCCTGCTCGGCCTTGCGCACCTGCACGGGGGCGCCCGCGACGAGCCGGGCGATCCGCGACGCGGGATCGTCGAGGTCGCCGGCGACGATCGCCTGCTCGGGGCAGACGATCACACACGCGGGTTCGAGCCCCACCTCTATGCGGTGGGCGCAGTAGTGGCACTTCGCGGCGGTCCGGGTGTTCGGGTCGATGTAGAGCGCGTCGTAGGGACACGCCTGCATGCACGCCTTGCAGCCGATGCAGCGATCGCCGTCGAAGTCGACGATGCCGTCGGGGCGCCGATAGAGCGCGACCGTCGGGCAGATCGTCACGCACGGAGCCCGGTCGCAGTGGTTGCAGCGGAGCACCGCGAAGTAGCGCCGGGTGTGCGGGAAGGTCCCCCGCTCCACGTACTTGACCCAGGTGCGGAAGGCGCCGAGCGGCACCTGGTTCTCCTCTTTGCATGCCACGGTGCACGCGTGACAGCCGATGCAGCGGCGCTGGTCGATCACGAAGCCGTAGCGCACGAGACCTCTCGTCGGAGGGGGCGATTTCGCAGGCGCGCCCTAGGGGCGCGACGGCCCCCTCCGAAACCGGGGGAAGCGCTCCCGAGAGGGAGCGAACCCCCAGAATAGGTTGCGCGGGCAAAGCCCGCGCTCGAGCGGCGGGTACTCAGACGCGCTCCTGTCTGGCTAGCGCAGACTCGAGTAGTACGCCGCGAGGTCGGCGATCTGGTCGTCCGGAACCGATTTCATCAGCTCCTTGAGGGCCTTGAGCGTCGGGTCCCCCGGGCTCCGCTGGTCCGCCTTAAAGAGGAGCATCTGGTTCGCGAGATAGCCGGGGGGCTGCCCGCGCAGATCGGGAATGCCCTTCGCGGGATCGCCCTTCCCGGACTCCACGTGGCAGACGACGCACTGCTGGGACGCCACGCGGCCCCGCTCGACGGCGCCGGCGTCGACCTTGACCGCTGTCGGCTGGCGCGACTGGCTCGCGAAGTAGGCGGCGAGATCGTCGATCCCGGCCTCCCGCACGTACTTCGCGTAGGGCTCCATCTCGGGTGACGGTCGCCGGCCCGCGGCGTAGTCCTCGATCGCCTTCTTGAAATACCAGGGCGCGATGCCCGCGATGATCGGCATCGTGTTGGACGGGCTCTGGCCGCCCAGACCGTGACAGGCGCTGCAGGCGAGCGCCTTGGATGCGCCGGGCGCGTCGAGCGGGCCCGCCCCGGCGGGTCCGCTCATGAGCACGCTGAGACCCAGCGGGCCCAGGATGAGGCCAAGAATCGTTCGCATCGGGCGCTCCCTCCTCCAGCCTAGCCGAGAATGTCCTGCCAGATACTCCTGGCCCAGCCGTCCGCATTCTGCGCCCACTGGGCCGACTGGCCGGGGGTGAGCTTCTGCTCGATCTGGACGACCTTGCCGCCCTCGATCTTGTACGCGTTGACGACTGCGATCGCCTCGCGGTCGTTGACCCAGCTGTAGCAGGTGTTGCCCGGCGCCATCGCCGGCGGTTCCTTGCCGTTCAGCAGATGGACGACCGCGACGGCGCAGATCTTGCCCATGGCGTTCGCGATGTTGCCGGACTTGGGCACCGGCAGCCCGATGGTCGAGTCGCCGACGACGTGGACGTTCTTGTGCTTCACCGACTCGTAGGTCAGGTGGTTGACCTCGCACCAGCGCTTGTCCGCTCCGACCAGGTCCGCCTGGGCCGCGATCGTCCCCGCCCGCTGGGGCGGGATCAGGTTGACGACGTCGTACTTCACCCGGTCGCCGAGGTCCGTCGTCACCTCACGGACGGAGGGATCCACCTTCACGACCTTGTTGGACGCGCGGTACTCGAGGTTCGGGTAGTCCTTCCACGCGGCGCGGAAGAGAGCGGCCTTCGAGACGACGTTCTGGTTCGCGTCGAGCACGATGAGCTTCGACTTGGGCTTGTGCGTCTTTAAGTAAAACGCCACTTGACACGCGCGCTCGTACGGGCCGGGCGGGCAGCGGTAGGCGACGGGCGGCACCGTCAGCACGAAGACGCCACCGTCCGGGATGGCCGCGAGCTGTCGGGCGAGCTCGACCGTCTGCGGGCCGGCCTTCCACGCGTGGAGCACGCGGTCCTGGGCCGCGGCGAGCCCGTCGACCTGCTCCCACTGGAACTCGACGCCCGGCGAGACGATGAGCCGGTCGTACTGCAAGTACCCGTCGCCGACTCGGACGCGGCCGGTGTCCGGCTCGATCGCACTCGCCGACTCGTGGTAGATCCTGACGCCGTGATTCCGGAGACCGCCGTAGCCGAAGGTGAGGCCGTCGATCGAGCGGACGCCGGAGAGGACCAGGTTGGAGAACGGGCACGACACGAACTGTTTGTTGGGCTCGAGCAGGACGACCTCGATCGACGGGTCGGCCAGCCGCACGTACTTCGCGGCCGTCGCGCCGCCCCAGCCGCCGCCGACCACGACGACCCGGCGGCCCGCTTTGGGCGCGAAGTCGCCCTTGATCGCCGGCGCGCACCCCGCGGCCAGGAACCCGAACCCGGCGCCGGCCGCCGACGTCCTGAGAAACTCCCTGCGCGTCAATCGCGTCATGACACGACCTCCGTTCGCGTCCGTGTTCTCGATGCGCCGCTCACAGCGCGCTGAATCGTCGGTGCTCCTCGTTCCAGGTCGCGCCCAGAGCCCACGCCGCCATCACGAGGACCACGAGGCCGAGGGCCGGGCCCCAACCGATCGCCGACGGCAGGAACACGGCGGCGCCGAGCTCCCGGAGGAGGCCGGTCTGCGCCGCCACGAGGCGCGCCAGCGAACCGCCGAGGGCGAAGCAAGCGATCGCCGCCCAGAGCTTCACCTGGCCCTCGCCCGCGCGCCAGATCGAGCCCGCACCGCAGCCGCCGGCCAGCGTCATCCCAACGCCGAACACGAGGCCCCCGCCGAGCGCCCCCGCCCCCGCGGCGGGGAAGACCCACTCGCCCTTGTCCTTGAGGTCGGTGAACTTGAGAATCGCGAACCCGACCGTGCTGATCACGAGCGCGAGCGCGGCGGCGCGCGTGTGCTCGGCGTCACCGGTCATGAACGGCTCGCGAAACGCGCGCACGAGGCAGAAGCGCGAGCGCTGGAAGATCACGCCGAACGCGACGCCGAAGAGCAGGAAGACGCCCTGCGCCACGTAGCCGCCGCGCGAGTAGACGAACGGCGTCGCGAGCAGGACGATCAGCAGCAGCGCGCCGACCCACGGCTGCCGGCTCGGCCCCGCGGCGGACGACGCCAGGTACACGCGCCCCGTGCCGCCCGACCACTCGGGCCGGTGCTCCGTCTCCCAGACGAGGTAGCGGAGCCCGAGAAACGCGCCCGCGCCGAGACCGAGCATCATGCCGAGGCCCGCGAGCGAGAGCGCGCTCGTCGCCGAGAAAAAGCCCCCGATGTTGCAGCCGAAGGCGAGGACGGCACCGACGCCCATCAGGAGCCCGCCGCAACCACCCTTCAGGAGCTCGCCCCGCGGCGGCACGCGTACCGCGAACTCCCTCGCCAGGAGCGCCGCCACGAGGCCGCCCAGGAGGACGCCCGCGTTCAGCAGCGACCCCGAGTAGAGCCACGGGGCGAGGAGATCGGCGCGGCGCACGACCCCGAGGCCCGTCAGGACCCAGTCGCCCCAGTTCCGCATGCCGTCCGACGCGGTCCACGGCCGGTCAAAGGTGAACAGAAAGACGTTGAGCGTCGCGACGAGGATCGCCGATCCCCAGACGGGCCAGGGACGGCCGAAGAGCACCGCGTACTGCGCCGAGAGCGAGCGGCCCATGCGCCGGCCGTTACTTCGTCCGTTGCACGACGAACCGGAAGACGCCCGCCGACTCCCCCCGCTCCACGATCCGGTGCCCCGACTGCTTCTCGAACGCCTCGAGGTCCACCACCGAGCCTGGGTCGGTCGCCAGCAGCTCGATCGCCGCGCCGGGCGGGACCGTCTTGATCGCCTTCCCGAGCTTCACGACCGGCAGCGGGCAGTCGAGGCCCCGGCAGTCGAGGGTCGTGCGGTCGGGTGGCGGCGGGGGCGGCGGCTCGAGGGTCGTCGAGCCCGCGACGGGGTAGCCCGACTTGACCCACGCCGTCATGCCGCCGGTGACGTTGTACCAGTGCTGGATGCCGTGGCGCTTGAGCGCGCTGATCACCGTGCTCGAGCGGAGCCCGCCCGCGCAGAGCACGGCCTTCGGCCGGTCGAGTGGGACGCGGTCGCGACGGGTCAGGGACTCCATCATCGGCAGATGGAGGGCGCCCTCGATGTGGCCGTCGAGCCACTCGAAGGGCTCGCGGACATCGATCACGGCGAGGTCGCGCCCCTCCTCGAGCCACTCCAGGAGATCGTGCACGGTGATCTGGTCCACGGTCTCGAGGGCCAAGCCCTCGCTCTTCCACTCGATCATCCCCCACTGGAGGAACCCCGTGACCTCGTCCACGCCGACGCGCGAGAGCGCCTGCACGGCGCGCTCGAGGTCCGATGGGCCCGGCGCGAGGAGCAGCAGCGGCACGCCCGCCGGGACGGCCCACGCGACGCGCTCGGCGAACTGCGGGCTCTCGATCCACACGTTGATCGCGCCCGGGACGTGGCCCTCGCCGTACGCGCCGGGGTCGCGTAGATCGACCACGCACTCCCCGCGTCGCACCGCCTCCCACGCCTCGCGCGCCGTGTACGGGCGTGGCTTCGCGGCCTGGAGCGGGATCAGCCCCCGGTTCTTGCCGACGATCTTCTCGAACTGGGGCGGCTTCGGCGGCAGGTCGCGCATGATGAACTCGACGAACGCGGCGCGGTCGCGGAGCTGCAACGCGGGGTTGAAGCGCCGCTCGAAGCCAATCGTGGAGCCCGCCTTCGCCGACATCGCGCGCCCACACGCGGAGCCCGCCCCGTGGGCCGGGTAGATCTCGACGCTGTCGTCGAGGCGCAGGAGCACGCGCGTCAGGCTCTCGTACGCCTCCGCGGCCGCGCGCGCGCCGCCGAGGTCGGGGCGCCCAACCGACCCGACGAAGAGCGTGTCCCCGGTGAGGACGAACCACGGCTCCGTGCAGCGCTCGAGGTCGGTGACGAGGAGACAGATCGAGTCCGGCGTATGGCCCGGGGTGTGGGCGACCGTCAGCCGGATCCGCCCGACGTCGAGCGCGTCGCCGTCGCTCAGCCGCTCGTGGTCGAAGGCGAACCCGGCCGTCGCGTGGGCGAAGATCGGCGCGCGCGTCGCGGCGGCGAGGTCACGGTTGCCCGAGATGTGATCGGCGTGCGTGTGCGTCTCGATGACGTGCGTGATCGTGAGGCCGCGGCGCCGGGCCAATCGCAGATATTCGTGGACGCGGTCGCGCCCGGGATCGACGACGACGGCCCGCCCGGCCTGGCCGCAGCCGATCAGGTACGAGAGGCACCCGGACTCTTCGTTGACGATCTGCTGGAAGATCATCCCGGCTCCCTATTCTATGCCAGGACCTCAGTGCTTCTCGGCCTTCTCCTTTTCGGTCTTCGCCTCCTTGATGACCTTGTCCGCCAGGAACGCCGGGACCTCCTCGTAGTGGGAGAACTCCATCGCGTAGGCGCCGCGCCCGCCGGTCATCGAGCGCAGGCTTGACTCGTACGTCAGCATCTCGGCCATCGGCACCGCGGCCCGGACCATCGCCGTCTCACCCGCCGGCTCCATGCCGACGATGCGGCCACGGCGCGAGTTCAGGTCGCCAATGATGTCGCCCGCCACGTCCGACGGGCAGGTCACCTCGACATTCATGATGGGTTCGAGCAGGATCGGATGGGCCTCCATGAACACCTTCTGGAGGCCCAGCGAGGCCGCGATCTGGAACGCCATATCCGAGGAGTCGACCTCATGGTAGGTCCCGTCGTAGAGCGTCACCTTGAGGTCGACGATCGGATAGCCGGCCAGGATCCCCTTCTTCATGCAGTCGCGGACGCCCTTCTCCACCGACGGAATGTAGTTGCGCGGCACGGCACCGCCGAAGATGTCGTCCACGAACTCGAAGCCGCCCCCGCGCGGCAGGGGCTCGGCGCGGAGCCAGACGTCGCCGTACTGGCCGCGCCCGCCCGTCTGCTTCTTGTACTTGCCCTGTCCCTCGGCGCGTCCCTTGACCGTCTCCTTGTACGGAATGCGCGGGGGCAGCAGGTTGACGTCCACGTTGTACTTGCGCTTCATGCGCTCCACGACCATCTCGACGTGGAGGCTGCCGACGCCCGCCACGAGGAGCTGCTTCGTCTCGGGGTCGAAATGGTAGTGGACCGTCGGGTCCTCCTCGGCGATCCGCGCGAGCGCGTTCGAGATCTTGTCCTCGTCGCCGCGTGTCTTCGGCTGGATCGCGAACGAGATGGCTGCCTCCGGGAATGTGATCCGCGGCAGCTCGAACGGCTGGGTCTCGTCGGTGAGCGTGTCGCCGGTGAGCGTCTCCTTGAGCTTCTGGGCGACGCCGATCTCGCCGGCCCCGAGCGCCTCGACATTCTTCTGTGTCTTCCCCATGAGCCACGAGACGTGTCCCATGCGCTCCTTGACGGAGCGCGCGGCGTTGAGGAGCGTCGAGTCGGATCTCAGCGTGCCGCTGTAGACGCGGAAGAGCGAGAGCTTGCCGACGTGGGGGTCGGAGAGCGTCTTGAACACCAACGCGGTCACGGGCGCCTTGGGATCGGCCGCGCGCGTGCCCGCCTGCTTCGTCTTGAGGTCCGTCCCGGCCACCTCAGCGCGGTCCGCCGGCGAGGGCAGAGAGTCGACGACGAGGTCGAGGAGCGCGTGGGCCCCCAGATTCCGGGAGGCGGACGCGCAGAGGACCGGCACGAGCTTGCCCTCGGCGATGCCGGCGGAGAGCGCCCGGAGCATCTCGGGCTCGCCGAGCGATCCTTCCTCGAGGTAGCGGTTGAGCAGCTCGTCGTCCGTCTCGGCGGCAGCCTCGACGAGCTTCTCCCGGTACTCCTTGACCCGTTCGGCGAGGTCGCCGGGAACCTCGCCCTCGCTCGGCTTGCCGCTCGCGTACGTCACGGCCCGGAGCTTCACGAGGTCGACGTAGCCGCGGAAGCTCGACTCCTCGCCCAGCGGGATCTGCAGCGCGACGAGACGACCCTTGAGGCGGCGCGCGAGCGAGTCGACCGTCCGGTAGAAGTCGGCGCGCTCGCGATCGAGACGGTTGACGACGACCGCGCGCGGCAGGCCGTACTCGGTCGCGAACTTCCAGACCTTCTCGGTTTGCACCTGCACGCCGGCGACGGCGTCCACGACGACGATCGCCGCTTCGACCACCCGCAGCCCGGCGCGCGCGTCCGCGATAAAGTCGCCGTATCCCGGCGTGTCCACGAGGGTGATCCGATGTCCCTTCCAATCACAATAGGCAACCGCCGTGTTGATCGAGATCTTTCTCTTTATTTCATCCGGGTCGAAGTCGGTGGTCGTCGAGCCGTCGTCCACCTTGCCCAGGCGCGTCACCGCGCCGGCGGCGAAGAGCAGCGCCTCCACGAGGGACGTCTTGCCGACGCCCCCGTGGCCGACGACACCGACGTTGCGGACCTTCCCGATCTCGATCGCCATGGACCGCTACCTCCCGGGGGGCCTTCCGCGGTGCGGCAATCCTACCACAGGCCTCTACGGGCGGATGGCGCGCTTGAGCTCGGCCAGGACCTCGGCGTCGCTGCCGGCCAGGTCCACCGGCGGGGCGAGCGGCGGCGGCTCGTACTTGAGGCCGGCACCCGTGAAGATCATCGCGACCTCGGTGTCGCCGGCGACCTCGCCCCCTTCCCTCAACGCGGTGAGCGCTGCGACGAGAGCGGCGGACTCGGGCGCCGTCCAGATCCCCTCGAGCCGCGCGACGCGCTGCTGCGCCTCCTGGATGGCCGTCTCGCTCACCGCGACTGCGCCGCCGCCCGTCTCGCGGAGCACCGTGAGCATCTGGCGCCCGGCGAACGGTGACGGCACACGGAGCCCCGCGGCGCGGGTCGTCGGATTCTCCCAGGCAGTGGTCGTCGGGGCGCCCTCCCGGAAGGCCTTGACCACGGGGGCGCAGCCCTCGGCCTGCACCGCGAAGACGCGCGGGAGCGCACCCGTGAGCCAGCGCATCGCGCGGAGCTCCTCGTAGGCCTTCGGGATCCCCAGGAGCCCGGTGCCCCCGCCCGTCGGATAGAGGAGGACGTCGGGCATCCGCCAGTCGAGGTCGGCCGCGAGCTCGAGACCGATCGTCTTCTTGCCCTCGAGCCGGTACGGCTCCTTGAGCGTCGAGAGGTCGAACCAGCCGAGCTCGGGCGCGACCTTCGCGGCGACCTTGCCCGCGGTCGCGATCGAGCCCTCGAGCGTGAAGACGTGGGCACCGGCGATCTGCGCCTCGGCGATCGCGGCGGGCGGCGTCCCACGCGGGACGATGACCACCACAGGGAGTCCCGCGCGCGCGCCATACGCCGCCGCCGCGCCGCCCGCGTTGCCCGCCGACGGGATGACGAAGCCCCGCGCGCCGAGCGTCCGCGCGCGCGTGATCGCCATGGAGAGCCCGCGCGCCTTGAAGGAGCCCGTGGGGTTCTGGCCCTCGTCCTTGGCCCAGAGCCTGCGCATCCCGAGGTGGGCCGCGAGCCGCGGCAGCGCGAGCAAGGGCGTCCCCCCCTCGCCCAGCGTCACGGGCACCTCGCCCGCGTCGAGCGGCGTGAGCTCGCGGAAGCGGTACATCCCGGGAGGGCGTTGCCGGAGCGCGTCCTTGCTCACGCTCGCCCGCACGCGCTCGAGATCGTAGCGCGCCGCCAGCATCTGCCCACACGTCTCGCAGACGGTCAATATCCGCTTCGGGTCGTGGCGCTGGCCGCAGACCGTGCACTCGACGCAGCTCAGGAAGCTCATGAGGCTCTCCTCGGCTCGAGGATAGCTCATTCTGTCCGCACAGGATCACAATGTACCCCGTGGGGGACGTTGACGCACCGAGGTTGACCTGATTGAATGAGGGCCGTGGGTGTCTACGACCAGATCAAGAAGGCATTCCAGGACATCATCGCCCCCGAGCTGCACGCACTCCGCGGAGACATCCGCGTGCTCGATCAGAAGATCGTCGGTCTCGACCAGAAGATCGACGGCGTCGACGCGCGCCTGACGGTCAAGATCGACGGCCTTCGGACCGAGACGGTCTCCCTCAAGGGCGAGCTGATCGCCGAGATTCGGCGCCTCGACACCAAGATCGACGGCGTGGATCGAGAGCTGCGGACCGCGATCGATATCCGCGAGCGCCTCGCCGCTCTCGAAGCCCGCCGCGCCTCCTGACAGCTCCCCGCCGCAGGCCCCGCTAGATCGACTGGCGCATCGCGGTCCGCGCGGGCAGGGTCATCCCGCGCTCCTCGGCCATGCGCGCGAGCTCCTGCGGCAGCGCGAACCGAACGTCCTCCTCGACGACGTGGACCTCCCGCACGGCGACGCCCTGCCCTCGCAGCGCTTGCACGGTCTGGGTCACGAGCACCTCGGGCGTCGAGGCGCCCGCGGTGACACCGATGCGGCGAGCGTCCTGCAGCCACTCGGCGCGGATGTCGCCCACATCGTTGATCAGGTAGGCGCGCGTGCCCGCCGTCTGCGCGACCTCCACCAGGCGGATGGCGTTCGAGCTGTTGGCCGAGCCGATCACCAGCAGCACGTCCACGTTGTTCGCCAGCCGCTTGACCGCCGCCTGACGGTTCTGCGTGGCGTAGCAGATGTCGTTCCGCGAGGGGCCGACGATCCTCGGGAACTTGCGGCGGAGAGCCTCGATGACGTCGCGCGTGTCGTCCACCGAGAGCGTCGTCTGGGTCAGGTACGCGATCTTGCTCGGGTCGGGGACCTCGAGCTTCTCGGCCTCGTCCACGTCGGCGATGACGAAGATGCGATCGGGTGCCTCGCCGAGCGTGCCGATGACCTCGTCGTGATCCTCGTGACCGATGAGGACGATCGAGTAGTTCTCGCGCGCGTAGCGGATCGCCTCGAGGTGCACCTTGGTCACGAGTGGGCACGTCGCGTCGATCACGCGCAGGCCGCGGCGCTCCCCCTCCCGGCGCACCTCCGGCGAGATGCCGTGGGCGCTGAAGATCACGGTCGCGTCGTCCGGCACCTCGTCGAGCTCGTCCACGAAGATCGCCCCCTGCTTCCGGAGCGTCTCGACCACGAGGCGGTTGTGGACGATCTCGCGACGCACGTAGACCGGGGGCTGGCAGACCGACAGCGCCAGCTCGACGATGTCGATGGCCCGCTCCACGCCAGCGCAGAAGCCGCGCGGCCCGGCCAGAAGGATCTCGGAGATGGTCGATCTCATCGCTCCCCTCGCCTCACCTGAGATAGTACGACACTCCGGCCACGGCCACATGGGCTTGCCACCCGCGGTTCGGGTCGGACGTGTTGCCGTTGGAGTTGTGGGCCAGGCGGTAGCCGACGTAGACCGCGGTCGAGTCGGTGAGGAAGACCGACGCGCCGACGCCACCCCACACGAGGAACGAGAAGCTCGAGTCGATCTCCCGCACCCGAAGATCGGTCCCGCCCGCGCCGCCGGCCAGCTCGGCGTAGGGCACGACCCGCCCGAGCCCCAGGAAGTGGTACCGGAACACGGCCGCGACGCCCGCCCAGAAGGCAGGCATCGGCTCCGTGTAACGCTGGTAGACGGGCTCGAGGCCGATCTCGAGGGCGCCGTAGAGCGGCCCTCGGAACGAGGGGCCAAAGGGGAGGAACGAGGACCGGAAGCCCAGGCTGAAGAACTCGAGGTCGCTCTGCGTGGCCTTCCCTTCCAGATTGAACTGCGCGCCGTAGGCGCCCTCGGCCGAAACCACTTGCGTGCCCTGGGCGAAGGTCCGCTCCGGGTCGAAGGCCTGCGCGGGTGACACGAGTGCCGTGACGGCGAAGAGCGCCGTCCCGGCGGGCCAGAGCGGAGAAGCCCTCACGGTTCGATCAACACTTTCAGCGCGTTCCCTTCCGCCATCAGATCGAGCGCCTGCCGGACCGCGTCCAGACGCATCCGATGCGTGATGAGGTCGTCCGGTACCAGCACGCCGGACTCCATCAGGTCCACGGCTCGCCGGATGAGCTCGGGCGTGTGGTGGAACGCGCCGAGCAGCGTCAGCTCCTCGTAATGCGCCCGACGCGTGTCCAGACGGATCGAGGTTCCGGGCGCGCAGCCGCCGAAGAATACCACGTTGCCGCCCCGGCCCGTCGCGTCGATCGCCTGCTCCCACACCTCGGGCCGGCCCGTCGCGTCGATCGCGACGTCCGCGCCAGAGCCGCCGGTGGCGGCGCGGATGGCTGCCACGACGTCGTCGGTCTGCGTCGCGTCGAGGCATTCGCCGATCCCGAGCCCCCGCACCCGTGCGAACCGCCAGCCGGATTTCCCGACCAGGATGACGCGGGCCTTGCGCGCGGCCGCCACCATCCCGAGGAGACAGCCGAGCGGACCCGCGCCGAAGACGACGATGGTCTGGCCCGACTCCACCCGCGCCCGCTCGATGCCGAGGAGCGCACACGCCACAGGCTCGGCGAACGCCGCGCGCGCGGCCGGGAGCCCGGGCCCGAGCCCCACGACGTTCTTCGCCACGAGCCGTGGGGGAAGCGCGATGAACTCACCGTACGCGCCGTTAACGAACAGGAGGTCGTCGCACAGGTTCGAGCGGCCCGCCAGGCACGGGCGGCACGCGCCGCACGGTGCCGAGTTCGCGGCGACGACGCGGTCGCCCTCGCGGACACCCCGGACGCCGGCGCCGACCGCCGTGACGGTGCCCGCGAACTCGTGGCCGAAGACCGTGGGGACCTTCGGAATCATGACCGGGTGGCCACGACGGAGCGTCTTGACGTCCGTCCCGCAGGTGAGCGCCGCGTCGACCCTGAGCACCAGCTCGCCGGTCTCCGGCTCGGGCACCGGGAGCTCCTCCGCGCGGAGGTCGCCCGGGCCGTGGAACACCATCGCCCTCATGGCGTCACGTACACCTTGAGCGCCTCGCGGCGTCGCATCAGGTCCACGCCGCGGTCGAGGCCGGGGAGCGTGACGCGGTGGGTGACGAGCCCGTCCACGGACACCTCGCCCGCGACGATCAGCCGGAACGCCTCGGTGAGATCGGACGGCGACGACGAGTACGTGGCGGTCAGGGTGAGCTCGCGGTGGTAGAGCGTCTCGAGCCGGAGCGGGAGCGTGTCACCGCCGGCGGCGAAGTAGTGGAGCGTCCCGCCGTCGCGGAGGCTTGCCACCGCCCACGGCAGCACGTCCGTCCCGCCGCCGGTGACGATGACCTGGTCGGCGCCGCGTCCGCCGGAGAGCTCGCGCTGCGCGGCCGCGGCCACGGGCGCGGGCCCCGCGGCGGCCGCACCCAGGCGCCGGGCGAGCTCCGCGCGCGCGGCGATCGGATCGCATCCGACGACCGCGGCGCCGGCGTGCCGGAGGAGCTGGACGAAGAGACAACCGATCGAGCCGAGGCCGACGACGACGACCGTGTCTCCGGGAGCGACCCGCGCGCGCCGCACCGAGCGCAGACAGCACGCGAGCGGCTCGACGAACGACGCCGCCTCGTCGGTCACGTGGCGAGGCACCCGGAACAGCGCGTGACGGACGTTTGGTGCGGGCACTCGCACGTACTCGGCGAAGCCGCCGGGGTCGAGGTTCGACGCCTTGAAGGCGCGACACATCGATTCGCTCCCCCGTCGGCAATAGTGGCAGTCGCCGCACGGGACGTGGTGGGCGGCGACGACCCGGTCACCGATCGCACAGTCGGTCACGTCCGGGCCGAGCGCGACAATCTCGCCGACCACCTCGTGGCCGAGCACGAGTGGCACCGGTGTCGACGGGTCGACGATCTTCGCGATGTCCGAGCCGCAGAGCCCGCAGCCTAGAAGACGCAGCAGCACCTCACTGTCGCCGATCGCCGGCCGGGGCCACTCCTCGGCGATCACCTTCCCGGCGCCGCGGTAGACGGCGGCAATCATGAGCTCGCCACGCCAATCACAGACTCGCCTCGGCCGTCGGACGGCCTGCGGCTCGCACGGCCACGCCAATCACAGACTCGCCTCGGCCGTCGGACGGCCTGCGGCTCGCACGGCCACGCCAATCACGCGGCGATCCGCTGCGGAGCGCGCCCGAGCCGGGCCGCGACCCAGCAGCGGAGCGCGATCGCGAGCTTCTTCGCGATCGGCACCGTGACGCGCTCACCGAAGACCCGAAACCGGCGCGCCTCGATCTCGTCGAGCAGGGCGAGGTAGATCCGCCCCATGATCTCGGCGGGGACGAGCGGGCGGGCGTCGGCCGGCGGGAAGCTCTCCCACGCGAACCGGTAGAATCGCCGCGCGCGCGCCGCCTGATGGGCCATCAGACGCACGAAGCGGTCGGTGTAGCGCTCGGCCTTCAGATCGTCCACGGTGACACCGAACGCCCGGAGGTCCGCCTGCGGCACGTACACGCGCCCCGCACGAGCGTCGGCGCCGACGTCGCGGATGATGTTCGTGAGCTGGAGCGCGGTGCCGAGGCTGATTGCGTACTGACGCGCCCTCGGGTCGGTATAGCCGAAGATCTCGATGCAGCAGAGCCCGACCGCGGAGGCGACGCGGTAGCAGTACGGGTAGAGGTCGTCCGCCGTCTCGTAGGCAACCCGGTCGAGGTCCATCTCGACGCCGTCGATGATCGCCTCGAGCGCCGCACGCGGGATCGTGTAGGCGCGCACCGCGGTCTGGAGCCTGAGCGCGATCGGGTGGTCGGGGACCGCGCCTGGCTCGTAGCAGCGCGCCACGTCCTCGCGCCAGCGCTGGAGCTCCCGGCGCTGGGCCGACGGAGCGGCGCCACGCTCGCCACCCAGATCCGCGATGTCGTCCACGGTGCGGCAGAACGCGTAGACCGCGTAGAGCGCCTCGCGACGCGGGCGCGGCAGCGTGAGGAACGCGTAGTAGAAGTTCGAGCGGCTCTTTCGAGTGAGCCGGGCGGTGAGGTCCGTGATCATCGGGCCCTCGCGTCGCCGTGCGCGCGGAACCATTCGGTCGCGTCGCGGAGCGCCTCGCGGATATCGGTCTGCGGCAGGCCGAGCTCTCGCACCGCCTTCGCGGGGCTGAAGTACATGCGCTTCTTCGCCATCCGCACCGCCGTGAGGGGCACCCGGGGCGGTCGCCCGCCGATGCGCGCGACCGCCTCCATCGCGAGGGCGGCGCCCCAGGCGACCCAGTACGGGATCCGCACGCGCGGCGGCCGGACCCCAGTGATCTCGGAGAGGAGGACGCCGATCTCGGCGAGCGACACGTTCCGATTGCCGAGGATGTACTTCTCGCCGATCTTCCCGCGCTCCGCCGCGAAGAGATGGCCGCGCGCGACGTCGCGCACGTGCACGAGATTGAGCCCCGTGTCGAGGGTCGCGAACATCTTCCCCTCGAGAAAGTCCACGATCATCTGACCGGTCGGGGTCGGCTTGACGTCCCAGGGACCGACAGGCGCCGACGGGTTCACGACGACGACCGGGAGGCCCTGGTGGGCGAAGCCGAGCGCTACTTGCTCGGCGAGAAACTTGGACGCCTTGTAGGGCCCGACCATGTCCCGGAGCGAGACCGGCGTCTCCTCCGTCCCCGGCCCGCCGTCCTCCGGGATCCCGAGCGCGCCGACAGTGGAGGTGTAGACCACGCGGCTCACGCCCGCCTCGCCCGCGGCCTCGAGGACGGCGCGCGTGCCACCGACGTTGACCCGGTGGAGGTCCTCCGGGTCGCGCGCCCATAGCCGGTAGTCGGCCGCGACGTGGAAGACGAGGTTGACGCCCTTCACGGCGCGACGCACGGAGGCCGAATCCAGCAGGTCGCCCTCGCAGATCTCGACGTCGAGCCCGGCCAGCGCGCGGCGGTCGCCGCGCGGGCGCGCGAGGACGCGCACCGAGCGGCGCTGGGCGAGAAGCTCGCGCACGACGTTCGCGCCGACGAAGCCGGTGCCCCCGGTGACGAGCGCGTCGATCATGGTAGCGGGAGCCGCGGGGCCGCCACACTCGGTGGGTGGCCCGCGACGAGGCGCGGCCCGGCTCCGTTCCGCATGGCGCTCCTCATTCCACCGGAGGCCGCGGGGCCGCCACACTCGGTGGGTGGCCCGCGACGAGGCGCGGCCCGGCTCCGTTCCGCATGGCGCTCCTCATTCCACCGGAGGCCGTGGGGCCGCCACACTCGGTGGGTGGCCCGCGACGAGGCGCGGCCCGGCTCCGTTCCGCATGGCGCTCCTCATTCCACCGGAGGCCGCGGGGCCGCCACACTCGGTGGGTGGCCTGAGACGAGGTGCGACCCGGCTGCGTGCCGGCTAGCGCTTCTCATTTCACCGGGCTCCGTCATGCATCTTTCGCGATGCGCCCGAGCGCGTGCGCGACGGTCCGCAAGGCCGCGTGTGTCCCGTTCCGGAGCGTCAGGGCGTCGGCGAAGGCGCGGGGGCGGGCGAGCACCGCGCGGACCGCGCGCATCGTCCGCACTCGCCCGTCGGGCTCGACGACCGCGGCGAGGTCGGCGGGCACGCCGCGCTCCGCCGTGTCGCTCACCGCGCGGATCACCGCCGCGGGGATCCCGCGAGCCCGGGCCCACTCGAGGATCACGGCCGACTCCATGTCACAGGCGAATGCGCCCGCCTCGACCCAGAGCCGCGCCTTGGCGGCGGGCGTCGCCACGACCTCGTCCACCGTCACGAGCGTTCCCGCCCGCCGGAGGCCCGCGACCTCCGCCGTCGCGTACCATGCACCAGCCCGGGCCACGACCGTCTCGGGCACGACCAGGTCGCCCTCGGCGAGGTCGGGCGCCAGCGCACCGCAGACGCCGGCCGACACGACGAGCGCGGGCGGCGCCACGCGCGAGGCGCGGGGATCGAGCGCACCCGCGCGCGGGCCCACGCACACGAGCTCGAGCGCCCCCATCCGGTAGTGTGGCCACTCGCTGCCGGTGACGCGCGCGAGCCCGAGCAGGCGAGCGAGGCTCCGAGCCTCGAGGTCGACCGCGGTGAAGACGGCGACGCGTGTCACGCGCCGGGTGCGGGCGGAGTGCGGGGACGCTGGTGCGAGGCTTCCTTGGCGCGGAGCCAGGCCGCGTACGAGTTGCCGGCCGCCGTGTCCTTGCCGGTGAACAGGATCGTGCGGATGTCGGCGTAGGGAATGTCGAAGGGGCCGTCGCCGGCGCGGTCGAACACCTGGATGAAGGGGACCCCCACGTCGCGGTTGCGGTTGGACACGTAGCCCTCGAGCCGCGTGCCGTCCGCCTTGATCACGGTGACGTTGCCGCGGTAATCGAAAGCCCGCTCGATGACCTCCTCGAGCGTCACCCCGCGGCCGATCGCGGGCACCCAGCCCTCGAGGCTCTCCGTGTCTGTCATCACGCTCAGAGCCGCCCGGTCACCGTCGCGGCGACGGTATCGACGAAGCCGCGCCAGGAGGCGAAGGTGTGGTTCACAGCCGTGGGCTCGTAGCCGCAGTGGACCATACAGTCGCGGCACTTGTCGTTGCCGCTCTTCCTGCCGTAGCGCTCCCACCGCGTGGTCTCCAGCAGCTCCTTGAACGTCGCCGCGTACCCCTCCTGGAGCAGGTAGCAGGGACGCTGCCAGCCGAAGATGTTGTAGGTCGGGTTCCCCCACGGCGTGCACTCGAAGTCGCGCTTGCCCATGAGGAACTGGAGGAAGAGTGGCGACTGGTTGAACTTCCAGCGACGCTGCGGATGGGTCAGGATCCGCGAGAACAGCTCGTTGGCGCGCTGCCGACGGAGGAAGTGCTCCTGGTCGGGCGCCTTCGCGTAACTGTACCCGGGCGAGATCATCATGCCCTCGACGCCGAGGTCCATCATCGCATCGAAGAACTCGCGCGTGCGGAGCGGGTTGGCGCCATCGAAGAGGGTGGTGTTGGTCGTGACCCGGAAGCCCCGCCGGAGCGCCTCCCGGATCGCCTCCACCGCCTCGTCGTAGACGCCGTCGCGGCAGACCGCCTCGTCGTGCTCCGCGCGGAGCCCGTCCATGTGGATGCTGAACGAAAGGTACTTCGACGGCTCGAAGGCGCCCGTCGCGAGCTTGTCCTTGAGGAGGAGCGCGTTGGTGCAGAGGTAGACGTACTTCTTCCGCGCGACCAGCTCGCGCACGAGTCGCCCGATCTCGGGGTACATCAGTGGCTCGCCACCGGGGATCGACACGATCGGCGCGCCGCACTCGTCCACCGCGCCGAGACACTGCTCGACCGTGAGGTGCTTCCTGAGGATCTGCGCCGGATACTGGATTTTGCCGCAGCCCGCGCACGCGAGGTTGCAACGGAAGAGGGGCTCGAGCATCAGGACCAGTGGATAGCGCGTGCGGCCGGCGAGGCGCTGCCGCATCACGTAGCTCGCCACCGCCCACATCTGCGAGACAGGGACGCTCATACCCGCTGCACTCCCGGACGCTCCCGGCCCGGGACCTTCCCGGGCGTCTGGCGCGTCAGTCGAATCGTCACGACGATTACGGCGTGGAGCAGTCCGCCGAGGGCCAGCAGCGCCCACTCACGGATCCACGCGGTCACGGCCAAGTTGAATCCGAGCACCACGTAGTATAACGCGACTCCGGGCCACACACGTCCGGCACTCACGCCACCGACGATCGCCAGATACAGCCCGACGGAGGTCGCGCCGACGAGCGCCCAGCCTGCGAAATTCGACAGCGGGACGCCGAAATACACTCCGCCGTCGGGGTAGTAGAAGATCCGCCCGAGGAACCAGCGGTCGCCTCGCACCGCGAGCGGGTCGATGACGACGTCGAGGGCCGTCATCAAGAGCCCGGTGACGAGCGCGGGCGCCCACGGGGGTAGGCGGCGGCCGGCGAGCGCCGCGCGCGCCAGGCAGAACGACGCGTACGCGAGGAACGTGAACGACAGCGAGTCCATGAAAGGCACGTTTCCGATGTGAAGCTCTCGCCCGTGCGTGAGCCCCGTGTAGTGATAGAGGCCAAACGGGAACCCGACGCGCGTGGACGCGAACTCCGCGAGCCAGGCCACGGGCCAGACCGCGGCTCCGAAGACGAGCGTGCGCCGCCAGCCGACGTCGACGGAGCCGGCGACGAGAAAGAGCGCGAGAAAGACGAAGACATACGGGCGAAGCACGAGCGTACCGATGACGAGATCCATACGAGTCGCTTTCGGCGGCCGAGTCGACATGTTACCATCTGGCGTCGTGACGGTCCTCACCGACGCCATCGCCCGCGCCCAGGAGTATCTCCTCGCTCATCAAGCGCCGGACGGTCACTGGGTCGGCGAACTCGAGGCCGACACGACGATCACCTCCGAATATCTCCTGCTCGGCCACCTGATCGACCGGGTCGATCTCCACAAGGAGGCCAAGGCCGTCCAGTATCTCCGACGCGAGCAGCTCCCGGACGGCGGTTGGAGCCTCTTCGCGGGCGGCCCGATGGATCTGTCGGCCACGATCAAAGCGTACTTTGCGATGAAGCTCGCCGGCGTGGGCGTCGACGACCCCGCGCTGGTCGCGGCGCGCGAGCGCATCCGCGAAATTGGCGGGCCCGTGAAGGCCAACGTCTTCACCAAGATCCAGCTCGCGCTCTTCGGCGAGTACGACTGGAATGGCGTGCCCGCGATGCCCGTCGAGATCATGCTGCTGCCGCGACCGTTTTTCCTCTTCAACATCTACGAGGTCTCGTACTGGTCGCGGACGGTGATCGTCCCGCTCTTGATCATCATGGATCGGAAGCCGGTGAAGTGGCTGCCGCCCCATCTGTCGCTCGACGAGCTCTGGCCCGAGCCGCGGGAGAAGACGAGCCTCCGGTTCCCCCGTGTGCCCGAGCCGTTCAGCTGGCGGAAGCTCTTCTGGAAGAACGTCTTCATCGCCGTGGACGACGGCCTTAAGATTTGGGAGCGCTTCACCACGCGCCCGCTCAGGAAGCGGGCGGTCGAGGCGGCGCGCGTGTGGCTCGAGGAGCGACTCGCCGTGCCCGGCGGCCTGGGCGGGATCTACCCTGCGATGGCCAACTCGATCCTCGCGATGCGCCTGCTCGGCTACCCCGACGACCACCCGCTGGTGCTCGGGCAGCTCAAGGAGATCGAGGCCCTCGCGGTCGAGACGGACGACGCGCTCCACTATCAGCCGTGCCCGTCACCCGTCTGGGACACCGCGCTCGCGATCAACGCGCTGGTCGAGAGCGGGCTCCCGCCCGAGCACCCGACGCTGCGCCGTGCGGCGGAGTGGCTCATCGACCGCCAGATCCTCGTCCCGGGGGACTGGCAGAAGAAGCGGCCGCACGTCCAGCCGGGCGGTTGGGCGTTCCAGTACCGCAACGACTTCTACCCGGACCTCGACGACACCGCGATGGTGCTGATGGCGCTCGAGAAGGTGCCCGGCCTCGACGGGGACGCCGTGCGGTTGTCGAAGGAGCGCGGGCTCGGCTGGTTCTTCGGCATGCAGGGCGAGGACGGCGGCTGGGCGTCGTTCGACGCCGACAACAACCGCCTCTACCTCAACAACATTCCCTTCGCCGACCACGGCGCGCTGCTCGACCCGTCGACGGAGGACCTCACCGGGCGCGGCCTCGAGCTCCTCGGCACGCTCGGCTACCGAGGCGATTTCGAGCCGGCGCAGCGCGCGCTCCACTTCCTCCGTCACACGCAGCGACACGACGGGCCGTGGTACGGGCGCTGGGGCGTCAACTACATCTACGGCACCTGGTCCGTCCTCCGCGGACTCCGCCTGATCGGCGAAGACCTCCGCCACGAATACATCCAGCGGGCCGTGCGCTGGCTCGAGCGCCATCAGAACAGGGACGGCGGCTGGGGCGAGACGTGCGAGAGCTACAGCGATCCCGAGTTCGCTGGGGTCGGCGAGTCGACGCCCAGTCAGACGGCTTGGGCGTTGCTCGGCCTCTTCGCGGCCGGGCGCACGAGCGGCCGCGCAGTCGAGCGTGGTATCGAGTACCTCCTCGGGACGCAGCGGAACGACGGTGCGTGGGAGGACCGATTCTGGAACGGGACCGGCTTCCCGCGCGTCTTCTACCTCAAGTACCACCTCTACGCGAAGTACTTTCCCCTCTGGGCCCTGGGGATCTACCGCCGCGTCCAGGCATGACGGAGCGGCCGCTCCCGCTGGTGCTGCGTCCGCTGGATGCGATCGGGCGGGGGGCGATCGCGGTCGTCGAGGCGCTGGGCCGCTTCGGGATGTTCCTGGCGGAGGCGCTCGGGACGCTCCTGACCCCGCCGTTCAAATTCTGGGCGTTCATCGACCGGATCAACTACATCGGGTACCGATCGCTCCTGATCATCCTGCTGACCGGCGGGTTCACGGGCATGGTGCTCGGCCTCCAGGTGTATTTCACGCTCGTCCGCTTCGGGTCCGAGGCGTACCTCGGGCCCGCCGTCGCGCTCTCCCTCATCCGGGAGCTCGGCCCGGTGCTGGCGGCGCTCATGGTGACGGGACGCGCGGGGTCGGCACTCACGGCCGAGATCGGCATCATGCGCATCACCGAGCAGATCGACGCGCTCACGGTCATGGCGCTGAACCCGGTCCGCTATCTCGTCGCGCCCTCCATCCTGGCCGGTCTCGTGACGTTCCCGCTCATGACCGCGATCTTCGACACGGTCGGCATCTTCGGAGGCTACCTCGTCGGCGTCGAGCTCCTCGGGCTCTCCCAGGGCACCTATTTCGGCGAGATGCAGACCTTCGTCGATCTCAACGACATCATGATGGGGTTCTGGAAGTCGCTCTCGTTCGGCGTGCTCGTCACGTGGGTCTGCACCTACAAGGGCTTCCACGTGGGCCACGGCGCAGAGGGCGTCGCCAAGGCGACCACCGACGCGGTCGTCCTGTCCTCCGTGCTCATCCTGGTCTGGGACTACTTCATGGGCACGGTGCTCCCGTGAGAGCCGCGTGATGGTGGCCGTGCGAGCCGCAGGCCGTGCGACGGCCGAGGCGAGTCTGTGATGGTGGCCGTGCGAGCCGCAGGCCGTGCGACGGCCGAGGCGAGTCTGTGATTAAGATCGAGCGGCTCGTCAAGTCGTTCGGGAGCCAGCAGGTCTTGCGCGGGCTCGACCTCGAGGTCGCCACCGGCTCGATCACGGTGATCATCGGCCGGAGCGGCGGCGGCAAGTCGGTCCTCCTCCGGCACCTGATCGGGCTCCTGCGCCCCGACGGGGGCCGCGTGCTCGTCAATGGCGCGGACGTCACCAGGCTCGGCGGGCGCGCGCTCGACGAGGTCCGGCGGCGCTACGGGGTTGTCTTCCAGGGCGGCGCGCTGTTCGACTCGATGACGTGCGCCGCCAACGTGGCGTTCCCCCTCCGGGAAAATCTTCGATTGCCCGCCGCGGAGGTCGCGACGCGGGTGGAGGCGTCGCTCGCCCAGGTGGGGCTCGAGGGCATGGGGAGCAAGTACCCGGCGGAGGTTTCGGGCGGCATGCGCAAGCGCGTCGCGATCGCGCGCGCGCTCGTCACCGAGCCCGAGATTGTCTTCTTCGACGAGCCGACCACGGGCCTCGACCCGATCCTCGTCAACACGATCCACCACCTGGTCCTCAACCTCCACCGGAAGCTCCGGTTCACCGCCGTCATGGTGAGCCACGAGATTCCCGAGATCTTCGAGATCGCCGACGCCGTCGCCATGCTGCACGACGGGCGGATCGTGGAGGTCGGGCCGCCGGGGGTCATCCAGGCGTCGCCGAACCGGGTCGTCCGGCAGTTCATCCGCGGCGAGCCGGAAGGCGCGGAGGGAGCCTGATGGAGCGAACGCGGGTCAACGTCACGGTCGGGCTGTTCGTGCTCATCGGGATGCTGGCGTTGGGCTACCTTTCGGTGAACCTCGGACGTGTGTCGTTCCTGGGCGGGGTGGGCTATCGGGTCACCGCCGAGTTCCCGTCGGTCGGCGGGCTGAAGCCCGGGTCGACGGTGGAGATCGCGGGCGTCGAGATCGGGCGCGTGGAGTCGATCGCGTTGAAGGACTACCAGGCGCTCGTGACGCTCCGGATCGATTCGCGCATCAAGCTGCAGGAAGACTCGATCGCATCGATCAAGACGAAGGGGCTGATCGGGGAGAAGTACTTGCGTATCAGTCCGGGTGGATCGGAGAAGATCATCCCGCCCGGCGGACGAATCCGAGAGGTCGAAGCGCCGGTCGACTTCGAGGAGCTGCTGTCCAAGTACATCTTCGGCAAGGTCTAAAGAGAGGAATCCTTTCCGGAGAGACTCCACCCGCTATAGGGTGGCAGGACACGCGGCGGACGTCGCCGCCAACGGGCGGGAGGAGGACGCGATGGCAACATTGGGTCGGAGCGGTTGGGTGTTCGCCACCGGGCTCGCGATGGTCCTCGCCGCGGCTCCCGCGCGAGCCGGTCAGCCCACGGATCAGCTGCGCGTCGAGATCGATCGAGTCCTTGACGACCCGGAGCTGAAGCGAGAGGGCCGAGCCCGGGAGCGACGGGTCGAGATCCGGAGGATCGCGAACGGCATCTTCGACTTCGAAGAGACCGCGAGGCGCTCGCTGGCGCGTCACTGGGCCCCGCGGACGCCAGCGGAGCGCGACGAGTTCGTCCAGCTCTTCGCCGACCTCCTCGAACGGTCCTATCTCTCCAAGATCGAGCTCTACGGCGGGGAGCGGATCGCCTATGTGGGGGAGACGATCGACGGCGACACTCCGATCGTGAAGACGAAGATCACGACCCGCCAGGGCACGGAGATCCCGGTCGACTATCGGATGCACAAGCGCGGCGACCGATGGCTCGTCTACGACGTCATCATCGAGGGCGTCAGCCTGGTCGCGAACTACCGCGCCCAGTTCAACAAGATCATCACCACCTCGTCCTACGCGGACCTCGTCAAGAAGATGCGGGCCAAGCAGGACGAGGTCCTCGGGGACGAGAAGCAGAAGCGGACCTCGCAGCGCTGACCGCCCCCGCTGTCCGCATCCTTGTCGCGCGCGTGCACCCGTATGCTACACTGGCGCGAGAAATCAATTCCGTCAAGCGCGTCAACCCGTCATGTCGCTGAGGAGGAGCCAGTGGGATCCGTCCGGGTCGCAATCGTCGGCGTCGGCAACTGCGCTTCGGCGCTCGTCCAGGGCGTCGCGTACTACAAGAATGCCCGGGACGACGCGTTCGTCCCCGGCCTCATGCACACGCGACTCGGTCCGTACCATGTCGGCGACATCGAGTTCTCGGCCGCGTTCGACATCGACGAGCGCAAGGTCGGCCGCGACCTGGCCGAGGCGATCGTCCAGGAGCCGAACAACACCGTCCGGTTCGCCGACGTCGAGCCCCTCGGCGTGCCCGTGCAGCGGGGGATGACGCACGACGGCCTCGGGCAGTACCTGTCGCAGATGATCCGGAAGGCGCCCGGCTCCACCGCCGACATCACGAACATTCTCCGCGAGACGCGGACGCACATCGTGGTCAACTTCCTTCCCGTGGGCAGCGAGATGGCGACCAAGTGGTACGTCGAGCAGGTGCTCGATGCGGGCTGCGCGTTCGTGAACTGCATCCCGGTCTTCATCGCGCGTGAGGCCTACTGGCGCCGGCGCTTCGAGGAGCGAGGCCTGCCGGTGGTCGGCGACGACGTGAAATCCCAGGTGGGCGCGACGATCGTGCACCGCGTCCTCACGCGTCTCTTCATGGACCGCGGCGTGCGGCTCGAGCGGACGAGCCAGCTCAACTTCGGCGGCAACACCGATTTTTACAACATGCTCGAGCGCGAGCGGCTCGTGTCCAAGAAGATCTCCAAGACCGACGCGGTTCGCTCGCAGCTCGGCCACGACCTCCCGGCGGACGCCGTCCACATCGGCCCCAGCGACTACGTGCCGTGGCTCCAGGACCGCAAGTGGGCGCATATCCGCCTCGAGGGGCGCGGCTTCGGCGACCAGCCGATCAACGTCGAGTTGAAGCTCGAAGTATGGGATTCGCCGAACTCCGCGGGTGTCGTCATCGACGCGATCCGCGCGTGCAAGATCGCCCTCGATCGCGGTCTGAAGGGGGCCCTCCTGGCGCCGTCGGCCTACCTCATGAAGTCGCCGCCGGAACAGTGGTCCGACGACGTCGCCCGTCAGCGCCTCGAGCGGTTCATCGCCGGCGACGAGTAGGTGGCGCTCGCCCGAGCGATCGGTCGTCCGCTGCGGTGGCTGGTGCGCTTGTCGTGCGCGCACCCGTCCCTCACGGTGGCCGGGGCGCTCGGCCTTGCCGTCGCGTCGGTCCTGTACGCGCTGGCGACGCTGACGTTCCAGACCTCGACGCTCGGACTCCTTCCGCCCGGCCAGCCCTACGCCGAGCGGTACCGCCAGTATCAGCGCGAGTTCGGCGAGCTCGATGATCTGGCCATCGTCGTCCAGGCGCCCTCGCTGCCCGAGGCCACCCTCTACGCGCGGCGCCTCGTGCGCGAGCTGCGCGCCGCGCACGTGCCGCTCGCGCGGATCGCCTACCGCATCGACCCCAAGCAGTTCGAGGGGCGCGCCCTCCTCTACCTGTCCAAGGAGAAGCTCGTCTCGATCCGCGACAAGATCTTCGACTACCAGGAGTTCATCGAGACGTTCGCGGGCCGCCCCACGCTCGACCAGCTCGTCGACGGCGTCGCGACCCAGGTCGCCTCCGCATTCGTCACGGCGTTCATCGACCTCGGTCTGTCCGACTCCAAGCCCGCTCTCGACATCCGCTTCGCCGACGACCTGGTGGCCCAGATCTCGGCACGGCTCGATCGGCCGACGCCGTACCGCTCGCCGTGGGACGCGCTCTTCACCGTGGGCAGCGAGGGCCCGGGCACAGGCTACTTCCTGTCCGGGGACGAGCGGCTCCTCTTCATCCTGGTCGAGCCCGAGAGTGAGCGCGGGAGCTTCACCGGTGACCGGCGCGCGATCGAGGGCGTCCGGAGGGTCATCCGATCGCTCCGGTCGCAGTTCCCCGACGTCGAGGTGGGCGTCACTGGCAAGCCGGCCCTCTCGAACGACGAGATGACCGCGGCGTTTCGGGACAGCGAGCGCGCGACGCTCCTCGCCTTCGGGCTGACGCTGGGACTCCTGCTCGTGGCCTTCGCCCGGTTCGGCAAGCCGCTGCTCATGCTGCTCGTGCTGACGACGAGCCTCTGCTGGGCCCTCGGTGTCGCGACGCTCGTCATCGGCCACCTCTCGCTCTTCTCGGTCATGTTCATCTCGATCGTGATCGGGATCGGGATCGACTACGGCATCTACTTCCTCTTCCGGTACGAGGAGGAGCTGTTTCTGGGGCGGAGCCTCGGCGAGGCGCTCGAGATCACCGCGGCGCGCAGCGGCCCGGGGATGCTGCTGGGCGCCGTGACGGCGGCGGGGACGTTCTACGTGCTCTGCCTGACCGAGTTCCGCGGAGTCCAGGAGCTCGGGTTCATCGCGGGCACCGCGATCCTCCTGTCGTGGGTGGCGATGATCACGGTCTTCCCCGCGACGCTCGTCCTCGTCGACCACCGTCACGCGCTCCGTCCGTCGGGCACGATCCCCCGGGCGTTCGCGCTGGAGCGCGTGCACGTCCCGCTCGTCGAGCGGATCATGACGTACCCGAAGACGGTGCTGGTCCTCACCGTCGTCCTCACGGGCGTGTCGGCGTGGGGGCTCACGTACGTCCGGTTCGACTACAACCTGCTCCACCTCCAGGCGGAGGGGACCGAGTCGGTCGTCTGGGAGCGCCAGATCCTCGCGACCGCGGGTCGCTCGGGGTTCACGGCGCTGGCGAGTGCGGACTCGCTCGAAGAGCTGCGCCGCAAGGACGCCGCCTTCAGCCGGCTCTCCACGGTCTCCGCGGTGGACTCCGCGCTCCTGCTCATCCCCGACGACCAGGCGGAGAAACAGAAGATCATCGGAGGCTTCGCGCCGATCGTCGCCCCGGTGCGGGTCGGCCGGGCGACGCCGATCGACCTCGAACGGCTCACCGCCGCGTTCGAGACACTCAAGCGGCGGTTCGATATCGCGGAGAACGAGGCGCCCGAGGGCGAGACCAAGGACAAGCTCCGCGACATCAGCTCGAAGATCGAGCGACTGCTGATCAAGCTGCGTCAGACGGATCCGGAGGCGAGCGAGCCCGCGCTGACCTACTTCCAGTCCCAGGTCTACAAGGACTTCGTGAAGAACTTCCAGCGGCTGCAGGCGAACCTCTCGCCACGGCCGATCGGGCTCAAGGACATCCCGCCCGAGCTCCGCCGCAAATTCATCAGCGACCGGGGGCGGTTCCTGCTCCACATCCATCCGGCCGTGGATATCTGGGACCGGGAGGGCGCGCTCCGCTTCGTCACCGAGCTGCGGTCGGTGGACCCCGAGGTCACGGGGACGCCGATCATCACGTTCGAGGCCATCCGCTTCATGGAGCGCTCCTACCAGTATGGGACGGTCTACGCGATCGTGCTCGTCTCGTTCGTGACCGCGCTCATGCTGCGCCGCCCGCGCGAGATCCTGCTCGCGCTCCTGCCCTTGGCACTCGGGATGCTGTGGACCTTCGGCCTGATGTACTTCTTCGACCTGACCTTCAATATGGGGAACGTCTTCGGCCTGCCCTTGATCCTCGGCGCGGCCGCGGAGTACGGCTTGAACATCGTGCTCCGCTACATGGAGGGGCGCGACCACGGCGGGCCCCTCGTCGCGCGCAGCACGGTGATGGCCGTCCTCGTCAGCGGGCTCACGACGATCGTCGGCTTCGGCAGCCTGATGATCGCGGACCACCGCGGAATCTTCGGCCTCGGGCTCCTGCTCACGCTGGGGTCGGCGACGAGCCTCGTGGCCGCCCTGGTCGTGCTGCCGGTGCTCCTGCGCCTGTTGCACCGGGCGCCGGCCGCGCCGCCGACCTGGCGCTACGAGGCGCCCGCACCCCCGCCCGTCGCCGCGGTCCAACGCGGCGACGACCGATAACGCCGGGGTGAAATCAGGGGTTGTTGTGCCCCCCTGAAACACCGGCGCGCGTGACGCCGACACCCCGGCGCCGCGCGGCCAGAAAGCGGACGAACTCGACACCCTCCCGGAGCCGCCGGCGGAGCACGCGCCGGTCCTGCGCCATCTCGCCTGCGAGCGCGAAGAGCTTGCGCGGGCGGAAATAGAAACGCCGGTAGAACGTGTCCACCGAGTCGAAGATCTCGGTATGGGCGAGGTGCGGATAGCTCAGCGCGCTCCGCTGGACGCCCCGCCCGTCGACGAGCTCGCGTCCGTCCAGCCAACCCTCCTCGAGGGCCTGCCGGTACATCGCCGTGCCCGGATACGGGGCGGCGATCGACACCTGGATCGTGTCCGGATCGAGCTCGCAGGCGAAGCGGATCGTCTCCGCGATCGTCTCGAGCGTCTCGCCGGGAAGCCCGAGGACGAACGTGCCGTGGATCCGGACGCCGAGCGCCTTGGCGTCTCGCGTGAACCGCCGCGCCACGTCCAGGCGGACCCCCTTCCGGACGTTGTTGAGGATCCGCTGGTTGCCGGACTCGTAGCCGACGAGCAAGAGGCGCAGGCCGTGCTCCTTCAGGACCTTGAGCGTCTCGTACGGGACGTTCGCCTTCGCGTTGCACGACCACGTGACGCCGAGCCGTCCGAGTCCGCGCGCGATCGCCGCGGCGCGCGGCAGGTCATCGGTGAAGGTGTCGTCGTCGAAGAAGAACTCGCCCACCTGGGGAAAGTAGCGCTGCGCGCGCGCGACCTCGTCCACGACGTGCTCGACCGAGCGCGTTCGGTACCGGTGACCGCCGACGGTCTGAGGCCACAGGCAGAAGGTGCACTTGGACCGACAGCCGCGCCCCGTGTAGAGCGACACGTACGGGTGACGGAGGTAACCGATGACGTAGTTCTCGATCGTCAGGTCCCGTCGGTAGACGTCCACGACGTACGGGAGCGCGTCCATGTTCTCCAGCTTCGGACGTTCCGGGGTGTGGCGAATCACATCGCCGTCCCGGTAGCTCACGCCGAGCACGCGGCTCAGGGGGCGACCCTCGGCCACCTCCTTGATCGTGAAGTCGAACTCGCTGCGCGCGACGAAGTCGATGGCGGGCGAGGCGGCGAGTGACGCGCCGGCGTTGACCGCCACGTGGGCGCCGACGAAACCGACGCGGAGCCGCGGGTTGTCTGCCTTGAGCGCCTCGGCCACCCTCACGTCGTGGGCGAAGGAGGGCGTGCTCGTGTGGAGCACAGCGAGCTCGTAGTCGCGGGCGAGCGGGCGCACGTCCTCCAGCGTGAGGCCGTCGGGCGGCGCGTCCACCAGTCGCGAGTCGGGGACGAGCGCGGCGGGCTGGGCGAGCCACGTGGGGTACCAGAATGACCGCACCTCCCGCCGTGCCTGGTAGCGGGAGCCCGCGCCGCCGTCGAAGTCCTCGTACGACGGCGGGTGCAGGAAGAGCGTCCTCATGCGCGCGACACCTCCACGAGGTTCGAGTGGAACGCGGGACCGTCGCCCAGATCGGTCACGCGGTCGCTCGTCAGCACGTTCACGCCCTGGCCGCCAGGATGGAAGCGGTGCCACCAGACCCCCTCGATCACGACCACGCCCGGCCGGGTCGCGTCCGTCACCCGGGCGGTGAACCGCGCCGTACCGCGCGGGCTCTCGACGGTGACCACCGCGCCGTCCACGATCCCGCGCCGCGTGGCATCCGCCGGCGCCAGCATCACCGTCGGCGTTCCCTGCCGGCGGCGGAGGAGCGCCGACTGGCTGAACGACGAGTTCAGGAAGAACCGGTTCGGCGGCACGAGGCACTGGAGCGGGTAGCGCGCCGTGAGCTCGCGATTCTCGGGGCCCTCGCCGAGCGGCACGTACGTCGGCAGCGCAGGCAACCCTTGCCGCGCGAGCCGCTCCGAGTAGAACTCGACCTTGCCCGACGGCGTCGGCGCGCCGTGGGCGAACGGCGTGTACGGCCGGGGCAGGTTCACCCGAACCCAGCCCCGAGCCGCGAGCTCGTCGAAGGTGATCCCCCGCACCGTCGCGTCGCCCTTCGCCAGGAACTCGCGGATCAGGGCCTCCGGGCTCTTCGCGTAGTGCGTCTCGGCGACGCCCATCGCGCGCGCCAGGAGCTGGAACGCCTCCCAGTTGGACTTCGCCTGGCCCTGGGGCGGCAGCACCGGGCGGGCGAGCTGCAGGGTGAACTGCCCGTAGGAGCGGTAGAGGTCGAGGTGCTCGAGCGAGGTCGTCGCCGGCAGGACGAGGTCGGCGTAGGCGGCGGTGTCGGTGAGGACCTGCTCGTGCACGACCGTGAAGAGGTCCTCGCGCGCAAGCCCCGCGAGGACGAGCGTCTGGTTCGGGCACACGGCCGCCGGGTTCGAGCTGTACACGTAGAGCGAACGGATCGGCGGAGCCAGCCGCCGGTCGGTCAGCACGCGTCCCAGGTGGATCATGTTGACGATCCGGGGCGGGGGGGCGGGCATGAGGTCCGGCCGCTCCAAGACCGCGTAGTCGAAGCCGAAGCCCGCGGTCGACGACAAGAGCGCGCCGCCGTGGGGATCGGCGTAGGCGCCCGTGAGCGCGGGCAGGCACGCGAGGGTGCGGCACGTCATCCCGCCGTTGTCGTGACGCGAGATCCCGATGCCGATCCGGATGAAGGTCCGGGGGCCCGCGCCGTAGCGCCGCGCGAACCCGACGATCGTCGCGACGTCGAGGCCGACGATCGGCGCCACCGTCTCCGGCGAGTACGCCTTCACGTGCTCGGCGAGCCGCTCGAAGCCGAGCGTCGCCCGCTGGATGTAGTCGCGGTCGAGATACCCCTCCGCGATCAGGACGTGCATCACGGCGAGCGCCAGCGCCGCGTCGGTGCCCGGGCGGACCATGAGGTGCAGGTCCGCCTGCTGGGCGGTGGGTGTGCGATACGGATCGACGACGACCACGACGGCGCCTCGCGCGCGCGCCTGCTTCACGAGCGTCATCACATTGATCGTCGAATAGGCCGCGTTCACGCCCCAGAGGACGACGAGGTCCGCGCCCACCATCTGCTCCGAGTCGTTCCCGGTGACGGCGCCCAGGGTGGCACGCCAGCCCGCGTACGCGGTGTTGACGCAGATCGTGCGGTCGAGACGGGACGTCCCGAGCGCGTGGAAGAGGGGGTGGCCCGCGTAGAACTGGACCTGGCCCATCGAGCCCGCGTAGGAGAACGGCAGGATCGCCTCGGCGCCGTCGGCGTCCAGGATCCCGCGCCAGCGCCGCGCGATTTCGTCGATCGCCTCGTCCCAGGAGATCGGCGCGAACTCGCCCGTTCCCTTCGCTCCCACGCGCCGGAGCGGGGTGAGCACACGCAGCGGTGAATGAACGCGCTCGGCGTACTCGCGCACCTTGCCGCAGATCACACCCTGCGTGAACGGATGGTCGGGGTTGCCGGTGACGGACGTGAGACGGCCGTCCTCGACGGTGACGAGGAGGCTGCAGCACGACGGACAGTCGTGAGGACAGACGGACAGCATGCCGCGTTTAAAGGTATCATGACGCCGGCCATGCTCGGTTGGGTCGCGCGGCTGAACCCCTTCAAGACCCCCGACACCCAGCGTCTCGCGGTCCTCTTCGGCATCGTCTACTTCGCCCAGGGCATGTGGTACCTGCCCAACCAGACGATCACCATTGTGCTGAAGGAGCGCGGGCTCTCCGCCGGCCAGGTCGCGACATTCTTCTCGATCACGACGGTGCCGTGGCTGATCAAGCCCGTGTATGGCCTCGTCTCGGACTTCGTGCCCCTCTGGGGGCGCCGGCGCAAGAGCTACCTCGTGCTCACCTCCGCCCTGGCCGCCGGCGCCGGCGCCATGCTGGCCGTGGCCGACGATCACGGCTACTGGCGCCTGGCGATCCTCTTCACGGGGATGGGGTTGGGCCTCGCGTTCACCGACGTCCTCGTGGACGCGCTGATGGTCGAGAATGGACGGCCGCGCGGTCTCACGGGCGCCTTCCAATCCGTGCAGTGGGCCGCGATCTACGGCGCCACGGTGATCGTCGGCATCCTCGGCGGCTGGCTCGCCGAGCACCGCAACCTGCACCTCGCCTTTGCCATCGCGAGCGGCTTCCCACTCGTCTCTCTGGTGATGACGCTGCTCTTCATTCATGAGGCGCCCGCGCCGGCTGACCGCGAGGCCTTCCGGCAGACATGGGCTGCGATTCGCGAGGCCGTGCGGGCGCGCGAGGTGTGGGTGGTGGCGGGTTTCATCTTCTTCTTCAACTTCAGCCCGTCCTTCGGCCCTGCCCTGCTCTACTACCAGACCGATCACCTGAAGTTCAGCCAGCAGTTCATCGGTCTACTCGGCTCGCTCGCCGCCGTCGCGGCCATCGTCGGCGCCGCGATCTACGCCCCGCTGTCGCGGCGGGTGGAGCTCAAGCGCCTCATCTCGCTCGCCATCACGATCGCCGTGGTCGGCACGCTGGCCTATCTCCTGTATCGCGACCGGGCGTCGGCGATCGCGATCGACATCGTCTTCGGGTGCGTCGGCATGATCACGCAGCTCGCCTTCCTGGATCTCGCGGCCAAAGCCTGCCCGCGACGGGTCGAGGCGACCTTCTTCGCGCTGCTGATGTCGGTCTTCAACGGCGGCATGCAGGTCTCGCAGATCACCGGCGGCTATCTCTACGACTGGCTGGGCTACACCCCGCTGGTCTTGATCTCGGCGGCGATGACGGCCCTGGCGTGGCTGCTCGTGCCGCTCGTACGGATCGACCTGATCGCGGCGCGGGCGCGCGAGGAGGCCCGGGCGCGCGAGGCCGCCGCGGCCCCGGCGAGTTAGTCCGTGACCGCGAGGTAGAGCTCCACCTCCGGCGGACCGGCGACCAGCGGGTCACGACGCGCGCGGAAGGCGGCGAGGTGGGGGGCCTTTCGATGCGCATCGAAGGCCGCGTCCGAGCGGTACTGCTCGTAGAAGAGGAAGAGGTCCGGGTTCTTCTTCGATCGGTGAAGTCGATAGACGAGGCAGTCGGGCTCCGCTTTGCGCACGGCCGCCACCTGCTCGCGCAGGATCGCCGCCAGCTCGTCCCCCTTCCCCGGTTTCGCCGAGAGCGTTGCGACGACGGTCAGCACGTTCACCATCACGTTTCTCCCTCCGCGTCGGCGTGTACGCCTCGCGTCACCGTCGCGTGCGCGCACCGGAGCCAGCGGAGCGCGCGCTCGACGTCGTCCGGTCCCTCGATGTCGACCTCGATCCAGCCGCGTCGCGCGAAGCGCCGGTGGGGACGGATGCGCGCGTCGGCGAGCGCCCGCGCCTGGTCGGCCGGCGAGAGGCGGAGCCACAGATCGCGCTCCTTCTCCCGGAGCGGGAAGCACGCGAAGAGCGTCTCGCCGACGAAGTAACCCCACCGCCCGAACATCGGCGTGATGCGTACGCCCTCCCACGTGCGGAGCGTCTCGTTCAAGCGCTGCGCGGCGCCGGCGCCTCCGCGTGCGAGGACGCGCCGGAGCTTGCGCCCGCGGCCCATCCCGCGAAAGCGGCGCGCGTCTATGGCCAGACCTGCGTGTAGGCGAATCGGGCGCGCTGGCTCACCGCGCCGAACCTGGCGTCGTAGTCGGCCCGGAGCGTCTTCATGTGCTCCGAGGCAATGAAGCGCCGGTAGGTCGCCTCGTCCTGCAGCTCGTACACCGCCATGTACTGGTACGTCTCCTCGCCCTCGAGCGCCTTGTAGCGCCGTGCGCTCACGAGACCTTTGAATTGTAAAACGTGTGGCACGTGCTCTTCGTTGTACCAGCGGTTGAACGCGTCCTCTCGATCCGTGCGAATGGTCGCCTTCACGACGAACAAGATCGTCGCCATCGTAGGTCTCCCGGAGAGGTGGAATCGAACGCGGCCCATTCTGCCATTGACAGCCTCTCGGCCGCCATGCGAAAAGAGCCCGCGTTGGGTACGCGAGGAGGATCATGGCGGTCGACGCGACGCGTGTGAGGTTCGCTCCGGTCGAAGGCGCCGCACTGCTGTTCACGCCGGCGTTCTGCGAGTACCTGGCCCGCCTGCACGACGCGCTCGGCGCCCGCGTGCTCGAGCTCCGCGCGCGGCGCGCCGAGGGGCTGCGGCGCGCGCTCCGCGAGCATGTCATGCCCGGCCATCCGCCACCGAGCGCGGCCACCACGGGAGACTGGCGCGTGCCGCCCGTGCCCGACGAGCTCAGGAGGCCCGGAATCGAAATCTCGGGCCCGTGCTCGATCACCTCGATGTTCATCAACGCGCTGAACCCGGGGCCCGAGGGCGAGCGCGCCGAGGGCGATCTCGACGACGACGAGGACTCGGGCGGCCACCGGCTCGTCGACACGGTACGGGCGACGCATAACCGCCTCGCCGCGGTCAACCGCGAGCTCGCGTTCGAGGACCGCGAGCGCGGCAGGAGCTACCGAATCGCGCCGGGGGAGCTCCCGTTCTTCATGCACCGCGAACGCGGGCTCCACCTCGACGAGCCCGACGTCACCATCGACGGCAAGCCGGTGAACGCCGCGATCCTCGGCACCGCCCTCACGCTCTTCTACGCGGGACGGGCGCAGGCCGACCGCGGCCAGTCCATCTACTTCTACCTCCCCAAGCTCGAGCACGCGCCCGAGGCGCGCTGGTATCGGGACCTCTTCGATCGCTCGCGCGAGCTCCTGCCTGCCCTCCGGAGGGCGACGATCCGCGCGATCGTCCTCGTGGAGTCGCTCCCGTGCGTCTACGAGATGGACGAGATGCTCTGGGAGCTCGGTCCCTACGCCGCCGGCCTCAACGCCGCCCGCTGGGATCTCAAGGCCTCGATCTTCGAGTTCGTCATGGCCGACCCGACGCAGGTGTGGCCCGACCGCTTCGGGGTGGACATCAAGACGACGCCGTTCCTCGCGAACATCTTCCGGCGCCTCGTCGCGATCTGCCTCAAGCGCGGCGCCGTCCCGATCGGCGGCATGGCCACGGCGCTCCCGTCGAACGATCTCGAGGTCAACCGGGTGGCCGGCGAGACGATCAGGAAGGACAAGGAATGGGAGGCCGCGCAGGGCTTCATCCGCGCCTGGGTCGCCCACATCTTTCACATGAAGACCGCGGCGGATCCGTTCAGGAAGCTCATCGGCTCCGGCTGGACGCCGACACCCGAGATGGCGAAACCCGAGACCTACCCGGTCAAGATCGAAGTGCCGGCCGGCGCCGTCACCGTCGAGGGCACGCGGCGTAACGCGCGCATGCTCATCGAGTACGTCGAGGGCTGGCTCAACGGCCGCGGCGCCAAAGGGATCGACAGCCTCGAGGGTAAGCCCGGCGTCCACCCGGCGCTGATGGAGGATCTCGCCACCGGCCGCATGTCGGTCGCGCAAATCGCCCAGCGCATCCGCCACCGCGCGCGGGACGGGCAGGCGGGCGTCGCCCACGATTTCGCCCTCGTGAAGAAGCTCCTCCGGGAGGAGCTGGAGGACATCCTGTCGCGGCGGCCGAAGCACGCCGAGGTCGAGACGCGTTACCGCCAGGCGATGCGGGTCGGCCTGCGCTGGATCAAGAACTACACGGAGCTGAACTTCCGGAGCCTCGGCTCGTACACGCGCGCCGAGCTCGACGCGATCGCCCGAGCGCCCGACGCCTTCTGATACAGGGTCAGCGCTCCCCGGCGCTTTCCATCGGGCCGAGTGCCAGGAGGCCACCGTCCACGACGATCGTCTGTCCCGTGAGCCCGCCCGTCGTCGCGAGGTAGAGAATCGCCGCGCCCGTCTCCTCCGCCGTCGGCAGGCGCTGGATCGGCGTCCGCGTGGACGTCGCCTTCCAGTGGACGTCGGTCCACCCGCCGAAGCCCGTCGGGATCAGGCCGGGCGCCACCGCGTTGACGCGGATCGTGGGCGCGAGAGCGCGGGCGAGCGACATCGTGAGCGTCGTCAGTGCGGCCTTCGAGGCGGCGTAGGCCATCGAGGAGCCGCCGCCCGCGAAGGCGGCCACGGAGGTCACGTTGACAACCGACCCCGCGCCGCGCTGGCGCATGTGCGGGGCCGCCGCGCGGACGCAGTAGAAGGCGCCCTTGACGTTGACGGCCCACACCCGATCCCAGACGTCGTCGGTGAGGCTGTCGAGGTCCGAGTGGGGCTGGACGCGCCGGGTCCAGCCGGCGTTGTTGACGAGGATGTCGACGCCCCCGAGCTCCTTGGCGACGCGCGCCAGCATCGCACGCACCTCCGCCTCGTTTGACACGTCCGCCCGGATCGCGACGGCGTCGACGCCGAGCGCCCCGATCGTCTTGACCGCCTCGCTGGCCGCGAGGGTGTTCTTCGAGTAGTTCACGGCCACCGCGGCGCCGGCCCGCGCGAAGGCCAGCGACGCGGCGAGGCCGATGCCCGTGGCACCGCCCGTCACGACCGCCACCTTGCCCCGGAGCTCCCCGTCACTCATACCGGCTGATGTGCAGGTGGACGCCGTGGCTCGACTGCGGCTCGACCGTCACCTCCCCCGTGCCCCGCAAACACTTCACGCCCGCACGATCGAAGGCGGCGATGAGCGCCTCGAAATCCTCGGCGACGAGCGAGAGCGCCACCATGCCCTCGGTCCCGCCGACCTCGTCGGACGGTACGATCAGGATCGCGCCCCGCCCGACGCCCAGCATCGTGCGCGGGCCGTCGTTCATCGCGAGCTCCTTGAGCCCGAAGAGCGACCGGAACACGCCCGCCGTCTGCTTCACGTCGCGGGCGCCGACGACAAGCCGCTTGAGCCGCACCTCGCACGGTTCCGCCACCGTGTGCTCCGCGGGCGTCAGGAGCTCGACCAGGACCCCGCAGCACGCCTTCGGGTGCAGGAACGCGACCTGGCCGGCGAGCCCGGGCCGGGGCGCCGTGTCGATTAGCTCGACCTGCTTCCCCTTCAGGGCGCCGAGCGCCGCGTGGATGTCCGGTGTGTCGAGGCACAAGTGGTGGAGCCCCTCGCCGCGCCGGGCGAGGAAGCGCCCGACGCCCGACGACGCCTCGAGCGGCTCGAGTAGCTCGATCTCCGTGTCACCGGCCGCGAGCAACGCGGCGCGCACGCCCTGGCCGGGAAGCCGGGCCTCGCGCACGAGCGGGAGGCCGAGAGTGTCCCGGTAGAACCGATACGCCGTCGCCAGGTCCCTGACCACGACGCCCACGTGATGAATCCGGCGCATCACGCGCGATCCCCTCCTCTATCTCAACGCACGAATGGTGCGACCCTGCGCGCGCAGGCGTCGCGGACACGGATCCGGTGATTGGACAGGAAGCTTCCCGGCAGCCGTCGAACGGGGAAGTAGTCCAGCGCCAGCGTCTCGTCCGAGGTCGCGAGCGCGCCGCCGCGCACCGCGCACTCGAAGCAGACGTTGACGTAGTGCCACACGTTGCCGTCAGGATACCGGACGACCTGCCGGGCGGGCTCCGAGTAGACGCCGACCAGCCGACGCACGGACACGTGCAGGCCGGTCTCCTCCTGGACCTCTCGGCGTACCGCGTCCCGGACCGATTCGCCGATCTCCACCGACCCGCCGGGCAGTCCCCACTGCCCCCCGTCGGATCGCTGCTGGAGCAGGAGGCGACCGCGACGGTCGAAGATGACGGCGGACACGCTGGGCCTGATCCCGAGCGCGCGCTCGTAGTTCGGCTCGAGCGTGATCACCCGACCAACCTACCCGACGCCGCCTGCTTGTGCAATATTTCGCAGGCGTCACCCGCCCGCTGCGCTGAACAGCCGCTGGAACTCGCTCCAGGGCGTCGGCGGACGCCGGGCGACGGCGGCGTTTTCCTCGACGTGCGCCGTCGACTTCATGCCGACCAGCGCCGTGCCAATGCCGGGTGTGGAGCGCACGAACTGGAGCGCCCGCTGGGCGTCGCTGGTGAGGCCCGGCAGAAGCTCGGCCACAACGGGCGGGAGATTTCGCGTGAGGTGCCCCTGGTAGACCGAGGCCGACGCCACGACGTACACGCCGAGGCGCCGGGCGGCCTCGAGGAGCGGGACGAAGCTCCCGTCGACCTGCTGGTTGGCGCGCGTGAACGCCTCCGGCATCGCGAGGTTGTACGGGAGCTGAATCACCTTGAAGTGGTGATCGGACCCAGCGACGGCACGAGCCGCGCCGACGAGCTCGGCGAGGGAGAGATAGCCAGGCGCGCCCGGGTCCTCGCGGTAGCCGTTCCACGTCGCGGTGCCGTAGCGGCGGATCTTCCCGTCGCGCACCGCCTGCTCGAGCGCCTCGAAGGCCGCCCGAGCGCGCGTGAGGAACTCCGCGCGGTCCACCTCCTCGAGCTCGGACTCGGGGTTGTGCACGTAATAGATGTCGATGCTCTCGAGCCCGAGGTTGGTCCGGCTCCGCTCGATCTGATCGGCGAGGTAGCGTGGCGTCATGCAGTGGGTGCCGGCCACGACGTCGCCGGGGCGCACGATACCCGTGTCCAGGTACGTCTGGGTGAACCACGCGCGGGCATCGCGCGGCACGGCGCCGTCGAAGGGGATGTAGCCGCCCTTCGTCGCGACGACCACCTCGTCGCGCCGGACCGCCCCCCCGCTGATCGCGCTCGCCAGGGCCGCCCGGACCGAGCGTTCGCTGCGCTGGTGGCGGTAGTTGATCGCCGTGTCGATCGTGTTGACGCCGAGCTCGAGCGCAAGCGCGATCGCGTCCTGGTACATGACGTCCGTCGCGCCGTCCTCGCGACCGAGGTAGGTCCCGAGGCCGATCGTCGCGACGGCGATCCCCTCGAGCTCGCGAAAGTGCGCGGGCACGACGGTGGAGGCGAGCCGCGTCAGATAGCGCTTCGTCCCCTCGGCAGTCGCGCTGCCGGAGATCAGCGTCGTCATCGGGCCGTCGACCCGCCCATCGCGTCAGGGGGCGACACGAAAGGTGAAGCGGCCGCTCACGACGTGGCCGTCCGCGGATAGGACCTGCCACTCGACCCGGTACGCGCCCGGTGCCAGCGCGGGCAGCGGCGTGCTCAGACGATCGGCGGCGCCGTCGGACGCGGGCGTCGCGAGCCGTACCGGCTCACCGCGCTCGGTGGAGAGCCGGAGGCGCGAGAGCAGCTTCTCGACCCGGTTGTTGAACCGCAGCGAGAGCGTGGACGGCGCCGCGGCGACGGTCGAGCCGGCGGCGGGTGTCGATTCGAGCAAGAGGGAGTGGGCGGGCGCCGGCGCCGGGACGCCCAGCCCGAGGGCCGCGGCGAGGAGCGCGCGGACGACGCGCCTCAACGCCAGTCGTCGAGGACGAGGTGCGTCGGGTCTTCGTAATCCTCCTGCCGGCCCCGCTGCATCCGGATCATGGTGAAGTCGATCTGGTATCCGCATTGGACGAGGGTGTTGTACGCGAGCCAGTACCGAGAATACACGGGGAAGATCACCCGCTGCATCCCCAATTCCTGAGCCAGCGTCTCGAGGGCCGAGACGAACTCGGTCAGGTGCTCGACCTTCCGCTGCGGCGGGTCGATCGCGAGGAACTTGACGTAGAGCGCACCCGACGGCGCCTCGCTCACGCCCGGCGTGTGGTAGACCGCGAAGCCCACGAGGTCGCGCCCACGCTCGAGCAGGAGCGTGTCGCCCAGCGCGAGCCCGTCCACGATCTCGATCTCCTTCGACAGGTCCATGCCGCGGCAGATCCCGTTCGTGATCCGATGCATGCGTGCCAGCGTCGCCTTCTTCTTCGTCTCCTCCAGCGACGAGAATCGGCGGACCGCGAGGACGGCCTTGGCCGGCTTGGCAACGGCCGCGCGGGGCGGGGTCCGGTCGATGGCGCGGCTCATCACGGCGGTGAGCGCCTTGGGCCGGTAGCCGAACTTGTGGAAGAGGAAGAGGTGCTTCGGGCTCGTCGGATAGGTCACGCACCCGTGGAGCGCCGCCTTGTTCTCCTCGAAGAACCCCTGCGACGCGCGGATGAGCTGCTGACCGATCGTCTGATTCTGGTAGTTCGTCAGGACTGCGACGGGCCCGAGGATCCCGACCGTGCCCCAGGTGACGGCGAGCGCGGCGCCCACGATCTTCGCGTTGTCCTCCTCCGCGACGAAGCAGCCCCACGGCTCCATGAGCCAGCGGTGGTGGACGTACTGAGCGCCGCCGAACGCCTGGCGCGGCCGGGTGCCGAGCTGGCGCTCGAGGAAGTCGCCGAACGTCTGCTCGAAGACGTCGCGGACCTTCGAGAGATCACCCTTGCGGACACGCCGGACCTGGATCTTCGGCAGGCGCCCCTGCGGATCGAGCCCCGCGCGATCGACCGTGGCCCTCACGCGGAGACGCCCGCGAGGTCTTCGAGCAGGGTGATCACCCCGGAATGGTCGAGGCCGCCCCGCCCCTTCACGCGGAGCGCGTTGAACAGTTCCTGGACAACGGCCGTCGTCGGCAGCGGCACGCCGAGCGCGCGCGCCGAGTCCATGATGAGCCCGAGGTCCTTGTAGTGAAGGTCGATCTTGAAGCCCGGCGTGTACGCGTTCGCGACGTAGTTCGGCCGTTTCTGGTCGAGGCACCGGGAACCGGCGAGCCCGCCCGCGAGCGCGGTCAGCGTGAGCTCGCGGTCGAGCCCCGCCTTCTTCGCGAGCGTCAGCGCCTCGGCGAGCGCCGTGAGGTTCACGGCGACGATGATCTGGTTGGCGAGCTTCGTGAACCCACCCGATCCGAGCGGGCCGAGATGCGTGATCGTCCGACCCATCGCCTGGAAGATCGGCAGCATCGCGTCGAACACCGCCTTCTCGCCGCCGACCATGATCGAGAGCGCCGCGTCGGTGGCGCCCTTCTCCCCGCCCGACACGGGCGCGTCGAGCATCTTGACGCCGCGCGAAGCGAGGGCCTTGCCGATCCGCTGCGAGACGATCGGCGAGATCGTGGACATATCCGCGTAGATCAGCCCGGCCCGCGCCCCCTCGAGAATGCCGTCCTTCCCGAGCGCGACGAGCTCGACGTCGGGCGAGTTGGGCAGCATCGTGATGAGCACCTCGCACCGGGCGGCGACGTCGCGCGGCGAGGCGGCGGCCGTGGCACCCGCGCGGACGAGCTCGTCCACGGGCGCGCGGCTCCGGCTGTGGACGACGAGCGGGTACCCGGCCTTCAGCAGATTTTTTGCCATCGGGCGTCCCATGATGCCGAGGCCAATGAATCCGATCACTTGCGCCATAAGACCCCCGTCAAGGAAGGCGAAATGAGCAACGACAAATAACACGACGCGACTTTCGGGGTCAAGTTCCCGGGCGACTGGTCGTCGTCCAAGGTCACCCGGAGGTGTGAAACGCGCGCAGCGCTACGCCTTCTTCCCCCAGAGGTCCCTGGCGAGCCAATCGAGCCCGAGCGCCTTGAGCGTCGCCGGCAGAGGCTTGCCAGTCTTCCGGTCGTAGCCGACCTCGCGGTACCAGGTGTCGACCATCTTCTCCCACTGCTCGCCGACGGCCTGGCCCTTGGCGGGGCCGTCGACCGGCGTCGAGCCGTACCGCGTCGACGGGCGTTCGAGGTCGGGCGTGTGGCCGCTGCGGAGCGACACCACGCGCAGGATGGCGGCCGTCCGGCGACCGAACCGGACCGTCTCCGGCACGGTGACGTCCCAGCCGGTGGCCGCGTTCAGGGCGCGGCAGAGGTTTTCGAGCCGCGTACGCGTGGTGAAGATGCACATCCCGAGGGAGTCCTCGAAGTTCCGGCGACCCCGGATCCCGGCGATGAACTTGGCCACGGCTTCGCCGTCAAAGGTGTTGATGCGCGCGGGTTGGCCCACCTCGGTCGGGTGCACGGGCACCCCGCTCTCCAGCGTTCCAGTTCCGGAGGTGCAGGTGTCGAGCATCTCGTCCCAGCGCGCGCGATGGTCGTGGCCGCGCGGCGCGGCGCCCCTCTCCGTGTAGATGGCGCAGTCTTTGGCGGGGCTCCCGAGCTTCTCGGCCGCACGCTTGACGCCCTCGGCCAGGAGGTCGCCGAACCCCTGGCGACGGCTGATCATCTGGATTAGCCGCGCGGCCCCCTTGATGTCGCCCCACGTGAGCCGGAACCCGAGCTGCGCCTCCGTGATGTAGCCCTTCTCCTGGCACTCCATCACCCAGCCGCAGATCCAGCCGAACTCGTTGACGTCCAGACACGCCTTGTCGAGCTCGGTGTTCAACCAGGCCACGCCATCGACGTCGCTGACCGCGCCGATCGCCCAGCCGGCGCCTGACCAGCCCTCGTACTCGGGCTCGTCCACGATGCTGCCCTTATGGTCGCCTTTCCGGATGACCGACATGTGGCAGTGGTGCATGCCGCACGCGCTGCACTGGTGGCCGCGATGGTCGAAGCCCTCGCGTAGCTTCGGGGCCTCCCACTGACTCATGTCGATGGACGGGACGTTGGTCGTGTAGTTCTTGATCGGCAAGGCGCCCAGCCGTGAGAGGTTCACCACCCCCGGCAAAGTCCCGTACTCGTAGAGCGACTTCGCGGATGGATCGGTGCGGAGATCGAAGCCGATGTCGTCGGCAGCCTGCACGAGCCCGCGGGCGTCCGCCGCCCGCAGTGACTTCGTGCCGCGAACGATCGCCACCGCCTTGAGCTTCTTCCTTCCCATCACCGCGCCGCAGCCGTTCTTCGAGGCGACGTGCCCGTAGTCGCCCTGGATCGCGGCGAAGCGCACGAGGCTTTCCCCCGCCGGGCCGATCGAGTACACGGACAGCTGATGACCGGCCAGGCCCGTCGCCTCGTGGAGCGCGTCCTGCGTCTGCCACGTGTCCTTACCGACCAGGAACTTCGCGTCTCGCAACTGGACGACATCGTCGTTAATGTAGAGATAGACCCAGTCCCGCGACTGCCCCTGGACGACGATCGCGTCGTACCCCGAGTACTTGAGATTCGTCCCGAAGAAGCCGTTCGCCTGCGTCGAGGTGGGGCCGTTGGTCCCCGCGCCGATCGTCACGACGGTGAGGCCGCTCGAGCCCCAGGCGGGCAGCCCGGCCATCGGCCCCGTGGCCAGGATCAGACGATTGTCCGGATGGTCCCAGCTCACGTTGCCCTTGCCGCCCCTCGTCGCGGTCTCCCGGTAGAGGATCATGGCGCCGAGGCCAACGCCGCCGATCAACTCCCGCATGTCGTCGGGGCCCCAGGACTCGGCCCAGCACTTCTTCTTCGTGAGGTCCACGCGCAGGAGCTTGCCGGTGTAGGCGCCGGGCAGCTCGCGGGCGCCGCTCGGGGTTTTCTTCTTGCTCGGAGCCTGGACAGTCGCTGGGGTCATACGGCCACCGGAGTGTTCCCGGGCGCCTTGGACGGACGGCCCAGGATGGTTTCGGGGAGCAGCGCGCTCGTGGTCTTCGAGGCGATGAAGGCCGGCTTGACGTCGAAGGGGTTCCGCTTGAGGTGCGCCTTGAAGCGCGCCAGCGACACGCCGGACTGCACGAGTCCCTTGAGCATACCGACGTCGTTGGTCGTCCAGATGTCGCTCGACGGGCCCAGGATGATCGCGCCCGTCAGGCGGTCGCCGCGCCAGAGGAGCTTCCGGTAGGCGGGCCGGTCGGGCTTGACGCCGCTCGCTGCCTCCGCCTTCGCGTCGTCCCACGCGCCGAACGACGCGACGTCGAGGTGGCAGACCTCGACGATGTTGACGATGAGGCTGCCACGGTAGCCGACGTCCTTGCCGGCCATATTGGCGCCGGCCACCCGCCCGTGCTCCTGGGCGGTCGGCTCGATCGCGTGGACCGCCGGCTCCCCCGTGATGAGATCGCGTCCCTCGGCGATGTCACCCGCGGCGTAGACGTTCCGGACACTCGAGCGCAAGTGGTCGTCCACGACGACGCCGCGATTGACCGTGACGCCGGACCCCTTGAGCCACTCGAGGTTCGTCTTGATGCCCGTCGCCATGATCACGACGTCGCAGAGGATGTCGCCGCCGGCGGCGAAGCGGAGCCGCTTGCGTCCCTTGGCGTCCTCGATCCCTGTGAGCTTGACGCCGGTCCGGATACGGACGCCGTGCTTCGTGAGCCAGTCCTCCACGAGCTTCGCCCCCGCGTCGTCGATCATGCGCGGCAGGATGCGCGGCGCCACCTCGACGATCGTCAGCGTGGCGCCGAGCGCGAGGATCGAGTTCAGGATCGTGAAGGCGATGAAGCCGGCGCCGACCATGACGACGTGGCTGCCGGGTCCGATCTCGGCGAGGACCGCGCGCGCCTCGTCGAGGGTCCAGAACGAGTGGACGCCGCGTCCATCGGCGCCGTCCACCGGCGCCTTCACCGCCGACGAGCCCGTGGCGATCAGACAGTCGTCGTACTCGACGGTCGTCCCGTCGTCGAGCGTGCACACGTTGGCCTTGGTGTCGAGCGCCGTCGCGCGGCGCCCGACCTGCGCCTTCACGCCCCAGTCCGCGAGCACGCGCGGCGTCGCCGTGAACACGTGGGACTCGGCGATCGAGCGGTCCAGGTAGTACGGGAGGACCATGCGCGAGTACGGCCGCTCGGCGCTCACCAGCACGATCTCCGAGCGCTCGCCCTCCTCCTCGCGGATCGTCCGGATCGCGTTCATGCCCGCCGTGCCGCCGCCGATGATGAGGTGCCGTGCGGCCATCGTCACAGCCTCGCTCGCGCAGCCAGGGCCATCATAGACTCGCCTCGGCCGTCGAACGGCCTGCGGCTCGTACGGCCAGAGCCATCATAGACTCGCCTCGGCCGTCGGACGGCCTGCGGCTCGTACGGCCATCACCGCGCCCCCACGAGCACGCGGGCCGTCCGCTCCCGCGCGAACTCGCCGAGCCAGTCGGCCGTCGCCGTCGCCTCGTACGTGATCGCCGCGGTCGGACACGCCTCGGCGCAGGCCGGAGCGCCGCCGCACAGGTTGCATTTGAACGCCTTACGGGTGTCCGGGTCGTAGAACATCGTCCCGTACGGGCACGCGATCGTGCAGAGCTTGCACCCCACGCACGTGTCGTCGAGCACGTCCTTCGCGCCGGCTGCGTTGATCGTGATCGCGCCGACCGGACACGCCGTCATGCACCACCCCTCGGCGCACTGCGTGCACGTGTACGGCGCGTACGAGGTGTGCCCCTCGAAGGGCGACACGCGGATGACCGACTTTGCGGGGTGGAAGGCGCCCGTCTGCATGTACGAGCAGGCCAGCTCGCACCGGAGACAGCCGGTGCACTTCTCGGGGTGGATGCGGAGGACGTTCGTCGTGGTCGCGGGCATGGTCATCGCTTCTTTCGGTCGCCGCGTCCCGTGGACGCGCCGCGTTCGAGGTGGCCGATGAACTCGTCGAGCGGGATCGCCGCCATCGTCATCCCGGCGGCGCCGCCGCGTGCGCCGAGCTCGACGGACACGCGAGACACCGTGGCGTTGTCCGGCGCCTCGATGACGGAGAGGAAATCGTAGGGGCCGAGCAGCGCGTACTGGGCGATGACGCGCACTCCCATGCGCGTCACGTCGGCATTCACCTTGCGGATCCAGCCCGGGCGCTCGCGGAGCACCTTACGCCCCGACTCGGACAGCGTGCTCAGCATGATGTACAGGGCCACCGCCGCGCCTCCTCACTGCTGCGCTCGCACAGCGGTCGGAAGTATATCATGCGCTAAACAGGAGACGACGACCATGACGACGCACGCGCTTCGCAGCCGCAACTGGTTCGGGCCTCGCACCCTCGACGGGCTGATGCACCGGGCCTACCTCCGGGCCGAGGGCTTCAGTGACCTCGTCTTCGACGGCCGCCCCGTGATCGGCATCGCCAACTCGTGGTCCGAGCTCACCCACTGCAACGCCCATCTCAGACAGGTGGCCGAAGCGGTCAAGCGCGGCGTGTGGAGCGCGGGCGGCTTCCCCCTCGAGTTCCCGACCATCTCCCTGGGCGAGATCCTCATGAAGCCCACCACCATGCTCTTCCGAAACTTGATGGCCATGGACGTCGAGGAGTGCATCCGCGCCTATCCGCTCGACGCGGTCGTGCTCCTCTCGGGGTGCGACAAGACCACGCCCGCCATGCTCATGGGCGCCGCCTCCGCCGATCTCCCCGCCATCATGGTCACCGGCGGCCCCATGCTCCGCGGCAAGTGGCGCACCGAGGAGCTCGGCTCGGGCACCGACGCCCGCCGGCTCTGGGCCGAGCGGCGGGCGGGCCGGATCACCGACGAGGAGCTCTGCGAGGTCGAGGCGTGCCTCTCGCGCTCGTCCGGCCACTGCATGGTCATGGGGACGGCGTCCACGATGGCCTCGATGGCCGAAGCCCTCGGCATGACCCTCCCCGGCAACGCCGCGATCCCCGCCCCCGACTCTCGGCGCCTGGCGCTGGCCGAGCTCAGCGGGCGCCGCGCCGTCGAGCTGGCCCAGGGCGGCGGACCCCGGCCCTCCGAGATCCTGACGGCCAAGGCCTTCGACAACGCGATCAGCAGCGACATGGCGATCGGCGGCTCGACCAACGCGATCATCCACCTCGTCGCCCTCGCCGGGCGCGCCGGCGTCCCGCTGCCGCTCGCGCGCTTCGACGAGCTGTCGCGCTCGACGCCGCTCCTCGTCGATTGCAAGCCGTCGGGGAAATACCTCATGGAGGATTTTTTCTACGCCGGCGGCCTCCCCGTGGTCCTCAAGGAGCTCCTGCCCCTCCTCCACGGCGACGCCCTCGCCGTGAACGGCCGGACGCTCGGCGACAACGTCCGCGACGCCCGGTGCTGGAACCAGGATGTCATCCGCCCGCTCGGAATGCCGCTCGCGCAGGAAGGCGGCACCGTCATCCTGTCGGGCAACCTGTGCCCTGACGGCGCGGTGCTCAAGCAGTCGGCCGCCTCCCCGCACCTTCTCGTCCATCGGGGCCGCGCCGTCGCCTTCGAGAGCCACGAAGACCTCGCGCGCCGCATCGACGACCCCGGGCTCGCGATCGACGAGACCTCGGTGCTCGTGCTCAAGCACGCCGGCCCCAAGGGCGCCCCCGGCATGCCGGAGTGGGGCGCGGCACCGATCCCCACACGCCTCTTGAAGCAAGGCGTGAAGGACATGGTGAGGATCTCCGACGCGCGGATGAGCGGGACGTCGTACGGGACCGTGATCCTCCACGTCGCGCCCGAGGCGGCGGTCGGCGGGCCGCTGGCGCTCGTCCGTGACGGCGACGAGATCGAGCTCGACGTGCCGAAGCGCTCGCTGACCCTGCGCGTGGCCGACGCGGAAATCGCGCGGCGCCGCGCGGCGTGGACGCCGCCCGTGCCCCACTTCACCGGCGGCTACGGCAGGATCTACCTCGACCACGTGCTCCAGGCGAACGAGGGCTGCGACTTCGACGTGCTACGCGGCCGTCGGCCCGTGCGGGCGGAGGAGTCGGCACGCCCGACCCATCTCTGACGCGCGCGAGCTACACGGGCGCCTGGCGACTCGACGGCGTGAGGAACCGGTACACGACCGAGAAATCCTTCCGCCCGAGGCCGTGCGAAGACGCGAGGCGGAGGACCTGCTGCGCCGCCGGCGCCACGAAGACGGGCACACGCAGGTCGCGCGCCGCGCTCACCGCGAGCCCGAGGTCTTTGGTCATGAGGTCCGTCATGAACCCGGGCGCGTAGTCGCGATTCGCCGGCGCCTTGGCGACCATGCCAGGCACCGGGTGCATGTGCTCCATGACCCAGGTGTTGCCGGAGGATTTCGAGATGACGTCGGTGAGGATCTTCGGGTCCACGCCGAACCCTTCGGCGATCCGGAACGCCTCGCTCACCGCGACCGCGGCGACGCCGGCGATCAGGTTGTTGCAGATCTTCGCGACCTCGCCGCTCCCCGCGGGCCCGACGTGGATGATGTTGGCGCCGAGGCACGCGAGGACCGGCCGCGCCTCCTCGAGGTCGCGCGGGTCGCCGCCGACCATGATCGCGAGTGTGGCGTCCTCCGCCCGCGGCACGCCCCCGGAGACAGGCGCGTCGATGAAGCGCACGCCGCGCTTCTCGGCCGCGTCGGCCACGCGACGGGACGCGGCCGGGTCGATCGTGGACATATCCACGCAGAGCCGACCCTTGGCGATCCCCTCGAGGATCCCCGAGGCTCCCAGGTACGCCGCCTCGACGTGCGGCGACGACGGGAGCATCGTGATCACGAGCTCGCCCGCCTTCGCCGCCTCCGCCGCAGAGCCCGCGCGGGTGGCGCCGCGTTTCACGGCGCCCTCGAGCGCGGCCTCGACGAGGTCGAAGGCGACGACGCCGTGGCCCTTCTTCACGAGATTCGACAGCATCGGCTGGCCCATGGTGCCGGTCCCGATGAATGCGATCTTCATTGACAGACTCCCCTCCGCCCTGACATCCGGGCAGCTCGACGGGCGAGTTATCATCGCGGGGTGTCTCTTGCCCGTCAAGCCCTCTCCCCGTCCCGCGGCCTCGTCCTAATCGGTCTCGCCGCGGTCTTCTGGGGGACCACGGGATCCATCATGACCGTGCTCAGCGCGCGCGCGGCGGCGAGCCCCCTCCTGGTGGGTGCAGCGCGACTCTGGATCGCCGCCGTACTGTTGCTGGTCGCCATGCTGCTGACCGGGGATGGCCCCTCCGTGGAATGGAAAACGACACAGGGAGCGGAGCCGGGCCGCGCCTCGTCTCAGGCCACCCACCGATCGCACCAGCCTCGCGGCCCTCGCTACAGTGACATCTGGCGGTGCGTCCTGATGGGCGGGTGCATGGCGGGCTACCAGGCGGCGTACTTCACCGCGGTCACGCTGAGTGGGATCACCGTCACGGCGCTCATCGCCATCTGCTCGGCGCCGCTCATGATCGCGGCGCTGGCGCCGCGGGTGCTCGGTGAGCGGCTCACGCCGCGCGTCCGCGTGGCACTCGCCCTCGGCGTCGTGGGAACGGCGCTCCTCGTCGCGGCGCCCCACGGCACGCTCGACCTCACGGCGCGGCTCGTCGCCGGCGCGCTCCTCGCCCTCGCCGCGGGGCTCGCCTACGCCCTCTACGTCGTTCTCGCCAAGGCGGCGCTCGCACGGATGGCCCCGCTCCCGCTCACCGCGCTCACCTTCACCGCGGGCGCGCTCCTCCTCAGCCCCGCGCTGCTCTGGACCGAGGCGCCGCTCCGGCAGCTCGCCCTCGGCTGGCCCTGGCTCCTCTACCTCGGTGGCGTCGCGACCGCGGGCGCGTACGCGATCTACGCGCTCGGCCTCCGCCGCGTGCCCGCGTCGGTGTCCGGCATCGTCACGCTGATGGAGCCCTTGACGGCGACGCTGCTCGGCGTGCTGCTGTTCGGCGAGCGGCTGGGCACCCCCGGAGGCGTCGGCGCCCTGCTCCTCTGCTCGGCGCTCGGCCTCGTGCTGGCGCGCCGAACCGTTTAACCACCCTTCCCCTTCATCGACCGCGCGTCCCACAGCCGAATGAGGTATCCGTCAGGATCCTCCAGCTCGGCTCCGTAGCCCCAGTGCAGCTTGCTCGGGGGGTGCGAGAACGCGACGGCGCGCTCCGAGAGCTCGCGGAACGTCGCCTCCACGTCGGCCACCTGAAAGTACAAGGCACACCCGTTCGGCCGAACCGCCGACGGTGCCTGCTGGAGGAAGATCGTGAAATCATCGCTGTCCTGCACCGCGACGGTCTGCCGAGCGGCAACCTCGAACTCGACCTTCAGGCCGAGCGTCCCGACGTACCAGTCGCGAGACCGCCTCGCGTCCGTGACAGGAATCGTGAGGTGATCGAACTTGACCATGAGATGACCTCGCTACGAGACTTCGATCCGCTAGGAGCCTGTCGGAGAAAAGTTGGTGACCACATGCACGGGCGCCGCTAACCTGCGGTCTATGGTGAAACCGTTCCGCCCGTACGACCTGGACCAGCGTCTGCTGTTGCCGCCGGATCTGCGCGAATGGTTGCCTGACGACCATCTGGCGTTGTTCGTCA
>QHSX01000044.1 GCA_003221695.1 Candidatus Rokuibacteriota bacterium
GAGCGCGCCTCCCGCCAGCGCCGCCACGGCGATCCGGGGCAGGCGGATCGAGAGGGTCACGACGCTCTCGATCGACCCGGCCGCCGCGCGCCCGGTCACGGCGCTGATCACCCGACGGGGCGAGAGCGCGGCACTCCCGAGCAGGAGCGCCGCGGCAGCGACGGCGACGAAGAGCGCGGCGAGTCCCCCCACCACGAGGGCGAGCCGTCCCTGCGGGCTCACTCGAACGCCTCGGGGTGGATCGCGCGCGCGAGCAGCTCGAGGCCGTCCACGACGCGCGGGCCATAGCGGTGGACGAGGTTCCCTTCTACACGGTGGAGCCGCCCCGCGCGGACCGCGGGCAGGCTCGTCAGCCGCCGCCACCGTTCCTCGTCGATCGGCCCCGTGTTGGCGCCGTGGTTGGCGAGGAGGATCACCTCGGGAGCTCTCGCCACCGCCGACTCGAGGCTCAGGCGCGGGTAGGCGTCCGCCTCGTCTGCGGTGACGGACTGCCCTCCGGCGAGCCGGATCAGCTCGGTCACGAGCGCCTCGCGGCCAGGAACGATGAGCGGCTCGGGCCAGAGCACGTAGAGGACACGGGGGTGCGGTAGCGGCGCGACCGCCCTCGCGACCGCCGCGACCCGCTGCTCGAGGCGCCTGAGCAAGGGGGCCGCCGCGTGCTGGGACCCGGTCAGCGCGCCGAGGCGGGCGATGAGATCAGTGACGTCGCTCACGCGGTGGGCGGCAACAAGATACGTGGGGACGCCGAGTCGCTTGAGCTGGGTGAAAGTCTCCTCGCGGTTGCCCTCGGTCGTCGCGATCACGAGGTCGGGCCGGAGGGCGACGATCACCTCGAGATTGGGATTGACCATGCCGCCCACGCTCGGCCTCCCGCGGGCCGCCGGCGGGTAGTCGCAGAAGTCGGTCACGCCGACCAGCCGCGCCTCGGCGCCGAGGGCGAAGAGCACCTCGGTGACGCTCGGGACGAGCGAGACGATGCGGGCGGGCGGCGCCGCGAGCGCCACCTCGCGGCCGAGCATGTCGCGCGCCGAGAACGCTTCGGCGGGCGGTGAGACCGCGAGGAGGAGCCCGAGCACGAGGGCGGGGGCTCTCACGGCGCCGACCCGGCGCATGCCCTCACGAAGGCGCGCGGGAGCTCGGGGTTCGAGGCGAAGTGGAGGTGGACGTAGCTCATGAGCGTCCGGCCGACGCGATAGCCCTCCGCGCGCGCGGTCGCGCCGCGCCCGGCGATCCGATAGACGCGCTCGACGTCGTCCGGCACGGGGTCGAGGGTCGAGTAGTGGAACTCGTGGCCGCGCGCGACGGCCCCCGCGGGGCCGATCGGTGTGTCGCTCGTGAGCGCGACCTCCGTGTAGCCGAGCGCCATGCGTCGCGGCCGCATCCTGACCGCGGCGGGCAGCACACCCACCATCGGGTGCGCGACGCCGTCGGCGTCCTCGAGCGTCTCGGCCAGGTACATGAGGCCGCCGCACTCGGCGTAGACCGGCCGCCCCGCCTCGGTAAACCGCCTCACCGCCTTCTTTATCACCGCGTTCTCGGCGAGACGCCGCGCGTGAAGCTCGGGGTAGCCACCGCCGAAATACAGGCCGTCCACGTCCGGCAGCTCGTGGTCGCCGAGCGGGCTCCAGAAGTGGAGCTCGGCGCCGGCCTCGCGAAGCAAGTCGAGATTCTCCGCGTAATAGAACTGGAATGCCGCGTCGCGGGCGACGCCGATTCGGACGAGTCGGGACGGGGCCGCCAGGTACCGCTCGGAACGACACTCGCTCTCGGGCCGGCCCCATCCCGACTCGGCGAACGCCTCCATCTCGCGCGCGAGCAACAGGAGACGGTCAAGGTCGACGGAGCGGTCGACGGCATCGCCGAGGCGACGAAGCTTTGCTGTATCGAGCACGCCCTCCGCCGCCGTCACCAGCCCGAGGTGTCGCTCTGGGAGCGCCAGCGTCTCGTCGCGGGCGATCGCGCCGAGCGGCGTCGCGCGGCACGTGGCGGCGATCGCGTCCAGCACCATGCGGCCGTGGCCCTCGCCTCCCACGCGGTTGACGATGACGCCGGCCAGGCTCAGCTCGGGATCGAAGCCCTCGAAGCCCCGAACCACCGCCGCGGCGCTCCGGGCCGACGTCCACGCGTCCACCACCAGCACCACGGGTGCGTGGAGCCACTTCGCGATCTCCGCCGTCGAGCCCTCCTCGCCCGTGCCGTCGATGCCGTCGAAGCACCCCATCACGCCTTCGACCACGGCGAGGTCGGCGCCGCGCGCGTGACGCGCGACGCTCGCGAGGACGGCCTCGCGCCCGCACATCCAGCCGTCGAGGTTGTACGAGGGGTGCCCGGTGGCGAGCGCGTGGAGGCCCGGATCGATGAAGTCCGGTCCCACCTTGAACGCCTGGACCCGGAGGCCACGCCGTCCGAGCGCCTCGAGCAGCCCGAGCGTGATCGAGGTCTTGCCGACGCCGGTGGCCACCCCCGCGATCACCAGCACGCGCGTCGTCATCGCCCCGACGCCCCCTCCGATTGGCTCACGCCAGCAGACTTGAACGTCGCCATCTCGCGCCAGATCAGCGCGGCGGCGCGCGCCAGGTGGATGAAGAGGGCGGCGCCCGTCCCCTCCCCGAGGCGCAGCGCGAGGTCGAGGTAGGGCGTGAGCCCGAGGTGGTCGAGGATCACGGCGTGGCCGGGCTCGGCCGAGCGGTGGGAGGCGAAGAGCGCGTGGCGCGCGTCGGGGGCGAGCGTCACCGCGACGAGCGCGGCGGCGCCCGAGATGAAGCCGTCGAGCACCACGGGGACGCGGCGGGCGGCGCCGGCGAGGATCACGCCGACAAGCCCCGCGATCTCGAAGCCGCCGACCTTGGCCAGGACGTCCAGACCATCGCGCGCATCGGGGAGATTCACGGCGAGCGCGCGGCGGACGACGTCCACCTTGCGGGCGAGCGTCGCGTCGTCCACGCCGGTGCCGCGCCCCGTGACGCGCTCGGGGAGAGCGCCCGTGATCGCCGCGGCGATCGCGCTCGCCGCGGTGGTGTTGCCGATTCCCATCTCGCCGGTGGCCAGGAGATCGGCGCCGGCGTCGAGCGCCTGCTCGGCGAGCCGCGCGCCCGTCTCGAGTGCCTGCAGGGCCTGCGCGTGCGTCATCGCCGGGCCCCGGGCGAGATTGGCGGTGCCGGGCGCGATCGCGCAGGCCACGAGCTCGGGCGAGCTCCCGATCGGGCTCGCCACGCCAAAGTCTGCGACGACGACGCGCGCCCCCGCCTGGCGCGCGAGGACGTTCACCGCGGCGCCGCCGCGCAGGAAGTTCTCGACCATCTGCGCGGTCACGATCTGGGGGTACGCGCTCACGCCCTCGGCGACCACGCCGTGGTCAGCGGCGAAGGTGAAGATGTGGGGCCGCTCGACGCGCGGCGCTCCGCCGGCGAGCCCGGCGAGGCGCGCCGCGAGCTCCTCGAGCCGCCCCAGGCTTCCCGGCGGTTTCGTCAGGCTGTCGAGGTGGCGCTGCCCGTCGGCGAGTCCTCCGGCCGGCGGGGCGGTGATCGCGCTACGGAGCCTGGCGAGCATCCCCGGCCCTCGCGGACCCCGACGGCGCGACGGACTTGAGCGTGAGCGGCACGCCGGCCACCATCAGCACGACGCGGTCGCACGCCGCGGCGACCTTCTGGTTCACGATCCCCAGGAGGTCACGGAAGCGGAGCCCCATCGTGGTCTCGGGATGCACACCCTCGCCGACTTCGTTGGAGACGAGGGTGAAGGACGTCGCGCGACGGCCGATCACCTTGGCGAGCGCGTCGGCCTCGTCGAGGATCGCGTCGTCGGGGTCACCGCGCAGCAGGCGGTTCGAGACCCAGAGCGTCAGGCAGTCCACCACGACCGCGTCGTACGCGTCCTCCAGCTCGGCAAGGCGCCGGACGAGATCGTACGGCTCCTCGATGGTCTTCCAGTGGCGCGGACGCTCGGCCTGGTGGCGTGCGATGCGGCGCGCCATGTCGCCGTCGGTGGCGCGCGCCGTCGCGACGAAGGCGACGCGTGCGGAGCGCTCGGGATCGGAGACGGCGAAGCGGCTCTTACCGCTGCGCGCGCCCCCGAGGACGAAGACCGATGAGACCATGCTCCGGGCCCCCCTCGAAGACCGGCGTTTGGGTGCGCGCCCGGGCAGGTCTCCTGGCTCTCGGATCGTCCTACTCCCCGCGCCTTCCCGGCCTCGCGGCCAGTGGCTCTTCGCGGGTTTCGTCCCCGATTACAGTGACGGGGTCGCGACGGTTTTCAACCGCCTTCCCTGGGCCCTTCTGGGCATCCCGGGCGCGAGCTACGCGGGGACGGTAGCAGATCCGGAGGCGCTGTGCAACGGAACCCGCGGCGCCTGATGAGCGTTGAAGGCGATGACGGCGACTCGTGATAACTTCTGTCAGCCCTTCTCACCGAGGGAGGAACACTCATGGAGATGGAGCGGCGCGATTTCCTGAAGCTCACGGCGGGCGCGCTCACCTACGCCCTCGCCACCGAGCCCACCTGGGCGCAGACCGCGAAGGTAGAAGTGCACTGGCTCGGCCAGGCGACGACCAAGCTCACGACGCTCACCGGCAAGGTCATCGTGATCGACCCGTTCCTCACCAACAACCCGAAGACGCCGCCCCAGTACAAGAACCTGGACGCGCTCGGCAAGGTGGACGTGATCCTCGTCACCCACGGCCACGGCGATCACGTCGGCACGATCGGCCGCACGGACGCCTCGTGCGACGCGGCCGAGCTGTCGCGCCGCACAGGCGCCCCGGTGCTCGGTCCCGCCGGCTTGATCGCGACGATGGTCGACCTCGGCTGGGTCCCGCCCGAGAAGGCCGTCCGCTTCGGCAAGGGCGGGCGCGTGAACCCGCTCGGGCCGTCGATCACGATCACCCAGGTACGCGCGGAGCACTCGTCGGAGGTCACCGTCGTCGATCCCGCCACGAAGAAGAGCACGACCTATCCCGGCGGCGAGCCGTGCGGCTTCATCGTCGAGTTCGAGAACGGGTTCCGGCTCTACCATATGGGCGACACGGGACTCTTCGGCGACATGAAGCTCATCGGGGAGTACTACAAGCCCGATCTCGTCATGATCCCGATCGGCGGCCACTTCGTCATGGACCCGCGCGACGCGGCGTACGCGACGCGGGAGATGCTGCGGCCGAAGCACGCGATCCCGATCCACTACGGAACGTTCCCCGTGCTGCGCGGCACGCCGCAGGAGTACCAGACGGCGCTCGGTCAGACCCCGGTCCAGGTCCTTCCGCTGAGCCCGGGCGACAAGCAGACCTTTTAGGACCCGTCAGGCGCCGGCGGCGCTCTCGTGCTCGCGGATCCGCCGCGAAAGCGTCACCAGGATCTTCTCGGTGAGCCCCGGAACCTCCCTGAGGAGCCGCCAGAAATGGGTCCGGTCGATCACGAGGAGCCGCAGGTCGGTTTCCGCCTTCACCGTCGCCGAGCGGGGCTCGCCGTCGAGCAGGCTCATCTCGCCGAAGAACTCGCCGGGTTGGATGCGATGCCGTTTCTGGGCCGAGAGCGTGACGAGAGCCGTGCCGTCGATGATGATGAAGAACTCGTCGCCCGGCTCGCCCGCGCGCGTGAGGACGGTGCGCTCCGGCACCTCCACGACCGACGCGATGTCGGCGACCGCGCGGAGCTGGCGCAGGCTGCAATCCTCGAAGAGGGGCACGCGCTCGAGGTGCCGGATCTTCTCGTCGCGGGTGGTGCGGAACGTCCCGAACATCTTCCCGATGAGCTGCATCACGCCCCCTTCGTCTGCTTGTCCGTGTCGTTCACGGCGCGGTCGGCGAGCGCGCCGACCTTCTCAGAACCCCCTCAGGCGCTGGAGCTGCCGGCGCTCGCGCTTGGACGGTCGGCCGGCACCGGGCTCACGCCACGGCGGCGGCGCCTGGCGGACCCGCGGTGGCGCAGGGGGCGTCAGATCCTCGTACAGCGCGCGAGCCACCGGCGCGGGCCCGCGGATGGACGCGAGCGCCTGGACCTGCACGAGCCGCTTGCCGCCGCGCTGCGTGATGCGGAGGCGGTCGCCCACTCGCACCGGCTTGGCCGGCTTCGCGGCGTCGTCGTTGACGTCCACTTTGCCCCCCGCGCACGCGGCGGCGGCCAGGCTTCGCGTCTTGAAGAAGCGCGCGGCCCAGAGCCACTTGTCCACGCGGAGCGAATCCGGCGAATCTGTCACGCCCAAACGGTATCATAGGGCCTGGCATGACCTGGGGGACCTCCACGAGATCCGCGCGGCCCCTCGGCGTGGCCACAGCCCTCCTCCTCGTCGCAACGGTGTCGGCGGCCGGCCTGGTCGTCGTCGAGGACTGGACGAAGCTCAAGCTCGGCGCCAACGGGATCCCCGACGGCTGGACCAGCGGCCAGGCGTGGGGCCTCCCGAAGCACGACTTCACGGTCGAAGAGAACGACGGCCACCGCGTGCTGCACCTCCGGAGCGAGGGCGACAGCTCGATGATCACCCGGGAGGTGAAGGTCGACCTCAAGGCGACGCCGATCCTCGAGTGGCGCTGGAGAGTCGTGACCCTTCCGAAGGGCGCCGACGCTCGCAGCAAACACACGGACGACCAGGCCGCGCAGCTCTACGTCGTCTGGCCGCGCTTTCCCCGAGAGTTCCGGTCGCGGATCATCGGTTACATCTGGGACACGCAGGCCCCGCAGGGCCTCGTCGTGAAGAGTGAGAAGACGAGCACGGTCACCTACATCGTCGTGCGCTCCGGGCCCGCCGACCTCGGGAAGTGGCTGACCGAACGGCGGAAGGTCGTCGAGGACTACAGGAAGATCTACGGCGAGGCGCCTGACAACCCCGGCGCCGTCTCGATCGCGATCGACTCCGACGACACGAACTCCTCGGCCGAGTCCTTCTTCGGGGCGATCACCTTCACGAAGCCGTGACGGACGCACGGGACTTCGTGCGGGACCTCGCCCAGGAGAACGCGGCCTTCTGGCGCGACCGCGACGTGCGTCTCGACCGTGGGGCCCCCCCGGCCGTGAGGCGCGAGCAGATCCGTTACCGAATGCGCCAGGGCGTCTACAACGAGCTCCGCTCCGTCGAGCTGATCGCCGCGTGGATCCCGCACGTGCCCGAGCGCGAGATCCGCGACCTCCTGCCGGGCCAGCTCGACGACGAGCAACGCCACTACCAGCTCCTGAGGAGGCGTGTCATCGAGCTCGGTGAGGACCCGGACGCCTACCGCCCCCTGCCCGAGTGGGAGGCGCTCTTCGACTGGCTCGTCGCCTGCCGGGCGCGGCCGACGCTCGAGAAGCTCGCCATGTTCCAGTTCGCCGGCGAGACCCAGTCGTGTGAGGGATTCGAGACGCTGATCGCGCTCGCACAGGAGATCGACCCCGAGACCGCCGAGCTCTACCGCACGCGGATCCTCCCGGACGAGTACCGCCACGCGGCGATCGGCCGGCGGGCCCTGACGCTGCTCGCCGACACCCCGGCCGCCCAGGCGCAGGCGCGCGCTGCGTGCCGAGAGATGAACGAGAGGATCTTCGCCGCCTATCGCGCTCACCGCGTCCGCGTCGATCGGCGCGCATGAAGGCCTGCCGACCCTCACCGACCGGCACCACTATCGTGTCAGGTTGGCGAGAACTGGCCAGTCTGAAAGGGAGCGCTCCGCACCCCCGTCCCTACTTTTCAGGAGATAAGAACCCTTGGCACCTGGCGCTCCTGTTGCAAGGCAGAAGGAGGGCCAGCGATGAGTCAACTGACTGCGGAAGAACGCCGTCGGGCTTTCGAGCATCGCCAGGCGGCGCCGCTCGGCGCCAGACGGCCCCGAGCGATCACGCTGGAGCAGCTCGGGCGTGAGCACCTCTGGCCGCGCGCGGTGAGACTCGGCGCTCTGCTCGCCCTCGCCGTCGTGGCGTTGCTCCTTCTCGCGCAGAGCGCGCGCGTCGTGTCGCGTCACGGCGGACCTGCGTTGATCGAGTGGCTCCTGCCGCGCGTCTGACGCCCTGGCGAGCCGTTCAGATCGCCAGCGCGTAGCCGTCGCGGCGCGGGTCGGCCCCCGCCATCAAGGCACCCGTCTCGCGGTCGCGCACGATCCCTTGCCCACCGCCCACGATCCAGGACCACTCGTCGATCGCGTTGACCTGGTGGCCGCGCCCCGCGAGCGCCGCGCGCGTGTCGGCGGCGATGCGGGCCTCGGCGTCGATCAGCCGGTCGCGGTAGACGCGCACGCGCGGCGCCTCGATCGCCTCCTGGATGTTCATGCCGAACTCGAGGACGTTCAGCAGCATCTGGGGCGTCGTCTGGAGGATGCCGTAGGAGCCCGGCGTGCCGATCGACATCACGAACGCGCCGTCCTGGAAGACCTGGGTCGGCGACATCATGGTCCCGGCTTTGCGGCCCGCGCGCAGGACGTTGGGAGACTCGGGGGCGCGGTCCACCCACTTCAAAATGTTGTTCAGCACGATCCCCGTGCCCGGCACGGCGAAGCCCGAGCCGAACGGCACGCCGAGTGTCTGCGTGACGGTGACGACGGTGCCGTCCGCGTCGGCGCAGGCGAAGTGGGTCGTGTGCTCGTTCATGAAGCGCGCCGGGTGACCCTCGAGGATCTGGTTCGGGAGCTTCTCGCGGCGGAAGGTCTCGCCCTCGCTCCGGCCCGCCCGCACGGGATCGATGCGCGTGCGCTGCGACGCCGCGTACGCCTTCGAGAGGAGTCCCGCGATCGGGACGTCGGGCGTGTAGGCGTAGGCGAGGCGGTCGGCGGAGGCGAGCTTGACCGCCTCGATCAGGTGATGGAGGTAGTCCACAGAGTTGTGGCCCCACGCCTTCACGTCGTACCCCTCGAGGACGTTCAGCGTCTCGAGCATCTGGAACGCCGAGAAAGGCGGCGGCACCGAGGACACCTGGTGCTCGCGGTACGCGATCGTCGCGGGCTCGCGCCACTCCGGCCCGAACGCCGCCAGGTCCGCCTCGTCGAGCCAGCCGCCCGCCTCCCGCACCGCGCGGGCGATCGCTTTGGCGATCGGCCCGCGATAGAAGACGTCGCTGCCACCCTCCGCCACCTGGCGGAGCGTCGCGGCCAGCTCCTTGTACGTGACGACGCCGCCCGGACGCGGGCCGCCATTGCCGAGGTAGAGACGCTGGGCCTCCGACGAGTGCAGGAGGGTAGCGCGCGCCGCCTCGAAGAAGTCCACGCTCTTCCCGGTCATGGGCACGCCCTGCTCGGCGAGGGCGATCGCCGGCCCGAGCACCCGCGCCCGGTCCATCGAGCCGAACCGCTCGAGCGCGGCGAGCCAGCCGCCGAGGTTCCCCGGCGTCGCGCAGGACTTCGGGCCGCCGGCCAGCTCGTCGTCGGTGCACTTCGCGGGGTCGGCCGCGCGCGGCGCCCGCCCGATGAAGTCGAGGACGTGCCGCTCGGACCCACGCGAGATCAGCATGAGGCCGATTCCCCCGACGCCAGACATGAACGGCTCGACGACGTTGAGGCTGGCGGCGACGGCGACGGCCGCATCGACCGCGTTGCCCCCGGCGAGCAGCATCTGGATCCCCGCCATCGACGCGCGCGGGTGCGCGGCGGCGACGGCGCCGCGGGTCCCCATGACGACCGGGCGATAGGCTTTCCTGTGTGGCGGCATGGCTGTCTCCTCGGGTGGCGCGTTGGCGTCCTCGCGCGCGACGCGCGCGCATTATAGCATCGGGGGGTCGTTGAGCCGGACGAGGCGCCACCCGTCGGCGGCGCGCGCGAGCACGCTGAGCGCTCCGTAGTCCTGACCGAACGCGAGGATCCGGCGGAGCTCGAGCCCGAGCGCGGTGCAAAGGAGCGCGCGGTTCGTGCCGCCGTGGGCGACGATGGCGACGGACTTCCCCACGTGCGCCCCGCTGATCGCCTCGAACGCGGGCCAGGCGCGAGCGCGGAGGTCGGGGACGCTCTCGCCCTCGGGGAACGGGAACTCGCCGACGCGCGCCATCCAATCGGCGAACGCCGCCGGCTCGTCGCGCCGGATCTCCTCGGCGGTCCGGCCGTCCCAGCGGCCCATCGCCATCTCTCGAAGCGCCGGGATCGCGGTCGGCGTGAGCCCGTGCGGCGCCGCGATGATCTGCGCGGTGCGGCGCGCCCGCTCGAGGTCGCTCGTGAACACCGCGGCGAGCCCGGCGCCGGCGAGCCGCGCGGCCTGCACCCGGCTCTGCCGCTCGCCGCGCTCGGAAAGCGGCACGTCGAGGTGGCCGATGAACCGGTGCGTCTCGGCGCGCACGACTTCGCCGTGGCGGAGGAGATAGATCAGGGTCGCAGGTGCGCCCACGCCGACACCGTGAGGAGGCCTGCCAGCTCCGTGACCTCGATCGCCGCGCCGAGCACGTCCCCGGTGACGCCCCCGAGCCGCACCGCCATGAAGCCGGAGAGCGCGAAGGCGGCGGCGAGGGCCGTGCCGGCGCCCACGAGCCCGGCGACGCCGAGACCGCCCCAGACGAGCGCCAGGGCCAGCGCGAGGGCGACGGGCACCGCGCCCGCGCGGAGACCGTTGCGAAACGCGGCGCCGTGGCCCTCGCCCTTCGCGGGCGGAAAGCACCGGGCGAGCAGCGGCGGCGTCGCGCGCGCGAGCGCCGGCAGGACGAGGAGCGCGCGCCAGCGGAGGCCGGCCGGAAGCTCGGCGACCGCGGCGATTTCGAGGAGCAAGAACAGGATCAGCCCGACCGCGCCGAAGGCGCCGATACGGCTGTCGCGCATGATGCTGAGCCGGTGCTCGGCGTCCCTGCCCACGAGACCGTCGAGGCAGTCGGCGAGGCCGTCGAGGTGGAGGCCGCCGGTGAGGACCTTCCACGCGGTCACCGTGAGGAGCGCGGCGAGGAGCGACGGGAACAGGACGCTCGTCACGCGCTCGACGCCGGCCAGGACGAGCCCGAGGCCGAGGCCGACCACAGGAAACCAGCCCGCCGCGCGCCCGAGTGCGTCCACGCCGTGCGTCGGGCGCCCCGGCAACGGCACGATCGTCAGGTAGCGCACGGCGAGGACGAGGCCGGTCACGCGGCGATGCTAGCACGGGCGCGCGGCTCGACGTTGACACGGGCGCGGGCCACGGCCACAATCACGGCGACGGTCGCACTTCGGAGGACGCCCCGATGATTCAAAATCTCCGCCGCCTGCTTCTCGTGGCGAGCGGTCTGCTTCTGCTCGGCCCTGGAGTCGCAGTGGGGGCCGGCGTCCAAGCGCGGTTCGACCTCTCGGTGCCGTCGGGAGGCCCGTTCCCGACCGACTGGTTCACCGTCGCAGACGACAGCCACCTCACCGGGTTGCGGGTGAACCTCCCGAAGCCCGATTGCGCCGCGCGCCCGTCGGACTGCGCGGACATCGAGGTGCTCAACACGCTCGACGGCTTCAATCTTCAGCCGCGGCTGGCGATCCCCTTCACCGGCCCGATCGACCCCACCACGGTGAATAGCGCCACCGTCTTCCTCCTGAGCCTCGGCGACGCCCGGGGCGGCCGCGGCGGGAAGGTCGTTGGCATCAACCAGGTGGTGTGGGAGCCCGCGACGAACACGCTCTACGCCGAAGCCGACGAGCTCCTGGACCAACGCACGCGCTATGCCCTGGTCGTCACGAACGGCGTGCGCGACCTCGCCGGCGATCCGGTGGAGGCGGACGCCTTCACGACCTTCCGCCACGACCTGAACTTCGGCCACGCAAAGGACCCGGCCCTCAAGCCGTACCGCAAGGAGGTGCTGCGGGCGCTCGAGGCAGCGGAGCAGGGGCAGCGCCAGGTCGTCGCCGCGAGCGTCTTCACGACACAGAGCGCAACGGCCGTCCTCGAGAAGATCCGGGATCAGATCAAGGCGGCCAGGCCGGCGCCGGTCACCATGCTCGGCGTGTTTTCCCTGAGCGAGGTCGTCGGCATCGCGTTCGACCGCCAGGTCGACACCGCTCCGGCGTTCAGTACGTCGTACCTGCCGACACCGGCCCTGGCGATCTTCCCCGGCGCCGTCGGCAGCGTCGCCTTCGGTAGGTACGTGTCGCCGGACTACGAGACCGCCGAGAAGTTCATCCCGCCCGTCGGCACGCGCTCCGGCGCGCCGACCGTGCACGCCACAAACGACATCTATTTCAATCTCATCCTGCCGGCCGGCACGCCGCCCCGCGGCGGGTGGCCGGTCGCGATCTTCGGCCACGGCTTCACCGACAGCAAGCAGGGCGCCCCGATCGCGGTGGCGTCCTCGCTGGCGTCACAGGGCATCGCGACCATCGCGATCAACGTGGTGGGCCACGGCGGCGGGCCGCTCGGCACACTCACGGTGTTCCGCACGGGCGCGCCGCCGGTGACGATCCCGGCGGGCGGGCGCGGCATCGACCAGGACGGCAACGGCACGATCGACTCGACCGAGGGCGTCAACGCGGCGTTCCCGCGCACGATCATCGGCAACCGCGACGGCCTGCGGCAGACGGTCGTGGACCTGATGCAACTCGTGCGCGTGATCGAGACGGGCGGCATTCCCGGCCTGAGCCGCTCGCGCATCTACTACGCCGGCCAGTCCTTCGGCGGAATCTACGGGACGATGTTCCTCGCCGTCGAGCCGAGCGTCCGCGCCGGGGTGGCCAACGTGCCCGGCGGCGCGATCATCGAGATCGCACGCCTCAGCCCGTCCTTCCGCGCCCTCGTCGCGTTTTCGTTGGCCTTCCGAGTTCCGGCCCTCGATAACCTGCCGCGGATCCCGATCGCGACGCCGCCGTTCTTCTTCCCGCAGTTCAACGAGAACATCCCGCTCCGGAACCAGCCGCCGGTGACCAACACCGTGCCCGGCGCCGTCCTCATCCAGGAGGTGCTGGAGGGCGTCGAGTGGGTCTCGCAGTCCGGCAATCCGGTCGCGTATGCGCCGCACTTGCGCATGAGCCCGCTCGATGGGATGGACGCGAAGCCGATCATCATCCAGTTCGCCAAGGGCGACAAGACGGTACCGAATCCGACGACGACCGCGATTCTCCGCGCGGGCGACCTCGCCGACCGCGCGACGTACTTCCGCAACGACCTCTTCATCGCCGCGCTCTCGGCCGACCCGACCGTGTCGGCGACGGTCGTGAACGCGCTCAAGAACCCGCACACGTTCGTGACCAACATCCAGTTCGGCGTCTCGGCGCCGCTCGCGATCGCGGTCCAGCAGCAGATCGCCGCCTTCTTCGCGAGCGACGGTACCCTCACCATCGACCCCGACGGCGGTGGGCCGCTCGTCGAGGTACCGGTCAGAGGGCCACTGCCGGAGACGCTGGGCTTCCTTCCCTGAGGGCGTGTCGGCCGGGGCTAGACGGGATACACGCCGTTCTTGCGCTGCGGGAACTCGTGCACCTTGGTCTGCGCGTACGCGAGGCGCTTGACCAGCTCGTCGCGTAGCGCCGAGCCGGGCACGATGTCGTCCACGAGCATCTCCGAGGCGAGCTTGTGGACGTCCACGTCCCGCGCGTACTCCTCGCGCTTCTGCCGCACGAACGCCGCGCGCTCGCCCTCGGGCAGCTCCATGATCTTGTTGTAGTAGACCGCGTTCACCGCGGGCTCCGGCCCCATGATCGCGATCTGTCCCTGCGGCAGCGCGAGCGCGGCGTCGGGCTCGAAGGCGGGTCCGCACATTGCGTAGAGCCCGGCGCCGTAGCACTTGCGGACGATCACGGAGATCTTCGGCACGGTCGCCTGCGAGGTCGCGAAGATCATCTTGGCGCCGTGGCGGATGATGCCCTGGCGCTCGACCTTGCTCCCCACCATGAAGCCCGAGACGTCGGCGAGGTACACGAGCGGGACGTTGTAGGCGTTGCAGAGCCAGATGAACCGCGCCGCCTTGTCGGCGGAGTCGACGAAGAGGACGCCTCCCTTCACCTTCGGCTGGTTGGCGACGATCCCGACGGGCCGGCCGCCGAGGCGCGCCAGACCGACGATGATCTCGCGGGCAAAGAGTCGTTTGACCTCGAACCACGAGCCCGCGTCGACCACGCGGTCGATGACCTCGTACATGTCGAAGTACTTCCGCTGGTCGTAGGGCACGATCGTCTCGATCGAGCGCCCGGGCTTGGGCTCGACGGCCTCGCGCACGGGCGGGAGCTCACGGTACGATGGCGGCATGTACGCGAGGTAGTGCTTGGCGAGCTCGATCGCGTCTTCGTCGGACGCCGCGAGCACGTCGCCGCATCCGGAGACCTCGCAGTGCATCCGCGCGCCCCCGAGCTCCTCGAGCGTCGTCTTCTCGCCGATCGCCATCTCGACCATCCGCGGGCTGCCGACGTAGAGGGACGCCTTGCCGTCCACCATGATCACGACGTCGGTGAGCGCCGGCAGGTACGCCGATCCCGCCGGCGAGGGGCCGAACAGGATGCAGACCTGGGGCACGACGCCCGAGAGCTGCACCTCGTTGTAGAAGATCCGTCCCGCGTGGAAGCGCCCGGGGAAGATCTTGATCTGCTCCGAGATGCGCCCGCCGGCGGCGTCCACCAGGTACAGGAGGGGCACGCGAAGGCGCGCGGCCTTCTCCTGGATGCGCACGATCTTCTGCACGGTCTTCTCGCCCCACGAGCCGGCCTTCACCGTGTAGTCGTTGGCCATGACGCAGACGGTGCGGCCGCCGACCCGCCCGACCCCCGTGACGACGCCGTCGGCCGGCGTGTCGGGCTCCTCGGATCGCGCGAACAGCCAGTCCTCCTGGAACTCGGAGCCGGGATCGAGGAGGAGCTTCAGGCGATCCCGGACGAACAGCTTGCCCTCCTCCCGGAGCTTCTCGCGGTACTTCGCGTGGCCCTGCTCGATTCGAGCCCGCTCCTGGAAGTACCGCTCCTCACCCTCGCTCACGGTCGCCTCCCGTCAAGGGTTGGGCCAGACGATGAAGATTAGGACCCCATTGCCGTGGCGCGGGCCGCCGAGGACCACGGGGTTGCCGTGCTGAGCCTGGAAGTGGGTGTTGAGCTCGGTGACGTTGCCGCGAGAGAGACGGACCTGAAACTTCACGGAGTCTTTCGTTACCGCCTCGGGCGTGACCTCGAGAACGCGGTCGCCCGGCACGGGCCAGCGTTGCGTCGTGCCGATCGACACCTCCGCGCGATAGCGCTCGAGCGACGTGTAGTCCTTGTACGGGAGGGTTCGGCGGAGTTTCGGCAGGAAATTGTCGAGACGCTCGTCGGGTCCCGGCGGCGCCAGACGCATCCCCGGCGGCGGCGGCGAGTCGCTGGCGAGGACGACGCGGGTTCCGAAGCGCACGACCTGTTGCGCCGGAGCGGGGGTCGGCGCGAGGAGCATCAGGAGGCCGAGGACCACACCGAGCAGAGGGCCCAGCGCCGCACGCAGGCGCTTGCGCGCGTTGTGCAGACGTGACATGACGGTTCCCATCGGGATCCTCAGCACCTCGGCGATCTCCCGGTACGAGAGGCCCTCGAGATCACTCAACATGATAATCGCGCGATGATGCTCCGGCAAAGCGTCGAGCGCGCGCATGATCCGGCGCCGCGCCTCGACGCGCGCCGCGCGCGCGTCGGGTGGTTCCTCCGGGTCGATCAGCTCGCGCTCCCACTGCTCCTCCTCGACGCGCTCGGTCCCGAACGCCCGCCCGCGCGCCATCCGCTGGCGGGCCCGATCGGAAGCCACGTTCATGGCGATCCTGAACAGCCACGTGTAGAAGGCCGACTGCCGCCGGAACGACGGGAGCGCCTGCCAGGCGCGGAGGAACGCCTCCTGGGCGACGTCCCGCGCGTCCTCCGCGTCGCGCAGGACGTTGAACGCGAGGCGGTAGACCCGCCCTCGATATTTCTCGACCAGCGACTCGAACGCCGTGACGTCGCCGGCGAGGCAGCGCTCGACCAGGGCGAGATCGTCGAGGTCCGGCACGGATCACCCGCGCGCTCGTCGCTGGTTAGACGGTGGGGTCGACGCGCCGATTCACCGGCGCGCACGCGCCAGTGCCGCGAGTGCGTCGAGCCCGAGCAGGTAGCTCTGCGGACCGAAGCCGGAGATCTGACCGCGCGCGACGGCGGCGATCACCGAGTGGCGGCGGAACTCCTCGCGCCCGTGCACGTTCGACAGGTGGACCTCGACGACCGGAACGGTGATCGCGGCGACGGCGTCCCGCAGCGCGAGCGAGTAGTGGGTGAACGCACCGGGGTTGAAGACCACACCGCCGAAGCCGTCACCCTGCGCGGACTGCAGCCAGTCGACCAGTTGCCCTTCGACGTTGGACTGACGGCACTCGACGCGCATACCGCGACGCCGGGCGTGCTCGCGAATCATGCGGTCGAGCTGGGCGAGCGTCACCCGTCCGTAGACCGACGGCTCCCGGACGCCGAGGAGGTTGAGGTTCGGGCCGTGCAGGACGAGCGCTGTGCGCACGCTCATGGCGGGCAGGATAACACGGCGGCCCGAGCCCTAATGCACGCCGAGCGGGGCCAGCAGCCAGTCGGCGACGGCGAACAGAACGAGGCCCGCGAAGACCGTCCAGCCGAGCGCCGGGCCGCCCTCGCGATTCACTTCCGGAATCAGATCCGACGCCGCGACGTAGATCGTGACGCCGGCGGACACGGCGAGCGCGTACCCCACGTAGTGCTCGGCGAAGAGGCCGGTCGCGATCGCGCCGACGATCGTGAGCACGCCGAGCGTGCCGCCCGCGCCGAGCGCGGCCGCCCGCGAGTGTCCACCGGCGAGCATGATCGACGCGATCGTGAAGCCCTCGGGCACCTTGTGGAGGAAGACAGCGATGGAGAGGAGCGTGCCCAGCGCGGACCCGATCATGAAGCCGGCCGCGATCGCGACGCCGTCGAAGAGAGTGTGCACGCCGAGGCCGAGCAGCGCGAGCCAGCCCGCCGCGGGATCGAGGAGCGCCTCGGGATGGACCTCTTCGCCGAAGTGGAAGTGGGGCGCGACCGTGTGCTCGAAGAGGTGGATGCCGAAGTAACCGACGAGGACGAAGAGGAACGCGTGCGGGATGTGGGCGCTCTCGGGGAGCATCCGGACGAACGCCGCTGCGAGCATGAACCCGGCGCCGGCCGCGACGAAGTATCGGAGCGGGGCGAGCCCCTTGCGGTGGGCGGTCACCACGAGCGCGGCGCCCGCGAGATCGGCCGCCGCCGCGACGGTGGCGAAGGTCAGATATGCTACCATGGTCACGCGAGCATAGCATGGTCATCGCTGCGCTTCTCCGCCGCCTCGGCGAGATCCTGGTCCAGGAACGGTTGACCACTCCGGACGTCGTCGAACAGGCGCTCGCCCGCGCGAAGGCGACCGGCGAGCGCGTGGGCGAGGCGCTCGTCGCGGTCGGCGCCGTCAAGAGCGAGGACGTGCTGCGCGCGCTCGCGGAGCAACAGAGCCTCGCCTACCTGTCCCGCGACGAGCTGCCGTCCCCGCTGCCCATCGTCAAGAACCTCTCGCCCAAGTACCTTCGCCAGTACACCGTGTGTCCCGTGTCCATCGAGAACGGCCTCCTCACCGTCGCCACCGCCGACCCGTTGAACACGGTCGTCCTCGACGATCTCCGACAGTTCACGGGGCTCGCGGTGAAGCTGGTCGTGAGCTCCGCGGAGGCGATCACCGAGGCCATCGACCGGACGTACGACGGTGCGGCCACACCGCTCCAGCGGATCGTCGAGGGCATGGAGGACGAGGGCGCCGGCGAGGAAGAGGACGTCAACCACCTCCGCGACATGGCGTTCGAGGCGCCGGTCGTCCGGCTCGTGAACCTCCTGGTCGAGAACGCCATCGACGCCGAAGCCTCGGACATCCACGTCGAGCCTTTCGAGGACACGCTCCGGGTCCGCTACCGCCTCGACGGCATCCTGTTCGACCAGGAGGCGCCGCCGCGACGGCTGCAAGCCGCGGTGACCTCGCGCATCAAGCTCATGGCGGAGATGAACATCGCCGAGCGGCGGCTACCCCAGGATGGGCGCATCCGGGTGACGGTCCGGGGCCGGCGGGTGGACATCCGTGTCTCGACGATCCCGACCGTGCACGGCGAGTCCATCGTCATGCGGCTGCTCGATCGCTCGAGCGTGTTCCTCCCCCTCGAGAAGCTCGGCTTCGCGTCGGCCATGCTCCGTCGGTTCGAGGCGCTCATCAAGCGCCCGCACGGGATCCTGCTCGTCACCGGGCCGACGGGCTCTGGCAAGACGACGACGCTCTACGGCGCGCTCGACAAGATCAACTCGCCCGACCGGAAGATCATCACCGTCGAAGACCCGGTCGAGTACCAGCTCAAGGGCGTCAACCAGATCCACGTGAAGCCGAAGATCGGCCTGACGTTCGCCACGGGGCTCCGACACATCGTCCGGCAGGACCCGGACGTGATTCTCATCGGCGAGATCCGGGACCTCGAGACGGCGGAGATCGCCATCCAGGCGGCGCTCACGGGCCACCTGGTCTTCTCGACGCTCCACACGAACGACGCGCCCGCCGCGATCACGCGACTCCAAGACATGGGCGTGGAGCCGTACCTGGTCGCCTCCGTGCTCGAAGGCGTGCTCGCGCAGCGGCTGGTGCGGCGGATCTGCGCGGCCTGCCGCGTGCCCGACACACCCAACGCGGCCGACCTCGAGGCGCTCGGGATCGAGGGCGCGGGTGGCAGGCCGCTCTCCCGCGGGCGCGGCTGCGACGAGTGCCGCGGGACCGGCTACCGCGGGCGCACGGGCATCTACGAGCTGTTCCCGATCACCGAGGACGCGCGCAGTCTCATCCTGAAGCGTGCGCCGAGCCGCGAGATCCGCCGGTGCGCGATCGAGGCGGGCATGGTCACCCTCCGCATGGACGGCTGGCTCAAGGCGTGCGAGGGCGTGACGACCGTCGAGGAAATCCTCCGCGTCACCCAGGAAGACGCCTAGCCCGCGATGCCCGTCTTCGTGTATCGGGCAGCCGACCGACGGGGCCAGACCATCGACGGCGTGATGGAGGCGCCCGACGCGCGCGCCGTCGTCGAGCGGCTTCAGAAGGACGCGTACTTCCCGATCCGCGTGTCCCCCCACGCCGAGCGCGCGCGCTGGCCGGGGTTCGGCGTCTCCTCACGCGTCAGCCAGCGCGACTTGCTCGCGTTCACGCAACAGCTCGCGACGCTCGTCGAGGCGGGACTGCCGCTCGACCGGGCGCTGGGCATCCAGGAGGAGCTCGCCGCGACCCCGCGGGTGAAGGCGATCGTCACCGACGTGCTCAAGAGCGTGCGCGGGGGCTCGTCGCTCAGCGAGGCGCTGGCCAAGCACCACCCGCGCCCGTTCTCGCGCCTGTACATCAACATGGTCCGGGCGGGCGAGAAGGGCGGCGTCCTCGAGGTCACCCTGCGGCGCCTGGCCGAGTTCCTCGAGGCGCGCGCCGCGTTCACCGAAGCCCTCGTGTCGGCGCTCGCCTATCCCGTCGTGATCTTCTCGGTCGGCATCGGCGCGATCGTGTTCCTCATGACGTTCGTGATCCCGCGCTTCGCCACGATATTCGCCGACCTCGGCCAGGCCGTGCCGCTGCCGACGCAGATCTTGCTGTCGCTCAGCGCCGGCTTCCAGCACTACTGGTGGGCGCTGGTCCTCGTGGTCCTCGCCGCGATCCTCGCGTGGCGGGTCCGGACGGGGACGCCCGAAGGGCGCCTCGCGTGGGACCAGATGGTCCTCCGGCTGCCGCTCGTCGGGGCCCTCTCGACGAAGGTGGAGACGGCGCGCTTTGCGCGGACACTCGGCACGATGCTCAAGAGCGGCGTGCCGGTCATGGGCGCGCTCGCCGTCGTCGGCGACACGATGACCAACCAGGCGGTCGGCCGCGCCGTCGGGCGGCTGGCGGATGGCGTGAAGCGCGGCGGCACGATCGCGGCGGGAATGCAGGCCGAGGGTCGGTTCCCCGCGCTCGCAATGCACATGGTGCGCGTCGGCGAGGAGACGGGGCGGCTCGAGGAGATGCTGCTCAAGGTGGCCGACACCTTCGAGAACGACGTGCGCGTCGAGCTCAAGCGAGCGCTCGGACTCCTCGAGCCCGCGATGATCCTCGGCATGGGGGTGCTCGTGGCATTCATCGTTGTGGCCATGCTGCTCGCGATCTTCTCGATCAACGAGATCCCCCTGTGACCCGGTCGCCCGGACTGCACCGGGGTCGGTGGCACCCCACGCCCGGGGTGGGGAGCCCCTCGGAGACCCGTGTCGTCAGCGCACGGACGCCACACCGCACGGGGCTCAACGCAGCGCACCTGAGAGCCGTCGTGGTCGACGAGGGGCTCCCCACCCTGGCGCGCGAGGGGTGCCGCGGCCCCGGTGCGGTCCGTGACGATCGGATCATCCGGGGGCAACGAGGGTTCACGCTGATCGAGCTGCTCGTGGTGATCATCGTGCTGGGACTCCTGGTGGGCCTCGTGGGACCGCGCCTGTTCGGGCGCGTCGGCCAGTCCAAGCAGGCGGCGGCGCGCGCCCAGATCGAGCTGATCGGCGCCGGCCTCGACCAGTACCGGCTCGACGTCGGCTCCTATCCGACCACACCCCAGGGCCTCGACGCGCTCCAGCGAAACCCGGGTGCGACCAACTGGAACGGCCCATATCTGAAGAAGAACGTGCCGAAGGACCCGTGGGGCAACCCCTACAAGTACCGCTGCTGCCCGGGCCAGCACGGCGACTACGACCTCTGGTCCGAGGGCTCCGACGGCCAGCCCGGCGGCGAAGGCGAGAGCGCCGACATCACGTCATGGGACCAGAGCGCGCAGCAGTAGCAGCGCGCGGCTTCACGCTTCTCGAGCTCCTCGTTACGCTGGTCGTCATCGTGATCGCCGTCGCGGTCGTCGTCCCGACGATTGGAAAGAGCGCCGACACCGTCCGGGTGCGGGCGGAGGTCGCGGCCTTCGCGGCGTTCTTCCGACACGCGCGCGAGCAGGCGATCACCCGCCGGCAGTCCGAGCGGGTCGTCGTCGAGCCGGACGCGCACCGGTTGACGCTCGTGGTCGGTGAGGACACGATCCGTGAGACGCGCGGTGTCGCGGGGCGCCTGGCCATCGAGCCGGTGACGCCCGGGGCGCTCGTCGTCCGATTCGAGCCAGAGGGGACGTCGAGCGGAGGCGCGTTTCGCCTGAGCTCCGGCGGCACGACCTATCGCGTGACCGTGGACGCCGCGACCGGGCGCGTGCGGAGCGCACGCGAATGAGCCCGGTGCGGCGGCCGGCGCGCGAGCATGGGTTCACGCTGCTCGAGGTGCTCGTCGCCTTCGCGATTCTCAGTATCGCGGTGGTCGCGGCGATCCAGGGCTTCGCGGAAGGCCTCCGACTGCTGCGCCTCGCCGGCGAGCACCAGCAGGCGATCCTTCTCGCGGACCAGAAGATCCGTGAGGTCGTCACGCCGACGGAGGAGCGCACGAGCGACGTCGAGGGCCCGTTCACGTGGGAGCGCACGATCACGATCGTCCCGACGCCCGACCTCAGCCGAACGCCCGCCACCGAGAAGTGGCACCTCTACCAGATCACGATGCGGGTGAGGTGGGGCGAGCGGCGCTCGGTCGAAGTCGCCACGCTGCGCACCTCGGCGGCGTCGTCGCAGACGTCGGGAGTCCCCCAGTGACGCGCGGTGCGCGCGGCTTCACGCTGGTCGAGGTGCTGATCGCGCTGGCGATCGTCGGCGCGCTCCTCGTGATCGCCTTCGGCGGCATGCGCGTGGCGCTCGCCGCGTGGCGCCAGGGCGAGGACCGCGCCGAGGCCTATCAGCACGTGCGCGGCGTCGCCCTCTCGCTGGCGCGCGCGGTGGGCTCGGCGTATCCGTACACGGGCCCGCGCGGCGAAGCACCGGAGTCGGTGCGCCTGTTCTTCGGGAGCGACACGCGCCTCGAGTTCGTCGCGCAGTCGCCGCCGGCACCGTTTCCCGCCCCGATCGCGTTCGCCGCGGTCGTCGTGACGCTCGACGAGAGCGCGGAGCGTCCCGGGCTCGTGGTCCGCCAGCGCGCGCTGCCGAACCGGAACCCGTTCACCGACGCGGAGGTGGCCTTCCACGACCCGACGGTCACGGAGCTCAAGTTCCAGTATCTGGACGAGAGCGGCGCGTGGCAGGACGCGTGGGACGGAACGAACGCCATGCCGCGCGCCGTCCGCATCACCCTCGGCGTCACGCTCAACGGACGGACCGAACGGCTGCCGCCGCTGACCGTCTCGCTCGGCGTGGGGGGCGAATGAGGACCGAGCGCGGGTTCGCGCTGATCGTCGTCCTCCTCGTGATGGCGATCGTGGGCGTCATCGGCGCCGAGTTCTCTTACTCGATGCGGCTCGAGGCGACCGCCGTCCGCGCCTACAAGGACGGGATCCTCGCCCGACACCTGGCCGAGGCCGCGTTCGCGCAGGCGGTGCGCGAGATCGTCGCCGACTCGCGCTACGTCGCCTACGACGAGCACGGGCTGCTCACCTTCTACACGCAGGACCGGCTCCCGCTGCCGCAGCTTCCCCGGGAGAAGGTAGACTTCGAGGGCGGCCAGTACTCGTACCGGATCACCGACGAGGAGGCGCGGGTCAACCTCAACACGTCCGCCCCCGAGCGCGTCGACCGTCTCCTGCAGTTCTGCCTCGGCCTGGACAAGAGCGTGCGCGACGTCATCGGCGACTCGCTCCAGGACTGGCGCGATGCCAACGAGGAGCACCGGCTCAACGGCGCCGAGAGCGACGACTTCTACCTGAAGCTCCCGCTGCCCTACCGCGCGCACAACGCCAACCTCGAGTCGATCACCGAGCTCCTGCAGATCCACGGCGTGCTGGAGACGCCGGCGATCTTCTGGGGCACGGAGGAGCGGCCGGGTCTCGCGGACGTCGTGACCGTGAAGTCGCCCGGCAACCAGATCAACATGAACACCGCGACGACGTGTGCGATGCAGGCGCTCGGGCTCTCGGACGCGGAGATCGGGGAGATCATGCAGTCGCGCAGCCTCGCCCCCTACTGGACCCTGCCCGGCAAGTTCGGCGCGAAGGGCTTGAGCGTCACGACGCAGACCTTCAGGGTCGAAGCACAAGGCATCGTCAGCGGGCGGGTCGATGCCCGGCTCATCGCCATCGTCCGGAGGCCCAGCAACGCGACCCCTCCCACCATCCAGATCCTCGAGTGGTCCGCCCCGCGCTGAGCGTGGGGGCAGATCGCGTCCAAAACCCTGGAATTGGTGGTAGATTTTCCGACGCGACGTCGCATACTAGAGGCATGAGTTTCGAGGCGATGAATTTCGGAAAAAAGCTCATGAAATTCGGACCGTTGAGGCTCGCCGTCGTCCTCCTCGGCGACCGGCTCAGCGGGGCCGCCATCCAGCCCGCGCGGGTCGATACCTTCGTCATCGAAGCCGAGAACCCGGCCGAGGCGCTCCGCGCGGAGCTCGATGCGCGGGGGCTCGCCCCGCGCAGCGTCGCCGTCGGCCTCGCCCGCGCGGCGGTGGTCGTGAAGCCGATCGAGTTGCCGCCGGTCGTCGGCGAGATGCGGGAGATGGTCAGGTTCGAGCTCGACCGCCACCTGCCGTTTCCGGCGGACGACGCGCCGTTTGACTTCCTTCCGTTGCCGCCGGACGGCGAGGCCGGGCAGCCGCCGAGCGAGACGAAGCGCGTGCTGATCGCCGCGGCGGACCGCCGCGTGGTCGACACGGCCGTGCGGCTCGCCGAGGAGGCGAAGCTGCGCCCGGTCTCGATCACGGTGGCGGCCCACGACCTCCTCGCGCTCGTCAAGACCGTTCACGGGGAGCGCGTCGCGTGGATCCACCGGAGCGGCGACACCGCGGACCTGCTGCTCCTGAACGGCGCCACGCTCGTCCTGAGTCGCAGCCTGCCCGCCACAGACGGGACGGCGCTCGCAGAGGAGGTCCGTCGAAGCCTCGCCGTCGCCCGCTGGCGAGCGGGCGACGCGGTCTGGGTCTCCGGCGACCACGCCGACGCGGTCGCGGACGCCCTCGCCCCGCTGGGCCTGCCGGTCACGCGCCCGCCCTACACACCGAGCGCCGCGCGGTGGCTGGCCGCGATCACCGAGGAGCCGCGTGGCGCGCGCGAGCTCGCGGTCGCCGTCGCGTCCCGCCGCGGCGTCCGCCCGCTGGACCTGATCCCGTCGGCCCTGCGCCCGCGACGGCTCACCCGCCCGCAGTGGATCACGGTGGGGATGCTCGCCGCGACCGTGGTCCTGTCGATCGCCGCGCTTCTGGTTCCGGGCTACCGCGAGCACCGCGTGCTCAACGCGCTGAACCGGGACGTCGCACGCATCGACCCCGAGGTCCGGATCGTCGAGCGCGTCCTCGGGGAGCTCGAGCGCAAGCGCGCGCTCCTCGCCGCGGTCCAGAGCATCGAGGCGAGCGTGGTCCGGCCCCTGCCCGTGCTGCGCGAGCTGACCGAGATCCTGCCCGGCGACGCCTGGCTCACGATGCTCTCCTTCGACACCAAGGGCGTCGAGCTGACCGGTCAGGCGGCGCAGGCGAGCGCGCTGATCCCGGTCCTCGAAAACTCCCCGCTGCTCGAGCGTGTCGAGTTCGCGTCGCCCGTCACGCGGGGGCGCGACAAGGAGCAGTTCCGCATCCGGGCCGCGTGGGAGGTGCAGCGCCCGGAGGCGACTCCCGCCGTCGCGCCGGCGGCGTCCCCGGCGCTCGGGAGCCCCGCGACCCCGCCGCGGCCGGCACCCGGCACACCGCCGCGCGTCGGCCCCGGAGGCCGCCGTCCATGATGGCCAACCTGTCGCGACGCGAACGGACGATCATCGCGGCGGGCCTGGCGGTTGCGATCGGAATCGGCGGCTGGTCGTTCGTGGTCGAGCCGATCCTCGAGGCCAACCGCAGCGCCCGCGAGCTGGTGCCCGCGCGCGAGGAGGTGCTGCAGAAGAAACGTGATCTGATCGCGCGCAAGGGGGCGATCGAGGCCGAGCTCCGGACCACGATCGAGCGGCTCGACACCGTCTCCACCCGGTTCCTCACATCGGCGACGCCCGCGGTCGCCGCGTCGGAGCTGCAGAAGCTCGTCAAGGACATGGCCGCACAGGCGAACACGGAAGTCCGGAGCGAGCGCATCCTGCCGCCGGCCGAGCGCGGCGAGCTGCTCGAGATCCCCGTGGAGATCGCCGTGTCCGGCGAGATCCGGCAGCTCGTCGACCTCCTCGCGCGGCTCGACAGCGCCCCCAAACTCTTGACCGTCCAGGACGTCCGCGTGCGCGTGGTCAACGTGAGCCAGCCCAAGGATCTGCTCACCACGCTCACGCTGTCGGGGTACATCCTGCCTGGCAAGACCAGGATCTAGTGCCCAAGCGACTGCTCATCCTGAACGTCCTGCTCGGTGGCGTGTGCCTCTTCTGCCTCGCCATCATCGTGCAGCAGCTCGTCTGGTCGCCGACGCCGCCCGCCGGGCGCCCGCGCCGGGCGACGCCCCCGGGCGGCCCGGCCGTCGCGGTGCCCGCCCAGCCACACCCGCCGGTGAGCGCGTACAACGTCATCGCGAATCGGAACGTCTTCAGCCCGACGCGCAGCGACGCGCCGACGGCCGCCACGACGGCCGGCTCCCTGTTGGGCGGGCCCAAGCCGAACCTGCAGGGCGTGGTCCTGCGCGACGTGACCTCGATCGCGTACCTCGAGGACCCGCTGACGAAGCGGGTCGCCGGCTACCGCATCGGCGACACGATCGCCGGTGGCCGGGTGGAAGCGATCACCGCCGATCACGTGATAATCTCCCGACCCGACGGCAACCTCGACGTGAGACTCCGCGACCCGTCCAAGCCACGACCCGCGCCCGTGCCGCCACCGGGCCAGCCCGGCGTGCCCGGCCAGCCCGGTGTGCCCGGCCAGTTGCCGGTGCCAGGCGCTCCGGTGCCGCCGATGACCACTCCGCCCGTGCCGCAGCCGGTTCCGTTCCAGCCGCGGGCTCTGCCGCCTCAGCAGCCGGTCCCGCCGTTCCAGGGACCGCCGATCAACCCGCTCATTCCTGGCCGGCGTCCCTCACCGAGCCTGGGGAACCGTCTCCCCTTACCGCCGGCGAGTCAGGGTATCCAGCAGCCGCCGCAGTCCGAGCAATAACGTGACGCGCGCCACCGCGGCGGTCTGCGCGTTCACGCTTCTCGCGGGGTGCGCGACCCCCCGTCCGCCGGCGCCGCCGCCCGTGCCGCCTCCGCCGGCGGTCAGCGTGTCACCGCCCCCGCCGCCCGCACCGGCACCGCTTCCGCCGGTGCCGCCCGCCTCCATCGGGCCGCGCGCCCAGGCGCCGGAGGAGCCGCCGCCGCGCGTCGAGCCGCCACCGCGGTTGCCGCCGGCGCCTCCGACGGCGCCCGAGGTACCCGCCGCGCAGCGGGGCCGCTTCGTCGTGCTCAACTTCGACAACGCGGACGTCGAGACGGTGATCCAGGCCGCGAGCGAGATCATCGGCTTCAACTACGTGCTGGCGCCGGACGTGCGCGGCAAGGTGACCGTGCAGACCTCCGGCCGCATCGCCCAGGAGGACGTTTTCGGCGTCCTGCTCGCCATTCTAGAGGTGCACGGCTTCACGGCGGTCAAGGCGGGCAACCTCTACAAGATCGTGCGCATCGAGGGCGCGCGCGAACGCGCGGTACCGACGATCGTGGGCCAGACTCCGGACCGGACCCGGATCACCGACGAGATCGTCACGCAGATCGTGCCGCTCCGTTACTCGTCCGTCGCCGACCTCGCCACGCTTCTGCGCCCGCTCATCTCGGCGCGCGGCACGCTCATCGCCCACCGCGAGACGAACGTGCTCATCATCACGGACACGGCGTCCAACATCCGGCGCCTCCTCGACATCGTCCGGCTGGTCGACGTGCAGGTGGCGCAGGAGGAGCTCCAGATCATCCCGATCCGGTTCGCGGACGCCGCCGACCTCGCGAACATCCTGAACCAGCTCTTCGCGAGCGGCCGCATCCCGACGACCGCGCCCGGCACGCCGCCCGTGCCGACGCTGCAACCCGGCGTCGCGCCCCCCGCGCTGCCCGGCGCGCCGGCCGCACCGGGGCAGCCAGGCGCCAGCCAGGAGCGACGGCCGCTCATCATCGCCGAGCGACGCTCGAACTCGCTCATCGTCCACGCCAAGAAGCACGAGGTCGAGACGATCAAGCGGCTGATCGCCCAGCTCGACATCAACATCTACGGCGGGCGGCGCGTCTTCATCTATTACGCGGAAAACGCGAAGGCGAAGGATCTCGCCTCGACGCTGAACCAGATCTACGGCCGTGAGGCTGGCGCGGGGGCGCCCGCGCCGAGCGTCCCGCCCGCGCCCGGCGCCCGCCCTCCCGCCTACACGCCGCCACCGCCGGCGCCCGGCGCGCCGGCCACCGTCGGCACGCCCGGCATCGGCGAGGCGGGCGTGACCGAGGGCCAGGTGAAGTTCATCGCGGACGAGGTGACGAACGCGGTCATCGTCACCACCTACCCGCGGCTCTGGCAGGAGATCGAGGCGACGATCAAGCAGCTCGACCGGATGCCGCGTCAGGTGCTGATCGAGGTCCTCGTCGCCGAGATCACGCTGAAAGACGACCTGAGCCTCGGCATCGACTGGGCGGTCCGCCAGGGCCGGTTCAGCTTCGGCGCCACTCCGACGACGGGCGGGGGCTCGCTGGCGGCGCCGTCGTCGATCCTGCCCCCCGCCGGCGTGTTCGGGCCGGTCTCGGCCGGCCTCACGGCCTTCACGTTCGAGACGGGCAAGTTTTTCGCGATGCTCAACACGCTGGCGTCCCAGAACCGTGTCAACATCATCTCCAATCCGCACATCCTGACGTCGGAGAACAAGAAGGCGGTCATCAACGTCTCGGAGTCGATCCCGATCGTCACGAGCCAGCAGCTGCCGATCGGCGGCGCCACGTCCACCGGAGGGGGTACGACGACCGCGGTCGTCGGCACCCAGTCGGTCGAGTACCGTGACGCCGGCGTGGTCCTCACCGTCACGCCACGCATCGGCGAGCACGGCACCGTCGCCCTCGACGTCAAGCAGGAGGTCAACCAGATCGGCACCAAAACACCGCCGACCGACTCTCTGTCCATCATCAAGCGTGAGGCCGAGACGTCGCTGGTGCTGGTCAACAATCAGACGCTCGTCCTCGGCGGCCTCATCCAGGACAAGATCACCATCACCGACCGTGGCATTCCGCTCCTGAAGGACATCCCGATCCTCCGCTACCTCTTCGGCTTCAAGGATCGGCTGGTCGAGAAGACCGAGCTCCTCCTGCTCATCACTCCTCGGGTGCTCGGCACCGCGCTCGACGCGGCGAACCTCACCGAAGAGATGCGGCGGGCCACGCCCGAGCTCGACCACGCGATCCGCACCGCGCCGCGCCCGCCGACGAACGCGCCGCCGCAGCCGCCCGCCAGCGGAGCCGAGCCCCCGGCCCCCGCGCCTGCACCGCCCATCAGCGCTCCCGAGCGGCCGGCGCCCGAGCCTCAAGCCGCGCCGCCGTCGTCCCCCTAGCCAGCCGCCCGTGTCGCGCCATGCTACGCTACACGGCGATGCGACTGGCGCGCACGCTGATCGGCATGGTCCACCTCCAGCCGCTCCCGGGCAGCCCGCGCTGGCAGGGCTCGATGGCGCGCGTGATCGAGGCCGCCCTGGCCGACGCGCAGGCGCTCGTCGAGGGCGGGATCGGCGCGCTGCTCGTGGAGAACTTCGGCGACGCGCCGTTCGCGGCTGGACGCGTCGAGGCGGCCACGGTCGCCGGCGTGACGGCGGTCGCCGCGGAGATCCGCCGGGCCTTCGCCGAGACTCCGCTCGGGGTCAACGTGCTCAAGAACGACGCGCGGGCGGCGCTCGCCGTCGCCGCCGCCGTCGGCGGCCGGTTCATCCGCGTCAACGTCCACGCGGGCGCCGTCGTCGCCGATCAGGGCATCGTCGAGACCGACGCCTACCATACGCTCCGCGACCGGCGGCTGCTCGGCGTCGAGGCCTTGATCTTCGCGGACGTCGGGGGCAAGCACGCGGTCCCGCTCGTCCCCGTCGAGCTCGAGCAGGCCGCGCGCGACCTCGTCCACCGCGGGCTCGCCGACGCGCTCGTCGTGTCGGGCCCTGCGACGGGCCAGGCGACGCCCCTCGCCGACGTCAAGCGCGTCCGGAGCGCCGTGCCGGACGTGCCGGTCCTCGTCGGCAGCGGCGTCACCGCCGAGACGGTCGCCGAGCTCCTCTCCGTCGCGGACGGGGCGATCGTCGGCACCGCCGTCAAGCGTGGCGACGACGTGCGAAATCCCGTCGACCGGGGGCGGGTGGAGCGGCTCGTTGCCGCGGCTCGTCGCCCTTAGCCTCCTCGTCCTCGCCGCCGCCGGCTGCCGGACGTATCCGCCGCTCGAGCCCGTGCGTCTCGCCGCGCTCGAGGCCGAGCTGGGCCAGCTCCTGCTCGTCGGCTTCGAGGGCACGGAGGCCGAGGGGAACGACGCGATCGAGCGGCTCCTCTGTGAGACGCGGGTCGGCGGCGTCGTGCTCTTCGTCCGGAACATCACGGGCGATGCGCAGGCGGCGCGTCTCACGCGCGCGCTGGCCGAGCGCGCCCGCGCCTGCACCGGGCGGCCACTCCTGATCGCGGTGGACGCCGAGGGCGGCCAGGTCATGCGGCTCGGCCCCGGTGCCGGCTTTACCGCGACACTCTCCGCCGGGGAGCTCGGCGAGAGCAACGACTTCACCCTCACCGAGCTGGAGGCACGCCGCATCGGGCGCATGCTCCGGAGCGCCGGGATCAACTGGAACCTCGCACCCGTCGTGGACGTCGGCTACGAACCGAGGAACCCGGTGATCGTAGGCGCCGCGCGGAGCTTCAGTGCCAACCCGCTCCTCGTCACGGAGCACGCACGCGCCTTCATCCACGGTTTACACGCCGAGGGTGTGCTCACCGCGCTCAAGCACTTCCCGGGGCACGGCTCGACACTCGGCGATTCCCACAAGGGCTTCGTGGAAATCCCGGCCACGGCGAACCGCGAGGCCGAACTCGCCCCCTACCGGGCGCTGATCGCCGAGCGGTTGGTCGACGCGGTGATGACCGCGCACGTCGTCGACCGCGCGCTCGACTCCGAATTCCCCGCCACGCTCTCGCGCGCCACCCTCACGGGGCTCCTCCGCGGCGAGCTCGGCTTCGACGGCCCAGTCGTGACCGACGATCTCCGGATGGGCGCGATCGAGCGGCGCTGGGGGCTCGAGACCGCAGCCGTCACGGCGCTCGCGGCGGGCGCGGACCTCCTGCTCATCGCCGACGATCGGCTCCCCGACGGGGGCTCGGCCGCTCGGGCCGCCCTCGCCACGATTCAGAAACGCCTCGTGAGCGGCCGGCTCGATCCCGAGCGCGTCGAGGCGGCGCTCGTCCGCGTCCGGGCGCTCAAGGCGCGGCTCGGCGACGGCTGAGCCGCGCGCCGCCGCAGGCTCACGCCCCGAGCAGGGTGAGGACCTCGTCGCGCCGAGGCAGCGAGGGCTGGGCGCCGCGGCGCGTGCACGCGAGCGCGGCCGCCGCGCTGGCGAAGCGCAGCGCATCGGCGAGCGCACGCGCCTCGCCGAGCGCCACCGCGAGGCCCGCGTTGAAGGCGTCGCCGGCAGCGGTGGTGTCCACGACCGCCACGGGAAGCGCGGGCGCCCGCACCAGGCCGTCGGCCGCGCAGGCGAGCGCGCCTCGAGCGCCGAGCGTCACGATGACCGTTCCGGCGCCACGGCTGCGCAGCATGCGCGCCGCCGCGGCCGCGGACTCGGCGTCGCGCACGGCGATGGAGGAGAGTCGCTCCGTCTCGATCTCGTTCGGCGTCAGGTAGTCGGCGAGCGGTATCAGGGTAGGCGCCTCGTCGCGCATCGGCGCCGGATTCAGCAGCGTGACCCGGCCGCGACGCCGCGCCTCGCCGAGCGCCCACGCGACGGTCGGGAGCGGCGTCTCGAGCTGGCACAGCACGATGTCGGCCCAGGCGAGGTCCTCAGCGCGGCGCTCGGCCATCTCGACCGTGAGCTCCCAGTTGGCGCCCGGCGCCACGGCGATCGCGTTCTGCCCCTCGGCGTCCACGACGATCAGCGCCGTCCCCGTCGCGGCCCGGTCCGTCGTGCTCACGCCCGCGACCCCGATGCCCTCGTGCTCGAGCGCCGCGCGGATCTCTCGCCCCGATGAGTCGTCGCCGACGCAGGCGAGCAGACGCACCTCGGCGCCGAGGCGTCGCGCCGCGACCGCCTGGTTGGCGCCCTTGCCGCCACGGCTCACGAGGAGCGTGCCGCCGGTGACCGTCTCGCCGGGGCGTGGCAAGTGCTTCGCGGCGATCGTGAAGTCGACGTTCGCGGAGCCGACTACGAGGACGCGGGGCGCGGAGGGACGGGCGGGCAGAGGCGCTCCAGGAACAGGCGCAGGAACCGGTCGGTGTCGACGCCCTTGGCGATTCGACAATTCGGCTCGCCGCTCGCGCGCAGGGTCTCGCCCTCGGGGCCGATGACGAGGCGCACCGCCTCCCACTCGGCGAGCGTCGGGTCGATCGCGAGCGCCAGCGCGAGGGGATCGTGGAGGACGAGCCCCTGCGCGCCGCCCGCGTGGTCGAGCCTGAAACCACGCTCGGTGAACGCCACGATGCGGTCGCCGAGCGGGCCCGATCCGCGCCGGAACGCGGACTTCAGACCGGCGCGGGGCAGGACGGCCTGACGCGTCGCGTCGAGGGGCACGAGGTCCAGGGGCAGGCGCGCCGCGAGCACCCGGTGGGCGGCCTCGGGGTCCACGGACATGTTGAACTCCGCCGTCGGCGTGATGTTCCCGGGCACGTCCACGGCGCCGCCCATCGCGACGATGCGACCGATCAGGCTCACCGCGCCGGCGTCCGCCTTGAGCGTGAGCGCGAGATTGGTCAGCGGCCCGATCGCGACGAGCGTCAGCAGCCGCTGCAACCGCCGCGCGTGATCCACGATGACGCTGACCGCGTCGGGCTCGAGCGGCGGCTTCTCGGCCTCGGGCCAGTCCGGGAGATCACCGAGGCCGTCCTCGCCGTGGTAGCGCTGGGCGGTGACCAGGGCGCGCGCGAGCGGCTCGGCCGCGCCCACGCCGATCACGGGACGCGGCGACGGCTCCCGCAGCCCGAGCAGACGGAAGACATTGACCGTCCCCTGCTCCACGGGGACGTTGCCGGCGACGGTCGTGATCGCCTCCACGCTGATCTCCGGCGAGTTCCAGCCGAACAGGAGCGCGAGCGCGTCGTCGATCCCAGGGTCGGTGTCGATCAGGACGGGCGCGGCCATGGCCCGAGTCTAAATCAATTCCCGGCGCAGAATCTCCTGACGTCCCGGGCGCATCAAGTACAATGAGACGACCCCTCAAAGAAGAGGAGGAGCGGCATGGACATCCAGATCAAATACTGCGGCGAGTGAAACTACCTGCCGCAGGCCTCCAGTTTGCAGGAGGCCATCAAGAAGAAGTACGGTCTCACCGCCGGCCTCAAGGAAGGCGCCGGCGGGATCTTCGAGGTGTCGATCGACGGCACGGTCGTCTACTCCAACCAGACGACGTACCGCTTCCCGACGGACGCCGAGATCTTCGAGAAGATCGAAGCGGCTAAGAAGAAGTAAGCGCGCGTTCGAGCTCTCCCTGAAACCGGGGATGCGCCACCGCGAGCAGCGCTTCGGCGCGTCCCCGCTCCCCCTTTCCCCTCAGCGAGGCGGCGCCATACTCCGTCACGACCCAGTCCACCAGGAAGCGCGGGCTCGTCACGGCGGTGCCCGGCGCCAGGTGCGTCACGATGCGCGACACCTGGCCCTCGCGCCCCGTCGAGGGCAGCGCGAGGATCGCCGCACCACCCCGCGAGCGCGAGGCGCCCAGGACGAAATCGAACTGGCCCCCGATGCCCGCGACCTGGCGCGGGCCCAGGCTCTCCGCCGTCACCTGCCCCGAGAGGTCGACCGCGAGCGCCGAGTTGATCGCCACGAACCGATCGAGCCGCGCGATCGTCTCCGGGTCGTGGACGAACGCGGACGACTCCATATTGACCCGCGGGTTGTCGTGGAGGAAGTCGAAGAGCCGGCGCGTGCCCATGGCCTCGGCGATGTCCATCCGGCCGCGATGGATGCGCTTGAGCGCGTTCGTGACGACGCCCCGCTCGACGAGGGTCACCGACGAGTCCACGAGGAGCGAATGGAGGGCGAGCTCACGGTGGTCCACGAGCGCTTCGAGGACGGCCTGCGGGATCGCGCCGACCCCCACCTGCACCGTGGCGCCGTCGGGCACGAGCGCGGCGACGTGGTGTCCGATCGCGCGCTCGACACCGCCGAGAACGGGTGGCGGGTACTCCGTCAGCGGCGCGTCCACCTCGACCCACGCGTCGATCTGGCTCCGGTGGAGGAACGCGTTGCCGAGGGTGCGCGGCATCGCGGGGTTGACCTGGGCGATGACGAGCGGCGCGCGGCGCGCGGCGGGCAGCGTCACGCCGACCGAGACGCCGAGGCTCAGGTAGCCGCGGGCGTCCGGTGGAGCGCAGTGGACGAGGACGCAGTCCGGTGCCCACACGCCACCCCTGACGAGCTCGCGCGTGAGGTCGAAGTAGCGGAGGGGGACGAACTCGACGCGCCCGCGACGACGCGCGTCGTCGAGGTGCCCGGACATGTGCCACGTGGCGAAGCGGAGCGGAGCGTGCTCGGCCCGCGCCCACGGGTAGTCGCCCAGATGCATGCCGCCGAGCAGCGTCAGCTCGGCGAGCCTCGCGGCCTGGCGGCAGATCTCGCCGACGAGCGCCACCGGCTCGCCGCACGCCGGGGGCAGGAGCACCTTCATCCCCGGCCGGAGGCGGGCGACGGCGTCGGCGAGCGAGCACCGCGTGAACGCGCGCGCCATGAATCGCGAGGCAATGATATTCCATCGCGCTAGAATGACCGCGTGATTCGCCGCGCGCACGGGCTCCCCTGGCTGCTCGTCACCGTGCTGCTCGCCGGCTGCGCCGTCGCCGCGCCGGGCGCCCAGCCGGAGCGGCAGTCGAGCCCGCCGCGCGTGCGCTGCCTCAGCGAGCCCGAGCGCGACGCGCGCGAAGGCACGCGCCCGCTCCTCTTCTTCTTCTGTATCGAGAGCCCGTGATGGCGGCGGGGCCGCGACGGGTCGCCCTCGTCACCGGGGGCGGCCGGGGCATCGGCCGCGAGGTGGCGCTGGCGCTCGCGCGCGGCGGGTGCGCGGTGGCCGTCGCCGCGCGCACGCGCGGAGAGCTCGACGCGGTCGCCGCCGAGGCGCGCCGCCTCGGCGCGGACGCCGCGGCCCAGATCCTCGACGTGACCGACGGAGCGAGCGTGACGCGCGCGGTCGCCGCGGTCACCGCGACGCTCGGCCCGGTGGACGTGCTCGTGAACAACGCGGGCATCGCGGAATCCGCGCCGTTCCTCAAGACCGACCCGGAGGTGTGGGACCGTCACCTCCGAGTCAACGTCACGGGCCCGTATCTCCTGACACGCGCGGTGCTGCCGGGAATGCTCGCGCGGGGGTGGGGCCGCGTGATCAACATCGCCTCGCTCGCCGGGCTCTCCGGTGCGCCCTACGTCACCGCGTACACGGCCTCCAAGCACGCGCTCGTCGGCCTCACGCGCGCCCTGGCCGCCGAGGTCGCCGGCCGGGGCGTCACCGTGAACGCGATCGCGCCCGGCTACGCGGGGACGGACCTCGTCTGGAACGCCGCGCGCAACATCGCGGTGAAGACGGGCAAGTCGTTCGACGAGGCGGTCCGCGCCATGGCGGGGATCAACCCCGGCGGCCGGCTCATCGACCCGGCCGAGGTCGCCGCCGCAGCGCTGAAGCTCCTCGACGACACCGCGACCAACGGGGAGACGATCGTTCTCGACGGGAGGAGCCCATGACGAGGCACATCGAGTTCCACAACCCGCCGACGCTCATGCGAGCCGTCGGCTACGCCCACGGCGTCGAGACGCACGGCGGGCGGCTCCTGTTCTTCGCGGGCCAGGTCGCGAAGGATGCGGAGGGGCGGGTCGTCGGTCCTGGCGACCTGGTCGCCCAGTTCCGTCAGGTGTGCGAGAACCTCCGCGCCGTCGTCGCCGCCGCGGGCGGCCAGCTCACCGACGTCGTCAAGCTCACGATCTACGTGCTCGACGCCGACCTCTACAAGCGACAGGTCAAGGCGATCGGCGGCGTGTACCGCGAGTACTTCGGCAAGCACTTCCCGGCGATGACGCTGGTCGGCGCGCGCGACCTCTACGACGCGGCCGACGGGTGCATGCTCGAGATCGACGGCGTGGCCTGCCTGCCGTGATCCCGACGGTCTCGTGAGCGTCTCGACTCCCGAACGTAAGCGGGTGCGCCATCCGCTGCCACCGGCCCGGTGGCCGACGCGCGAGGAGGTGGCGCGCTCCCGCTGGTTCTCGCCGATCACGCTCGGCACACGCCTCGTCGCCGCGGAGCGCACGTGGGTGCCGGCGATGGTGCCCTGGCGCGCAACCGACGACGGGTTCGTCACCGAGGACGTGCTCGCCTGGTACGCGCGCTTCGCCGAGGGCGAGCCAGGGGTCCTCGTCGTGGAGGCGACGGGCATCCGTGATATCCCGAGCGGCCCCCTCCTCCGGATCGGCGACGACCGCTTCCTCCCGGGGCTCGCCCGGCTCGTCGATACGGTGCGGGAGAAGAGCCACGGCCGCACGCGCCTCTTCATCCAGATCATCGACTTCCTCACGGTCCGCCGACGGCCCGAGCCCGAGAAATACTTCGCGCGCTACCTCCCGATCACCGATGCGCTGCGCGTGCAGCTTGCCCTCTGGCTCGACGACAAACGCTGGCGCGAGGCGCCGGAGGACGAGGTGCGGCGCTTCCTCCGGGAGGCCGACCGCGTGACGCTCGAGACCGTCCTCACCGACCGCGAGCTGGAGGCGCTCGACTACGGCTACCGCGAGCGCGTCTGGGACCTGCACCTGCCGTGGATCCGCGAGCTGCCGCGCGTTCTCCCGGCGCTCTTCGCCGAGGCCGCGCGCCGGGCGCAGGCCGCGGGCTTCGACGGCGTCGAGCTCCACTACGCCCACGCCTACACGATGGCGTCCTTCCTCTCGCGCCTCAACACGCGCACGGACGGCTACGGGGCGTCGCTCGACGGGCGCGTGCGCCTGCCGCTCGAGGTCCTCAGGGCGGTGCGCGCGCGCGTCGGCCCCGACTACGTCGTCGGCATCCGCTACCTCGGGGACGAGGTCGTCGAGGGCGGTAGCCGCGTCGAGGATGCGGTGTGGTTCGGCGTCAGGTTTGCGGAGGCGGGCGTCGACTATCTGTCCGTCTCCAAGGGCGGGAGGTTCGAGGACGCCAAGCAGCCGAAGGTCGGCGAAGCGGTCTACCCGTACACGGGCGAGTCGGGCTCCGAGTGCATGCCCACGGTGTTCTCGGACGCACGCGGGCCGTTCGGCCGGAACGTGTGCCTGGCGGCGGCGATTCGCCGAGCCCTCCGCGACGCGGGCCACGCGACGCCCGTCGTGACGAGCGGCGGGATCACGACGTTCGAGCAGGCGGAGGCGATCCTGGAACGGGGCGAGGCGGACTGCGTGGCGGCCGCGCGTCAGTCGCTCGCCGACCCCGACTGGTTCAGGAAGATCCGTCTCGGGCTGGGCCACCTCGTGCGCCGCTGTGAGTTCACCAACTACTGCGAGGGGCTCGACCAGCGCCACAAGCAGGTCACGTGCAAGCTCTGGGACCGGAAGCTCGACCCGACGGACCCGTCGGTCACGCTCGCGAGCGACGGCAGGCGCCGCCTCCTGCCGCCGCCGTGGGAGCCGCCCGCCGAGCGCTGACGCATATTGACGTAAAGAGTAAAGCTCTTTACATTAATTGTATGAAGAGCACGATCTCCGCCAAGGGCCAGATCACCGTGCCCGTCGAGATCCGCGACAAGCTCGGTCTGGCGCCCGGCACGGTGGTTCGGTTCGACCTGCGCGAGGACGGGGTGCTCCTCCGAAAGGGAGGGTCGGGCGCGCATCCCGTCGATCAGGTTTTCGGGCGTCTACGGCTCACCAAGCCGGTCGACGTCCTGCTGGACGAGATGCGAGGGCCCCGACCGGTCGCCCCCCGCGCTCGGCGCACCCGGACCACCAAACGGTGAGGACCGCCGTTGATTCCTCGGTCCTCCTCGATGTCCTCGGGGCCGATCCCCGGTTCGGAGCGCGGTCGCGCGAGGCGCTGCGCGCCGCGTACAACGGCGGGGCTCTGGTCGCCTGTGAGGTCGTCTGGGCCGAGGTGCGGGCGCACTTCGCGGGTGACGAAGAGTTCCAGCACGCGCTCGGCCTGCTCGGGGTCGGCTTCGATCCGATCGCGCCCGACGCCGCCGCCGAGGCCGGACGCCGTTGGCGTGAGAGCCGGCGCGCCGGGCCGGACGGTCGCGGCAGGGTCGTTGCCGACTTCCTGGTCGGCGCTCACGCCGCGCTCCAGGCCGAAGCGCTTCTGACCAGGGATCGCGGGTTCTACCGTCGCCACTTCAGAGTCAAGCTGATCGATCCGAGCAGGCGCTGACCTTCCGGGTCGCACGAAACGGTCGACCTACCGGCCCCGCGCGAGGCGGCGGAGCGGCGCCCCGGCGAGGCGGGTGAGAATCCACTCGCGCCGGAGCGTCGCGCCGAGCTTCCGGTAGAAGCGGATCGCGGGCGTGTTCCAGTCGAGCACCGCCCACTCCATCCGGCCGCAGCCGTGCCGCACGGCGATCTTCGCGAGCGCTCGGAGCAGCGCCCGGCCCGCGCCGTGACCGCGTTCCGCGGGGAGAACGAAGAGGTCCTCGAGGTAGAGCGTCGGCCGGCCCACGAACGTGGAATAGGTGAAGTAGTAGAGCGCCAGGCCGATGGGCGTGCGGCCCCGTCGGCAGATGAGCGCCTCGAAGTAGCGCCGCCGGCCGAAGCCGTGCCGCCGGATCCGCCCGGCGGTCGCCTCCATCTGGTGGGCGAGCCGCTCGTACTCGGCGAGGCCGCGGATCAGCCGGAGGATCATGGGCGCGTCGCGGGGCCTGGCGGGGCGGATCGAGAGCGCGACCGGAATGGCTCACGCCCCCGCGACCGCGAGCAGCATGTCGACGTAGCAGCGCACGCCCTCGCGGATGTTCTCGAGCGAGAGCCGCTCGTCGTTGCCGTGGACGCGATGCCACTCGCCCTCGTCCATGACGAACGGGCTCCAGCCGTAGCCGTGGAGCCCGCAGCGCCGGAACACCCAGTTGTCGGTGAACGCGACGAGGATCTCGGGCGCGACGACGGTGCCGGGCGCCCGGCGCCGGAGCGCGTCGGCGAGCGCCTTGTAGAGCTCGGTGTCGGGCGGCGAGAGGTTCGGCGCCTTCGGCTCACCCTCGATCGTGACCTCGACCTGGTCGTCGTCGATGACCCGTCGGATCCAGGTGACGATCTCCTGAGGGTCGTCGCCCGCGAGCATGCGGCAGTCGATGCCGGCCGACGCCTCGGGTGGGATCACGTTACCCTTCTCGCTTCCCTTGAGCATCGTCACCGCGAACGTCGTGCGGACCATCGCCGCGTACAGGCGATTCGTGAGGAAGCGCGTGCGGAATGCCGGGTCGGTCAGGCTTCGCTCGAGGTCCCCGTAGCCGACGCCCGCGTGGACCGGCAACACGGTCGCGAGGCGCGAGAAGTACTCCCGCACCTCGGGCAGCACGGAGAGGGGCCGCTCCGCGGCGAGCAGCCGGTTCAACGCGCGGATGAGCCGGTGCGGCGCCGTGTCCGGCCAGGGCATCGAGCCGTGGCCGGGCTCGCTTCGCGCCGTGAGCGTGAGCGGCAGCCCCGTCTTTTCCGAGATCACGATGTGGCCGAGCGGCGCCGTGTACCCCGCGTGCACCTCGATCCCGCCGAGCTCGGAGATCGCGTACTCGGCGCCCGCGAGCCAGTCGCGACGCGCGTCGGCGACGAAGCGGGCGCCGTAGACGCTGCCCGCCTCCTCGTCGGCGGTCGCCAGGAAGACGAGATCGCGCTTGAGCGGGACGCCGGCCCGCTTGAGGGCCAGGACCGCGGCGAGGTGCATGATCCCCGTGGACTTCATGTCGATCGCGCCGCGCCCGTAGAGGTACCCGTCGCGGACCTCGCCCCCGAACGGGTCCACTGTCCAGTAGCGCCGGTCGGCGTAGACGACGTCGATGTGGTGGTGGAGGACGATGCCCGGGAGGGAGCCGTCCCCGGCGAGGCGCGCCACGAGGTTGGCGCGGCCGGGCGCCGCCTCGACGGTCTCGCTCGCGATCCCGTTGCGCTCGAGGACGGCCGCGAGGAACCTGGCGCCCGCGGCCTCGTTGCCCGGGGGATTGGTGGTGTCGACCATGAGATAGCGGCGCAGGAGGTCGACCGCCTCCTCGCCGAGCGCGGCCCAGTCGATCCTCATGGGGCCTATGTCCGCCGACCTCACCGTTCGGGAGTCTATCACCCATCCGTGTGAGCGGATGGAGCCCGGAGAGAAGGTATCGACTTAGACAGCCGAACGCGGGGTGAAGCCAGTGACGGGCACGTACTGGTTGGGCCACGGCAGCTCGTACCCCTGCTCGTACGCGGCGTGGCGCGTCCAGTACGGATCGTAGAGGTGCGCCCGCGCGAGCACGCAGAGGTCGGCGCGCCCGGCCGCGATGATCGAGTTGACGTCGGCCCACGAGGCGATGTTGCCGACCGTCATCGTCGGGATTCCCGCCTCGTGGCGGATGCGGTCGCTGAACGGCGTCTGGAAGAGGCGGCCGTAGACCGGCTTCTGATCGGGCACCGTCTGGCCCGCGGACACGTCCACGATGTCGCACCCGTGGGACCGGAGCAGCTTCGCCAGCTCCACCGCCTCGTCCGGCTCCATCCCACCCTCGTGCCAGTCGGTCGCCGAGACTCTCACCGACACGGGCTTCGCCGCGGGCCACGCCGCGCGGACGGCGTCGAACACCTCGAGTGGGTACCGCGCGCGGTTCGCGAGCGGCCCCCCGTACGCGTCGGCGCGCACGTTGGTGAGCGGCGACAGGAAGCTCGCGAGCAGGTAGCCGTGGGCGAAGTGGAGCTCGAGAAGGTCGAAGCCGGCCGCATCCGCCATCCGAGCCGCACGGACGAAATCGTCGCGGACCGCGTCCATGTCGCGCCGGTCCATCGCCTTCGGCGTCTGGCTGTGCGGGAAGTACGGGATGGGCGACGCCGAGATGATCGGCCAGTTGCCCGACGCGAGCGGCTCGTCGATCCCCTCCCAGAGGCGCCGCGTGGATCCTTTCCGGCCCGCGTGAGCGAGCTGGAGGCCGACCTTCGCCGGCGAGTGGGTGTGGACGAAGTCCACGACGCGCTTCCAGGCGGCGACGTGCTCGGGCTTGTACATGCCGGTGCAGCCGGGGCTGATCCGCCCCTCGCGGCTCACGTCGGTCATCTCCGTCATCACGAGTCCGGCGCCGCCGATCGCCCGACTGCCGAGGTGGACGAGGTGCCAGTCGTTCGGCGTGCCGTCCTCCGCAGAGTACTGGCACATGGGTGAGCAGACGACCCGATTGGCGAGCACCAGCTCGCGCAGTCGAAACGGCGTGAACATCGGCGGGGGCGCCGGCGTCGCCGGCACCGACACACGGCTCTGCGCCTCCGCCCTGGACGCGAACCAGCGGTCGACCGACTCGACGAACTTCGGGTCGCGCACCTTGAGGTTCGCGTGGGTGACGCGAAGGCTCCGCGTCAGGAGGCTCATCGCGAACTGGATCGGCTCGAGGCGGCCGTGGTAGCGCTCCGTCTGCTCGAACCACTCGAGGCTCACCTGCGCCGCGCGCTGGAGGCTCTCGACCTCGGGCCGCCGCTCCTCCTCGTACGCGACCAGCGCCTTGTCCACCTCGTCGTGGCGCTCGAGCGCGCGTCGGAGCGCGATCGCGTCCTCCATCGCGAGCTTCGTCCCCGAGCCGATCGAGAAGTGGGCGGTGTGCGCCGCGTCGCCGATCAGCACGAGGTTCCGGTGATGCCAGCACGCGTTCTTCACCGTCGGGAAGTTGCGCCAGAGCGAGCGGTTCTTCAGAAGATGGTGGCCCCGGAGCTCGGCGGCGAACAGCCGCTCGGCGAACGCGATCGTCCCGTCCTCGTCCGCTTGGTCGAGCCCCGCGCGCCGCCACGCCGCCTCCGTCGTCTCGAGGATGAACGTGGACATCGACGCGTTGTAGCGGTACGCGTGCACCCGCCAGAGGCCGTGCTCGCTCTCCTTGAAGAGGAACGTGAACGCGGGGTACGGGAACGTGGTGCCGAGCCAGACGAACTTGTTCCCGCGCCAGTCGATGTGTGGCCGGAAGTGCTCGGCGTAGCGGCTCCGCACGACGCTGTTGACGCCGTCGGCGGCGAGCACGAGGTCGGCGTCGGCCCAGGCGCCGAGGTCGCTGACCTCGGTCTCCCACCGGAACCTCACGCCGAGCTCCGCGCAGCGGCGCTGCAGGATGTCGAGCAGGAGCTGCCGCGACAGGCCCGAGAAGCCGTGGCCCGTGGAGGTCAGCACCTCGCCCCGGTAGTGGATGTCGATGTCGTCCCAGTGGGCGAAGTTCCGCGTGATCTCCCCGTACGTCTCGGGGTCGGCCTCGGCGAAGGTCTCGAGCGTCGCGTCGGAGAAGACCACGCCAAACCCGAACGTATCGTGAGGCCCGTTGCGCTCGACGACGAGGATGTCGTGCGCCGGATCCGCCTTCTTCATGAGCAGGGCGAAGTAGAGCCCCGCCGCCCCGCCGCCGATACTGACGATCCTCACGCGGGTATTTTAGGCTAGAATCCCGTCAGGGCTTCCCACCGAACGCGCGCGTCAACCTTCACCCGGAGGACGAACCATGACCGTCCGAAGCTTTCCTCTCACCCTCGCCGTGCTACTGGCGCTCGGCGGGGGCGCCGCCGCCGCCCAGGACAAGGTCGGCACGGTCCACTTCCCGACGTCGTGCAGCGCGCCGGTCCAGGGGGAGTTCGAGCGCGCCGTGGCCATGCTCCACTCCTTCTGGTTCTCCGCCTCCACCGCCGCGTTCGCGGCGGTCGCCCAGAGCGACCCGGGTTGCGCCATGGCGCACTGGGGCGTGGCCATGAACCTCCTCGGCAATCCCTTCGGCTGGCCGCCATCGCCGAAGGCGCTCGCCGACGGCTGGGCGGCCGTCGAGCGCGCGAAGGCCGCGGGCGCCAAGACCCAGCGCGAGCGTGACTACATCGCGGCGATCGAGACCTTCTATAAAGACGCCGACACCGTGGAGCACCGGACTCGCGCGCTCGCCTACCGGCAGGCGATGGAGCAGCTCGCGGCGCGCTACCCGGACGATCGTGAGGCGGCGGTCTTCTACGCCCTGGCGCTCAACGCGACGGCGCTCCCGACGGACAAGACGTATGCCGATCAGCTCAGGGCCGCGGGGATCCTCGAGAAGGTGTTCGCCGCGGAGCCGCAGCACCCGGGCGTCGCGCATTACCTGATCCACAGCTACGACTACCCGCCGATCGCCGAGAAGGGGCTCACCGCCGCGCGGCGTTACGCCTCGATCGCGCCGGCGGCGCCGCATGCGCTCCACATGCCGTCGCACATCTTCACGCGGCGGGGCTACTGGGGGGAGTCCATCGAGGCCAACCGCGCCTCCATCAGCGCCATCAGCAGCCACTTCGACCAGCTCCACGCGCTCGACTACCTCGCGTACGCCTATCTCCAGACGGCGCAGGACGGGGCGGCCAAGCGCGTGGTCGATCAGGTGAGCGAGCTCCCCAAGGTCAACGTCGAGCACTTCGTCACCGGCTTCGCGCTCGCGACGATCCCGTCGCGTTACGCGCTTGAGCGGGGTCGCTGGTCGGAGGCCGCGGGGCTCGCGCTCTTCGGCAAGGAGTTCCCGTGGGGTCGCTTCCCGCAGTCCGAGGCGCAGCTCGTCTTCGCACGCGCGCTCGGCGCCGCGCGGAGCGGCGACGTCGCGGCCACCCGGCGGGACATCGACCGCCTCGCCGCGCTGCGCGACGCGCTCGCCGCGGCGAAGGTCGGCTATTGGGCCGAGCAGGTCGACATCCAGCACGCGGTTGCGTCCGCCTGGATGGCGCGCGCCGAGGGGAAGAAGGACGAGGCGCTCGCGCTCCTCAGGGCCGCCGCCGACCGCGAGGGCGCGACCGAGAAGCACCCGGTGACCCCGGGTCCGCTCGCGCCGGCGCGCGAGCTCCTCGCCGAGATGCTCCTGGAGGCGGGCGAGCCGGGCCAGGCGCTGCAGGAATTCGAGGCGTCGATGCGCGTCGAGCCGAACCGTTTCAGGGGGCTCGCCGGCGCGGCGCGGGCCGCGAACCTCGCGGGCGATCGGACCAAGGCGCGAGCCTACTACTCCGAGCTCCTGGCGCTCGGCGAGAAGGCCGACGCCGAGCGACCCGAGCTCCGCGAGGCAAGGGCGTTCCTCGGCAAGTAACCCCGAACCGGGAGAGAGCCATGAAGAGACGCGAATTCCTCAAGCTCGGAGCCGTCGCCACCGGGACGTTCGCCGTCCTCGGCACGCTGCGTGTGGGCAGCCGGGCGGTGTCGGCCCAGAGCGGAGCGGTCCCGGCCGTGGACCGTCTCGTGATGACCAACGTCGTGGACAACGTGTACGACGTCTTTGCGAAGGGCGGGAAGCTCGACACGATCAGCGTGCAGCGGACTCCGCTGGAGCGTGACGACACGCTGCTTGCCGAGCACGGGCTTGCCTATCACCTCGAGTCCCTCCGGGGCTCCGACCGCCGGGAGATCCTGCTCGACTTCAGTCTCACGGAGCGGAACCTCCTCAACAACTACGCGGTCCTCAAGGTCGATCCGAGTAGGGCGGACGCGCTGATCCTGAGTCACGGCCACCGCGATCATTATGGCGCCCTCCCCGCCCTCGCACACCTCGCGCACGGCAAGCTCCGGCCCGGCCTCACCCTGCATGCGGGCGGCGAGGACACCTTCTGCCATCGAGTCGTCGTCACCCCGGTCGGCACCGTGGACGGGGGCCAGCTCGACCGCGGAGCGCTGGAGGCGCAGGGGCTCAGGGTGGTCCTCTCGAAGGACCCGACGGTCATCGCCGGCCACGCCTTCACGTCGGGCCAGATCCCGCGGCTGACCGACTTCGAGCGGCCGCCGGCAGCCGCGCGCCTCGAGGCAGGACCGATGGGCTCCGCGTGCTCGGTAACACACTTCGGCGCGACCAAGGTCGAGGCCAAGCCGGGCGAGCTCGTGTCGGACACCTTCCAGGGCGAGCACGCCACCGCCTACCACGTCAAAGACCGCGGGCTCGTGGTCATCACGTCGTGCGGTCACGCCGGCGTGATCAACTCTGTCCATCAGGCCCAAAAGGCGAGCGGCGTTTCCAAGGTCCACGCGATCGTGGGCGGCTTCCATCTGGCGCCCGCCCCCGACGAGATCGTCGCGAAGACCGTCGAGGCGTTCAGGGCGATCGACCCCGACTACATCATCCCGATGCACTGCACGGGGTTCAACACGATCGTGGCCGTGCACCACGCGATGCCGAAGAAGCTCGTCATGCCGTCCACCGGCACGCGCGTGATCTTCGGCGCCTAGCGCAGTACACCCCAACCAAGGAGGCTGGCGCCATGGCCAAGGTGCTTCGTTGTGGCGATCTAATGCCGGGCTGCAACTTCGTCGCCGAGGGGAAGGACGTCGCAGATGTGATGGCGAAGGGCGTGGAGCACGCCAAGAAGGCGCACGGGCTGTCTCAGATCCCGCCCGACCTCGCGAAGAAGGTCCAGGCGGCGATCAAGGACAAGTAGCGGGGGGTTCGGTTACAGTCGCCAGTTCCCTGGCGTTACGTCTGCTCCTTGTCTGGGGAGCCAAGCTCGCTCGATCGGCTCAGGTCGAGCATCTCGGGCAGATGCTGAGCCCCGTCGGTCAGCTCGATTTGGGTGACAAGTTTCATCCGAGTGACGATCTCCTGAATCCGCGAAAGGGCCTCCAGGATCTCGTCAGTACGCTCACGCCCATTCGCGTCCGCCTTGTCGGCCAGGAGGCAGGTATGTCCCATGGCGGCCGCCAGCGGGTTGTTGATCTCGTGCGCGGCCGCGGCGGCGAGGCCGGCGACGTACCGGAGGATGTCTCGTCTCCGGCCGGCCGCTTCGGCCTCCTTGCGGTGCGTGATGTCACGGGCGATCAGCGACGCCCCGACGATCCTCCCGCGCGCGCCCCGGATCGGCGATACCGTGACGGACACGTCGACGCGCCGCCCGTCCTTCCTTACCCCTACGGTCTCGCAGTGCTCGACCCGTTCACCGCATGCGACGCGCTTGAGGATCTTCGGCAGCTCGTCCGCCGGGATCGTGGTCCCGATTGGCCACCGCCCGATGACCTCGCGGGCCGAGTACCCGTAGAGCCGCTCGGCGCCTGCGTTCCAGCTCGTGATTATGCCGTCGAGTGTCTCGCCGATGATCGCGTCGTCCGAGGACTCCACGATCGAAGCGGCCAAGGCCAGCGCCGCTTCGGCCCGGCGCTCCTCGACGACGGGGCCAGCGGCAGCGCCATTGTTGCCACCGTTCCCATGAAGGTCTGCAGCAGCAGGAGCGAGTCCTTGTGGGTCTGGACCCTTCGTGCGGGAGACCCCCACACCGTTCCGTTGCGCCGTGAGTCGCGCCATGAAGTAAAGTGTGATCGATAGTAGGTCCTAATATCTGCTCACAATTGCTCACCCTTTGGTTATGCGGGAGCATGGTTTTGTTCGACAGCTACGACAGATAGCTAGTACTGGCGCCCCTAGTCGTGGAGGACGATACTCAGGAGGGAACTGTGAACGTGCAGGCCGCCATTATAGTCAATGAGGCCCAGCTTCCGAAACTTGTTCATAAAGAAACTCACCCGCGACCGGGTTGTACCGACCATTTCGGCCAGTGTTTCCTGACTGATCCTGGGAACGACGAGCTCGTGTTGCCCTTCTTTGCCGAAGCGGGTCAGCAACAACAGAATCCGAGCCAGCCGTTTCTCACTGGAATTGAACAGCTGATCAACCAAGTCCTCTTCGATCCGAGTATTACGGGACAGCAGGTACGACATGAAGAGCTCTGAGAATGCGCGTTCATCATGCAGCATCCGTATCATCGTTTCTTTCTTGATTCGAAGGATAGAGCACTCGGTCATCGAGGTCGCCGTGGCCATGCGAAGGGGCTGTCCCGCCAGGCCTCCTTCGCCAAAAAAATCGCCGCTCCCCAAGATTGCGACGACCGCTTCTTTCCCGCGCGCGGATAGGACCGTCAGCTTCACCTTACCCTTCTCAATGTAAAACACCGCGTCCGCGGGACTGCCCTGCGAGAAGATGGTGTGTTTCCTTCGGTACTCCTTAACGGTCTCTGCCCCACGGACTTTCGCAAGGTACGTCCCGAGAGCGAATGGCGCGGCCCTTTTCTGTGTCATGAGTCGCCCCTTCATTCCGTCAGGGATTCTCACTGACCTATTGGTTGGTCACCGCGTTCTTCAAATCTAGCCCGGCGGCTCAGACGGAGTCAACAAGGTCGCGCGGCCGATGGGGCGCGCCTGAACCGGGCGAACAGGAACCGGAGCGCGAGCTCGAGCTTCCGCGCCCGCAGATCCTCCTCGCCCAGCGCGACGCGGGCGAGGAGCCGGCACAGGCGCCGGTCGGCCGCCGCGGCCCGGATGACCGTGTCCACGAGGGCGGGCCGCGCGAAGAGCCGGCGCTGGATCCTGAGCGAGTCGGCGAGCTCCCGGCCGATCTCCCGCCGCCACCGCGCCTCGTAGGACGCGAGGGCCGCCGCCCCACACGCGCCCCGCGCGAGCGCCTCGGCCGCGGTCTCGGCCGCGAGCCGGCCGGTCACCATCGCGTGGTAGATCCCCTCACCCGTGTAGCCGTTGACGAACCCCGCGGCGTCGCCGCAGACGAGGACGCGGTCGGCGTAGGTCCGCGCGAGGGGGCCGCCGAGCGGCAGCCGGTAGGCCTTGAAGTTCTTCGGATTCGAGTCGCCGGTGACGACGCCGCGGGCGCGCGCGTCCGCCAGGAAGCGCGCGTGATGGACGTAGGGCGCGCCGTCGAGCCGCTCCTTGAAGAAGGACAGGAGGAAGCCGACGCCCGCGTCCACGTGGTGACGCTTCGGGAAAACGTAGCCGTATCCCGGGTAGCCCTTGTAGCCGTAGGCGACGTAGATCGTGTCGGGATCCGCGGGGGCGAGCTCGGCGAGGTCGGTCTCCTCCATCGTGTCGATCGCCAGGGCGCCCAGGGAGAAGCCGTCGCCGAGTCCCGCCTGGCGCGCCACGACGCCGTTCACGCCGTCGGCTCCGATCACGATCCGCGCGGCGAAGACGCGCCCGTCCACGGCGCGCACGGCGACCCCATCGCGGGCGAAGCGGAGCTCGGTGACGCGCACGGCCTCGAGCACACGGGCGCCCACGGCGCGCGCCCGCGCCAGCAGCGCCGCGTCGAACTCCGTGCGCCGGAGCGTGAGATAGAAGGGCTCGTCCGACTCGGCGAGCACCGACGCCCCCGACGGGCCTTCCATCCGCACCTTCCGGATCTCGTGGATCGTGACGGTGGTCCGGAGATAGTCCACGAGCTCGGGAAACCGCCGGTAGACGCCGTAGCGGATGCCGCCGCCGCACGGCTTGTCGCGCGGGAACCGCTTCTTGTCGACAAGCAGCGTGGACACGCCACGCGCGGCGAGCGTCATCGCGGCCATGGCGCCGGCGGGACCGCCGCCGACGACGACGACGTCGGCCCCGGGTCTCACGGCGCGCGCTCCCGGCGCCACCCGCGCCACGCCAGCGCGGCCGCCGTCCCCTGCGAGAGGACGAGCCCCGACACCCAGATCACGGTCGCGAGCCCGACGCGGTGGGCGATACCCTCGGCGAAGTCTTCGACGACGTGCGGCACGATGAACGGCAGGCCGGCCAGGAAGACTCCGACCGTGGCCGCGCGCCGCGTCATGCGCCTGGGGCTCCGTGCACGGGGACTATTCTAGGGCGCGGACGAGTACAATGCGCCCATGCCCGAGTTCCTCCCGATCGTCCGCCGGTGGTTCGCGGAGACCTTCAGCGAGGCGACACGCCCGCAGCGCGAAGGCTGGGAGGCGATCGCCTCCCAACGCGACACCCTGATCGTCGCCCCGACGGGCTCGGGCAAGACGCTCGCCGCGTTCCTCTGGGCGCTCGACCACCTCCACCGCCTCGGGCTCGAGCAGCGGCTGGAGGACCGCGTGTACGTGGTCTACGTCTCACCGCTCCGCGCCCTGAACAACGACATCGAGAAGAACCTCCGCGCGCCGCTCGCAGGGATCCGGGCGAGAGCTGCGGCCGACGGGATGAGGCTCCCCGAGGTGCGGGTGGCGGTCCGCACCGGCGACACCCTCGCTGCCGCGCGTCAGGCCATGACACGCCGACCGCCGCACATCCTGATCACCACGCCCGAGTCGCTCTACATCCTGCTCACGAGCGAGCGGTTCAGGCCGGCCCTCGCTCACGTACGCACGTTGATCATCGACGAGGTCCACGCCCTCATGGGCAACAAGCGCGGCGCGCACCTCGCCCTCTCGCTCGAGCGGCTCGACGCCCTGGTCGAAGCGCAACGACCGGGAACGCGGCCCCAGCGTATCGGCTGCTCGGCCACGGTCAGCCCCCTCGACGCGACGCTCGACTTCCTGACGGGCGCCGGGGCGCGCGACCCGGTCGTCGTGGACGCCGGCTTCGCACGCGAGCTGGACCTCCGGGTGGTGGCGCCGGTAGACGACTTCCTCACCGCGACGAGCGACACGATCTGGGACGCGACGCTCCAGCTCGTCGCCGAGCTCGTCCTGGCCCACCAGACGACCCTCGTATTCTGTCAGAGCCGGCGGGCAGCGGAGCGGATCGCGCGCGACCTGAACGACCGCATCGGGGACGGCAAGGTCGCCGCCCACCACGGCTCGCTCTCCCGCCGGGCCCGGCTCGAGGCCGAAAACCGCCTGAAGCAGGGCGAGCTCAAAGCGCTGGTCGCCACGTCGTCCCTGGAGCTCGGGATCGACGTCGGCGCGATCGACCTGGTCGTACAGCTCCAGTCGCCCCGGAACATCGCTGCGGCGCTTCAGCGCGTGGGCCGCGCGGGCCACCTCCTGACCCGCGTCTCCAAGGGGCGGATCGTCGTCACCCGGGGCGAGGAGTTGCTCGAGGCCGCCGCGGTCGTGCGCTCCATCCGTGCACGCGAGCTCGATCAGATCGCGGTGCCCGAGGCTCCGCTCGACGTCCTGGCGCAGCAGATCGTCGCCGCCGTCGCCGCCGAGTCGGTGAGTGTCGACACGCTCTGGCGTCGCTTCCGGAACGCCGCGCCGTACCGCACGCTCTCGCGCGAGGACTTCGTCGCGGTCGTGCGGGCGCTCGCCGAGCCGCTCCCCGCGGAGGTCAAGGGCGCGGCGCCGCGGATCCTCTGGGACCGGGTGAACGACCGGCTCCATGCGCGGCGTGGCAGCCGCTTCCTCGCTCTCACTTCGGGCGGGACGATCCCCGACGCGGGGCTCTTCGATGTCTTCGTCGCCGAGACCGACCTCAAGGTCGGCACGCTCGACGAGGAGTTCGTCACCGAGAGCCTCCCGGGCGACGTCTTCCTCCTCGGGTCGCACGCCTGGCGGATCGTCAAGGTGCGCGCCGACCGTGTGCTCGTCGATGACGCTCAGGGCATGTCGCCGACGATCCCGTTCTGGAAGGGTGAGCACCCGTCCCGCTCGTGGGAGCTCGGCCTCGCCGTCGGCCGCCTCCGCCGCGACGCCGCCGACCGTCTGGACGCCGCAGATTTCGTGGACTGGGCAGAGCGCGAGTGCGGGCTCGATGCCCACGCGGCGTCGGCGATGCGGCAGTGGCTCGTGAAGGCCGGCGAGGTCCTCGACGGCGTCCCCGACGACCAGGGCGTGGTCGTCGAGTCGTTCGCCGACGAGCTGGGCGGGCGCCACGCGATGATCCACTCCGTCTTCGGCATGCGGATCAACGGCGCCTGGGGCATGGCGCTCCGCGAGAAGCTCCGGCGCACCTTCGGCACGGTCGCCGAGGCGAGCCACGTCGACGACGGCATCCTTCTCTCGTTCGCCCCGGGCCAGGTTCCGCCAGGACCCGAGCGGCTCGTGCGGCTCGTGGCGCCAGAGGAGGTCGACACGCTCCTGGGTACGGCACTCATCGGCTCACCACTCTTCGCGACCCGCTTCCGCCACGCGGCGGTGCGCGCCCTCTATATTCCGCGGATGTTCCGGGGCGCGCGCACGCCCGCGTACCTCCAGCGCCTCAAGGCCGACGCGCTCCTCGAAGCGGTTGGCGGCCGGGCGGAGTTCCCGGTCGTGGCAGAGACCCTGCGCGAGTGCTTCAGCGACGCGTTCGACGTCCCGCGGCTCAGGCGCCTCCTCGAGCGGATCCACGACGGGGAGCTCTGGACGCGCCACGTCGACACGCCGCTCCCCTCGCCCTTCGTGTACCCCCTCCTTCTCGCGTGGGACTGGGCGTACCTCGGCGCCGGCCACGCCGAGGAGCGCCGGAGCGACGCGGTCGTCATGCGGAAGGCCTGGAGCGTGAGCGCGGGCCCGTTGAGGCCGGAGATCGTCGCGACGGTGGAAGCGGAGCTCCAGAAGACCACGCCCGAGCGCCGGGCGCGCGACGCCAACGAGCTGGCCGCGATCCTCGACGACCTCGGCGATCTCACGGCGGCGGAGGTCGCCGAGCGCGCGCTCGGCGACGCCGACGAATTGGTCGCCTCGCTCCACGGCGAGCGCCGGGTCGTCCAGGTGGAACTCGCGAGCGGCCGCCGCGCGTGGATCGCCGCGTCCGACGCGCCCCTCTACGCTGCCGTCGCGACGCCCGAGGGGCTCGAGCGCGTGGCGCTCAGACTCACCCGGACGCGCGGCCCCGTGACCCCCGGGTGGCTCGCCGCGCGCTACGGCCTTCCGCCGGAAAGCGCCGCCGAGGCGCTCGAGCGCCTGACCGCGCAGGGGCTCGTGCGTCGTGGCGAGTTCCTCGCCGACCAACCCGGGCCGCAGTACGTCCACGTCGCGGTGCTCGAGGAGATCCAGCGTCGGCAAGTCCATGCGCGCCGCGTCCCGCGCCCGGTGGCCACCGCCGAGCGCTTCTCCGCCTTCCTGCTCCGGCGGCACCATCTCCATCCCGACCACCGACTCGTCGGCCCGCCCGGGGTGCTGGCCGCGCTCGAGCTCCTGCAGGGCGAGGACTTCCCGGTGCGCCTGTGGGAGCAGGACCTGCTCCCCGCGCGCGTCGACGACTACGAGCGGGAGTGGCTCGACCGGCTGGGACTCTCGGGTGAGATCGCCTGGACGCCGTTCGAGCGCCGCGAGGGACGGGTCGGCGTGGCGCTCCGCGAGAACGCCGGCTGGCTGCGGGAGGGCGCGGCCCCACCCGCGGAGATCGACGCGCGGACGAAGAACGTGTTCCTGCATCTTCAGCTCCGCGGGGCGTCCTTCGCCCAGGATCTCACGCGCTCCACCGGCCTGACGGCGCCCGAAGTCCTCGCGGCGCTCTGGCGGCTCTTCTGGGTCGGGCTCGTGACCCCCGACACCTTCAGCGCGATCGTCGCCGGGACCGCGACGCCGAAGCGGCCCGACGGGGCGCCCCCCCGGCGGCGCCGTCGTGGGCTCGCGCACGGCGCTCCCCGCCAGCTCCCGGTGATCGGTCGCTGGAGCGCGCTCAGCGATGAGGAGCGTCTCTCGCCCGAGGAGCTCGAGGAGGCGCGCGCGCGACTTTTGCTCTCCCGGTACGGCGTCGTCGCGCGAGAGCTCGCCCAGGGCGACTGGTCCACGCTCCGCCACACGCTGCTCCGCATGGAGTACGGCGGCGAGATCGTGCGCGGCTACTTCGTGGAAGGCCTCTCGGGTGAGCAGTACGCCCTCGCGGACGCGCTGCCTGACCTCGACGCGGCTCCGCGGCGCGCCGAGCCGCACGCGCTGGTCAACATGGTGGACCCGGCGAACCTCTGGGGCCGTGTCTTCCCCCTGGTACGACGCGACGGCTCGCGGGCTGCGGCGCCGCGCGTGCCGCAGAGCTGGCTGGTCTTCCGACAGGGCCGGCCGATCCTAGTGTGCGAGGGTCAGGGGCGCGGGCTCACGCCGCTCGCCGGGTGGGAGGACGTGGACTTCCCTGGCGTCATCGGCGCTCTCCAGTCCCTGATGCACCGCCCCCTTGTGCTCCGTCCTGTCCGGAGGCTCGAGGTCACCGCATGGGAGGGCCGCCCGGTTCGGGAGACAGAGGCGTTCTCGGCGCTCGCCCGCGCGGGCTTCACGGTGGACGGCGAGCGCCTCAGCTGGGACGGCTTCCCCGGGCCGCGGAGGTAGTCGGTGGCTCGTCGACTGGCTGTCCGGCAACCGTCGCTGCTGTCAGCGCTCGATCACTCGAGCGTCAGGCTGGGAATCCGGCCGCCTTTTGAATCACAGGCTTCGATCTGCGCCATCGGCTGGCGCGGGTCTTGCTGAGGCCACGCGGGGATGCTGGCCGAACAACTGCTCGGATTCTTCTCGACGGACCTCGCGATCGACCTGGGGACCGCCAACACGCTGGTCTTCGTGCGGGACAAGGGCATCGTCCTGAACGAGCCCTCGATCATCGCCGTCCGCCGGGCCGACCGCACCGTGATCGGGGTGGGACGCGAGGCCAAGGCGATGCTCGGCCGCACGCCCGACAACATCCTGGCGATCCGCCCCCTGAAGGACGGCGTGATCGCGGACTTCGACGTCACGCAGCAGATGCTGCGGTACTTCATCATGCGGGCGCGGCAGCTCTCGACGGGTCGCCGGCTGGGCTCTCGTCTGGAGCGGCCGCGAGTCGTGATCGGCGTCCCGTCGGGGATCACCCAGGTCGAGAAGCGAGCGGTACGCGATGCGGCGCTCCAGGCTCGGGCGCGCGAGGTGTACCTGATCGAGGAGCCCACGGCCGCCGCGATCGGCGCGGGCCTGCCGATCCACGAGCCGGGCGGTCACCTGGTCGTCGACATCGGCGGGGGGACGACCGAGGTGGCCGTCATCTCCATGTCGGGCACGGTCTACTGCAACTCGGTTCGGATCGCCGGCGACGAGATGGACGAGGCGATCATCCAGCACGTCCGAAAGCACTACCGACTCCTCATCGGGGAGCGGCGCGCCGAGGAGATCAAGATCGCCCTCGGCTCAGCGCATCCCGTGCCCGGCGAGCACCGCACGATCGAGGTCAAGGGCCGCGACCTCGTCGACGGGGTTCCCAAGACGATCGTCGTCACCGACGAGGAAGTCCGCGAGGCGCTGCGTGAGCCCGTGATGACCATCGTCGAGACGGTCCGCACCTGCCTCGAGCGGACGCCGCCGGAGCTCGCCGCGGACATCGTCGAGACGGGCGTGATGCTCACGGGCGGGGGCGCCCTCCTGCGCGGGCTCGATCGACTGCTGCAAAACCTGACGCAGCTGCCCGTGCGTGTGGCCGAGGATCCACTCACCTGCGCGGTACGCGGCGCCGGCAAGGCGCTCGACGACCTGCCGCTCCTGAGGAAGGTCGCCATCCCGGCGTGAGGCGCCGCGTCGTCGCGACGCGCTCACGCGCGCAATAAGTCTCCGGCGACCTCTCGCCTCTCGCCGTCCGGGTGCACCAGCTCGCCGGTCAGCAAATCGTACTCGGGGATCGCGGGATCGCTCCAGCGCGCGGTGAAATACTGGTAGAAGGCCGTGTAGAGGCCTCGGGGGTCCTGGCTGTGCACGAACACGTACTCGGGCAAGAGACGGACATCGAGCGCCGGATGGTAGTGCCTCACCCAGGCGTGGTCGCCCAGGATGGCCAGCTTCCAGAGCGGGGGCTCGGGGTACAGCTTCAGTCGGATCCGTTGAGACGCGGCCGGGAGCGCGCGGAGGAACACGATCGTCTGCTCCACCTGCGACTGCAGGCTCTCACGGGTGATCGCCTGATCGCTGATCGTCCGTATGCGCTCGATGGCGCCGCGACTCTCGGGATTCAGCAGCATGATCTTCGCGGTCCGGCAGTTCTCGATCACCGCGCGCAGGTCGCCCTTCGGGTCGGCGAGCGTGCGAAAGCCCGTGGATCCGATGATCATGATGTCCCGCATGACGGCGTGCTGCTCCTTCAGCCGCCGGGCGACCCGTCGGGACAGAACGCCGCTCCCCGAGCTGAAATGGACCATGCCGGCCGCCCGCGCCATCCTGGACAACCGCCGGTTCCGCCAGTTCGTCCGCGCGTGGTTCAGCACGAGCACGAGCACCAGCGCCACGGTGATCTCGGCGGAGATGAGGAAGACCTTCTCGTCCTGGATCGCGGACCAGGAGGCGAGCAGACGCCGGGCGAGGAAGGCGAACGTGAACGGGAGGGTCGCGGCGACCGCGGCGCTCACGATAACAACGGCGATGTGATAGAAGAGCGCGAGGCGACCGCTCACGACCCGAGCGGTACCCGCGGCCACACCGACGAGGATCCGCGCGGCCGCCAGGATCCAGCCGTGCACGGCGCGAGCCGCCCGGGTGCGGGCGGAAAGTCCGCCAGGATTCATGACAGGATGAGCAGCGCCGTGAGCAAGAAGAGGGCGATCCCGTCGGCCGGCGCGGCCCCGACGAGGGCGACACGGTCCGACAGCGCGGCCATCAACCGCAGCCGAGCGTCGCTCAGCGTCGCGAGTTTCTCTGCCGCCCTCGCCCTCGCCGCCGCATCCACGAGCCGGGGCTCGAGGACCGCGAGGATTTTCTCGGTGTACACCTCACGATCACGGGCCACACTCTTCGCGAGCGGTGGCTCGCGAAGATCGGCGCGCGGGGCGGCCACGACGTGATGACGTCCCGGGTCGACGAGGAGCATCACGCTCACCACAAGCGTCAGCGCAATCATCGATCTCATCGTGCTCATCCCTCAGATTTTAGTTGGCGTGCGTCTGGCGTCAAATTTAGTTTGCGTGACGGATCAGCAAACCCTGTGCCGATCCGAGCAGCGCGAGGGCGATCCTCCGGCACGCTGCGCGTCCCCACGGTCAGCAAGCGACGTGCCGAACGACGCGTCGCACACGTGTCGACGGTCCACTTGTTCCGGAGTATCCTTCGTTCATTCCCTGGCGAGAAGAGAACCGACTCCTGGCGAGAAGAGAACCGACGCCGTGAATCGGAGATCCGGTGATTTCCCGACGACATCGTAGGGGCGCGGCGCGCGCGTTCGTTTCCGTCATCGCCCTGACGTTGCTCCTGACGGCGTGCGCCACATTGACGTGGTGGACAAGTCCGACCGGGCGGAACCACCCGTTAGCCGAGCGCATCTGGGACGTCAGAGCCGGCACCTTCGTCCTCCCGCCAGACCTCACCGCCCGGCTGGCCAACGCGCGGTTCGTTCTTTTGGGCGAGCGGCACGACAATCCCGAGCACCACACCCTCCAGGCGCGCCTCCTCGGGGGGATGATCGCGGCCGGTCGTCGGCCCGCCGTGGGCTTCGAGATGCTCTCGACCGACGACGCCACCGCGATCGCCCGCTACCTGGCGCGCTCGCCCAAGGACGCGTCGGGGCTCGGCGAGGCCGTGAGCTGGAATCGTTCGGGATGGCCCGACTGGCGCCTCTACGAGCCGATCGCCCAGGCCGCGCTCGACGCCGGCCTCCCGATCGTCGCGACCAACCTCTCACGGGTTGCCACCGATGCGATTCGGCGCAACGGGCTGGCCGGACTCTCGGCGTCGCTCGCACGACAGCTCGGCCTCGAGGAGCCCCTCGACCCGGAGACACGCGACGCGATCCGGCGCGAGCTCGACGCGTCGCACTGTGGCACCGTGGAGGGCGCCACCCTCGAGCGGATGGTGGACGTCCAGTGGGCGCGCGACGCGCGGATGGCGGAGGCGCTCGTCCGCGCGGGCCAGCGGGACGGCGCGATTCTCATCGCCGGCGCCGGGCACGTCCGCACCGACCGCGGCGTGCCGTTCCACCTCCAGCGCCGGGCGCCCGGCGCCACCGTCGTGAGCGTCGCGTTCCTCGAGGTCGAGGCGACCGTCGACGCGCCGGCGGGATACGCCGCCCGCTTCGAGGGCGCGCTCCCCTTCGACTACGTCTGGTTCACGCCGCGGGTCGACACCGACGACCCTTGCACCCGCCTGCGAGCGCATCTGCTAGACTGAGCCGCGTGGTTGCGATCGCATCTCTCGTCGTGGCGCTCGCGTGGCTCGCGACCGCCCTCCCGGCCGACGCCGAGCACGAGGTGTACTACCGGTACACCGTCCTCGGCTACGTCAAGGACGCGCGCGGTCAGCCGCTCGTCGGCAGACAGCTCGAGCTGATCCGTGAGAAGACCGGCTTCTCGTATGCAGGCGAGACGGACGCGACGGGGTTCTACCTGATCATCGCGCGCCTCGGCGACGAGAGCGTGGGCGAGTCCCTGACCCTCAGGATCGAGCGGGCCAGCACGCGCCTCGTCGCGCGCTTCGATCCGACCAACCACACGGACGAGCGGGGCACGCGGGTGGACGTCGAGGGGACGACGTTGGTGGAGCGCAGCGCGTGGTTCGCGGCGACGCTCGCGGCCGCGCTCGACTCGAGCACGCGCTGAGGGAGGCGGCCATGACGAAGACGGGGAAGGGCATGCGGGCGTACGTGCTCATCGAGACGGCGGCGGGCAAGACCAAGTCCGTGAAGAAGGAGCTCACCCAGATCAAGGGGGGCGTGTCCAGCGTCGTCAACCTCGACGCGGTCACCGGGCCATTCGACTTCATCGCCGTCGTCGAGGGCCCGACGCTCGACGCCGTCGGTCGCCTCGTGACCGACGAGATCGGCGCGATCGACGGTGTCACGCGCACGACGACCTGCCTCGCGGTGGCGCTGTAGCGGGGACGTTGTCGCGGGGTCGTTGTAGCGGGGTCCTCGAGGACGGTGCGGTCGGTGTGGGGGCGCAGATGCGTGTGCTGGTGATCGGAGGCACGGAGTTCGTCAGCGTCCACCTGGTCCGCGCGCTCCTCCGCGACGGCCACCAGGTCGTGGTCACGAACCGCGGGCGCCGACCCGAGCGGCTGCCGGCCGGCGTTGGCGCGATCGTCTGCGACCGGACGGACCACGCCGCGCTCCGCGCGAAGCTCGCGGCTGAGCGCGTGGACGCGCTCGTCGACGTCACCTACGCGCCGACGACGGGCGCGGACGTCGAGGCGGTGCTGGAGGCGCTCGCGGGTCGCCTCGGACACGCGCTCTTCGTCTCGACGGGGCGTGTCCACGACCACTCCCTGCCCATCCCCTATCGCGAGGACACGCCGAGGAGCCTCTACTGGGGCGAGTACGCGAAGAACAAGATCGCGGGCGAGGACGCGCTGATGCGCTGGCACGGCGCGCGGGGCCTGCCCGTCACGATCGTGCGGCCGACACACGTGTACGGCCCCCTGAACACGCGGAACAACGAGACCTTCGTCTTCGACCGGCTCGTGCGGGGCCGGCCGATCCTCGTCCCGGGCGCCGGCGGCTGGCTCCGGCAGTTTGGCCACGTCGAGGACCTCGCCGACGCGATCGTGGCGATGCTCGGCGTGCCCGCCGCGTTCGGCCAGGCCTACAACGTCACCGGCGAGGAGGCGATCACGCAGGTGGGCTTCGTCGAGCTGATCGCGGATGTCATCAAGCGCCCGCTGACGCTCGTCCACGTCGACACACCGCCCGGCGGAGGGACCGTGCCGTTCGGCCAGAACCTCGTCTACGACTGCCACTCCGTGTACACGACGACGAAGGTCCGGCGGGAGCTCGGCATCCGTCCGCGCTACACACTCGCGGCGGGACTCGCGCAGACCTTCGAATGGTATCTGTCCCTCGGGCTCGACCGGCGGGAGATCGATTTCTCCGCGGAGGACGACCACCTCAGGTGACCCAGCCGACCGTCCTTGTCTACCACGCCGATCCGAAGTACACCGAGCTCGTCCGCGTGCCGCGAGCCCGGGTGGTCGTCCGCGCGGCCGCCACGCCGAGCGAGGCCGCCGAGTTGATCGCGGACACGGAGATCCTCTACGCGTGGAAGTTCCCGCCGCACCTCTTGGCGAAGGCGACCCGGCTCAGATGGCTCCAGGCGATGGGCGCGGGCGTGGACTGGGCGATTGTCCGCGAGCTCCCGCCTCGCGTGATCGTCACGCGCGCCCCGGGAGTCTTCGGACCGTGGATGGCCGAGTACGTCATCGGCTGGTGCGCGTGGGTCACGCAGCGCATCGACACCTATCGCGAGGCGCAGCGTCAGCGGCGCTGGCTCGACCACGTCCTGCCCGACCGGCTCCTCGGGAAGACCCTCACGATCGTCGGTCTCGGCGACATCGGCCGGGCGATCGCCCGCGCGGCGCGGGCCTTCGGGATGCGCGTCGTCGGCGTGAGCCGCTCGGGCCGCCGCGTCCGGGAGGCCGCGCGCGTCTTCAAGGTCGACGAGCTCGCGCAGGCCGTCGCCGACGCCGACTTCGTCGTCGTCCTGCTTCCCCTCACGCCCGAGACGCTCGGCCTCATCGACGCCGACGCCCTCGCGGCGATGAAGCCGACGGCCTGGCTCCTCAACATCGCCCGCGGCGCCGTGGTCAACGAGACGGCGCTCCTCGACGCGCTCGAGCACCGACGGATCGCCGGGGCGATCCTCGACGTCTTCGCCACGGAGCCCCTGCCGCCGCACCACCCGCTCTGGCGCACGGACAACGTCGTGATCACCCCGCACATCGCGGGACCGAGCACGCCCGAGGAGCTCGCGCCCGTCTTCAACGACAACCTCGCCCGCTATCTCGCCGGCCGCCCCCTCCGCCACGTCGTGGACCGCGCGCGAGGCTACTGAGCCGTGGCCTCACGCCGGGGCGAGATCACGATGTCGGTGACGGAGCTCGCGCGCTTCCTCGACGAGGAGCGCGTGCTGACCTGCGCGACGCTCGGGCCGACCGGGCGCCCACACCTCATGCCGCTCTGGTATGTGCGCGACGGCCCCACGCTCTACGCCTGGACCTACGGGAAGTCCCAGAAGGTGCGGAACCTCGAGCGCGAGCCGCGCGCGACCGTCCAGATCGAGGCCGGACGCGACCGGTACGGTGAGCTGCGGGGCGTGATGCTCGAGTGCGACGTCGCGATCGAGCGCGACCCCGCGCGGGTCGCCGACGTGGGGGTGCGGCTCATGGCGCGCTACGCCGGCGCCGAGCCGTCAGCCGACGCACGCGAGCGCGTGCGCGCGCAGGCCGCGAAGCGCGTGGTCCTGCGCTTCACCCCGACCCGCGTCGTCTCCTGGGACCACCGCAAGCTCGGCGGCTCGTCCTGAGCAAGCGACGGGTCTCGGACGGCCTCCCGCGCACCGCCGGCGGCGCGGCTAGCTCAGCAGGTCTCGCAGCTCCGGGACCACCCAGAGCGGCTTGTCGCCGGCCGCGACGCGCTGGATGTTGTCGAAGGCATTGCGGAAGCAGCGCTGCCAGTTCTCCCAGGTCGGTCCCGCCATGTGCGGCGTGATCGTCACGGAGTCGAGGGAGAAGAGCGGGTGGTTCGCGGGCGGTGGCTCCTCCAGCATGACGTCGAGGCCCGCGCCGGCGAGCCTGCCGGTCGTGAGCGCCTTGTGGAGCGCCGCCTCATCGACGACCAGGCCGCGGCAGGTGTTGATCAGGATCGCGCCCGGCTTCATCAGGGCGAACGCCTCCTCGCCCATCATCCGACGCGTACGGTCGGTGAGTGGCACGTGCAGGCTCACGACGTCCGAGGTGCGCAGCAACTCCTGGAAGAGGACGAACCGGACGCCGAGCGCGTCCTCCGCGTCCTCGGCGAGCCGCACGATGTCGTAGTACTGGACGTGCATGTCGAAGCCGAGGGCGCGGCGGGCCACCTTCTTGCCGATGTTGCCGAGTCCCACGATCCCGAGCGTCTTCCCCGAGAGCTCGGCGAGGCGCGTCGTCGCGAAGTCACCGACCCGCCACTTGCCGGCGACGACGTTGTTGTGCTGCCAGACGAGCTTCTTCGTCACGGCCAGCATGAGCGCGAGCGTGTGCTCGGCGACGGCGATCGCGTTGGCTCCGCCGTTGTTGCAGACGGGGACCCGCGCCTTTCGGGCCGCCTCGATGTCGACCCGGTCGTAGCCGGCGCTGATGAGCTGGACGAGCTTGAGATGCGGCGCCGCGCGGTAGAAGTCCGACCCGAGGCTCGTGCGGGCGAAGCCGACGAAGTACTCGGCGTCGTCGATCGCGTCGAGGAATTCGGGCGTTCCCTGCTCGGCGACCCGGAGCTCGTAGCCTGCCGGCACGATCGCGCGGGCGATCTCGACCACCGGGCCGGGCAGCTTCGGTGAGAGAACGATCTTGATTGCCACGGGCGCTCCTTTGGGGGAAGATTTCACGCCGACATGAAGATCCTTTATACACCCGTTCTGATCGTTCCGTCGCTCAGCCGGGAGGACCGCGCCCGGATCCTCGAGGCGGCGGGCGCCGGCGCCCACCTGGTGGAGGCGGCGGATCCGGCGCGCCAGCGCGCCGAGATCGTGGACGCCGCCGTCCTGTTCGGTCGCGTCGCGCCGGACGTCTTCACCCTCGGACGGCGCTTGCGCTACTACCACTCCATCGGCGCCGGGGTGGACGCGATCCTGTCCCCGGACCTGGTCGAGAGCGACGTGATCCTGGCATCCGAGAAGGGTGAGGTCGGCATCCACCTGGCCGAGCACGCCTTCGCGCTCCTCCTCGGCCTCACGCGGGGCATCCAGACGGCGCTGCGGACCCCCGACTACAGCCTGCGTGAGCCGATCCGCCACGAGCAGCGCGAGCTCTACGAGCTGACGATGGGGATCGTCGGCTTCGGCGGGACCGGGCGCGCGGTGGCGCGGCGCGCGCTCGGGTTCGGGATGCGCGTGCTGGCGGTGGACATCGAGGACGTGGCTGCCGAGCCCGGCGTCGAGGCGATCTGGAAGCCCGACCGCCTGCACGAGCTGCTCGACCGCTCGGACGTCGTCGTCATCGCGCTGCCGCTCACCAAGGCGACCCACCACCTCTTCACGCGTGACCTCTTCCGCCGGATGCGCCCGAGCGCGATCCTCGTCAACATCACGCGGGGCGCGATCGTGTACGGCGACGACCTCCTCGTCGCACTCGAGCAGGGATGGCTCTGGGGCGCGGGCCTCGACGTCACGGATCCCGAGCCGCTGCCGCCGGGTCACCCGCTGTGGACCCACCCGCGCGTGATCGTCACGCCGCACACCGCGGGAGGCTCGCCGCGCCGGGCCGGCCGCGTCATCGCGACATTCTGCGAGAATCTCACGCGGCTCCGCTCGGGGCAGCCGCTCCTGGCAACGATCGACAAGCGCAAAGGATACTGAGATGAAGGGCATCGTCTTTCTCGGCAACCGGAAGCTCGAGCTCCGCGAGTTCCCCGACCCGACACCGGGCCCGGGCGAGGTCGTCATCGCCATCAAGGCCTCGGGCATGTGCGGGAGCGATCTCCATCCCTACCGCGCCATCGGCAATGCCGCCGCCGCGCTCGGCCTCGGCGCGGGTGGCGGGCCCGTCATCGCGGGCCACGAGCCGTGCGGCGTCGTCGCGGCGCGCGGGCCCGGCGTCTCCGAGGACGAGGCGCCGACCGGCGCGCGGGTGATGAACCACCACTACAAGGGCTGCGGGCGCTGTAAGCACTGCCGCATCGGCTGGTCGCAGCTCTGTCCGAACGGCATCGTCGTCTACGGCATGACGGGCCACGGCGGACACGCGCCCTACATGAAGGTGCCCGCGCGCACGCTCGTGCCGCTGCCCGAACCGCTCGGCTTCGAGGAGGGCGCCGCGGTCTCGTGTGGGACCGGCACCGCCTACGGCGCGCTGAAGCGCCTCGACGTCTCCGGGCGCGACACGCTCGCGGTCTTCGGCCAGGGGCCCGTGGGCCTCTCGGCGACGATGCTCGGCGCGGCCATGGGCCCGCGCGTGATCGCGATCGACGTCGTCCCGGAGCGGCTCAGGCTCGCCCGCGAGCTCGGCGCCGACGCCGTGATCAACGCCAAGGAGACCGACCCCGTCGCCGCGCTCCGCGAGCTGACCCACGGCGCGGGCGTCGAGGCGTCCATGGACTGCACGGGGAACCCCGACGCGCGCGTCGCCGCCGTGAAGAGCGCCGCGACCTGGGGGCGCGTCTGCTTCGTCGGCGAGGGCAACACGACGACGTTCGACATCAGCCAGGACATGATCCGGAAGCAGCTCACGATCCACGCCTCGTGGACGTTCAGCTCGATCGGTCAGGAGGAGTGCGCCCGCTTCATCGCCGAGCGGAAGATCCCGCTCAAGCGGCTGCTCACCCACCGCTTCACGCTCGAGCAGGCGGAGCAGGCCTATCGGCTCTTCGACACCCAGACGACCGGAAAGGGGGTCTTCGTTCCATGAAGACACGCGATCGGCGCGAGTTCCTCAAGGAGGCTGCGACCGCTCTGATCGTCGCCGAGCTGGCCACCAGCGCACCCGCGGCGTTCGCCCAGGCCGCGGGGGGGAAGCTCAAGCCGTCGGCGACCGACGTCCTCCTCGTCATCGACGTCCAGAACTGCTTCGTGCCCGGCGGGACACTGCCCGTCAAGGAAGGCGACGCGATCGTCCCGCTCATCAACCGGATCGCGAGGGGCTTCGCGCACGTCGTCCTCACGCAGGACTGGCACACGCCCGGCCACGCCTCGTTCGCCTCGACCTACCCCGGCAAGAAGCCGTTCGAGACGATCAGCCTCGGGTACGGTACCCAGGTGCTCTGGCCGGACCACTGCATCCAGGGGACGGCCGATGCCGAGCTCGTCAAGGAGCTCAAGATCCCGCACGCCGAGCTGATCATCCGCAAGGGCTACCGCAAACCCATCGACTCCTACTCCGCGTTCTACGAGGCGGACGGCAAGACGCCGACCGGCCTCGTGGGCTATCTGCGCGAGCGCGGCCTCAAGCAGGTGTTCCTCGTCGGGCTCGCCACCGACTTCTGCGTCGCGTGGTCGGCGATGGACGCGCGGAAGGCGGGATTCGCCGCCTACGTGGTCGAGGACGCCACGCGCGGGATCGACGCCGACGGGTCGCTCGCGAAGGCGTGGAAGGACATGCTCGGCGCGGGCGTCAGGCGCATCCAGTCCACCGATCTGGACGTCTGACGGGCGCGGCGCGTGTCAGAAGCGGCGACCTCCGACCCAGCGGGTCCGATACCACGACTCGTCGAGGCCCGAGACGATGACGCCGTGGCCGCTCCGCCGGGCATGGATGAAGCGCCCGTCCCCGACGTAGATCCCGGCGTGATGAAGCCCATCGAAGAAGACGACGTCGCCCGGCTGGAGCCGCTCCCGCGTGATCGGCGCGCCGTACCGGAACTGCTTCGCCGCGTTGTGGGGAAGCGCGACGCCCACGTGCGAGTAGACGTACAGCACGAAGCCGGAGCAGTCGAAGCCGTCCGGGCTCGAGCCGCCCCACGCGTACGGCGCGCCGAGATGCGCCCGCGCTATGGCGACGACTCGCCCGGAGCGCGACGCGGAGGACTCCGCCTCCGAGCGCTGGAGGGCCGGACGCCCGGCGGCCGGCTCGGTCACGTCGAATGTCGCCAACGGCTTCGAGCAGCCGAGCACCGCGAGCGACAGAGCGAGCCCCGTGCCGCGCCGGATCGCGCCGCGAACCATGTGCCTCATGGCGGCTCGATCGTGCAGCGCGCATGCCAGGGCCCCCTCGAGCGGAAAGGTCGACGGTCCGCGCCGTTACGACCCGCCGGGTGCCGGCACGACTCGGGCCAGTGTCAGAGCGTCGCTGGGAGCGGCCCTTCACGGCACAAGGCCGAGCCGCTCCGGTGCCCTCCAGGACACGTGGCGAAGGGCCGCCGCGGGTGCTGATCCGCGGCGGCACGGTGATCGATCCCGCCCAGGGGCTCCACGCCACGCGGGACGTTCGCATCGCGGACGGCCGTGTCGGCGCCCTCGGGGCGCGCCTCGGGCGGGCCCGCGGCGAGGAGGTCGTGGACGCGCGGGGCCTCCTCGTCACGCCGGGCCTCATCGATCTTCACGTCCACGTCTTCTTCGGCGCCTCCCACTACGGCATCGAGCCCGACCCCCACTGCCTCGCGACGGGGACGACGACGGTCGTGGACGCAGGCTCCGCCGGCGCCCTCACCTTTCCGGCGTTCCGCAAGTACGTGATCGAGGTCGCCGCGACGCGGATCCTGCCGTTCCTGAACATCGGCGCCACGGGGATGCTGAGCGCCGAGGTCGGCGAGCTCGAGGAGCTCCGGTTCATCGACCGGACGAAGGCGCTCCAGTCTATCGAAGCGAACCGCGGCCTGATCCGCGGCGTGAAGGTGAGGCTCTCGCGCCAGCAGGTGGGCCCGAACGCACGGGTCGCGCTCCTCACGGCGCGCGAGACGGCCGAGGCGGCGCGGCTGCCGTTGATGGTCCACGTGGGCGACACGCCGATCCCGCTCGACGACATCCTGATCGAGCTCCGCGCCGGCGACGTCCTCACGCACTGCTTCCACGGGCGTCCACAGGGCGTCCTCGACGAGCACGGCCGCGTGCGCGCCGAGGCGCGTCGCGCCGCCGACCGCGGTGTCACCTTCGACGTCGGCCACGGGGTCGGGAGCTTCAGCTTCGCCGTGGCGCGGGCCGCGCTCGCCCAGGACCTCAAGCCCACCACGATCTCGAGCGACCTGCACGTCTACAACATCCACGGACCGGTCTTCGACCTGGCCACGACCATGTCGAAGTTCCTCGCCCTCGGCCTCTCGCTCGACGAGGTCGTCCGCATGACCACCGAGGCTCCCGCGCGAGCGCTCGACGCCCTCGGCGAGCTCGGCACCCTCGCGCCAGGGGCCGCGGCCGACCTGACCCTGCTCAGGCTCGAAGAGGGCACGTACGAGTTCGTCGACACCCGCGGCGAGACCATGAAGGCCGCCGCTCGACTCGTCCCCGTGCGCGTCGTCCGGAATGGCGTCGCGCGGCCCGCCGGGCTCCAGCAGCCGCGGGTCCCGCCGACGGCTTGACAACGGGACGGTCTCGACCGAGATTCTGCTGGCACACTACCCCTTCGCGGAGGTGAGGCATGAGCCCGGGACGCTTCCGGCGCAGCTCCGTCGCGTTCGTCGCGCTCCTCGCGTTCGTGAGCAGCGCCGCTCTCGCCCAGACGCCCAGGCGCGGGGGGGTCCTCCGCGTCGGCAACCTGGGCGAGCCGCCCGCGCTCGACGCGCACTGGACGACGGCCAGCATCACCGAGACGCTGACCAACCACCTCTACGAGGGTCTCTACAGCCTCGACGCGTCGAACCGGCCGATCCCGATGCTGGCCGAGAGCCACACCGTGAGCCGGGACGGCCTCACCTACACCTTCAAGCTCCGGCAGTCCGTGAAGTTCCACAACGGCAAGGAGATGACCTCCGAGGATGTCGTCGCGTCGCTCGCGCGCTGGTCCAAGCAGTCCATCTACGGCAAGGCCCTCTTCGCCCAGGTCGCCGACTGGCGCGCGGTCGACCGATACGCCGTCGAGATGAGGCTCAAGGAGAAGTCGGCGATCGTCCTGATCTCGCTCGCGGTGCCGAACAACTTCGGCGCGATCTACCCGAAGGAGATCGCCGAGAAGTTCCCGCCGGAGGTGAAGGTCACGGAGTACGTCGGGACCGGCCCGTTCAAGCTCGCCGAGTGGAAGCCCGACCAGTACATCCGCATGGTCCGCTTCGACGAGTACAAATCCCGCGCCGAGAAGCCCAACGGCTACGGCGGCGGCAAGACCGCGTGGGTCGACGAGATCCGCTGGATCCCGGTGCCCGAGGTGGCGACGCGCGTCGCCCAGGTGGAGACGGGCGAGCTCGAGTTCGCCGACGACCTCAACCTGGACGCCTATGACCGCCTGCAGACGAACCCGAACGTCCGCACGATCGTCTCGAAGCCCTACTACTGGCTCGTCGCGGTCTTCAACAAGAAGGACGGCCTCATGACGAACGCGAAGCTCCGCCAGGCGTGGCAGGCCGCGATCGACATCGAGCCGATCATGAAGAACGTGGCGGGCGGCCGCGCCGAGTTCTACCGGATGGACTCGAGCCTCGCCCCCGTCGAGATCGCCGCCTGGCACACGAAGCTCGCGGGGCTCCCGTGGAACGAGCACAACCGGGACAAGGCCAGGCGGCTCCTCAAGGAGGCCGGCTATCGGGGCGAGCCGATCCGTTTCATGACGACGCAGGAGTACAAGTGGATGTACGACTTCGCGCTGCTGACGAAGCAGCAGCTCGAGGACGTCGGCTTCACCATCGACCTCCAGGTCGTGGACTGGGCGACGCTGGTCAAGCGGCGGAACAACCCGAAGGAGTACGACGTCTTCACCACCGGCATGGGCGCCTTCTACGATCCGACCCATCACATCTACCTGACGGCGAGCTGGCCGGGCTGGACCACCGACGAGGATATTCTGAGGTTGCAGGCCGAGCTCGCGCGCGAGACCGATCCGAGGAAGCGCATGGCGCTGTGGGAGGCGCAGACGCGGCAGTTCTACGAGAAGGTGCCGGTGATCCGCTACGGCGACCTGTTCGGGCTCCGCGCGATGCGGACGGTGGTCAAGGGGTTCAACGAGCGGACCGAGCGCATCCGGTTCTACAACGTGTGGCTCGACAAGTGAGGTGACGGCCTACCTCGTCCGGCGGATCGCGGCACTCGTCCCCGTCCTCGTGGTGGTCGTCACCGTCGCCTTCCTCCTCATCCACCTGATCCCCGGCGATCCGGTGAGCGTCATGCTGGGGCCCGACGCGACGCCGGCCCAGATCCACGCGGCCCGCCAGGCGCTCGGGCTCGACCGACCTCTCTGGGAGCAGCTCCTCAAGTTCTACACGCGGATCCTCCGCGGCGACCTGGGGCAGTCCTACTTCCTCGACCGCCCGGTCACGCAGGCCCTCCTGGAGCGCGCCGAGCCGACGCTGGTCCTGACGTTCTCGGCGCTGCTCGTCGCGGTCGTGATCGGCGTGCCCTCCGGCATCGTCGCCGCGGCCCAGCCCGGCTCGCTCTGGGACCGGGCGCTCATGCTCGCCGCGCTCCTGGGAGTCTGCGTTCCCGGCTTCTGGCTCTCCCTCAACTTCATCTATCTCTTCGCCGTGCGGCTCGGCTGGCTTCCCGCGGCGGGATACGCCTCGATCCTCGTGGACCCGCTCGCCGCGCTCCGTTACATGGTGCTCCCCGCCGTCTCGCTCGGGTTCAGCCAGTCGGCGCTGATCGCGCGCATCAGCCGCTCGTGCATGCTCGAGGTGCTCGCGCAGGACTATATCCGCACGGCGCGCGCCAAGGGGCTCTCGCCCGCGGCGGTCACGTGGATGCACGCCTTCCGCAACGCCCTCGTCCCCGTCGTGACCGTGATCGGCATCACGATGGCGATCCTGATCGGCGGGGCGGTGGTGACCGAGATCGTCTTCAACATCCCGGGGCTCGGGCGCCTCATCATCTCCGCCGTGCTCCGCCGCGACTATCCCGTCGTCCAGGGCGTGATCCTCGTGACGGCGACGGCCTACGTGCTGATCAACCTGGTCGTGGACATGCTCTACGTCCTCATCGACCCACGGATCGGGTATGAGTGAGGCGGCGGCTCGTGCGAGGTGGCTCCGGCGTCTGCGCCGGAACCGGAACGTCGTCACCGGCGCGCTGATCGTGGTCCTCGTCGCGCTGGCCGCGCTCTTCGCCGAGGCGATCTCGACCCACGACCCGCGACGCCTCAACCCGGCGAACCGCCTCCGACCGCCGACCTTGGAGCACTACCTCGGCACCGACGAGTTCGGGCGCGACGTGTGGAGCCTCGTCGTCCACGGGAGTCAGGTCTCGCTGCTCGTGGGCGCGACCACGATGGTCCTCACCTCGCTCGGCGGGATCGCCATTGGCCTCTGCGCCGGCTACTCCCGGCGGCTCGACCTCCCCCTGATGCGCGTCATGGACGGCCTCATGGCCTTTCCCGCGATCCTCCTGGCGATCGCGCTCATGGCGGCGCGGGGCCCCGGCGTCGGTAACGTGATCTTCGCGCTGTCGGTCGTCTACACCCCGCGGACCGCCATGCTCATCCGGTCCACCGTGCTCGGCATCCGCGAGCTCGACTACGTCCTGGCGGCGCGGGCGCTCGGCCGGCGCGATCTCGCGATCGCCCTCCGCCACATCCTGCCGAACTGCGTCGGGCCGTTGCTCGTACAGGGGAGCTTCATCTTCGCTTACGCGATCCTCGCCGAGGCGATCCTGGGCTTCCTGGGCGTCGGGGTGCCGCCCTACGTTCCGTCGTGGGGCAACGTGATCGCGAGCGGCAAGAACGTGATCCGCGAGGCGTTCTGGGTGAGCCTCTTCCCGGGCCTCGCCCTCACGCTCTCGGGCCTCGGGCTGAACCTCCTGGGTGACGGGCTCCGCGACACGCTCGATCCCCGCCTGCGCGTCCCGTAACCGGAAAATATGTTTATTGACTTAACTATTTATCTCGTCGATGATTCGGGGACCAGGAGGCGGGAATGGTGACACGGACGCGAGGCTCGGAGCGCGCGACGGCTGAGGCCGAGCGGGTGCTCGACCTCCTGAACTCCCTCGGCAGCACGACGTTTCGCCAACTCTTGTGGCAGCGGGCGTCGGAGCTCGACCTCACCTACGCCCAGTCGCAGGTCCTCTTCTACGTCGCGGAGCACCCCGGCGCGCACATGGGCGACGTCGCCAAGGCGTTCGGCGTGACGCTCCCGGCGGTCACACACATCGTCGACCGGCTCGAGCAGAAGGCGTTCCTCGTCCGGGGAGACCACCCGGCGGACCGGCGGATCTACGTGCTCGACCTGACGCGGGCGGGCAAGACGCTCGTCGAGGAGCTTCAGGCGATGCGGCTGCGCGGCATGGAGGGCGTTCTCGCTCGGATGTCGGTCCACGACCGGCGGCGCGTCGTCGCCGGTCTGGAAGCCCTCGTCGACGCGGCGTCGAGCGAGTCCGACGGGACCGCGAAGCCGGCCCGCAGCCGGAGGGCCAAGTGACGACCGACCGCGTCCTCTCCGCCGCCTCCGCGAGGGCCCTCGCCGCCGTGCTCCTCCTCAGCGGATGCTCGGACAGCGCCGCCGGAAAGCCCGCCCGCAACGCCGCACCGCCGGCCGTGCCCGTGACCGCCGCCGACGCGGTGGAGAAGACCGTGCCCATCCAGCTCACCGCCGTCGGCAACGCGATGGCGTACACGACCGTCGGCATCAAATCACAGATCAACGGGCAGATCGTCCAGGTGCACTTCAAGGAAGGCCAGGACGTTCGCAAGAACGACCTCCTCTTCACCATCGACCCGCGCCCGTTCGAGGCCGCGCTCCGCCAGGCGGAGGCGGCGCTGCGTCAGCGCCAGGCCGAGGTTCAGCAGGCGATCGCGAACGTCGAGCGCGACACGGCCCAGCTCACGAACGCGCGGGTCCAAGAGCGGCGCTACCGTGATCTGGTCGACAAGGAGCTCGTCGCGCGTGAGCAGTACGATCAGCTCCAGACGAACCTGGCGGCGATGGAGGCGACGGTCCAGGCCGACCGCGCGGCGGTCGAGAACGCGAAGGCCTCGGAGCGAGCGGCGCAGGCGAACCTGGACAACGCCAGGCTCCTGCTCGGGTACACGGAGATCCGCGTGCCGATCGACGGGCGCACCGGGAATCTCCTGGTCCAGAACGGAAACGTCATCAAGGCCAACGACGACAGCCCGCTCGTCGTGATCAACCAGGTCCACCCGATCTACGTCTCGTTCTCGGTCCCCGAGCAGCACCTGGCCGACATCAAGACGTACCGCGCCCGGGGGTTGCTCCGGGTGGAGGCGCGGCTGCCGCGCCAGCTCGAGACGATCGCGACCGGCGACCTCACGTTCGTGAACAACGCGGTGGACCAGACCACGGGCACGATCCAGCTCAAGGCGACGTTCCCGAACACCGACAACGCGCTCTGGCCCGGCCAGTTCCTCGACGTGGTGCTGACGCTCACGAGCCGCACGGCGATCGTCGTGCCGTCCCAGGCGATCCAGCCCGGCCAGCAGGGCCCCTTCGTCTTCGTCGTGAAGCCCGACGCGACCGTGGAATCGCGTCTGGTCGCCCCTGGCACGCGCCTGGGCGCCGAGACGATCATCGAGCAGGGGCTGCGGCCGGGCGAGCGCGTCGTCACCGACGGCCAGATCCGGCTGGTGCCCGGCGCGAAGGTCGAGGTCAGGCCGACCAAGGCCTCATGAGCCCCGAGCTCTTCATCCGGCGGCCGGTCCTCACGACTCTGCTGATGGCCGCCATCCTGCTCTTCGGGATCATGGGCTTCCGGCTCCTGCCCGTGAGCGATCTTCCGAACATCGACTTCCCGACGATCCAGGTCTCCGCCGCGCTTCCGGGCGCGAGCCCCGAGACGATGGCCTCCGCGGTGGCGACGCCGCTCGAGAAGCAGTTCACCACGATCGCGGGGATCGACTCGATGACCTCGTCGAGCGCGCTCGGGCTCACGCAGATCACGATCCAGTTCAGCCTCGAGCGGAACATCGACGCGGCCGCCCAGGACGTGCAGGCCATGATCGCGAAGGCGGCGCCGCTCCTGCCGCCCGGCATGCCGACGCCACCCTTCTACCAGAAGGTGAACCCGGCCGACCAGCCCGTGATCTACCTGTCGCTGAGCTCGCCGACGCTGCCGCTCTACACCGTCGACGAGTACGCCCAGACGAGCCTGGCCCAGCGCATCTCGACGATCAACGGCGTGGCCCAGGTCCAGGTGTTCGGCTCCCAGAAGTACGCGGTCCGCGTCCAGCTCGACCCCCGCGCACTCACGACGCGCGGCATCGGCATCGACGAGGTCGAGCAGGCGCTCGCGCGCAGCAACGTCAACCTCCCGACCGGCACGCTCTACGGCGCCCACCAGATGTTCAACGTCCAGGCCACGGGCCAGCTCACGAACGCCGCCGCCTTCCGCCCGCTCGTCGTGGCGTACCGCAACGGGTCGCCGGTCCGGCTCGAGGAGCTCGGGCGCGTGATCGACAGCGTGCAGACCGACAAGGTCGCGAGCTGGTACAACGACGAGCGCGCCGTGATCCTCGCCGTCCAGCGCCAGCCGGGGACGAACACCGTCGAGGTCGTGGACGCGATCCGGGCGCTGCTCCCGCGATTCCGGGCGGAGCTCCCGGCCTCGGTGAACCTGAACGTCCTCTACGACCGCTCCGTCGCGATCCGCGAGTCGGTCCACGACGTCGAGTTCACGCTCCTCCTCTCGATCACCCTGGTCGTCCTGGTCATCTTCCTGTTCCTGCGCAACCTGTCGGCGACGATCATCCCGAGCCTCGCGGTCCCGCTCTCGATCATCGGGACCTTCGCGGCCATGTACCTGCTCGGCTACACGATCGACATCATCTCCCTGATGGCGCTGACCCTCTGCGTCGGCTTCGTCGTGGACGACGCGGTCGTGATGCTCGAGAACATCGTCCGTCACCTGGAGGAGGGCAAGGGCCGGCTCGAGGCCGCCCTGATCGGCTCCAAAGAGATCGGGTTCACGATCCTCTCGATGACGCTCTCGCTCGCCGCCGTGTTCATCCCCGTCCTCTTCATGGGCGGCGTCGTCGGCCGGCTGCTCCACGAGTTCGCGGTCGTCATCACCGTCGCGGTGCTCGTGTCGGGCTTCGTGTCGTTGACGCTCACCCCCATGGCGTGCAGCCGGTTCCTCCGTCCGCCGGGCCAGTCGCACTCCCGGCTGTACGCGGTCTCCGAGCGCTTCTTTGACGGCATGCTCCGTACGTACGACTGGACGCTCCGGTGGGTGCTCACGCACCGGCGCACGGTCATGGTCGTCATGCTCCTGACCTTCGTGTTGACCGGCTGGCTCTTCATGGCGATCCCGAAGGGCTTCATCCCGACCGAGGACACCGGCCAGATCTTCGCGTTCACGGAGGCGGCCCAGGACATCTCGTTCGACGCGATGAAGGAGAAGCAGCGGGCGGCCGCCGCGATCGTGTTGAAGCAGCCCTACATCGACCAGATCATGTCGTCGATCGGCGCCTCGACCATCAACGTCGTTCCGAACACCGGTCGCATCTTCATGCGCCTCAAGCCGCGCGACCAGCGGCCGCCGGCCGACAAGATCATCGAGGATCTCAGGCCCAAGCTCGGCGCGATCCCCGGCTTCAAGGTGTACCCGCAGAACCTGCCGACCATCCGGATCGGTGGCAGCCTCACGAAGGCGCTCTACCAGTACACGCTCCAGGCCACCGACCTCCCGGCGCTCTATCACTGGGCGCCGATCCTCTACGACAAGATGCGGACGCTTCCGGGCTTCACCGACGTCAACACCGACCTCCAGATCACGAGCCCGCAGATCACCGTGGACATCGACCGGGACAAGGCCTCGGCGCTCGGCGTGACCGCCGAGCAGATCGAGAACGCGCTGTACGACGCCTACGGCTCGCGCCAGGTCTCGACGATCTACACGCCGACGAACCAGTACTGGGTCATCATGGAGCTCGACCCCAAGTACCAGCGCGACCCCACCGAGCTCTCCCTGCTCTACGTGCGGTCGCAGTCGGGCAAGCTCGTGCCGCTCAACTCCGTCGCGCGCCTGAAGCCGACCATCGGGCCCCTGACGGTCACGCACCTGGGGCAGCTCCCGGCGGTGACGATCTCGTTCAATCTCCAGCCCGGCGTGTCACTCAGCGAGGCGGTGGCGGAGGTCCAGAAAGTCCAGCGCGACCTCCGGCTCCCGGCCACGATCGTCGGGAGCTTCCAGGGCACGGCCCAGGCGTTTCAGGCGTCGCTCAAGGGCCAGGGGCTCCTCCTCGTCGTCACGGTCCTCGTCATCTATCTTGTGCTGGGCATCCTGTACGAGAGCTTCATCCATCCGCTCACGATCCTCTCGGGGTTGCCGTCGGCGGGCGTGGGAGCGCTGCTGACGCTGATGCTGTTCAAGCTCGAGCTCAACGTCTACGGCTTCGTCGGGATCATCATGCTGGTCGGCATCGTGAAGAAGAACGCGATCATGATGATCGACTTCGCGCTCGAGGCCGAGCGCGCGGGCGCCACGCCAGCCGACGCGATCTACAAGGGGTGCCTGCTCCGGTTCCGGCCGATCATGATGACGACGATGGCGGCACTCCTCGGTACGCTCCCGATCGCCCTCGGCATCGGGGCGGGAGCCGAGTCGCGGCGCGCGCTGGGGCTCGCGGTCGTGGGCGGCCTGCTCTTGTCTCAGCTCCTGACGCTCTACATCACCCCGGTGCTGTACATCTACATGGAGTCGGCACAGAAGCGGCTCGGCACGCTCCGTGAGCGGTTCCAGCGTCGCGCGGGCGCTGGGCGGCGGGTGCCGGCTCAGGGCGTCGCCGGGGCCCCGTCGGCTTCATCGTCCTCCTCTACTCGAGGGGCGGGCGGCGCCCTCCCCACGGGTGCGCGGCTTCGAACGCCGCCGACGCCTGGAGCACCGTGAGATCGGCGAAGCGGCGGCCGACGATCTGCAGGCCCACCGGCAGGCCCGCCGGGGTGAACCCCGCCGGGACCGAGGCGGCCGGCTGGCCCGTGAAGTTGAACGGGTAGCTGAACGAGGCCCAGCCGAGCCAGTCCCAGGCGTGCTGCGGCCAGTCCGCCGGGTTGAGCCGGCCGACGGGGAAGGCGGCGACCGAGGTCGTCGGGGTCAGGAGCAGGTCGTACTTCTCGAAGAGCGGGCGCACCGTGTCCCAGAAGGCGAACTTCCGCCCACGCGCCTCGATGTAGTCCACGACGCTGTAGCGGAGGCCGTCCTCGATACAGGCGACCAGGCCGGGATCCATACGCCGACCCCACTGCCGGAGGTACGGCGCATAGTTGCCCGCCTCGTGGGTGCTCCACATGCACCGGATCAGGTCGTGCGTGTCGGCGAAGCCCGGCTTCACCTCCTCCACGACGCAGCCGAGGCCCTCGAAGGCCCGCACCGCCTGCGTGACGACCGCCGCCACCGGGGCGTCGACCGGAAGCCCGTCCAGGTCGGGACTGAACGCGACCCGGAGTCCCTCGATCCCGCGGTCGAGCGCGCCGACGTAATCGTGCGGTACGCCCTCGAGCGAGGTCCGGTCCCACTCGTCGGGGCCCGCCATGGCCGCGAGCATCAGCGCGGCGTCAGCCACCGTCCGCGTCATCGGCCCGATGTGCGAGGTGTAGTCGGCGTTGGAGACGGGCCACATCGGGACGCGCCCATAGGTGGGCTTGAGGCCGTAGACGCCGCAGAAGGCCGACGGGATCCGGATGGACCCGGCGCCGTCCGAGCCCTGGTGGAGCGGCCCCATTCCGGCGGCCGCGGCCGCGCCGGCGCCGGCGCTCGAGCCGCCGGTCGTCACCTGGGTGTTCCAGGGGTTGCGCGTGATCCCGGTCACCGGGCTGTCGCCGATCGCCTTCCAGCCGAACTCCGGAGTCGTTGTCTTCCCGACGATGATCGCGCCCGCTTCTTTGAGGCGGCGGACGAACGGCGCATCAACATCAGGCACGCGGTCCAAGAAGATGAACGAACCAGACATCGTCCTCACACCCTTGGTGAAGTGCAGGTCTTTGATGGAGACGGGGATCCCGTGGAGCAGACCCAGCCGCTCGCCCCGCACGACCGCCAGCTCGGTGGCGCGTGCCGCGTCGAGCGCGGCGTCGGGCGTCACGGTGCAGAAGGCGTTGACGGTGGGATTGAGGCGCTCGATCCGCTCGAGGACCGCGCGGGTCAGCTCGACCGGTGAGAGCTTCTTTGCGCGGATGAGGGCGACGAGCTGGGTGGCAGGCGTGTCGCAGAGGTCGGCTCCAGTCATGGGGTCCTCTTCGAGATGAGATAGCGGCCGAGGGCCAGGTGCGGCAGCCCCGAGCGCTCGAAGGTGTCCACGGCGTCCTCGGGCGAGGCGACGAGCGGCTCACCGTGCAGGTTGAACGACGTGTTGAGCACGGCGCCGATGCCCGTGCGGGCCTCGAACTCGCGGAGCACCCGGTAGTAGGGCGGGTTCCACGCCTCATCCACGATGTGGGCGCGCGCCGTCCCGTCGTGAGGGTGGATCGCCGCGACGATCTCGTCCCGCCGCTTCGGGTTGGTCGGGAACGCGAGCATCATGTACGGCGAGGCGAGCCCCTTCGGGTTGACCAGGTAGTCCGCCTCGCGCTCACGCAGCACGGAGGGGGCGAACGGCATCCAGAAGTCGCGGTTCTTGATCATCCGGTTGATCAGGGGGACCACGCGGTGGTCCGCGGGGTTCGCGAGGATCGAGCGGTTGCCGAGCGCCCGCGCGCCGAACTCCATCCGCCCGGCGCAGCGCGCCACGACGCCGTCCGACGCGAGCAGCTCCGCGATCCGCTCTTCGATCCGCTCTGGCTCGCTCACGCGGTGCCGTCCGGCGAGGTCGCGCCGGCGGATCACCGCCTCGACCTCGGCGTCGTCGATCCCGGGGCCGAGGTACGCGGGGCCGAACGGGCGCGGGGCCGGCGCGATCCCCCGACGCGCGCAGAGCTCGAGGTAGCCGAGGTACGCTGCACCGACGGCGTTGGATTCGTCCCCGCACGACGGGAAGACGAAGAGGTCCGTCACCCACGGCTCCTCGGCGAGCAGCATGTTCGCCTTGACGTTCATGAAGACGCCGCCGCCGAGCGCCAGGCGCTCACCACCGTAGCGCTCGTGCATGCGCCGCGCCCAACCGAGGAGCGACTCCTCGAGGACCCGCTGGGCGCCGCCGGCGATCCCGTCGAACCGGAGGCCGAGCGTCGCCTCGAGGAGGGCGCGGTAGAGTGGGCCCCGCTTCTTCCACTCGAACCGGCAGGGCCGCGCGTCCCTCCAGTCGAACACCGTGCGAAGCGCCGCCGTCGCACGCTCCGTCGGTCCCGCCGGCGCGTAGGGCGCGAGCCCCATCACCTTGTACTCGTGCTCGCCCGGCTTCATGCCGAGCAGCAGCGTCACGAGGGTGTAGAAGGAGCCGAGGGAGCCGGGCCCGCTCGGCGTCGCCTCGCTGCGCTCGAGCGTGATGCCGCGCCCGCTCGAGGCGGTGGCGCAGAGGCCGTCACCCGAGTTGTCGTTGGTGAGCACCAGCGCCGACGCGCCCGCGAAGGGCGAGCCGAAGTAGGCGGCGGCGGCGTGACAGGTGTGGTGATCAACGAGGCTCACGCGGTCGGCGTCGATCCCGAGGTGCGTCGTGACGGCGACCCGCCGCTCCCGCTCAGGGAGCGGCGACTTGCCGGGCGCCGGGTCGAGGAGACCGAGCTTCGCGCCGAGCCGGCGGGCCCGGCCCGTGAGCCCCCGCCGGGGCGCGTCGAGCCTGACAGCGTAGTACTCCCGCGCGTACGCGGGGTCGCGCATCACGCGGTTCATCCAGTCGTAAGACGGGATGCGGGTGCCGGCGAGGACGACCCGGTCGACCGCGGCGGGGCTGAGCGCGAGCTCGCGCAGGAGCGCGTCGATCGCCACGCGCGGGTAGCCAGCGTCGTTCTTCAGCCGCGAGAACCGCTCCTCCGACGCGCAGCCGACGATCGCGCCGTCGCGCAGCACGGCCGCCGTCGCGCAATGCGTTTCGCTGATCCCCAGAACGATCACGACCGAACGATGATAACAGCAAACCCCGAGCGGAAACCCAGCCCGCGTCCCGCCGTCAGGGCAGCCGGATCGCGTGGTAGTCGCCGATTGGCCCGCCGGGGCCGTCCCGGAGGACCCGCGGCAACGCCGTCGCCTGCAGCAGGACACCGTCGGACCCGACGACCGGCCGTACAAACCGCTCGCGCCGCACGTCGTAGAGATAGCGCGGCGCCAGCACCTCGAGGAAGAAGAGCCCGTCGGGGTCCGGAACGAAGCGTGGTGCACCCGTACCATCGAGCGGCACGACGTACCCGCCGGCTCGAGCGAAATCGCTCACCACGGCGACCTTGCTCGTGGCCGAGCCCAGCGAGAGCCGCCCGGACTCGGGGCCGACGGGCAAGGCGAGCAGGCCCGTCGCCGGACCATTCGGCGCGTCCCACACGAGCACGCCGCTCCACTCACCCTGTCCGACGACGATCCCGTCCCCGACGAACACCAGCCGCTCCGCGCCCGGCGCCGGACGCGCGCGCACGGCCTCGTCCAGGAACGCGCCGAGCGAGATCCCGGGTGACGCGGGCGTCGTGACCCTGAGGGTCATCTGGGTCGGACCAGGGTCGCCGAAGGCGAAGGTGGCGGTGGCCGGCCCTGCGCCGGGAGTCGCTTGAAGAAAGCCGAGCTGCCTCAGCCCCAACTGCAGTTCCGCCCGGAGCCAGCCCGCGACGGCCTCGGCCGCGCCGACGTTCAGCGTCAGCTCGGTCTGGGTCGCGAACGCGCCCGCGTCCCACGTCCGGAGGAACTCACCGCCCCAGCCGAGGTCGGTCGTGCTGTCGGGCGCATCTGGCTTCCCCTGTCGCCGCTCGAAGGTGTGCCGATAGACGACGGGCGTGGGGCTTCGGGTCGGTGTCGCCCAGCTCGGCGCCTCCTCGGCCACGTGGACGGTGATCGCGATCTGATCGTCCGCGGTCTTCGCGAGCACCCGTCCGTCCGTGAGGTCTACCACCGCCCACAGCAGCAGGCCCTCGGGAAACGTGCGCATCAGCGGAACGGTCAACGGCAAACAGACGAAGGCTCCGCACGTCTCGAGGACGACCGGGTTGCCGTCCCCGTCGAGGCCGTACACCGGCTGGGCCACGCGCGGCCAGCGAAAGAAGGCGGGTGGGGCGTGATCCACCCGCACCACCGCGAGCAGGTGGCCGCTCGTGCTCGCCGACACCTCCGTGAGCGTCCACGAGTAGGTCGCCCCCTCCGTCGGTGACTGACGGAGGTCGTAGTGGGTTGAATCGAGGACGACCGCAAAGGCGTCGCCGAACGTCACCGTCCGGCTCGTGAGGGTCCGGGTCCGGGGCGGCGTGACCTCCACATCCGTCAGGTCGTAGAAGCCGGGGACGCCGGGAAACGGGACCCTCCACTGATACACCACGGTCCGGTCGTACTCCACGTTCTGTTGCCGATAGTCGATCGCGTGACTGAGGTCGACCCGGGCGCCCAGGTCGACGCCCTCTCGGGGCAACGTCCACGACGCGATCGGCAGCAGGCGCACCGCCGGCCCGTCGGCGGAATCCTCGTGGACGACCTCGATCGAGCTCGGCAGGCGCGGCACGGCGTAGCCGACGACGCGGTTGGGCTGGCCCGGGCCGAAGGCGGAGCGCCCCACGAGCTGGTGCTCACCGTCTCCCCATCGCACCTCCTCGAAGTCGGTCGAGGCGAGCGGACGGTCACCCTCGGGCGGCTTCAGAAGAAAGATGCCTTTGGGCGTGCGGAGCTTCCAGCGGGCTGGAGTGTCGCCGGAATCGAGAAAGACCTCTTCGACGCGCACACCGCCAAGGACCTTGCCGATCACACCGCCAGGAGACCCGGCGGTGGTCGAGGGAGCCAGGACCACGAGCAGGGTGAGGGGTAACACGCGGCGCATCGTGGACAGCAGTCAGCAAGAGCGATTCCAGGAGTTCGCGACGCGACAGGCCCGACGTTTCGAGGACTTCCAAGACCTGGGCGTCGAACGACCGACACCGGCACGCTGCAGTCGCACCCTCGCGGTGCACCGCGCGCAGGGCAGGCCCGGCGATCAGCCGCGGACTGTTTTCATGACGTCCTCGTTCGCGAAGACGTCCTGGGGCCGTCCGTGGAAGATGATCTCGCCGCGGTCGATCGCGTAGAGGCGGTCGGCGACCCGCGTCGCGTTGACCAGATTGGACTCGGCGATCAGCACGGAGACGCCCAGGGCCTTGATCGCCTTGACGGCCTCGATGAGGCGGGTCACGACGACGGGTGCCAGCCCCTCGAACGGCTCGTCGAGGAGCAGGACGGACGGCCCGAGGGTCATCGCCCGGCTGATCGCGACCATCTTCTTCTGACCCCCGGAGAGGTGGAGCCCCCGCCGCCCTAGGAACGACTTGACCTCGGGGAAGAGGGAGAAGATGCGCGCGTCGGCGTCCGCCGCCGGCGCCGCGGCCTCGCCCGGCCGCGCGAGCCAGGAGGTGATCTGGAAGTTCTCCTCGACGGTGAGGTCGGGAAAGATGCCGGCGTCCTCGGGCGCGTAGCCGATGCCCAGGAGCGCCCGCTCGTGGGCGGGCAGGCGCGTGATGTCGCGGCCCCGGAAGGCGACCGTCCCGGCGCGCACCGGGAGGAGCCCCATGATGCTGTCGATCGTCGTCGTCTTCCCCGCACCGTTCCGGCCGACGAGGCAGACCGCCTCGCCGTCGTTGACGGCGAGCGAGACAGCGCGAAGGATCTGCGCCGGCCCGCGGAAGGTGTCGACGCGCGCGAGCTCGAGCATGGTGCCGGGCATCTCAGCGAGGCCCCGTGGTGCCGATGAGCGTGGTCGTCACGGCTTCGTTGCGCCGGATCTCGTCCGGCGTCCCGTCGGCGAGGATCGCCCCCTGGTGCATGGCGACGATCCGGTCGGAGTAGTTGAAGACGACGTCCATGTCGTGCTCGATGATCGCCGCGGAGATGCCCCTGGACCGGACGACCGACGTGACCGTGTCCATGATCGGTGTCTTCTCGCGCGTGCTCACGCCGCTCGTCGGCTCGTCGAGGAACAGGAGCTTCGGCCGGAGCGCGTACGCGATGGCGACGTCGAGGAGCTTGCGCTCGCCCTGCGAGACGCCGCCCGCGAGCATCTGGGCCTTCCCCTCGAGGCCGAAGAGCCGGAGGATCTCGAGCGCCTCGTCCCACACGGCGTGGTCGGCGCTCGCGAGCGAGGCGAGCTTCCGGGTCTTGCCCTCGCGCGAGAAGATCGTCAGCGCGACGTTGTCGAGCGCGCTCAGCTGGTCGAACAGGTTCACGAGCTGAAAGCTCCGCGCGATCCCGGCGCTGATCCGACCGTGCACGGACTCGTGGGTGACGTCCTGGCCCCTGAACAGGATCTGCCCGCTGTCGGGCGGGAAGAGCCCGGAGATCAGATTGACGAGCGTCGTCTTGCCGGCGCCGTTGGAGCCGATGAGCGCGAGCACCTCCCGCTCCTTGACCGTGAAATCCACGTGGTCCACGGCGTGGGTGTCGCCGAAATACTTGACGAGATTCTTGGTGACCAGGAGGCTCACGTCAGCTCACCTTCTTCCAGCGCGCGGCGAGCCGGCCCGCGGTGCCGACGATCCCCGTGGGCAGCGAGAGCACGAGCGCCACCAGCACGGCCCCGAGGAGGAGCTGCCAGTACACCGTGTAGCCGACCGCGTAGGTCTTGAGGTAGTTGAACACGACCGCCCCGACGATGGGGCCCGCGAAGGACCGGAAGCCGCCGAGCACGGTCATGAAGACGATCTCGCCTGAGAAGCTCCAGTGGATGATGTCGGGCGTCGTGAGGCCGTTCAGGGGCACCCAGAGCGCCCCCGCGAGGCCCGTGAACACGCCCGAGACCAGGAACGCCACGAAGCGGTAGCGCCAGATCTGGACGCCGACAAACTCCGCGCGCGTCTCGTTGTCGCGGATCGCCTGGAGCGCCTTGCCGAAGGGCGAGTTGACGATCACCCACATGAGGGCGACGGCGGCGAAGAAGACGACGAGCACGTAATGATAGTAGGCGTGCGACATGAAGTCGGTCTTGTCCCCTTGGCCCGTGACGAGCCCCACCAGGAGCGACGGCGTCGGCACACGGAGGCCGTCGGTGCCCCCCGTGACCCAGAAGAACTTGAACGCGAGCGACCAGAGCACCTGCGAGAGCGCGAGCGTCAGGATGCTGAAGAAGATGCGCGTGTACCGGACGCAGACCCAGCCGAACACCGCCGTGACGATCACCGACCCGATGATCGCGCCGAAGAGGAACAGCTCCATCGAGCCGACCCCGAGGTACTTGACCATCAGCGCGACGACGTAGGCGCCCACCCCGAAGTACGCGGAGTGGCCGAACGAGAGGAGCCCGGTGTAGCCGAGGAGCAGGTTGAAGCCGAGCGCGCCGATCGCCATGACGAGGCCATAGGTCAACAAAATAGCCGTGTAGGGCGGCACGATCCAGGGGACGACGAGCAGGAGGACGGCGACCGGCACGGCCCAGCGGAGGACGGTCCGAACCGATCCCGCCTCGCGCGCGTTCGCGGACGCGGTCACGGCCGGCGTGCTCATGGGCGCCCGAACAGTCCGGCAGGCCGGACCAGCAGGACGATCGCCGCGATGAGATAGAGCACGGCGAGCTCGATCTCGGGGAACCACGTGATCCCGGCCTCGCGGACGACGCCGACGATGAGCGCCCCCACGAGCGCGCCCTCGAGGCTGCCGAGCCCGCCCACCACGACGACGATGAACGCGAGGACGACCGCGTCGATCCCCATGCCGAGCACCGCCGACTGGCCCGGCACGATGATGGCGCCGCCGAGTCCCGCCATGAAGCAGCCGAGCGTGAACGCCTGGATGTAGACCCGGTTCACGTTGACGCCGAGGGCGGAGGCCATGCGCATGTTCTGCGAGGTGGCCCGCAGCACGACGCCGAACCGCGTCTTGTAGATGACCCCCCACAGGAAGATCGCGGCCACGATCCCCACCCCGATCACCAGGAAGTTGTAGGTCGGGTACAGCGAGTCGCCGATCGTCAGGCTGCCGAAGTTCTCGAAGACCTCGCTGGCCGAGAGCGGGTACGGGCCCCAGATGAAGCGCAGCAGGTCCTCGAGGATCATCAGGAGCCCGAAGGTGACCAGGAGCTGATACTCCTCGGCGCGCCGGTAGAACGGCCGGAGGAGCGTCGGCTCCAGCACCGCGCCGAGGACGGCCGCGGCGAGCGCGCCCACGGGCAGGAGCACCAGCAAGAGCACCGTCGGCGCACCGCCCGCGACGCTCCCGATCGCCCACGCGGTGACGTACGCGCCGAAGGCGTAGAGGTTGCCGTGGGCCATGTTCACGATCCGCATGACACCGTAGATGAGGCTGAGGCCGCCCGCGATCAGGAAGAGCACCGACGCGTAGAGCAGGGCGTTGACGAGGTGGATGACCAGAACGTCCATCACTCACCCACGCGGAACGGGATCACCTTCACCTCGGGGTTCACGAGGTTGCCGTTGAGCGCCAGCGCGAGCAGCACGCGGTAGGCGCCGGGCACGAGCTTCCCGCCAAGATCCACGATCAACCGGCCGCCCTCGCGCGCCTCGGAGCTGCCCGCCGCGACGACCTCGTCGCCGGCGTCGACGACCGCGTAGCGCGCCACGAGCGCGTCGCGCGACTTCTCCCCGGTCGGCTCCAGGCGGTACGGTTCGCGCACGATCTTATACGAACGCTCGAACTTTGAGACCACTTCCGCGTCGGCCTGGAGCTCGAGCCTGTCGCCCCGGCGCTCCGCCTTGGTGATCCACGCGCGCACCGGCAGGGCGTAGCCGTCGAACGAGCCGACGGTGTTCGGGTAGGAAAGGTCCCGGACGACCCCGAGGACGGCCCCGTCCGCCGACCATTTCACGAGCCGGTACGGCCCGCTCGTGACGAGATAGTGGCCGTGCGCGCGGGCGAAGCGGCGCAGCGCCGCCCAGCGGAGCTTCGCCTGCTCCACCGTGACCAGCCCGCGCAGCGCTTCCGGGACGAACGCCCGGCGCTCGAGGTCGGCGAGGAGCGACGCGAGCGCCTTCCTGATCTCAGGTGTGCGCGCCAGGTCGAGCCACGGCGCCCCGCGCCGCCTCGCCTCCGTCTCCGAGAAGGCGGCGAGACCGCGCGTCACCGCCTCTTCCATCAAGGCCAGGAGCTGCCAGGGGACGACGCCCCAGGGCGGCGCGATCGCTTCGGCCTGGCCGGGCTCGGCCGCGTGCCTCAAGTAGATCTCGACCTGAGGGACCTCGTACACGACCTGGAGCTCACCGAAGTCCTTGATCTCCGAGTCCACCCGCACGACCCGGACCGCGACCAGCCACTCGCGCAGGACCTGGGTCGCGCGGTCGATCTCGGCGTCCCTTCCGCTCCACCGATAGGCGAAGGCGAACGGATAGACGATGTCGGCCACCGTCATCTTGGTCTCGTCGTGGAACTTCGACAGCATCACGCGGTAGGTGACCTTCTGTCGTGCGGTGAGGGCGGACGCGGGAGCACGCAGCACCCCCGTCGCCGGATCGGGCACGAGCGCGTCGTGCGGCACCTCGACGCCGCTTGGCGCGTCGCCCGACGGCGGCAGCGCCCGGACCCGGTTCGGAATCCAGCCGCCGCCGTACGGCGCCGGGAGCAGCGCCGGGTCGCCGAGCGCCGCCCAGACGAGACGCCCGGCATCGTCGCCGAAACCCGCGATCGGATTCCATGCCGCCGCCGGCCGGGACGCGAGGCCGAGGCGGAGCCACCCGTTCCAGGGAAAGTCCTTGAGCTTCACGGTCCGAAGGAAGACCGCCGAGCCGAGGCCGGCCTGGGCGTCCCAGCCGATGTTCTCCACGCCCTCCGAGTAATCGTCGTTGATCGCCTCGCGCTTGACCCGGTAGCCGACGGGGACGCGCTCGCAGCCGCGCGTGAGGAGGGAGACGAGGCGGCGCTCGAGGTTCAAGCGCTCGGCGGTGCTCGCGTACCCGCCGCGGACACGGCGCGCGAGCGCCTCCTCGATCGCGCCGCGCGCGCCGGTCTCGGACACGCCACGCGCGTAGACGAGATGCGCCTGGAACCAGCCCGCCTTCTCCCACGGCGGCCCCATCCAGCCGTCGAGCTGTGTCGCCTCCTTCGCCGCGAGGTCACGGAGCTCGACCTCTTCGAGGGCCGCGTCCCACTCGCCGGCGGCCGGCCGCAAGCCCGAGTCGCCGAGGAGCTCCGCGAGCCGGCCCGTAGCGCGGATGCGGAGGGCGACGCCACCGCGGGGCGCCTCCCTCGCCTTCCTCTTCGCCGCCTCGACGAGGTCCCCGTGGTGCAGGAAATCCTCGTGGTACGGCGTCACCGGATACGGCTGGAAGGTGTAGTCACCTCGGGATGGCTCGAGCGCCGCCAGCAGACGCGCCGCGGCGGCGCAGCGCCGCGCGCTGTCGGCCCACGCCGGGCTCGCGGGATTGAACCTCACGAGGACAAAGGACCGGAGGGATTCGATCCAGGCCGTGTGCGCGGGCTTGACGGAGCCGAGCGGCCCGATGTAGGCGTGGAGCGCGTTCCTCTCGAGCTGGCGCGGCGCCGCTGCGGGCGCGACGAGCGTCACCGTGATCTCTTGAGGATAGAACGACGGATAGAACGGGATCTCATGCCCCGCCCGCGCCGACGCCGATGCGAGGAGGACCGCGACGCACGCCAAAACGGCGAGACCGCGAGGGGCCGCCAACGGATGCACGTGGCGAGGGGGCGGGGGCTGCCTCCCGGAACCTGTGTCGTTTTCAGGTTCCGGCGGGGCAGCCCTCGCCCCCTCGCGCAGCGTTAGACTTTGGCGACCGGCCAGGTCTTGTCGATCCAGGTGTACGTCGAGGTCGGCTCCCCCTTGGGCCAGCCCGGAGGCGCCGTGATGTTCCGGATCGGGATCGTGATGATCCGAGCCGGGTCCAGGATCGGGAACGGATAGTCCGCCACGTTCTTGCTGAAACCCGTCACCGCGTCCTTGTAACCCTGGTGGTTGTCGGGCCGGATGTAGACATAGCCCGCGGGGCCCGCGATCATCTGACCCTCCAGCATCGCGATGACCGCATCGTCCTCGGGCCAGCCGCCCGTGAGGTGGTTGGCCTTCTCGATGGCGGTCTTGAGAATGTACGTCGCCGTGTAACCGCCCTCGGCCTGGAAGTTCGGGTACTCGTTGAAGCGCTTGTGGTACTTCTCGACGAAGCTCTTGTTGTACGGCCAGCGGTCGCCGTCCGGATAGGTGAAGTGGTAGTTCGAGTGCACGCCAGCGATGACGCCCTCCGGGTGGTCTTTGCCGATCGCGTGCGGCGCCACGCCGAAGGCGATCATGGACGCGAACTTCGCCTTCTGGAACATGCCGTAGCGCAGCGCCTGCTTGTACATCGCGACGTAGTCGCCGCCCCACACGGAGGAAACGACCAGGTCAGGCTTGGAAGAGATCGCCTTGGTGATATGGGATGAGAAGTCCGTCGTCCCGAGCTTCGGCCAACCCTCGGAGACGACCTCGGTGTGCGGCAGGAGCTTCTTCATCACGATGCCGAAGTGGTCGAACGCGTTCCGGCCGTACGAGTAGTCGGGGTGGATGTGGGCGACCTTCCTGATCTTCGGCCACGTCTGCGCGACGGCGACCGCGCACGTGACGCCGTCCGCCGACTGCATGTTCGTGATCCGGAAGATGTAGTGCGGGTTGGGCACCGCCTTGTCCCAGAGGAAGTCGGTGCAGCCGTCGACGAAGATCGTGAGGCACTTCAGCTCCTCGGCGACCGGACCGAGCGCCGGGGTGTTGCCGCTCGAGGTGATTCCACAGAAGAAGTCGATCTTCTCCGACAGCTTCAGCCGGCGGAGCTCCTTGACGTTGGCGTCGGTCCCCGCGGCCTCGTCCGCCTTGAGGATCTCGATCTTCCGCTTGCCCAGGAGGCCGCCCGCGGCGTTGATCTCCTCGGCCGCCAGGAGCTGGCCCTTGTACATGGGCTCGCCGAGCACCGCCGCGGGCCCCGTGAAGAACGTCATGTGGCCGATCTTGTACGGAGTGTCCGGAATATTGCCCTTGGGCTTGTCCTGCGCGTGCGCGACCCCGACGGACGGGATGACCGACCCGGCCGATGCGGTCAGTGCCGCGCCGACGCTCACGCCCAGCGTGCTCAAGAAGTCGCGCCGATTCACTTCTCCTGCCATGTTGATCCCTCCATTGGGTTCGCTTCCGTCGGATGGGAGGCTCCGGTGCACCACGGGCTTCGTAGCTCTAACATCCGGTCTGACTCGTGTCAAGACATCAGCCACGTCCGTCCTCTATAATGACTGGTCGGGACGATTTGTTCCTGGAAATTATTCCGGAAATCACACGTTGAGGCGCGTCGGCGGAGCCGTCGTGATGGTGTGGCGGGGTATTCGTGCCGCGGTGCGCGCCCGCCCGGCCGCGTTCCTTGCGATCACCGGCGCGGTGCTCGCGCTTCACCTCGCCCTCCCGCCCCTCGTGCTCGCCGTCACGCGCAAGCCCTGGACGTACTTCACGTTCAATCCGTGGCTCAAGAAGCTTCCCGAGTACGTGATATCCGGCGAGACGCTCGAGAAGAAGCTCGACTTCCTGTCACGGGTCGCCCTCTTCTGGTTCACGGCCGACGGTCCCTACGGCGTTCCCGAATGGGGCTTCGCCGTCGACACGATGGACGTCCTCCGGTTCGTGGTGATGGCGCTCCTCGTCGGAGCGTATGGCGCCCTCTGGCTCCGCGCGCGCCAGCAGCGCCGGGTCTCGGGCTGGCACGCCTCGGCGTCGAGGAGCGGGGGCGTGGTCGGGGCGTTCGCGAGCGTCCTCGGGCTCTCGACCGGTCCGTGCAGCGTCGTCGGGTGCGGTGCGCCCGTGCTGCCCGTCGTCGGGCTCGTCTTCACGGGTCTCTCGAGCGGGACGCTGGCGGTCCTCTCGGTTTCCTCGCGCATCGCCGCGGCCGGGGTGCTGGTTCTCCTCAGCGCGGCGGTGGCCTACCTCGGCTGGCAGCAGGCACCCAGCCCGCAACGCTGATCCCGACGGTTCGAGCGCCGGCTTTGCCGGTGCAGCCGGAAGGCGGGCGCGGCCGAGGCGGGTGACCGGTGGGGGGTGTCGGGGGGAGCGGCGGCGCTCCCCCCGACGTTCATCAAGACTTGCTGAGCGCGGCAACGATCGCGCGGCAGAACGCGGGCAGGTCGTCCGGCCGGCGCGACGTGATCAGGTTCCGGTCCACGACCACCTCGGCGTCCACCCAGTCGGCGCCCGCCGCAACGAGATCGTCCTTGATCGAGAAAAACGACGTCGCCTTCCGGCCCTTGAGGATCCCCGCCGACACCAGCATCCATCCGGCATGGCAGATCGCGGCGACCACCTTGCCCTGCTGCGCCGCCTCGCGGACGAGACCGACCATGGGCGCGTGCCGCCGCATCATGTCGGGGGCGTAGCCTCCCGGGACGACGATCGCGTCGAACTCGACCGCCCTCACCTGGTCCGCCTGGACGTCGACGGTGACCGGGTAGCCGTGCTTGGAGGTGTACGACTTGGCGCCGCCGGCGCCGACGACCTTCACGTCCGCGCCTTCCTCCCTGAACCGGTAGTACGGCACCCACAGCTCCATCTCCTGGTACATGTTCTCCGCGAGGATCGCGATCCGCTTGCCCTCGAGCTTCATGCGTGGGGTCTCCTTTTGTCAGGATTTCTTCGACGTCTGGGTGAAGAACGTCCCCATGAGCGCGCGCAGCTCGCGGCTGCCGCACTGGGGGCACGTCGCCTGTCCCTTCCCGCGCTCGCTGATGGTCATGGTCACCGAAACTTCCTTCGCGCACTTGTCGCAATAGAACTCATAGAGAGGCATGGTCATTCCTCCTCCGACGCTCCCGCCCTGCCTAGCCCAGGTTCACGACGACCGATTTCACCTCGGTGTACTCCTCGATCCCCTCGTGGCCTCCCTCGCGCCCGAGACCGGATTCCTTGAACCCCCCGAACGGGATCTCGTGGGTGTAGCCGGCGGCATCGTTGGCCCCGACGAGCCCGTACTCGAGGCGCTCGGCCACCCGGACGAGACGCGTCATGTCGCGCGTGTAGAAGTAGGCGGCCAGCCCGAACTTGGTCGCGTTGGCGCGCCGGATCACCTCCTCCTCCGTGTCGAAGACGAGGATCGGAGCGGCCGGGCCGAAGATCTCCTCTTGAGCGATCGGCATGTCGTCGGTCACGTCGAGGAGAACCGCCGGCGCGTAGAAGAAGCCCGTCGCGTACCGCTCGCCCGTCAGGTAGTGGCCGCCCGTGACGAGCCGGGCGCCCCGCGTGACGGCATCCTCGACCAGCGCGTGGACCTTCGCGCGCGTCTCCTCGTTGATGAGCGGGCCGATCTGCGCGGCCGGCTCGAAGCCCGACGCGACCTTCAACCCCTTCACCGCGTCGACGAACGCCGGCACAAAGCGGTCGGCGATCGACCGCTGGACATAGATCCGGTTGGCGCAGATGCACGACTGTCCCGCGACACGCAGGAACTTCATGGCCACGGCGCCGTCGAGCGCCGCCTTGAAGTCCGCGTCCTCGAACACGATGAAGGGCGCGTTGCCCCCGAGCTCGAACGACAGCCGCTTGATCTGCCGGGCCGCCGCTTCCATGATCCCCTTCCCGACGTCCGTGGAGCCCGTGAACCCGATCTTCCGGATGAGCGGGTGCGTGAGCAGCTCCGCGCCGACCAGGCCGGAGCGGTTGGTCGTCAGGACGTTGAACACGCCGCGGGGGAGCCCGGTGTCCTCGGCGATCTTCGCGATCGCCAGCGCGGTCAGCGGCGTTGCCGACGCCGGCTTGAGGACGACGGTACACCCCGCCGCGAGGGCGGGCGCTATCTTGCGCGTGACCATCGTCGCCGGGAAGTTCCACGGGGTCACCGCGGCGACGGGCCCGACCGGCTGACGGAGCACCCAGTACCGCTTCCCGGGCTGGGGCGAGGGGATCCACTCGCCCGTCATCCGCCGCGCCTCCTCGGCAAACCAGCCGAAGTATCCCAGGGAGAACTGGACCTCCTTCTTCGCCTCCTCGAACGGCTTGCCGTTCTCGAGCGTCACCAGTCGTGCCAGCTCGTCGCGCCGCTCCTCCATGAGCTCCTGGATCCCGAGCAGGAAGCGGCCGCGGTCCTTGGGTGCGAGGACGGACCAGTCGGTGAAGGCTCGGTGCGCCGCCCTGACGGCGCGCTGGACATCGGGCACGGCCCCGTTGGTCACTCTCGCGACGACCGTGCGGTCGGCGGGATTGACGACGTCAAACGTGGCGCCGCCCTCGGCGAGCGTCCACTCGCCGTCGATGTACATGCGCTCCACGTCAGCCATGCGCGCTCCTCCTCTCGACGGTCACCCGGCGCGGGCCCTGGCGACCCGAGAGCCTACGCCGGCGGCTCGACCCGCGCTAGGCGCGCTGCGCCATACACCGGCCGCTGGCCATCTCACCGCGACGCGACGTGGCCCACGAGCCAGCGGGCGGTGCGCAGCAACCGTGCGTCGCCGTGCCGGGGACCGACCAGCTGGACGCCGAGCGGCAGGCCGTTCACGCCCTGCATGAGCGGCACACTGAGCGCCGGCATGCCGCAGAGTGTCCACAACGTGCAGAAGGCCGGATCCCCGGTCGAGCCGAGCCCCTCTGGCGCGGTGCCGGGGGCGGCGGGGGTCAGGATGGCGTCATAGCGCTGAGCGAACAGCTCGGCGAAGCTCGCGTCGAGCTCGGGAACGCGGGCCAGGGCGCGGAGGTAGTCGAGCGCGCGCACCTCGCGGCCGCGCTCGAGCCGCGCGCGCAGCGACTCGGACAGTCGGGCGCGCCCCGTCTCCCATTCCCGGCTGAGGTTCGCGGCCATCTCCGCTTCCATGATGACTCGGTGCCATTCGGATGCCTCGTCGGCCGCCTCGGAGAGCTCGACCGTCTCCACGCGCTCCCCGAGGTGACCGCAGAGCTCGGCGAACGCCTCCTTGGCGTCGACGTCGACACGGTCCCAGAGCGCCGTCCTCACGAACGCGAACATCGGCGGTAGCGGCGGCGCCTCGCCCGCCACGTCCCGGTACGGGACCCGCGCGCGCGGACGCGAGTCCGGGTCGCGCTCGTCTCCACCCGCGAGCTCCTCCAGGAGGAGCGCGAGGTCCTCGATCGTGCGCGCGAACAGGCCGACATGGTCGAGCGTGCGCGAGAGCCGGAACATCCCGTGGCGCGACACGAGACCGTGCGTCGGCTTCAAGCCGTAGACACCGCAGAACGACGCCGGCCGAACCGTCGAGCCGCCGGTCTGGCTGCCGAGCGCCACCGGGACCATGCCGGCGGCCACGGCCGCGGCCGAGCCGCTGGAGGATCCGCCGGGCGTGTGCGCGGGGTTGTGTGGGTTGCGCGTCTTGCCCGGCGCGCGGGTGGCGAACTCCGCCGTGACCGTCTTGCCCATGATCACCACCCCCGCGGCGCGCAACCTCGCGACCACGGCGGCGTCGCGCGACGGCGTGCGGCCGGCGCAGAGCACGGACCCGTTCTCGGTGGGCATGTCGGCGGTGTCGATGATGTCCTTGATGCCCACGGGCACGCCGTGCAGCGACCCCACCGGCTGCCCGGACTGGCGCACTTCGTCGGCGGAGCGCGCCTGCGCGAGCGCGTACTCGGGGTCGAGGAACGCCCACGCCTGCACCCGTGCGTCCGTCTCGCGCACCCGCGCCAGGCACGCCTGCACCAGCTCCTCCGAGCTGATGACGCCGTCCCGGATCAGGCGCGCCGCGTCCGTCGCCGACAGCGCGTGAAGGTTCGTCAGGCCCATCACGCGCCCGCCCGTCGGGAGCGCTCAGCCGCCGTAGAGGAACTCCGGCAGCCAGAGGGTCATGCCCGGCCAGACGTACATGAACACGAGGCAGATGCAGACGATGATCATGTACGGCATCATCCCCGCGAAGATCTGGTTCAGCGTCACGTGCTTGGGCGACACGCCCTTGAGGTAGAATGCCGACATCGCCACCGGCGGTGACAGGAACGCCGCCTGGAGATTCACCGCCACCATGGTCCCGAACAGGATCGGGTCGATGTGGAAGTGGCTCAGCAGCGGGATGAAGATCGGGCAGAAGATCACGATGATCTCGGTCCACTCCAGTGGCCAGCCCAGCAGGAAGATGATGAGCTGCGCCGTGAACTGGAAGCCCAGCGGCGAGAGGTTCAGCGAGAGCACCCACCGCTCGATCAGCGACTGGCCGCCGTGCAGCGCGAACACGGCGGAGAAGAGCGCCGAGCCGACGAAGAGCCAGCACACCATCGCGGTCGTCTTCGCGGTGAGGAAGATCGATTGCTTCAGGTTCTCACGCAGCTCCGGCGAGGTCCTCAGATGCCAGAGGCCAGGCACGACGGTGCCCACGAGCGTCCCGCCGATCGAGCCCGCCACGAGCAGCGACGCCCAGTCCTCGCCCTGCCACCATCCGAGCGTGAAGCCGACGATCGCCCCGACCAGGCTCCACCACCGGACGTGACGCGCGTACCTCGCCATCACGGCGAGATACATCGCGCCGAGCGCGCCGATCGCCGCCGACTCGGTGGCGGTCGTGATGCCGAACAGAATCACCGCGAGCACCACGGCGGTGAGCACGCCCAGCGGTACCACCGATGCGCACAGCTCCTTCAGGATCTCGAGCTGCTCGCCGTCCATGCGCCAGAAGTAGACGAGGAGCAGCAGTCCCGAGAGCGCGGCGAGCCCCCAGAACCACGCGTAGAAGTGGACGGGGGTCTTCCCTGCCCCCGTCGCGGCCGTCGGATCCCGGAGCGACGTCATCTCTTCCGGCGGCCCGTCCACCTTCGGCGGGGGCTCGCCGCGCTCCGGCTCCCCGGCCGACCCCAGCTCTTGAGGTCGGTCAGCCTCGGCCGCCGCGCCGAGCTCCAGCGGCTTCTCGACAGTCGCGGCGGGCGGCGCGCCCTTGGGCGACGCCGGCGTCGTCCGGACGGCCGCCGTCGGTGGCGCCGAGGGCGCCGGGGCCGCGGCCGTCGTGGCCGCCTCCGGGGCGTTGTACACAATCACGTACCACCACGTCGCCGCGAAGGTGCCGACCGTGAGCATCAGCGGAACCGACAGGACGAGCAGGTTCTTCCCGATCGCGCCGTAGGCCACCGCGCCCGGCCGGAACGCCGCGGCAAGAAGGCCGGGGACCACGCTGTGGGAGCGGCCGCGCTCGAGCCGACGCAGCCAGTCCGGCACGGCGACGCGGTACTGGTCCGGCGGCAGCTTGGGCGCGATCTTCGGATTGATGATGGCCCAGCCCAGGATGTAGACGAGGTACAGGAACGTCAGGAAGAAGCCCGGCAGCATCGCGGCGGCGTAGAGCTTGACGATCGACTGACCGGCCACCGCCGCATAGACGATCAACATGACCGACGGCGGGATGAGGATGCCGAGCGTCCCGCCCGCCGTGATCGCGCCGGAAGCCAGCTTCACATCATAGCCCGCGTTCAGCATCGGGCGCATCGCGATGACGCCCATGAGGACGACGACGGCGCCGACGATGCCGGAAGCGATCCCCCAGAATGCGCACACCAGCAGGGTCGTCACCGCCAGCGACGCCGGGACGCGCCGGAACGCGAGCTGGACGCTGTGGAACATCCGGTCGACCAGCGCCGCCCGCTCCATGATGTAGCCCATGAACACGAACAGCGGGATCGACAGCAGCGTGTCGTTCGTCATCACGCCGTACGTCCGCTGCACGATCAGGTCGAAGATCCGGTTGTCGTACCAGTGCTGGCCCGGGCCCCAGAACGCGATGTAGCCGAAGACCATCCCCAGGCCCATCAGCGTGAACGCGGTCGGGAAGCCCATCATGATCGCGACCACGATGAGCGCCAGCATCGTCAGGCCGAGGGAGGGGTCGCTCACGGGTTCTTGTGCTCCACCACGCTCCTGTGGCGGGCGGCCTCGTCGATCGCGTGCGCCCCTTCCATCGCGGCCCGGCGCGACTCCTCGTCCACGAACTCGCTGCCCCCGAGCTGGGTCTGGACGACGTCGATCTCCTCGACGTCCTCAAGCCGCGAGGGCCAGGCGCCGGTGCGCAGGCACTCGACACAGCGGACGATCTCGGCCAGCCCCTGGAGCATGACCAGCGCGCCCGCGAGCGGAATCACCGACTTGAAGTGGTAGACGGGCGGCCCCTCGGCGGTCACGGTCGAGTGCTCGCCGATGCGCCAGGAGAGCGCGGCGTAGTCGTACCCCGCGTAGATGAGCCCAAGGATGCCCGGGATGAAGAAGAGGAGGTACAGCGCCAGGTCGAGCGCGGCCTGGCCGCGCGGCCGCATGTAGATGTACACGAAGTCGGCACGCACGTGCCCGGCCGCCGCCAGCGTATAGGCACCGCACATCATGAACAGCGTGCCGTACAGCATGTTGTCGAGGTCGAAGATCCAGGCCGTGGGCGCGTTCAGGATGTACCGCTTGAAGACCTCGATGGACACCACGAACGTCAGGGCCACGATCAGCCACGCGAACGCCTTGCCCGACCAGTAGCTCGCTTGATCGACGGCGCGAAGGAAGCGCCGGGCGTTCATCCGCTCAGAAACGACGCCGGCCACCCGGCGGGCGCCGGATGGCGGGCGCCGGATGGCTGGCGGGACGGCACGGACGGATCACGGAGGGCTTAGCTCTTTTTGGCGGCCGGCCGGCCGAAGTAGTGGTTGTACGCCATGCGCCGGCTGACGTTGGTGTCGAGGTCCCACTTCACCGCGCGCGCCGCGAACGCCTTCTGTGACTCGGCGATCTCCTTGAACATGGCGTTCTCGGCCGACTTCTTCACCTCCACCTGGTCGAAGACCTCGAGCTGCTTCTGGAGGACCGAATCCGGCGTCTTGTAGAACCGGACCTTGTCTTTGGTCTGCAGCTCGATGTAGTCCTTCGAGTAACGGTCGATCGCCTTCCATGACAAGTCGGCCGACGCCGCCTCGACGGCGTTCTCGATGATGGCCTTCATCTTGTCCGGCAGCGTGTCGAACCTGGTCTTGTTGAACGTGATCTCGAACTGCTCGGCGTTCTGGTGGTAGCTCTGCAGCATGCACACCTTGGAGACGTCGGCGAAGCCGAGGATGCGGTCGGAGGTCGCGTTGTTGAATTCCGCGGCGTCGAGGAGCCCCCGGTCCATGGCCGGCACGATCTCGGCGCCTGGCAGCGCGTTCACCGCCGCCCCCATGCCCTGGAAGAGGTCGATCGAGATGCCGACGGTGCGGAACTTGAGCCCCTTGAAGTCGTCGGGCTTGGTGATCGGCTTCTTGTACCACCCGAGCGGCTGGGTCGCCATGGGGCCGTAGGGGAACGAGACGACGTTGGCTCCGATGGAGGCGTAGAGCTTGTTGAGCAGCTGCTTGCCGCCGCCGTACTTGTGCCAGGCCAGCAGCATGTTGGCGTCCATGCCGTAGGCGGGACTCGAGCCCCAGAGCGCGAGCGCCGTTTGCTTGCCGTAGTGATACACGAGTACGCCGTGGCCGCCGTCGAGCGTGCCCTTCGACACGGCATCGAGCAGGCCGAAGGCCGGCACGACCGCGCCCGCGGGCAGCACGTCGATCTTGAGATCGCCGCCGGTCATGTCGTTGACCTTCTTCGCGAAGTCGAGCGCGTACTCGTGAAAGATGTCCTTCTGCGGCCAGGTGGACTGCCAGCGCATCGTGATGGGCCCTTGGGCCCTGGCGATCGCCGGGAAGCCGAGCGCCGCCGCGCCCGTCGCCGCCACCGCCGCGCCCCGCAAAAACTTCCGGCGCGAGGGTTCTGTGACTGCTGGCTCAGTGCTCATGGCGTGCCTCCTCCTGTTCGGGAGTCTCGGAATGTAGGACCAGACCGTGGATGTGGATTCCCCGCCCTCGGGCACGGCCCCGCGCGGTCGGCGAGCGGCGGTATTCTAGCCGTCCGCTCCGGTCCCCGCAAGCGGCCGGACGCGTCACCAACAGCGGCGGACGCGTCACGGGCTCGGGAGCGTCACGGACAGCCGACTCTCCCCCCGCCGCACCGTCAGACGCACCGGGCGGTCGACGCCGACGTCCGCCAGCGCATCCCGCGCCGCATCCTGCGTCAGCACGGGCTGCTCGTCGACCTGAAGGATCACGTCGCCGACCGCGAGGCCGGCCTTCTCCGCGGCGCCGCCCTTGAGGACTCCCGCGATCGTCGGTGCCGCCGCGACGGCGCGCGGGCTCGGCGCCTCTCCCGGGGCGTCCGGCTCACGCATGATGAAACCGAGCTCCGCGGCGACCCGTTCGCCGACCATCGCGCGGGGCATCGACGTCAGCCGCACGCTGACACGCCGGCGGCCCTCGGCGCGGAGCACCGTCAGCTCGCTCTCCCGGTCCGTCGGCGCCGCGGCGACGAGCCGCTGGAGGAGCCGTGTCTCCGTGACCGGCCGCTTGCCGAAAGCGACGACGATGTCGCCGCTCTTGAGGCCCGCGCGCTCCGCCGGCGCCCCCCCGATGACCTCGACGATCACCACGCCGAACCCCTCGCGGATCCCGTGGCGCGCCGCGATCTGCTCCATCTCCTGCTCCGACAGGTCGCGAATCCGCACGCCGAGCCAGGACCACTGCCGCGCCTCCATTGCCGACGCGGCGGCGCCGACCAGCAGCAGCGCGAGCAGCACGAACGCCACGGTCGTGCGCGCTTCGCGCGACCCGCCCCGCGGGGCGGCAAGCGGGTTCGCGCACGATACCCTTATCATTCCCGTCCGCCCAACAGCTCGTTGACGAGGTCTTCGAGCGCAGCCGACACCCGCGCGAGCCGGTTCACCACGTCGAGCGTCTCGAGCAGCTCCTGACGGAGCGTCGCGTCGGGGAGGACCGCAGCGGCGATCCGGTCGGCGATCACCCCGGGCGGCTGGCCGTCGGCGAGCGCGGTATCGAGCAGGTCCGCCGGGCGGTCGAGCGCTCGTAGCAACTGGCCGCACGCTCCGCGGATCCGGTCGAGCACGGGGACCACGTCGCCCGTGGGGGGCACGTCGTCGAGCCGCTGGGCCGTGACGACCCGGTAGAGCGTGTCGCTCGGCCGCTCGCTCTCGATGCGTATGCGGCACTCGCCCTTCAGGAGGATGTTGTACCGTCCGCTCGCCAGCCGCTCCCAGCTCACGATCTCTCCCGCGCCGGCGACGGGGTGGACGGCCGGCTTGCCTGCGTACGCGGCCTCGTACCCGGGCCGGAGCTTCACCACCGCGAGTCTCCGGTCGCGCGCGAGCGTGTCCATCATCATCGCGCGGTAGCGCGCCTCGAACACGTGCAGCGGCAGGAGCGTGTGCGGAAAGAACGTGACGTCCGGCAGGGGAAAGATCGGCAGGACCAGCGTCGAGCGGGAGCGCGACACGGACTCAGCTGATCTTCGGCAGCCGCTCGAGCGCGGCCAGCTCGTCCAGGCGCGCGCGCACCGCCCGCGCGAGGTCGCCGAACACCTTCGCCTGCGGCGAGTCCGGACGCCGCAAGACGATCGGCGAGCCCTCGTCCCCCCCGATGCGCGTCTCGGGATCGAGCGGGATCTGGGCGAGGAGCGGGATCCCGTACTCCTCGGCGAGCCGCCGGCCACCGCCCTCGCCGAAGATGTCGTAGCGTCGGCCGGTGTCCGGGGCCACGAAGTAGCTCATATTCTCGACGACGCCGAGCAGCGGCACGTTGAGCTTCTGGAACATCCCGATCGCCTTGCGGACGTCGAGCAGCGCGACCTCCTGGGGGGTCGTCACCATGACCACACCGTCGAGCGGGATCACCTGCGAGAGCGAGAGCTGGGCGTCGCCCGTGCCGGGCGGCATGTCGAAGACGAGGTAGTCGAGCGCTCCCCACATGACGTCCCGCAGCATCTGCTGGATGAACGAGTGGATCATGGGCCCGCGCCACACGAGCGGCTCGCGCTCGTTCACGAGCAGCCCGATCGACATCATCTTGAGCCCGTGCACCTCGACCGGGATGATGCGGTTCTCGAACATGCCGGGGCGCCCGCGCGCGCCGAGCATGAGCGGAACGTCGGGGCCGTAGACGTCGGAGTCGATGATCCCCACCGCGCCGCCGGTCTCGGAGAGCGTCACGGCGAGGTTGACGGCGACGGTCGACTTTCCGACGCCGCCCTTCCCGGACGAGACCGCGACCGTGTGGCGCACCTCCGGGATGAGCTCGGCGCTCTTCGCGGGCCCGTGGCCGTGGGCGGGCGCGGCGGCCGGCTCTCGCGCGCCGCCGCCCATCTTCACCTGGACCCGGGAGACGCCCGGGAGCTGGCCCACGAGGCGCGAGGCCATGGTGTGCATCGTCACCTTGGCCTGGGGCGACTGGGTGGTGAACGCGAGCGTGAAGGACACCTCGGCGTCGGCGATCCGGAGGTCACGGACGAGCCCGAGCGTCACGATGTCCTGCTGCGCCTCGGGGTCCCGGATCCCGCGGAGGGCTTGGAGCACGGTGGCTTCGGACACCATACGTCACAAGGACTATAACACCGGCACGTGATCCTCGCTTATCTATGCGCGAAACCTTGCATTTTGAGCCCTCACCTGCTACACAGATATGGTGATTTCCCCGGACGACTTCCGGCGCGCGCTCGGTCACTTCGCCACGGGCGTGACCGTCGTCACGACCTCGGATGGCGACGGGCGTCCCACCGGTCTCACCGCGAGCGCCTTCACTTCGGTCTCGCTCGACCCGCCCCTGGTGCTGGTCTGCGTGGACCACAAATCGCAGAGCTACCCCGCGCTCCTCGAGCGCGGCCGGTTCGCCGTCAACATCCTGCGCCGCGACCAGCAGCTGGTGTCGCGACGGTTCGCCTCGACGCGCCTCGACAAGTTCGACGAGGTGGCGTTCCGCGTGAGCGAGCTCGGCCTCCCCCTCATCGAGGAGGCGCTGACCCAGCTCGAGTGCGTCACGGTGAGCACCCACGTCGAAGGCGACCACACGATCTTCGTGGGGCGGGTCGAGCGCGCTCACGTCGGCGCCGGTGAGCCGCTGATCTACTACCGCGGGCAATACGATCGCCTGTCGGGGACGAGCGCGTGACCCCGATTCCGCTCTCCCGTCCACCCGTCGACGACGAGATTCGACAGGCGGTGCTCGCGGCGATCGACTCGCGCCAGTACATCCTCGGTCCCCAGTGCCGTGAGCTCGAAGCCGAGCTGGCGCGACACACCGGGACGAAGCACGCCGTCCTCACGAGCTCCGCGACCGCCGCGCTCTGGATGATCCTCCGCGCGCTCGGCGTGACCGCGGGCGACGAGATCCTCGTCCCGTCGCACACGGCGTTCCCGACGGTCGAGGCGATCTGCTTCGCCGGCGGCACGCCCGTGTTCGTCGACGCCGACGACTGGTACACGCTCGACCCGAAGGATGCCGCCACGCGCGTGACCCCGCGGACCGTCGGCGTCGTGCCGGTCCACCTCTACGGCCAGCCCGTGGACCTGCCGGCCGTGCAGGACCTCGCCACGCGCGCAGGCCTCTGGGTGCTCGAGGACTGCGCCCAAGCCCAGGGCGCCGCCTGGGACGGACGCCGCGTCGGTTCGTTCGGGCGCGCCGCCGCGTTCTCGTTCTACCCGTCGAAGAATCTTCCGGCCATGGGTGACGGCGGCGCCGTGCTCACGCACGACGACGAGGTCGCCGCACGCTGCCGCCGGCTGCGGGACCACGGGCGCCTCAACAAGGACGTCCACGCCGAGGTCGGCTTCAATCTGCGCTTCAGCGAGCTTCAGGCGGCGGCGCTGCGCGTGCTCCTGCGCCGGCTCGACACGATGAACGACCGGCGACGCGCGCTCGCCGACCGCTACGCCGAGGGGCTCGCCGGTCTCCCCCTCGCCCTCCCCGCCCAGCGCGAGCACGCGCGTCACGTCTATCACCTCTACGTCGTCCGCACGCCGCGACGCGACGAGCTCGCCGCGTTCCTGGGCGCGCGCGGGATCCAGACCGGGCTCCACTACCCGGTGCCGGCCCACCGTCAGCCGGCGCTCGAGCACCTCGACCCGCCGACGCTGCCGCGCACCGAACGGCTCGTCCAGGAGATCCTGACGCTGCCAATGTCCGCGAGCCACGCCGACGCGGAGATCGACACGGTCGTCGCGGCGGTGCGGAAGTTCTTCGGAGCCTGATGGCGGAGCCGCTTCGGGTCCTGCAGCTCTACCCGAAGGAGGACTATTTCACGGGCGCGGCGATCCAGCTCCGCGAGCTGGTCCTGGGCCTCACGGCGCGTGGTCACGACGTGACCGTCGCGACGCGGCCGAGCGAGGTCTGGGTCGAGAAGCTGGGCGCGGCCTCGGTTCCCTACATCCCCCTGCCCATGGCTTCCGAGATCGACCTGCGCTCGGTCAAGGCACTCGTGAGGATTCTCCGGTCGCGCCGAGTCCAGGTCGTCCACGCCCACAAGGGCCGGGCCCGGACGCTCGCGCTGATCGCGGGGCTCTTCGTGCGCATCCCCGTGCTCGTCCTGAACCGCGGCGTCAGCTTTCCCCTCGACCGGTTCAACCGCCTCGGCTACACGACGCGGCGAGTGACCGCGATCGTCGCCGTGTGCGCCTCGATCAAGGAGGGGCTCGTCCGCCAGGGCGTCCCGGCGGAGAAGATCGAGATCATCTACTCGGGCACCGACACCGACCGCTTCCATCCAGGCGTGGACGGCGGCGCGGTCCGCCGCGAGCTCGGCCTGGGCGCCGAGCACTTCCTCGTCACGCAGATCGGCATCCGGTCGTGGAAGGGCAACGACGACGTGCTCGACGCGATGGCGGCGGTGGCCGATCGGCTGCCGCACGCCCGGCTCCTCTTCGTCGGCGCCAACGAGGCGAAGGCGAAGATCCTCCACGACAAGGCGGCCGCGCGGAAGATCCGCGACCGCGTGCGCGTCTTCCTCTACCGAGAGGACATTCCCCAGATCCTCAAGGCGAGCGACGTGACGGTGGACGCCTCGTACGCCGGGCTCGGCCTCACCGGGACGCTGCGCGAGTCGCTCGCCGTCGGCACGCCCGTCATCGGCACCGACCTCGAGGGCAATCCGGAGCTCGTCCGCCACCGGCAGACCGGGCTCCTCGTGAAGCCGCGTGATCCGGCGGGCCTCGCCGACGCGCTGGGCGCGGTCGCCGCGGCCCCCGAGCGCGCGCGCGCCATGGGGCGGGCGGGACGCGAGCTCGTCGAGCGCCAGTTCTCCACCCGTGCGAAGGTCGAGCGGACGGAGGCGCTCTACCGGCGACTCGTCGCGGGGCGCACCGGCACGTGACGCTGCCCCTCGGTCCCTACCGCCGCCTCGTCCCCTACGTTCGCCCGTACGTCCCGATCCTGATCCTCGGATCCGTCCTCGCGCTCGTCGTCTCGGGCATGGAGGGCCTCATCGCGTGGCTCGTGAAGCCGGTCATGGACGACATCTTCATCCGGCGCGACAGCCTCATGCTGAAGCTGATCCCGCTGGCGCTCCTGGCGGTGTATGTCGTGAAGGGGCTCGCCCGCTACCTCCAGGCGAACCTGATGGCCTCCGTCGGCGAGCGAGTCGTGGCGCGCCTGCGGCGCGAGCTCTACACGCACATCCAGTCCATGCCGCTCGCGTTCTTCTCCGACGTCCACTCGGCGGACCTCATGTCCCGGATGCTCACCGACGTGGCCCGGCTCGCGCGGCTCTCCTCCGGCGTCCTCGTCATGGCCGTGCGCCAGCTCGGGACGATCGCGGCTCTCCTCGTCGTCATGGTCGCGCGCGAGTGGGCGCTCACCCTGATGGCGCTGGCCGCGTTCCCCGTCATCGCCGTCGTCGTGCGCGTGATCGGCCGAAGATTGTACCGAATCAACAAGCGGGCCCAGGAGCGCGTGGCCCAGCTCGCCGTGCTCCTGCACGAGTCGTTGAGCGGGACCAAGATCGTCAAGGCGTTCGGGCGCGAGCGCCACGAGCAGGTGCGCTTCGACGCGCTCAACGACCGGCTCCTCGCCCTTTCGCTCAAGAACGTGCGCGCCGACGAGGTCACCGAGCCCCTGATGGAGGTCGCCGGGGCGCTCGGCATCATGGCGGTGCTCTGGTACGGCGGCTACCAGGTCATCGAGGGGCACATGACGCCGGGGACGCTCTTCTCCTTCACGGCGGCCGCGCTCATGCTCTACGGGCCGGTGCGCCGCCTCTCGCGCTCCCTGAACGTCGTCCAGCAATCGACCGCGTCGGTCGAGCGCGTCTTCCACATCCTGGACCTGCCGCCCGCGATCACCGACCGCCCCGGAGCCACGCGGCTCGAGACGTTCACCCGCACCCTCGCCTTCGAGCGGGTGGACTTCCGCTACGGGGACGCCGACGAGATGACGCTGAAGGAGATCGCGCTCGAGGTCCGGAAGGGCGAGGTCGTCGCGTTCGTCGGCATGTCGGGCGCCGGCAAGTCCACCCTCATGGACCTCGTGCCCCGCTTCCACGACGTGACCGCGGGGCGGATCACGCTCGACGGCCACGACCTTCGCGAGGTCACGCAGGACTCGCTCCGCGCCCAGCTCGGCGTCGTGACGCAGGAGACCTTTCTCTTCAGCGACACGATCCGCTACAACATCGCCTACGGGCGGCCCGACGCGACGTTCGAGGAGATCGTGCGCGCGGCGCGCCAGGCGCACGCGCACGACTTCATCCTCGCGTGCCCCGACGGCTACGACACGCTGGTCGGTGAGCGGGGCGTGCGCCTCTCCGGAGGCCAGCGCCAGCGGATCGCCATCGCCCGCGCGTTCCTCAAGAACCCGCCGATCCTGATCCTCGACGAGGCGACGTCGGACCTCGACGCGGAGAGCGAGTTCATGGTCCAGCAGGCGCTCGCCGAGCTCATGCGCGGTCGGACCGTGCTCGTGATCGCGCACCGGCTGGCGACCGTGCGGAACGCCGACCGGATCGTCGTCGTCCACGACGGGCGCATCGCGGAGATCGGTCGCCACGAGGAGCTGATCGCGCGCGACGGCATCTATCGCCGGCTCTACGCGCTCCAGATGGAAGGCGTCGCGGGCTAGCAGGTCGGGGCGGCGGGGGGCCGGGGGGCGGCTCGACCACGCGGCTTGCGCGTGCATCGCCCGTCGCGGCTGGGCTCCACCAAAACGCCGTCACCTCCGCATTCGACGTGGCGGGAACGGGTCTCGTCCGCCCCCCGGGCCCCCGCGCCCCGGACCGCTCGCCCCGTGCTCAACCGGGCCGGGTCGCCCCGATCGCGGCCGCGAAGTAATCGGGCACGCGCTCCTGCACGCGCACGATGTCCGGGACGAAACGCACGTCGGCGAACCCGGCGGCCTCGATGGCAGCCCGCCACTCTCCGGCCGTCAGGAAGCCGCCGGCTGGACGGTAGGCCGGATGCAGGCGCGGCGCGCGGAAGGTCTCCATGAGGTTGAAGATGAACTCGGCGTAGATCGTCTGCCCCGAGTGCGGGCGGACGCACTCCGACACGATGAGCTGGCCACCCGGTACCAGGGCGCGACGGATCTCACCGAGCGTGAACGCGAGGTCGTGCGCCACGTGCAAGGCGTTGACGGCGTAGACCACGGAGACGTCACCCGGCCGGACCCCCTGGTCCCCGAACGGGCGATTCATGTCGAGGGGGTCGCACCGGAGCCAGCCGGGACGCCGCGAGCGACCCTCGAGGGCCTGCTGCCCGCGCCGGAGAAACGCCGGCACGAGCTCCGTGAACCGGTACGCTCGGACGTCCCCGATCCGTCCGGCGGCTTCCAGACGCTCGAGCACGGCCAGGGCGCCGCTCCCCAGCCCGCCGCCGATTTCCAGAATGACCCCGCCCGCCCGGGGCAGCCACCGCCCCACCCCGACCGCGCCGACGTGGTTGCTGACCGCGTACTGGCCGTTCGCGTTCGAGAAATAGTCCACCCACAATCGCCAGCGTCGGGGCGCGAACAGCACCTCTTCGCCGGCGATCTCACCCCGGAGGAACGCGGGGTAGTCCTGCGCCACGGTCTCGGCCAGCGTATAGGAGGGCAACCACGAGGGATCGTGCCGCCGCTGCTCCTCGCGCACCGGCGCCGGGTCGGGCGCCGGCCAGGCGCCGCACGAGCGAAAGCGGCGAGCGGTGCCGGACTCCTCGACCGTGCGCCTCGCCGCGAGGCGGCGGAGAATCCAGTCGACCGGCGCGAGGGCGCGCCGGGCCTCGAGCCCGAGCCGCGCCACGACCTCCGCGGGGCTCGCGGGCTCACGGGTCGCCGCCTCGAGCCCCGTCTCGCGCGCGACGCGAAGCACCAGGCGATCGACGAACTCCTCGTACAGCTTGTGCGAGCGGACGACCGCGTCGCTGATCAGCGGCTGGAGCTCCGCCGGCAGGAGCACCCGCAGCGCCGCCGCGTCGGTGCTCACGTCGGCAAGCCGCGCCTCCAAGGCCGACTCTGCGAGGGGGACCTCGTCGGTCTCGCTCATCTACGCCCGGCGTGACCTCACGCGACGAACGGGTTCCAGATGTCGAAGAAGTTGAACCACTGGGTCGGGTGGCCTCGCACGACCGCCTCGAGGACGGCGACCCAGGCCCGCGCGGCCGCCTCTTCACCGTCGCGCGCGACCGTGAGCGGCTCCCCGACGGTCACCGCGTACCGGTGGTCCGGTTCGAGCAGGCAGAACGCGGGCACGAGCGGGACGCCGACAGCGCGAGCGAGCACGAAGGGACCCAGCGGGAACGGGGCGGGGTGGCCGAAGAACGGGATCGACGCGTCGCCCCGGGTGCCGAGCGCGCGGTCCCCCTGGACGGCGACGATCTCGCCGCGGCGGAGCGCGGCGATCAGCTCCAGCGAGATGGTGGGGTGGTCGCGCGTGACGAAGCGGACGCCATGGCCGTCCCGGCGCACCCAGCGCTCGATGTCTCGGACCTCTTCTGGGGCGACCACGACGTGCGTCGGCCTGTGGGCGTGACCGGCCAGGAGCCGGCCGGCGAGCTCCCAGTTCCCGACGTGCGCGGTGAGAGAGATCACGCCCCCGGTCATTCCGGTGAAATACTCCGCCCCCGGCGCCGTGCTGACGAGGGCCCTGAGCCGGGCTTCTGACTGACGGTTGGCGGACACGAGGTCGCTGAAGCACATGGCGAAATCGGTGAACACACCGGTCGTCAACTCGTCGAGGTACCTTCCCGTGGCGCCCGTCGAGAGGCCAAGAGTCTTCCGGACGGCGGCGCGCTCCCGCGCCATCGCGCGTGGGGCGACGCGCCCCAGCCCGCGCGCGAGGGCGAGCCGCACACGCCGGGGCAGCCAGGCGAGTCCCGCCGCCAGACGATAGAAGGCGGGACGGTTGTACGGGTGCTGGTACCACCGCGGTCGGCCCGCCAACTCGTCCGGTCTCGAGGACACCCACACAGGCACGCCTGCGCCCCCCGGGCGTCGGAGCGCCGGGGCTAGCGCTCGCGGAAGCGGTTGACGATGGGAAGCCGCCAGTCGCGTCCGAAGGCGCGCGGCGTGATCTTGACGCCGATCGGCGCCTGGCGGCGCTTGTACTCGTTCCTGTCCACCATCGCGACGACGCGGCGGACGGTCTCCGCCGCGAAGCCCCGCGCGATGAGGTCGTTCACGCCGCGGTCCTCCTCGACGTAGCCCTCCAGAATCGCGTCGAGCTCGGCGTAGGGCGGGAGCGTATCTTGATCTGTCTGGCCCGGACGGAGCTCCGCCGACGGCGCCCGCTCGAAGACGGTCTCGGGGACGAGGTCGCGCCCCGCCGACCTGTTGACGTGGCGCGCGACCTCGTAGACGAGCATCTTGGGCACATCCTTGATCACGGCGAAGCCGCCCGCCATGTCCCCGTAGAGCGTCGTGTAGCCCACGCTGTACTCGCTCTTGTTGCCGGTCGTCAGGACCAGCCAGCCGAACTTGTTCGAGAGCGCCATGAGGAGGTTGCCGCGGATCCGGGCCTGGAGGTTCTCCTCGGTGACGTCCTCCTTGAGCCCCTTGAACGCCCGCGCGAGGGCGCGCTTGTAGGCGCGGAGGATCGACGTGATCGGGATCGACAGGAACTCGATCCCGAGGTTCTTCGCCACCCGCTGCGCGTCCCGGCGCGTTCCCGCCGAGGAGTACGGCGACGGCATCCCCACGCCGGCCACGTTCTCTCGCCCGAGCGCCTCGACCGCGAGCGCCGCGACGAGCGAGGAGTCGATGCCGCCCGAGAGCCCGATCACGACGCGCGTGAAGCCGTTCTTTCGCACGTAGTCGCGCGTTCCCAGCACGAGCGCCCGGTAGATTTCGTCCACCCGCTCGAGCGGCGTGACCGTCGGTGGCTCGAGGGGAGGAACCTGCGCCGCCGCCGGCAGCGCGGGGAGCGCGATCCGTGGCGTCGTCTCGCCTGCGCGCAGCTTCTCCTTGCGGCGGCGGGGATCGTGGAGCCGCGCGTGGAACACGGCTTCGAGGTCGAGGTCGGCAACGACGAAGTCCTCCTCGAACTGGCGCCCGCGCGCCACGCACTGGCCGCGCTCGTTCACGACGAGGCTCGCGCCGTCGAACACGAGCTCGTCCTGACCACCGACCATGTTCACGTAGGCCACGCACACGAGGTCGTCGGCGGCGCGCGTCGCCACCATCTGTTCACGGAAGCGCGCCTTCCCGGCGTGATAGGGCGAACCGTTGATGTTGACGACCAGCTCGGCTCCGGCGAGCGCTTGCACCGTGGTCGGTCCCGCCGGGTACCAGATGTCCTCGCAGACGTTGACGGCGAAGACGGTCTCGCCCGCGGCGAAGACGGGGGCCTCGGTGCCGGCCTGGAAGTAACGGTTCTCGTCGAAGACGCCGTAGTTGGGCAGGTAGTGCTTGTGGTAGACGCCTGCGACCACCCCGTCGTGCAGGACTCCGGCCGCATTAAAGATGTCGTCGCGCCTGTCCACGAACCCCACGACCACGGTGAGGCCGCGCGAGGCGCGTGTGACGTCGTCGAGCGCCCTGAGATTGGCCTCGATGAACGCCGGCTTGAACAGGAGGTCCTCGGGCGGGTACCCGGGGATGGCCAGCTCGGGGAACGCGACGAGCTGGCAGCCGAGCGCGCGGGCCCGCTCGATCGCCTCGACGATCTTCCGGACGTTGCCCTCGAAGTCGCCGACCGTCGGGTTGATCTGGCCGAGCCCCACGCGGAAGCGCCTCATGGCGGTATTGTACTCGCCCGCCGCGGTCGGCACCTAGAGAGCGCGCGCTCCCGGCGCGCGCGCGGGGCGGTGGTACGATCGAGCCGATGCCGGCAAAAATTCCGTGGCTGCCCACGACGCTTCCACCGGGCGCCCGCCCCGAGCGCTGCCCCCGGTGCGGGCGGCAGGCCCTGGTCCCCTGGACGCTCCGGCGCGACGACCGCACGAAGGCCGTCCTGCGCACCTGGGTCTGCACGGAATGCCAGATCATCGTGGAGCGCCCCGAGCCGGAATAGTACGTCGGAGACGGCCTCGACCGCCCCCCGACGACTAGAGCTGATTGATGAAGTCGATGAGCTGCCGCAGGCGGGAGTAGGACGAGCGGTTGAAGGGCAGGATGAGCCGCGGCAGCTCGGGAAACTCGCTGAGCTCCTGCTCCCCGGGCCCGGGCGCCAGCTCCGCCGGTCCCGTGAGAATGTCGTCGAACTTGGCCTGGAGCTCCACGAGATGCGCGCTTGCGATCGGACGCAGGAGTCGAATCACGAACTTGTCACCGACGATGCGGGCGGAGTGGTAGACGCGGTAGAAGCGCGTGATCTCCTCGACGGCCTCGTCCACGGTGTCCACGATCCGGTAGAAGGCCATGTCGTCGCCGTCGATCAGCTTCCGCTCCACGAGCGTCCCGATCCAGCGGTCCCAGATGCGCCAGTAGGGCTTTGGTCCGGGCTCGATGAGCACGACGGGCACGACCGTCGCCTTGCCCGTCTGCGCGAGCGTGAGGAACTCGAAGCACTCGTCCATCGTGCCGAAGCCGCCCGGGAAGAGCGCGATCGCGCTCGCCTCCTTGATAAGGAAGAGCTTGCGCGTGAAGAAGTACTTGAACGTGATGAGCTTCGGGTCGGAGGCGATCCAGGGGTTCGCCTCCTGCTCGAACGGTAGCCGGATGTTCAGCCCGAAACTCTGCTCGCGCCCGGCGCCCTGCTGCGCGGCGCCCATGATGCCGCCGCCCGCGCCCGTCACCACCATCCAGCCCTCGGCGACCATGCGCCGGCCGAACTCGCGCGCGGCGACCGCCGCCGCCTCGTCGGGCACCGTCCGCGCGGAGCCGAACACGGTGACCTTGCGGACGCCGCCGTACGGCGCGAAGACCTTGTACGCGTAGCGCAGCTCCTTGAGCGCGGTGTTGGTGATCTTGAGGTCGCCCGTGAGCGCCCCGTCCTCGTGGAGCTTGAGCACCGTGGTGAGGAGCTGCTGGTAGTAGAGTCGGCGGTCCGGCGGCACGCCCGCCACGTCGAGGAGCTCGAGGATCAGGCGGTTGGCGGCGTCGCTCTGGAGCTGGTAACGGTGCGGTTCGGCCACGTGGTCGAGTATACCGTCACCGCGCCCTGCTGCCGAATGCCAGCAGGACGCCGCCGACGATCAGCGCGCCGCCGGCAAGCGTGAAGCCCGTCAGCGGCTCGCCCAGGAGGATGACCCCGAGCCCGGCCCCCGCCACGGGCTGGACGCAGAGGAAGATCGCCGCGCGCGGGGCCTCGACCCGTCGGAGCGCCCAGTTCCACACGAGGTAGCCGAGCCCCGTGACGACGACGCCGAGATAGAGCGTCCCGGCAACCGCCGCCCGGCTCCAGACCGGGCGCTGCCCGGCGAGCCACTCGCCGAGCGCCAGCGGCAGCATCGCCACGGCGCCCCACAGGAGCGACGAGGCCGTGACCCGTCCGGCCGCGTGACGGACGAGGACGCGACGGCCGAGGAGCGAGTAGGAGGCGTAGGCAAGCGCCGAGAGGACCAGCAGCAGGTCGCCGCGCCAGTGGGGAACGAGCTGCCGCGTCACCCCGGGAATGCCGTTGACCACGACGAGGGCCGCGCCGGCCACGGCGAGCGCCGCGCCCAGGGCCTCGCGCGACGTGAGGCGCTCGTCCAGCAGGGTGGGCCCGAGGAGCATGAGCGCGACGGGCTCGACGACGATCAGCAGCGCGGCGTTCGTCGCCGTCGAGGCGGCGATCCCCCAGTTGGCCAGGACGAACGCCGCCCCGAAGCCGAGGATGCCCATCCAGGCGATCGTCCACCGGTCGCGCGGCGTGGGTGGCGGGCTCGCGCTCTCGCGCGCCGGCAGCGGTGAGAGCGCCAGGGAGGCGACGACGAGACGGAGGAGGGCGAGCGTCGCGGGCGGGACGTCGACGAGGGTGACACGCGTCGCGACATAGGACGTCGCGTAGACGACGTTCGCCGCCAGGAGGACGAGGTAGGCGACGCCTTACCTCGTCGGTTTCTGCGCCCGGACGAACGCGCTCATGAACTTGCCGTCCACCTCGGGAGCGATCGCGTCGGTGTCGAGGCCGGCGCCGGCCAGGAACTCGCGCGCGTCCTCGGCACGGTAGATCCGGGTCGGCTCGACGTCGATCGCCTCGAAGCCTGCCTTCGCGAGCTTCTCCCGGTACTCACGCTCGCCGAGGGCGCCGGCGACGCAGCCGATCCACAACTCGACGCTCTTGCGGATTGCGGAAGGCATCTCGCCGCGGACGACGACGTCGGAGACGGCGAGCCGACCCCCCGGCCTCAGCACGCGGAACGCCTCGGCAAAGACGCGGTCCTTGTCCGCCGAGAGATTGATGACACAGTTGGAGATGATGACGTCGACGGACCCGGCCGGCAGCGGGACGTCCTCGATCTCGCCTCGCAGGAACTCGACGTTCTCGACGCCCGACTTCCGCTGGTTGTCCCGCGCCAGCGCGAGCATCTCGTCGGTCATGTCCAGCCCGTACGCCTTGCCCGTCGGCCCGACCCGCTTGGCGGACAGGAGGACGTCGATGCCCCCACCCGAGCCGAGGTCCAGCACCGTCTCCCCTGGCCGGAGGTCGGCGAGCGCCGTCGGGTTGCCGCAGCCGAGCGACGCGACGACCGCCTCCGCGGGAAGCCCCGCCGTCTCGCCGGCTGCGTAGAGGTTCGTCGTGATCGGGTCGCACTCGCTCCGGCCCGGGGTGCTTCCGCAGCAGGCGCCGCCGCTCGTGACCCGCTGAGCCGCCCGCCCGTACTTCTCCTTGACGATCTGCTTGAGGGTCTCGTCCGCCATGCCGTTCCTCCTCCGATCGGGTCTCCGCTCGAGTGCCGCCGATCATATCTCGACAATTCGATAAATGTCAAACTATTTCTGGCGGCCGGGCGACCCGGCTTATCCACTGCCATCCACAACGGCTAACCCATTGCGAAACCGGCGCTTGCCGGGGCTGGTCGTGGATAACTCGGGCCGGGACGGCGCTGGTCTGACCTGTCTAGACAATCGCGCCGCGCGCTCTCTCAGGCGCCGAGCAGGCGGAGCGCGAACCACGTGGCCCCGGCGACGAGCGCTGACGCCGGGATCGTGAGGATCCACGCCCAGACGATGCGGCCGGCCACCCCCCAGCGCACGGCGGAGAAGCGCTGGATCGCGCCGACTCCCATGATCGAGCCGGTGATCGTGTGCGTGGTGCTCACGGGAATACCGGCGAAGGCGGTGCCGATCAGCGTGATCGCGCCGGCGGTCTCGGCGCAGAAGCCGCCGAAGGGGCGGAGCTTGGTGATGCGCATGCCCATGGTCTTCACGATCCGCCAGCCTCCGGCCATCGTACCGAGCCCGAGGGCCGCGTGCGCCGCGAGCACGACCCAGAACGGAACGTAGAACTCGGGGCCGAGGTGGCCCGTCGTGAAGAGCAGGACCGCGATGATCCCCATCGTCTTCTGCGCGTCGTTGGTGCCGTGACCGAGGCTGTAGGCGGCGGCCGACACGAGCTGGCCGCGGCGGAAGACGCGATCCACGCGACCCGGCGTCTGGTTCCTGAACGTCCAGAGCGTGAGCAACATCATCGCAAACCCGATGAGGAGCCCGATCAGCGGCGCGAGCACCATGAAGACGCCGATCTTGACGAGCCCGCCCACGACCAGCCCCCCGAATCCGGCTTTCACGATGGCCGCCCCGGCGAAGCCTCCGATGAGCGCGTGCGACGAGCTGGTCGGGAGCCCCCAGTACCAGGTGACGAGGTCCCAGACGATCGCGCCGACCAGCCCCGCGAGGATCACCCACTGGTCGATGACGCTCGTCTCCACGACGCCCTTGCCGACGGTGCGAGCGACGCTGACGCCGAAGCCGAAGGCCGCGACGAAGTTGAAGAACGCCGCCCACACGACGGCCTGGAGCGGCGTCAGCACGCGGGTCGAGACGACCGTGGCGATGGAGTTGGCGGCGTCGTGAAAGCCGTTGATGAAGTCGAAGACGAGCGCGACGACGATGATGAAGACGACGGTGGTCAGCACGGGGTGGACGCGGTGCTCAGGCCATCTTGAGGATGATTCCCTCGATCACGTTCGCCACGTCCTCGCAGCGGTCGGTGACGGCTTCGAGCGTCTCATAGATCTCCTTCCACTTGATCACCTCGATCGGGTCCGGCTCCTCGTCGAACATCGCGGCGAGGCTCTCCCGCAGCAGGCTGTCGGCGCGGTTCTCGAGCCGGTTCACCTCCACGGCGTGCTCGTGGAAGCCCGGGTCCATCGTGCGCAGGCACCGAATGCAGCGGTCCATCGACGCCACCTGGGCCATGATCACCTCGACCATCGCCCGGCACGCCGAGGTCGGCTCCTTGATCCGGTAGACGATCAGCCTCTCCGCGGCCGCCTCGATGTAGTCGAGCACGTCGTCGAGGCGGGTCGCGAGGTCGTGGATGTCCTCGCGGTCGATCGGCGTGATGAACGTCGTGTTGAGCCGCCGGACGATCTCGTGGGTGATCTGGTCGCCCGCATGCTCGACCTCTTTGATCGCGGAGGCCTTGGCCCGGGCGTCGGAGAAGGCGTGGACCAGCTCGTGGAGGAGGCCGGTGGCGCGGATAATATTCTGAGACTGCGCCTCGAAGTAGTCGAAGAAGCGGACTTCCTTCGGGATCAGGTTAAACATAGCGCCGTCCGAGAGTCTATCACGCCTTGCGCAGTGCGAGTGCGGGAAGCCCGAGGAGCTCACGCCGCGCGACCGCCCAGAGCGCCTCGAAGAGCGCCGTGAGGGCGGGGGCGCTCGCGGCGAGGCAGCGGACGACCGCGCCCCGACGCGGGAGCGCGCCCACGCCTCCGACGGCGCCAGGGGTCTCTTCGAGTACCCGCCCGGCGGCGACGGCGAAGGCGTCGAGCCCCGAGTCGGCGACGACCACGAACGAGCCGAAGTACGGGTGCCCCTCGACGAATCCGAGCCCTTCCACCGCCCGGGCCGCCGTCAGCACGAAGCGGTCGTGGAGGATGGGGCCGCGGTGGTCGCGCACGGTGACGGTGCTCTCGAGGAGCGCGAACCGCCACACCTCGCCGCGCGCGACGCGACCCGCGGCGAAGGCGTCCATCAGGAGCAGCGTGGCGCCGTCGCCCACCTCGCAGTCGATGGCCTGACGGAAGGCCGAGTCCGCGAACGGGATGGTGTGGTCGGGAACCCACTCGAGAATGGCGCCGGCCTCCAGGCGGAGGCGCACACGCTGCTCGGCTGCGGCGCCCGCCGTGCGATAGACCTTCGTGGCCGACGGCGTCGTGAGACAGCCGTGGGCGGCTCGCCCGAGGGTGACGTCGATGGCGAGCCGATCGCCGCCGACGAGCCCGCCCGTCGGGTTCAGAACGGAGACGACTGCGGCGGGGCCGCCGAGCGCCAGCGGGGCCAACACCTGGAGCGGCAGCGCATACCGGCACCGTCCCAGGACGGTCGTCCCGGCCCGCCGCTCGAGGGTGAGCGCAAGCGTGCCGTCTCGCCCGACCCGCGCGGGCTCGAGGTCAGCGGGATGCGGGTACCAGCAGGAGGTCGTGGCGGATCCAGGAGAGGACCGCATCGACTCCCTCACCCGTCTTGAGGTTTGTGAACACGAAGGGGCGCCCGCCGCGCATCCGGCGCGCGTCGCGCTCCATGACGGTCAGGTCGGCGCCGACGTGCGGTGCCAGGTCGATCTTGTTGATGAGGAGCAGGTCCGAGCGCACGATGCCGGGCCCGCCCTTGCGCGGGATCTTCTCGCCCTCCGCGACGTCGATGACGTAGATCGTGGCGTCCACGAGCTCGGGGCTGAACGTCGCGGCCAGATTATCGCCGCCGCTTTCGATCAAGAGCAGGTCGAGCTTGGGAAATTCCCTCATGAGAAGATGCGTCGCCTCAAGGTTCACGGACGCGTCTTCCCGGATCGCCGTGTGGGGGCAGCCGCCCGTCTCGACGCCGACGACCCGCGCGGCCGGCAGGGCGCCGCGCCGGACCAGAAACTCCGCGTCCTCCTTCGTGTAGATGTCGTTGGTGATCACGGCCATGTCGAGCCCGTCGCGCAGCCTCAAGCACAGCGCCTCGGTCAGCGCGGTCTTGCCCGAGCCGACGGGACCGCCGATTCCGATCTTCAGCGGGCGCGGGAGGCGGGACTGCACGCTCACGACCTGAACAGCCTCGTGTCGAGCGTTGCGTGGCGGAGCCCCGCCAGCTCGAGACCGGGGTTGAAGCTCCACAGGTCGTCGACCTCCCGCGCGACCGCCTCGGAGCCGAGCCGCGCGATCGCCGGGCGCAGCCGGGCGAGGACGCACTGTCCGTGCACCTGGCCGAGGGCGATCAGGCGGAGCCCCGCACCGACCAGCAACACCGCCGTCGAGTAGAGGTAGGCGACCGCGGCCCGCTCGGCGTCGGCGCCCGCGCGGCCCAACGCGCAGCCGAAGGCAACGGCGTGATGACCGGGTGTCGAGCGGGCCTCGACCGCGCTGAGGAGCTCGGCGAGGAACCGATCGTCGTCGAGGGCGGACGCGGCGCGGAGCGTCTGGCGCCCCATCTGGCGGCTCGCGGCCCGGAACTCGGGGACGCACTTCATCGCGTCGAGCCGGGCGTCGAGGGCGACGGCTCCCGCGACGTCGCCGCGTGCGGCGAGCCGGGTCGCGTGCGCCACCACCACGGCGTCGCACGGCCCCGCGCTCCCCTCGAGGTGGGCGACGACGAACGCCTCGAGACCGGCCGCGTCGACGACACGCCCCTCCTGCACGTACGTCTCGAGGCCGAACGAATGGACGAAGCCGCCGGCGGGGAAGAGACCATCGGCGAGCTGGAGGAGCGCCAGAAACGCGGGATCAGTCATGACGGTGACCCGGGCCGACGGGCACGAACACCGCGGCGCGGCGCTCGAAGACGACGCCAAGCCGCGCGAGGAGCTGGTCCATCGCCGGGTCGTCTGGCACCAGGAGCCGCTCACCGTCGAGCGCGAGCATGAAGTGGCGGTTGCCGACCTCGAACGCGACCCGGATCGCCTCCTCGCGCGAGCGCGGCGTGACGACGAGCACGGGCTCGGGCGCCGCCTCGACCGCGACGTACCAGCCCGGGCCGACGTGGAGAACGTCGCCGGGTATCAGGACGCTGCCCGTCGGGAGCGCCAGCGCGAGCGTCCGCCCGGCGCGCGTGGTGACGCGTCGACGCCCCCAGCGCCGCTCTTCCGCGGTGAGCGCGAGCACGTCCCTCTCGAGCCCGACGAGCTCTGTGTCGTCCACGTGGACGTGCGGCTCGGTGATGATCGGCACGGCAGAGCCGCCGTCGCGATCGTGCCCGCGGCCAGCATCGCTGGTGCGATCGAGCCCTCGGCTCGATCGAGGCGCACCCGGGGCGGTATCGCGGGCCGGCTCGGGGTCCCTGGTGCGATCGAGCCCCGGGCTCGATCGAGGCGCACCCGGGGCGGTATCGCGGGCCGGCTCGGGGTCCCTGGTGCGATCGAGCCCTCGGCTCGATCGAGGCGCAGACGGGGGGGTATGGGGGGCCATTTCGGGGCCCCCCATTAAAATAGAAAGTAACGCTGCGCCATCGGTAGCACCCGCGCCGGCTCGCACGTGAGCCGCTCGCCGTCGGCCCGCACCGCGTACGTCTCCGGGTCCACCTCGATCCGCGGTAGCGCGTCGTTGTGGATCATATCGCGCTTGCCGATCGCGCGGCACATGCCGACGGCGACCACACGACGGGCGAGGCCCAGACGGCGCGGCACGTCCTGGGCGAGCGCCGCCTTCGAGACGAACGTGACGGCGGTGGCGGCGCGCGCGCGTCCGAAGGCACCGAACATCGGGCGGTAGCGCACGGGCTGGGGCGTCGGGATCGAGGCGTTGGGGTCCCCCATCGCCGCCCACGCGATGACGCCGCCCTTGACGACCAGCTCCGGCTTGACGCCGAAGAACGCCGGGCGCCAGAGCACGAGGTCGGCGAGCTTGCCCGGCTCGATCGAGCCGACCTCGGCGGCCAGGCCGTGGGCGATGGCGGGGTTGATCGTGTACTTGGCGACGTAACGCTTGACGCGCAGGTTGTCGTCGCCCGGTGTCTCGCCCGGCAGCGGCCCGCGCTGTCGCTTCATCTTGTCCGCCGTCTGCCACGTGCGGATGATGACCTCGCCGATCCGCCCCATCGCCTGCGAGTCGGAGGACATCATGCTGATCGCGCCGAGATCGTGCAGGACGTCCTCGGCGGCGATCGTCTCGGCGCGGATCCGCGACTCGGCGAAGGCGAGATCCTCGGGGATCCTGGCGTTGAGGTGGTGGCAGACCATGAGCATGTCGAGGTGCTCGTCCATCGTGTTCACGGTGAACGGCATCGTCGGGTTCGTGGACGAGGGCAGGCAGTTCGGCTCGCCGCAGACGCGGATGATGTCGGGGGCGTGGCCGCCGCCCGCGCCCTCGGTGTGGTAGGTGTGGATCGTCCGACCCCGGAAGGCGCGGATCGAGTCCTCGACGAACCCCGCCTCGTTGAGCGTGTCGGTGTGGATCGCGACTTGCACGTCGTGCTCGTCCGCGACCGACAGCGCGCAGTCGATCGCGGCGGGCGTCGTCCCCCAGTCCTCATGGAGCTTGAGCCCGATCGCTCCCGCGGCAATTTGCTCGCGGAGGGGCTCGGGCGCCGATGCGTTGCCCTTGCCGAGGAAGCCGAGATTCACCGGGAACGCCTCGGCGGCCTCGAGCATGCGGTGAAGGTTCCACGCGCCCGGCGTGCACGTCGTCGCGTTGGTGCCCGTGGCGGGGCCCGAGCCGCCGCCGACCATCGTCGTGAGTCCAGCGCTCAGCGCCTCGTGGACGAGCTGTGGACAGATGAAGTGGATGTGCGTGTCGAGTCCGCCCGCCGTGACGATCCTCCCCTCGCCCGCGATCACCTCCGTCGCGGCGCCGACGACCATCCCCGGCGACACGCCTGCCATGACGTCGGGGTTGCCGGCCTTGCCGACGCCGACGATGCGCCCGTCGTGGATGCCGATGTCGGCCTTCACGATTCCCCAGTGATCGACGATGACGGCGTTCGTGATCACCACGTCGAGGACGCCGTCGGCCCGGGTCGCGCGCGCCGACTGCCCCATTCCGTCGCGGATCACCTTGCCGCCCCCGAACTTCGCCTCCTCACCGGCCACGGTCAGATCGCGCTCGATGCGGATCAGGAGCTCGGTGTCGGCGAGCCGCACGCGGTCGCCGGTCGTCGGGCCGTAGAGATCGGCGTACTGACGCCGCGACAGTCGCAGGCTCATGGACGCCGCTCCCACGCGGCGAGCCGCGCGAGCGCCTGCTCCCGGCCCGCGCCTTCGGTGAGCGCGTTGAGCCCGAAGACTCGGCGCGCGCCCGCAAGCTCGACGAGCGTGACGCGTTTTTCGTCGCCGGGCTCGAAGCGGACCGCGGTGCCGGCGGGCACGTTGAGGCGCATGCCGAACGCCTGGGCACGTTCGAACTTGAGCGCCCGGTTCACCTCGAAGAAGTGGAAGTGGGAACCGATCTGGATCGGCCGGTCGCCCGTGTTCGCCACGGTGAGCTCAACCGTCCGGCGCCCCGCGTTCGCGACGATATCGCCCTCGCCCAACACGTACTCACCTGGAATCATGCGGGTCTCCCTCCAGCAGCTTGTAATAGAAGGCGCTCGGGTCCAGGCGCCCGTTGGCGCTCCGCGCGTATTTCGGTATCACGCCGGCGAGCGTCCATCCCCCGTCCGCGTAGAGCCGCTCGGCGTGATCGCCGCAGCGCGTATCGAGCACCAGCGTCGTTCGCCCGAGGCGCCGCGCGTGCTCCTCGGCCGCGCGCATGAGCGCGCGGCCGACCCCCTGGCGCCTGGCCTTCGTGTGCACCATGACCTTCGTCACCTCGACGCGATGACGCGCGTTCGGACGCGTCGCCAGCTCGAGCTGCGCCGAACCGACCAGGGCGCCCGCGGCGTCGCGCGCGACCAGCAGCACGCGCGCTCCCTCGCGCAGCGCCGCGACCACCGTGCGCCAGTAGGCGTCGGCCTCCCCCGCCGCCAGCGGCGGCACGAAGCCGATCGACGCGCCGCTCTCCACCGCGTCTGTCAAGAGCGCAGACAGCGCCGGAAGGTCCGGCGCCGCCGCCTCTGCGCTCGACGCCTCGATCGTCACGCGCACGACGTCAGCGGATCGGGTGGTGGATCGTGACGAGCTTGGTGCCGTCGGGGAACGTGCCCTCGACCTGGACCTCGTCGATCATCTCGGGCACGCCCTCCATGACGTCGCCGCGGCCCAGGACCGAGCGGCCGGCCTCCATCAGTTGGGAGACCGTCCGTCCGTCGCGGATGCCCTCGAGGATCTCCGCCGTGAGCAGCGCCAGCGCCTCGGGATGGTTGAGCTTGAGGCCGCGCGACCGGCGGCGGCGGGCGACCTCGGCGGCGGTGAAGATCAACAGCTTCTCCTGCTCGCGGGGGGTGAGGTGCATCGTCGAACCTCCTGCCCGGTCAGACGCTGAGCAGCGCGCTCACGGCATTGACATCGAAGGTTTGCCGCTCGCCCTCCAGGGCCACGACACCCTTGTCCATAACATAGAATCGATCGCAGATGGCGCGTGCGAACTCGAGGTACTGCTCGACCACCAGGATCGACCGTTGGCCCTCCCGCTTGATCCGCTGCAGCACCTCGGCGATCTCGTCGACGATGGACGGCTGGATGCCCTCGGTCGGCTCGTCGAGCAGCAGGAGCGCCGGGTCGGCGATCAGCGCCCGCGCGATCGCGAGCTGCTGCTGCTGGCCGCCGGAGAGGTCCCCGCCGCGCTTGCCGAGCATCCGGGCGAGCCCGGGGAAGAGCGAGAGGGCGTAGTCGAGCTGCGCCGGCGCCGGGGCCTTCTTCCGGGCGCCGAGCACGAGGTTCTCGCGGACGGTCAGGGCCGAGAAGATCTCACGCCCTTGGGGGACGTAGCCGAGCCCGAGCCGGGCGCGCTCGTAGGGCGGCCGGCGCGTGATGTCCACGCCGCGGAACGCGATTGTGCCCGTGCGTGGCACGAGGAGCCCGACGACCGTCTTGAGCAGGGTCGTCTTCCCCACGCCGTTGCGCCCCATCACGCACACCACCTGGCCGTCGCCGACCGTCAGGTCGACGCGCGACAGGATGCGGCTCTCGCCGTAGTAGACGTCGACCCCGCGGACGGTCAGCATCAGGCGGCTCCCCGCACCTTCCCGCGCCCGAGGTACGCCTCGATCACGCGCTCATCGGCCTGTACGCGGTCGAGCGAGCCCTCCGAGAGCACGGTGCCCTCGTGCAGCACCGTCACGCGGTGACCCCGACGGGCGATGTGCCGGACGAATTCCATGTCGTGCTCGATGAGCATGACGCACGAGCTCGAGCGCGCCACGATGTCCTCGATGAGCGCGATCGTCCGCTCCTTCTCCGGTCGTGTCATCCCGGCTGCGGGCTCGTCGAGCAGGAGGAGCGTCGGATCCTCGACGAGCAGCATCGCGATCTCGAGCCACTGCTTCTCGCCGTGGGAGAGCGTGCCGGCGAGGTCCTCCGCACGCTCGCCGAGTCCCACCTGCTCGAGCGTCGCCATGATCGCGTCACGGCTCCGCGACACGTGCCGCGCGCCGAGCGTCGAGACGAAGCGCTTGCGGCCGGCGGCGAGCAGCATGTTCTCGAACACCGTGTGCCCCGGGAAGACCGACGGCGTCTGGAACTTGCGGATCACGCCGTCGTTGGCGATCGCGTGCGGGGGCATCGCCGCGAGATTGACGGTGTCCCGAAACAGGACGCGGCCTGCCGACGGCGCCACGTGGCCCGTGAGCACGTCGAACAGCGTCGTCTTGCCCGCGCCGTTCGGCCCGATGAGCAGGCGGACGCGCTCGGTACGCTCGACGATCAGGTTGAGGTTCCGGAGCGCGAGGAACCCGTCGAACGACACCGTGAGGTTCTCGACGTAGAGCAGCGTGCCCATGGCTCAAGCCGTGTGGTGGTTGACGCCCGGCGCGACGACCGCCGCGGCGACGACGCCGTGGCGCCGCCGCGCCAAGAGCTTCTTGCACCGGGCGGCGAGCCCGATCAGGCCCGCGGGGAAGAGCAGGATGACCGCCACGAAGAGACCGCCGAGGATGATCGGCCAGAGTCGCGGGTAGGTCGCGGTGAGCACGCTCCGGAGCCAGTTCACGGAGATCGCGCCGAGCAGCGCGCCCCAGAGCGTGCCGCGGCCGCCGAAGGCGACCCAGATCACGATCTCCAGCGAGGGCAGCACGCCGACCTGGCTGGGCGTGATGATTCCCACCTGCGGCGCGTAGAGCAGTCCCGAAAGGCCGGCGAGCGCCGCCGAGACGGCGAACACGAAGATCTTGAAGCCCGCCGTGTCGTAGCCGAGGAACTCCAGACGCCGCTCGTTGTCGCGGATCGCCTCGAGGACGAGCCCGGTCTTGGAGCGGACGATCGCGCGCGCGAGGAGGAGCGAGCCGACGAGGACCGCGGCGGTGACGACGTAGAGCGCGCGGAGCGTGCCCTGGCTCGACAGCGAGAAGCCCAGCACGGATTTGAAGTCGGTGAGCCCGTTGGTCCCGCCGAGCTTCATCTCGTTGCGGTTGAGCATGAGCCAGACCGCGAACGCGATCGCCTGCGTGAGGATGGCGAAGTAGGTGCCGCGCAGGCGCCGCCGGAAGGTCAGCACGCCGATGACCGTCGCCAGGAGCGCCGGAAGCAGGAGCGACGACCCGATCGCGAACACGGCCGACGTGTAGGGCTTCCAGAAGAGCGGGAGCGCGTACACCTGGTTCCAGATCATGAAGTCGGGCACCGGCTCGCCGTACACGCCCTTGCCGGAGGACTCGAGCATCATATGCATGCCGATCGAGTACGCTCCGATCCCGAAGAAGATCGCCTGACCGAGCGAGAGGATCCCCGTGTAGCCCCAGATGAGATCCATGCCGAGCGCCAGGATCGCGAGGGCCAGGTACTTCCCGAACAGGTTCAGGTAATAGTCCGAGACGTATCCCAGCACGTTCGCGAGGGGCAGCCCGACGGCGAACACCGCGCCGAAGATCCCCACCCAGACGAGCCCCCGGTCCCACGACCGGCCGGGCGCCGACGTCACGCGGTCTCCGTCGCGGCGCGCCCCCGCTGCGCAAAGAGGCCGGTGGGGCGCCACTGGAGGAACCAGATCACGATTACGAGCACGGCCACCTTGGCGTAGACCGCCGCCGCAGTGCCGCCGATCGCCGGCTCGATGAGCTTGTTCGAGACCCCGATGCAGACCGCCGCCACGACCGTGCCGACCAGCTTGCCGACGCCCCCCAGCACGACGACCATGAACGAATCGACGATGTAGGTCTTGCCGACCTCGGGGTCGACCGTGCCGATCAGCGCGAGCGCGCACCCGGCCACGCCGGCCAGCGCGGTGCCGAGCGAAAAGGTCACCGCGTCCACCCGCCGGGTCGACACGCCGAGGCACGCGGCCATCGCGCGGTTCTGCATCACGGCCCGCACGTTCAATCCCGCGTACGAGCGGTAGAGGAGGAGCCAGAGCGCGCCGAGCGCCGCGAGCGCGAGCACCACGATGAAGATCCGGCTCCACGGGAAGATCAATCCCGTGAGCACCTCCGCGCCGCCCCGGAGCCACGTCGGCGAGTTCACGCTCGTCTGGTCGCCGAAGTAGAGCCGCGCGCCCTGCTGGAGGATCATGCCGACGCCCCACGTGACGATCAGGGTCTCGAGCGGGCGGCCGTAGAGGAACCGGATGACGCCCCACTCGAGAGCCAGTCCGACGACGCCGGCGACCAGGAACGCGAGCGGCAGCGCGACGACGAAATAGGAGTCCACGTAGCCCGGGAACCACGCCGCGAAGATCTCCTGCACGACGTACGCCGTGTACGAGCCCAGCATGAGCATCTCGCCGTGGGCCATGTTGATGATGCCCATCAGGCCGAAGGTTACGGCAAGCCCGAGGCTCATGAGCAGCAGCACGGCCCCGAGACTCACGCCGTTGAACAGATATCCAATGGCGTTGCGCTGGACCACGAACCGGTCGATGTCCTGGAGCGCCGTCCGCGCCGCGGCGCGCACCGCCGGGTCGGTCTCCCCGGCGAGCAGCGCCTGGAGCTGCGGCACGGCCGCTTCCGAGGCGCGCCACCCGAGCCGCTTGACGGCGCCGAGCCGGTCCGCGGCGTCGGACGACCGGAGCCGGAGCTTGGCGAGCGCGTCCTCCAGCGCGACGCGGACGTCGCCATTCGTCTCGCCCTCGAGCGCCCGCGCGAGCACCGGGATCGCCGCGGGATCGCCGGAGGTTCCGAGCCTGAAGGCCGCCGACTGCCGCTTCAGGGGGTCCCTGCCGAACACCTCGAAGCGCTCGAGGGTCCGCCGGACGAGACCGAAGTGCGCCTCGTCGAGCGCGACAGCCTCCGCGCCCGATTCGAGCTGCGCCGGCTGCCCCTGGCTGTCCAGGACGGGGCGGCCGGCGACGTCGGTGAGACCGCCGTCGTCGCCGAGGAGCACCGTCCGCCCCTTCCACGCGTAGAGCGCCCCATCCTTGAGCGCTCGAAGTAGACGCTCCACCGCCGGATCGCTCGAGCCAGCGAGCTCGCCGAGGACGTCTTTCTGTGTGGCCGGCGCCGCAAGCCGACTCGCCGCGGCCTCCAGATCGAACGCGCCGGGCCCGGCGGCCGCACGGCCGCCGAGCCCGGTCAGCACCCACGCCGCCGCGAGGACCGCGACGAGCGTGTGCACTACGACTTGTCCGACAGCCACATCCGCTTGCCGCCGACGACGTCGAACGAGCCCTTGCCGCTGTTGCTCCAGTCGCAGTCGCGACCGGGGTACGTCACCTCGCTCCACGGCGCGGGTCGCACCCACGATTTGGTCTTCCAGACGACGTCGAACTGACCGTCCTCGCGGATCTTGCCGATGTAGACCGGCTTCCACGTGTGGTGGTTCTTCTCGTCCACCTTGTACTTGCCCACCGGGCTCGGGATCTCGAGACCCTCGAGCGCTCGGAGCACCTTCTCGACGTCGGTGGACTCCGCCTTCTGGACCGCCTTCGCCCAGAGATGGACGTGGATGTACGCGTGCATCATCGGGTCGTCGGTGACGCACTGCTTGTCCGGGATGCCGTGACCCTTGCACCACTCCTTGTACGCCTTCACCCACTTGAGGTTCTCGGGCGTCTTGAGCGACATGAAATAGTTCCAGGAGGCGAGGTGCCCGACGAGCGGCTTGACGTCGAGCGTCTGCAGCTCGACCTCGGCGAAGCTGAACGACATCGTGGGCGTCTTGTCGGCGGTCACGCCCTGGTTGGCGAGTTCCTTGAAGAACGGCACGTTGCTGTCGCCGTTGATCGTGTTGATGACCGCGGCGTCACCCGCCGCGCTGAAGCTCTTGATCTTGCCGACGATCGTCTGGTAGTCCTGGTGGTGGAACGGTGTGTACTCCTCCGCGATCGCCGACTCGGGGACCTTCTTCACCTTCGTGAGGTAGAGCCGGAGGATCTTGTTCGTCGTGCGCGGATACACGTAGTCGGAGCCGAGCAGGTAGAACTTCTGCTTGCCGCCGCCCTCCGGGGACATCAGGTAGTCGATCGCCGGGGTGGCCTGCTGGTTGATCGTCGCCCCGGTGTAGATCACGTTCTTCGAGCACTCCTCGCCCTCGTACTGCACCGGATAGAAGAGGAGGCCGTTGTTCTTCTCGAAGACGGGGAGCACCGACTTGCGGCTGACCGACGTCCAGCAGCCGAAGACGGCCGCCACCTTGTCCTGGAGCAGGAGCTTCTTGGACTTCTCGGCGAAGAGATCCCAGTTCGAGGCGGGGTCTTCGATGACGGGCGCCACCTTGCGTCCGAGCACACCGCCCGCCTTGTTGATCTCACCGATGGCCATCAGGACGACTTCCTTGATCGGCGCCTCGCTGATGGCCATCGTGCCGCTGAGCGAGTGCAGGATCCCGACCCTGATCGGCTCCTTCCCCTGCGCGGTCAGGATTCTCGGAAAGCCGATCCCGGCGGCGAGGCCGGAGCCGGCGACGAGCGAGCCCTTGAGGAACTCACGACGTGACCAAGCGGACATGGCGTCTCCTTTCGTGTGTTCGCCGGCGTGCCCTTCGTGCCGCCGGGCGGTCTGTGGGATCCCTTCCGTCGGCGCAGCGTCGCTGCCGCGCGCACGAGGGACACCGTTGTCCACTCGACGGGACCGAAGTGCAAGGCCTGTACCGAACGAGGGCCGCGAAATTTCGGAGAGTTAGCGCGCCCGGTCGCGAGCCCCTTGCCTATTCCGTGGGCACGCCGCGCGCGACTGACTCCGAGACGAGCAACGCTCTGGCGATCTCCACCATGGGCTTACGACTGTCCATCGCCGCACGGCGCAGGCGGCGGAACGCCTCCTCCTCGGTGAGCCCGAAGCGCGCCATGAGCATGCCCTTCGCGCGCTCGATGATCTTCCGCCCTTCGAGCGTCTGCCGGAGCTGGCGGTTCTCCTTGAAGCGCGCGATGGCGACGTCGAGCGCGGGAGCGAGCTCGGCCGGGCGCAGGGGCTTGAGCAGGTAGGCCATGACGCCCGCCGCTCGCGCGCGCTCGACGAAGTCGTCACCCGTGTGGCTGGTGAAGAGCACGACCGGGCAATCGGTCGTCGCGATGACGTGCGCGGCGGCCTCGATGCCGTCGCCGTCGGGCAGGCCCACGGCGAAGATCGCCGCGTCGGGACTCGCGCGCTCGATCAGCGGGACGGCGTCGGCGCACCGCAGCGCCTCGCCCACGACCTCGCCGCCGGCGGCCCAGATGGCGCCGCGGAGCGCGGCACGAGAGCGCTCATGGTCGTCGAGAATCGCCACGCGCCAGCGCAGGCCTCGAGCCATGCCCTCGGCGGCTCGCAAGCCGAATGCCAGACGTCGGCCGCGAGCCAGATCAACCACTTAGATCGAGGGCGGAGGTCCCTGTGCCCACCCGCCCGGCAGCGAACGGGTGGGCTGCCTACGACGGAAGCAGCCCCCCGCCTCAGAAGAACGAGTAGTACAGCGCGAGGCTGATGGTGTCCTGGTTCTTCGCCGTCGGCGTGAGGCCGTGGTTGACGAACTTGAAGACCTTCTCGCTCCCCTGGTCGTGACGGTACTCGACCCGGCCGACGAGCCCCTTCCAGATCTTGTACTGGAGCGTGCCGGTCACCTCCCAGAGGGAGGTCCTCGCGCCCGCGGCTTGGGCCGCCGTGCGCACGCTCTCGGGGTCGTCGAAGTACTCGAGCCGCAAGGCGGTGCGGAGCTGCTCCGTCCAGTCGTACGCGGCGTACGCCGCGATTCCCCACCAGGTCGCGTCCGTCTCCGCCCGCGTCCCGGACGCGACGAGCGCGGCCTCCCTGGTCTCCCAGCCGTAGTCGAGGTTCGCGCCGAGCGTGACGTTCTTGACGCCGGTGTAGGTCGCCGTCCAGTCCAGGACGGTCCGCGGGTGCGTCGTGTTCGAAGCCTGCTCGGGGCCGGTGATCCAGTTGAAGTTCGCCGTGAGGTCCTTGAACGGCGTCAGCGCGAACTGGCCCGTCACCGACATCGAGTCGTTGTTGTCCCTGGCGACGTCCCAGCCGACGACCGGGCCGGCCGTGACCGTGAGCCAGTCCGTGGGCGCATACGACACGAGCGCGCCCACGTGCGTGAGGGGAATCGCGAAGCCGAACAGGAACGACCGTGAGAAGTTCAGGTTGTTGGGCGACTCGATCACCTCGTACCCGAGCAGCGTGACGAACTTGCCCGCCTTCACGGTGAGCCCGCTTCCCAGCGGGATCTTGTAGGAGCCGTAGGCCTCCTCGAGATCGAACGCGGGCGTGTTCCGGAACGGGAACGCGTCGTCACTATCGCGGAAGATCCCGAGCGCGTGGTTCTTCTGCGCGTCCTGGCCCGCGGTCAGGACCACGCCGAAGCCGAACGGGTAGCGCTCGGACGGGTCCTTCTTCGCGCTGAACTCCGCGATGTTGAAGGTATAGCCGCTGTCGAAGTCGTACACGCGCAGCTCGTTGTGGTTGCCCCGGCCGTTGCCGTTGAGGTTGAACACGACGCTGTTCTCGACGTACGAGAACAGGACGATCTCCTCGAGGAGCGTCTTCGGCTTCTCGACCGGCTTCTCCTGCCCGAACGCGGCGGTGGCGGTGAGGCCGATCGCCGCCGCGAGGACCAGCCAACTCCCGACTCGCGTCATGGCCGTCTCTCCCTGATCGTTAGCGTCCGTGCGTTTCATTGCCCTGGTCAGCGGCGACGTCAGCGTCGCTTGGCGCAGTGCGGTAGCAATGGCTATGCCGACGCTCCTCGTCGAGCGAGCATCAAGTCCGGCAGGCGGTTAGCGCCGCGGCGGTTGATGGCGCCCTGCCCTCGGGATGAGCAGTGTCGGAGCGCGTGCTCAACGAAGCGGCACCGACCGGCAGGCGCGACCCGGTTCGAGCGCGGGCCTTGCCCGCGCAATCGGTTCGATGGGTCGCCAGGGGTTGGGGGGGAGCGCCGCCGCCCCCCCCGACGTTAATTAAATATCGAAGTAAAGCGCGTACTCCCACGGATGGGGACGGAGCCGCACGGCGTCCACCTCGTTCTTGCGCTTGTACTCGATCCACGTCTCGATCACGTCCGGCGTGAAGACGTCGCCCTTCAGCAGCCAGTCGTGGGACTGCTCGAGGTTGTCGAGCACGATGCTGAGGTCGCCCGGAAGCTGCTTGATCTTCTTCGCCTCGGCCGGCGGCAGCTCGTAGAGGTCCTTGTCGACCGGCTTGCCCGGATCGATCTTGTTGGCGATCCCGTCGAGCCCCGCCATCAGGCACGCCGCGAAGCTGAGGTAGGGGTTGCAGGTCGGATCGGGCGTGCGGAACTCGATGCGCTTGGCCCCCTCGGACTTCGAGTACATCGGGATCCGGATACACGCCGAGCGGTTGCGCTGGCTGTACACGAGGTTGATCGGCGCCTCGTAGCCCGGCACCAGCCGCTTGTAGGAGTTCGTCGAGGGCGCGATCAGCGCGAGGAGCGCCGGGGCGTGCTTGAGGATGCCGCCGATGTAGTAGAGGCAGTTCTTGGAGATGTCCGCGTAACTGCCGCGCTCGTAGAAGAGGTTCTTCCCGTTCTTCCAGAGCGACTGGTGGGTGTGCATGCCGGAGCCGTTGTCCTGGAAGAGCGGCTTCGGCATGAAGGTGGCGGTCTTGCCCCACTTCCGCGCCGTGTTCTTGGCGCAGTACTTGTACCACATGACCTTGTCCGCCATCTTGGTCAGCGTGTCGTAGCGCATGTCGACCTCGGTCTGGCCGCCCGTCGCCACCTCGTGGTGGTGGACCTCGATGCGGACGCCCACGGACTCGAGCGCCAGGACCATGTCCGAACGGATGTCCTGGAACTTGTCCATCGGCGGGACCGGGAAGTAGCCCTGCTTGTACCGCGGCTTGTAGCCGAGGTTCGGCTGCTCGAGCGTCCCTTCCTTGCCGGCGTTCCAGAAGCCCGCCTCGGAGTCGATGAAGTAGTAACCGCAGTTGTAGCTCTGGTCGAAGCGGATCGAGTCGAAGAAGAAGAACTCGAGCTCGGGGCCGATGTAGACCGTGTCCGCGAGGCCCGTCTTCTTGAGGTGCGCCTCGGCCTTCTGGGCGATGTAGCGCGGGTCGCGCGTGTACCACTTGCCCGTGACCGGATCCTTCACGTTACAGATGAGCACCAGCGTCGGCACCGCGGTGAAGGGGTCCATGGCGGCCGTCGCCGGCTCGGGCACGAGGAGCATGTCGGACTCGTCGATCGTCTGGAACCCGCGAATCGAGGAGCCGTCAAAGCCGAGTCCTTCTTCGAAGATGTCCTCGTTCAGCTCGGAGACCGGGATCGAGAAGTGCTGCCAGAGACCCGGCAGGTCGATGAACCGGAGATCGATGATCTTGGCGCCCTTCTCCTTGGCCAGCTTGAGCACGTCCTTCGCGGTCATGCGGAACTCCTTTTCCTCAGTAGGTGATGGATGGCCCGATTACCTTAGGGGAACTCCCCCGCCGAATCAAGCGCCCCGGTTTGGCGTGCATCGGATTCAGTGAGCCACGCGTGGTCGCGCCTCGGCGAACGCGCCCGGGTGCCCCGACCCGACCTCGCCGAACCCGCCGCCTGCGGCGTACGCCGTCTCGGAATGCTGCGAGATGTCGAGCCCGGCCACCTCGTCCTCGTCGGAGACCCGGAGCCCGACCAGGGCGTCGACCACTTTCAGGATGATCGCGGTCCCCACGATCGCGAGCACGTACGTGGCCACGACCGCGACGATCTGGATCCACAGCTGGCCCGGGTTGCCGAAGAAGAGGCCGTCGCCGCCGCCGTCGTTGATCGCCTTGGAGGCGAAGAGCCCCGTGGCGAGCGCCCCCCACGTCCCGCCGACCCCGTGAACGCCGACGACGTCGAGCGAGTCGTCGTAGCCGACCTTCCCCTTGAGGTTGCACGCGGTATAGCAGACGGCGCCCGCCACGGCGCCGATGATCAGCGACGAGATCGGGCCGACGTAGCCGGAGGCGGGGGTGATCGCGACGAGCCCGGCGACGGCGCCCGACGCCGCGCCCAGCACCGTGGGCTTGCCGCGGCTCATCCACTCAGTGAACATCCAGCCGAGCGCGGCGGCGGCCGCGCCCGTGTTGGTCGCGGTGAACGCGCTCGCCGCGAGCCCGTTGGCCTCGAGCGCGCTGCCCGCGTTGAAGCCGAACCAGCCGAACCACAGGAGCGACGCGCCCGTGACCGTCATCGGCAGGTTGTGGGGCTGCATCGGCTGGTGGCCGTAGCCCCGGCGCTTGCCAAGCATGATCGCGCAGACCAACGCCGACATGCCCGACGAGATGTGGACGACCGTCCCACCCGCGAAGTCGAGCGCACCGAGTTTCTTGAGCCAGCCGCCGTCGCCCCAGACCCAGTGCGCCAGCGGATCGTAGACAAAGGTCGCCCAGAGGACCGTGAAGAGCAGGAACGCCGAGAACTTTTTCCGCTCGGCGAACGCGCCCGTGATGAGCGCGGGCGTGATGACCGCGAACATCATCTGGAAGAGCATGAACACCTGATGCGGGATCGTCTTTGAGTAGGCGTCGAAGGGCTCGACGCCGACGCCCCGAAGGCCGAACCATTCAAGGCCCCCGATGATCCCGCCTTTATCAGGGCCGAACGCGAGCGTGTAGCCCCAGAGGATCCACTGGATCGAGATGACCGCCAGGATGATGAAGCTCTGCATGAGCGTCGCGAGCGCGTTCTTCTGCCGCACCATGCCCCCATAGAACAGCGCGAGCCCCGGCGCCGTCATGAGGAGCACGAGCGCGGAAGAGGTCAGCATCCACGCGGTATCGCCCTTGTCGATCTTCGACGCCGCGGGCGCGGCGGCGGCCGCCGCGGCCGCCGGCGGGGGTCCGGCGGGCTGCTGAGCCCACGCCACCGTCGCTACCGCACTCACGACCAGCGCCATTACGAGTGCGAGGCTGAGTCGCTTCACGGGATCCTCCTTGTGGACTAGAGCGCGTTCTCGTCGCGCTCGCCCGTCCGGATGCGCACCGCGGTCTGGACCGGATTGACGAAGATCTTGCCGTCCCCGATGTTGCCGGTCTTGGCCGCGCCGGCAATCACGTCGGCGACCTTGTCGACGAGGTGGTCGGGGACAACGACCTCGATCTTGATCTTGGGAAGGAAATCGACCGTGTACTCGCCGCCGCGGTAGAGCTCGGTGTGGCCCTTCTGCCGGCCAAAGCCGCGCACCTCCGACACGGTCATGCCGATCACGCCGATGGAGGTGAGCGCTTCCTTGACGTCGTCCAGCTTGAACGGCTTGATGATCGCCTCGATCTTTTTCATCAGGGACCCTCCCGGCCGCGTCCATAGCAACCGCCGTGCCCGGGGGTGCGCGGGACAAACGCCCACGAAATCGGGCGATTCGACGAGGCGCGAGGCAGCGGGGCGGCGCCCGCTTGCCTACGAAATGGGCAGGAGCCGGGAACGTGCCTGCGTTTCGGGCGCCGGGGAGGGGCCTACGGCCGGCGCTGCGGGATGCCGTGCTTGCGCATCTTCGAGTAGAGCGTCGGGCGCCGGAGCCCGAGCAGCGCCGCCGCCGCCTGCTTGTTCCACTTCGTCGTCTCGAGCGCGCGCAGGATCGAGGCGCGCTCGATCTCCTCGAGCGAGCCCACAGGCACTTCGGACGGTGCGACCGTCGGCGCGACCCCCGGCTCGGTGTCCGCGCCCTGGAGCGGCTCGGGGAGGTCCTCGAGGGTGATCTGCGGTCCACGGGTCACGAGCACCGCGCGCTCGAGCGCGTTCTGGAGCTCGCGCACGTTGCCGGGCCACGCGTAGGAGAGGAGCCTCCGGTACGCCTCCGGCTCGATGCCCCCGACGTCCCGGCTATGCTTGGTGCGATAGCGCTCCAGGAACGCGCGGACCAGGATCGGGATATCCTCCCGGCGCTCGCGCAGCGGCGGGACGTCGATCGAGACGGTGTTGATCCGGAAGAACAGGTCCTGGCGCAGGCGACCCTCGCGCAGGGCGGCCTCGGGGCTCCGGTTCGTCGACGAGATGAGGCGGAAGTCCACCGGGACCGCCTTGGCGGCGCCCACCCGGCGCACGGCGCGCTCCTCGAGGACGCGGAGGAGCTTCGCCTGGAGCTCCGCCGGCATCTCCGTGATCTCGTCGAGGAGGAGTGAGCCGCCGTCCGCCTCCTCGAGCAGGCCCGTCTTGTCGCTGGTGGCGCCCGTGAAGGAGCCGCGGGTGTGGCCGAACAGCTCCGACTCGATGAGATCCTTGGGCAGCGCGGCGCAGTTGATCTTCACCCACGGCCCGCCGCGCCGCCGGCTCCGCTCGTGGAGCGCGTCGGCAACGAGCTCCTTGCCGGTTCCGCTCTCGCCGATGATCAGCACGTTGGCGTCGGCGTCCGCGACCGCCGCGACCGTCTCCAGGACGCGCTGGATCCCGGGCGCCTGCCCGAGGATCTCGCTGTCGGCGGCGCGGTCGGCGAGACGGCGCCGCAGGTTGGTGTTCTCGACGACGACCCGCCGGTGGTCGAGCGCGCTCCGCACGAGACCGAGGAGCTCGTCCGGATCGAACGGCTTCTCGAGAACATGGAAGGCTCCGGCCCCTTTGGTCGCCTCCATCGCCTTGCGCACCGAGCCGTACGCGGTGATCACGATCACCTGGATCGCGGGGTCGCGTCGCCGGAGCTCCCGCGTGAGGTTGAGGCCGTCGCCGTCCGGGAGCATCAGGTCCACGATCGCGGCCTCGGGCTCGCACTGCGCGAAGGCGGCGAGCGCGTCCCGCACGTTCCCGGTCGTGCGCACCGCGTAGCCCTCGCTCTCGAGCGTGAGCCGGAGCCCGTCGGCGATCGTCTTCTCGTCGTCGACCACGAGGACCACGCTGCTGTTCGCCTTCACGGCGCTACCACCGGCAGTCGCACTTGCACGCGCGTGCCGTGGCCGAGCCGGCTCTGGAGGGTGAGCTCGCCCCCGTGCAGCTGGACGACCGAGCGCGCGATCGACATGCCGAGCCCGGTCCCGTCGGGCTTGGTCGTGTAGAAGAGGTCGAACGCCCGCGAGATCGTCTCATCGCTCATGCCCGCCCCGGTGTCCTCGATCGTCACGGTGATCGTGCCGGAGTCGGTCGCGTACGAGGTCATCAGGCCGAGCCGGCCCGAGCCGCCGAGGGCTTCGAACGCGTTGACGATGAGGTTGAGGAAGGCCTTTCGGAGCTCGCGCGCATCGAGCATGAGCGCCTCCGGGCACGTCGGATCCCACCCGCGGACCACCTCGAGCGCCGTCGTGTCGAAGCGCGCGGCGGCGAGCTCGAGGCACTCGTCGAGGAGCGTGTGGACGTTCGTCGGCGCGCGGTGGAGCTCGGGTGGGCGCCCGAACGCGGTGATCTCGGCGACCACGTCGGCGAGGTGCTCCACGCCGGCCGCGATCTTGCTCGCGAGCTCCTGACCCTCCGTGTCGCCGGCGCGGCTGAGCCGCTGCTCGAGGTGGCGGGCGTAGAGGCGCAGGCCCGCGAGCGGATTCTTGATCTCGTGGGCAACCTGCGTCGCCATCCGGCCGAGCGCCGCGAGCGCGCCGCTCCGGAGGCGCTCCAGCTCGTGCGTGTTGCGGACCGCGATCGCCGCCTGCGACGAGAAGAGCGCCAGCAGCTCGAGGTCGTCCTCGGTGGGCTCGACCCGCGTGGGCGTCTCGATGACGAGCGCTCCGGTCGGCCCGCGCTGGACGACGAGCGGCGCCGCCACGATCGTGCCCACCTCGCCGTCGCCGCCCGCCGAGCTGGTGATCGGCACGCCCTTTTCCATCGCGGTGGCCGCGGCGGCCTCGAGCGCCTCCCACGACGGCGGGGGCGACCCGGCGCTCGCCATCGGCACGAGGCGGCCGCGCTCGAGCTGGAAGACGACGCAGCGCTCCGCTTCGGTCGCCTCGACCGTCGCCTGGGCGACCGAGTCGAGCACGCGCTCCATGATCCCGGACGAGGCGAGCGTCTGACCGACGGTCAGGAGGCGTTCGCGGTCGCGCGCCCACCGTCGCGTGGTGAGCGCGCGCTCGATCTTCGTGCGGAGCTCGTCGCGCACGAACGGCTTCGTCAGATAGTCGAAGGCGCCGCGCCGAACCGCCTGCACGGCGTTGTCGATCGTGCCGTGGGCGGTCATGATGAGCACCGGCAGCCGGCGCTGCTGCGCGTGGAGCGCCTCCATGAGCTGGACGCCGTCCATCGGTCCCATGCGCAGATCGATGAGCGCGAGGTCGAATCGCTGCGCCGCCGCGACGTCGAGCGCGCGGCGCGGCTCACCCACGGGGGTGACGTCGAAGCCCATCGCCCCGAGGCGCATGGCGAGCACCTCGAGGATCGCCGCGTCGTCGTCGACGACCAGAACTTTCCGGGTCATTGGAGCGAGGGCCCCGCGACCGGCGCACTCCGTGGGTGGCGTGCCGTGGGTACGGCGCGGCTCCGTTCGACCAATCCCCCTCGCACCAAGGGCCCCGCGACCGGCGCACTCCGTGGGTGGCGTGCCGTGGGTACGGCGCGGCTCCGTTCGACCAATCCCCCTCGCACCAAGGGCCCCGCGACCGGCGCACTCCGTGGGAGTGCGAAGCCGCAGCGCGTCCGACGCGCGAGGCGAGTCTGCGTGAGTCGGCGTGCCGTGGGTACGGCGCGGCTCCGTCCACGCGGGGTCCGCGTCATTTCTTCTCCCCGCGGCGCTCGATGCGGAGGTCGAGCTCCTTCAGCCGCTCGAGGTCCGCCTCACGCTTGGCGAGGTCCTCTCGGAGCCGCGCGAGTTCCCGCTGGAGCGCGAGGATCGACGCCACCGTGTTCCGGCTCATCCGGACGCGCGTGTCGGAGCCGTGTTTTGCGAGGTAGCCGTCGTACGCCGCCACGGCCGCCGCGTAGTCGCCGTGCTCGACGAGGCGGTCGGCCTTCACGAGCTCCGGCGAATACTCCCACGGCCACGGACGCAGGGACGCGCAGCCGCCGACGAGGATCACCAGAAGGAGGCCGGCGACCAGCCGGCTCATCCGCGCGGCAAGAGCACGGTGAAGCGGCTCCCCTTCCCTTCCTGCGACTCGGCGGTCACGCGTCCGCCGTGGGCATCCACGATCCCACGCACGATCGCCAGGCCCAGGCCCGTGCCGCCCCGCTCGCGGTGGGCCTGCCGGTAGGCGTCGAAGATGTACGGCAGCGCATCGGCGGGGATCCCCACGCCCGTGTCCTCGACCTGGAGCTCGATCTCCGGGCCCACGTCGATCACCCGCACGACGACGCGGCCCCCGCGCGGCGTGAAGCGGATGGCGTTGGCGCCGAGGTTGACCACCAGCTGGTGGAGCCGCTCCTCGTCGCCGAGGTACGTGAAGTTCGCTCCGACGCGCTCCCGCTCGAGGGTGACGTCCGCCTCCTCGGCGCGGGGGTGGAGCTCGTCGACGACGCGGTCCACGAGCCACGCGAGGTTGAGCGGCTTGCGGTCGAGCTCCACGAGCCCGGCGCGCAGACGCGACATCTCGAGGATCTGATTGACGAGCCCGAGCAGGCGCTCGGAGCTCTGCCCGATGATGTCCATGAGGCGTTCCTGCTTCTCCGTGAGCGGGCCGGGAACGCCGTCGCGGAGGAGGTCGGCCGCGCCGCGGATCGACGTGAGCGGCGACCGGAGCTCGTGCGAGACGGTCGCGAAGAACTCCCGCTTCGTCTCCTCCATCTGGTGCAGCTGGCTCGCCATCGAGTTGAACGAGCGTGCGAGCGCCCCGATCTCGTCGCGGCTCTCGATCGCGATGGGCTCGCGGAACGCGCCCGCGGCGACCTCGGCCGTCGCCGAGGACAACAGGGCGAGCGAGCGGGTCATCCGCTGGGCGACGACGGCGGTGCCGAGCAGCGCCAGGCCCACCGCGGCGCCGAGCGCGATCAGCACCGCGGTCCACGTGCGCGCCTCGAGGCGCGCGGCCTCGGCCTGCGCCGCGAGGACCCGCGTATGGGTCGCCGCCATCAGCCCGTCGAGGTTCTCCTGGACGTCCTCCGCGAGGACCCGTGCGTCGGTGTCGGTGAGACGCAGCGCACGCGCGCGCTCCCCACGCTGGAGGAGCGCCTGCTCCTCGGCGACGACGCGCCGGTATCCCTCGAACGCGGCGCTCGCCTCGTGGAGGTAGAACGCCTCTCGTTCGCTCACCGCGTACTCGGCGAGGCGCTCGAGGTTGTCGGCGACCCGCGCGGCCCGCTCGGTCCACGCCGTCGCGTAGCGCGGGTCGCCCAGCACGATCGCGCGCGCCTCGAGCCGCACGAGCGGGGCGATCGCCTCGCGGGCGGACGCGGTGAGCCGCAGCGTCGGGACGGTCCGGGTCGCGATCTCCCGGTTGACCGACACGAGACGGCCGAGCGCGCGAAGGCTCAGAAACCCGACGCCCGCGAGTACGATGATCACGAGCGCGGAGGTCAGGAAGATTTTCGAACCGAGTCGCATGCCCTCTCTGTCCTACCGACCCGGGCGGCCGGCGGGCGCGGTCGCCGGCGGGGCCGCCGGAGCCAGTTGAGTCGCCACGAGCTTTGCGATTAGTCGTTGCTGCTCGTCGAGGACCGCGATCTCGACGACACGGGTGGTAGGACCACGATGCACGATCTGGGCCTCGGCTGTCAATGTCCCACGGCTGGTGTTCCGGATGAGGTTGACCGACAACTGTAAGGTCGGCGGGAACAGCTCCGGCCCGAGCTCGCCCGTCGGGTTCGTCTCCCACATCGCGGCGGGCGTCGCGGTCTCGTCGGCGAAGGCGACGATCGTGTTCACGTCACGCACCTCCGCGAAGCTCGTCATAGATGTTACGCCCACGCGTCTCGCGCAGGAGCAGGCTCAGGAGCGCGGCGGCCAGCGCCAAGGCCGCGCAGGCGGCGAACGCGCCCGCGTACGCCTCGAGCGGGTAGACGCGCGCCCCGCCCGAGACGGCCCCCGCCCAGCGCGCGTCCAGGATCGCACCGAGCGGCCCCTGCGTGAGCGCGGCGCCCAGAAAGCCCCCGAGATTCACGACCGCGACCGCGATGCCGGCGAGCCCGGGCGGGTTCACTTCGCGGCCAAGCGGCCACGTGAGCACGAAGGCGGCGCCGAGCGCGCCCATCGCGAAGAAGAGCGCGTACACGCCGCCGAGCGGGAGCGCGCCGAGCGTCGCGATGAGCACGAGCCACAGCGCGAAGGAGCACGACGCGAGGACCACGTACGGCAGCTTCCGACGTCCGAGCACGCGGTCGGAGACGAAGCCCGTCAGCGGCGCCGAGCCGAGGAGCGCCAGTGACGGCGCGGTCGCGTAGAGCGCGGCGTCGCGCGCCGAGAGGCCATAGACGTCGCGCAGGTACGGCACGACCCAGAGCGACAGGTTCCCGAACGCGGAGTAGAGGCAGAAGAACGCGAGGAACGGCGGCCAGGTGTGCGGATTGCGTAGCACCCGGACCATCCCGACCGCGACCGCCCGCGCGGCCGGCGCCCTCTCCGTGGCGCGCGCGGCCGGCTGGTCGCGCACGACGGCGAAGCAGAGCGCGGAGACCGTGAGCGTGACGAGACCCACGATGCCGAGTGCTCCGCGCCATCCGGCGACCGCGACGAGGAGGGCGAGGGGGGCGGTCGAGGCGAGGGCGCCCACGATCCCGACGGTGACCGTCACGGCCGAGAGGAAGCCAAAGCGTCCGGGCGGAAACCACGTCGCGGCGACCTTGAGGGCGCCGATGAACGTCGTCGCGGCGCCGAGCCCCACCGCGAACCGCGCGGCGAACAGCGCCCGTGGGGTGGCCGCGAGCCCCATCCCGACGCTCCCGAACCCCATCACGAGCCCGCCGACGGAGACGACGCGTCGGACGCCGAAGGCGTCGATGCAGAGCCCTGCGGGGATCATGAGGCCGGCATACGCGTAGAAGTAGATCGCCGACAGGAGTCCGACGATCGCGGCCGTGGTGTTGAAGTCGTGCATGAGGTCCTTCGCGATGATCCCCGGTGCGCTCCGGTGGAAGAACGCGATGAGGAACAGGAGCGCCGGCGGGGCCCACATCGCCCACCCGCGGCGCGCATCGGACACGGCGACGAACGTCACCGCGCCGCAAAGACCTCGTGGGCGTCGGAGAAATGCATACCGCTTAGTGATACCATAGGCGCCGTCCCGATCGAGGCGTGCACTTTTCCCGGAGGATTGTCGTGGAGTTCGGCTTCGCCCTTCCCGGTCGCGGCCCGCTCGCCAAGCCCGACGTCGTCCTCCGGATGGCGGCGCAGGCCGATTCGCTCCGCTACGACTCGATCTTCGTGACCGACCACGTGGTGCTTCCCGCCTCGATGGCACGCTCCGTGTACCCGTACTCGACGACGGGGCAACTCGCCGGCGGCGCCGCGCAGGATTACCTCGAGCCGCTCGCGATGCTCGGCTACCTCGCGCACGCGACGAAGCGGGTGCGGCTCGGGACGAGCGTCCTCGTCGTTCCCTACCGGAACCCGCTCGTGACGGCCAAGACCCTCGCGACGATCGACCAGCTCTCGCGCGGGCGCCTCATCCTCGGCGCGGGCGTCGGGTGGCTCCGGGAGGAGTTCGAGGCGCTCGCGGCTCCCGCGTTCGAGGCGCGCGGCGAGGTGACCGACGAATACCTGCGGCTCATGCGCGCGACCTGGACTACCGATCCCGTCACGTTCGAGGGCAAACACTACCGGGTCCGCGAGGTCCATGCGCTGCCGAAACCCGCACAGCCGGGCGGGATCCCGATCTGGATCGGCGGCCACACCGACGCCGCGCTCAAGCGCGCCGGCACCCTCGGCGACGCCTGGCACCCGATCGGCCTCCGGCCGCCCGCGATGCTGCGGCCCGACGAGTACGCGCAGAAGGTCAAGCAGATCCACGCGTGGGCCCAGCGCGCCGGGCGCGACCCGAAGGCGCTGACGCTCACGTTCCGCGCGCCGATGGAGGTGCGGTCGCGAACCACCAAGGCCGCGACGGGCGAGCGGCCACTGCTCCAGGGCACGGCGGCCGAAGTCGCCGGCGACCTTCAGCAGTACGCCGCTCTCGGCGTGACGCACTTCGTCTTCGACCCGACGGTACCCGATCTCAAGTCGGTCCTGGCCAACATGGAACACTTCGCCGACGACGTGCGGCCGAAGCTCAAGCACATGCCCACGGCCCGCCACCCACGGCGTGCTCCGGCCTCACGGCACTCGCGACAGTGATCTCACATTCCGAGGCGTGCGCGCTCATCGAGACGCCCGACGCGGGGCTCGACGAGCTCCTCGCTCGCGCGGGCGAGGTGCGCGACCGTGGCCGGGGACGAGTCGTCACCTTCTCCGCCAAGGTCTTCGTGCCGCTGACGACCCTGTGTCGCGACTACTGCGGCTACTGCACCTTCCGCCGCGATCCCGGGGAGCCCGGCGCCCATACGATGACGCCCGAGGAAGTGCTGGCCCTCGCCCGGGCCGGCGCGCGGCTCGGGGCGAAGGAAGCCCTGTTCTCGCTCGGTGACAGGCCCGAGGCGGCCTTCCCCGGCCACCGCGAGTTCCTGCGTCGCCACGGTCACCGCACCACGCTCGGCTACCTCCGCGCGGTCTGCGAGCTCACGCTCAGCGAGTCGTCGCTCCTGCCCCACGCCAACCCGGGGGTGATGGCCGAGCGCGACCTCGCCGCCCTCCGCGAGGTCACCGTGAGCATGGGCCTGATGCTCGAGACCGTGTCGGAGCGGCTCGGCGGCCCCGGCCTGGCGCACGACCGCGCGCCCGACAAGGTACCGGCGCGGCGCCTCCGAACGATCGCGCTCGCGGGGAAGCTCTCGATCCCGTTCACGACGGGCATTCTCGTCGGCATCGGCGAGACCCAGCGCGAGCGGGTGGACGCCCTCGCCGCGATCCGCGACCTCCACGAGCGGTACGGTCATATCCAGGAGGTCATCATCCAGAACTTCCGCGCGAAGCCGCGCATCCCGATGCGAGATCAGCCTGAGCCGCCGCTCGCGGACCTGCTCCGTACGCTCGCCGTCGCACGGCTCCTGCTCGGGCCCGAGGTGAACATTCAGGCACCGCCGAATCTCTCGCCGCGCGTCTACCCGCGCCTGCTCGCCGCGGGGCTCAACGACTGGGGCGGTATCTCGCCGCTCACGCCCGACCACATCAACCCCGAGAAGCCGTGGCCGCTGATCACGGAGCTGCGCCGCGCCACCGAGGGCATGGGCTTCGTCCTCCGCGAGCGCCTCGCGATCTATCCCGAGTTCGCGACGCGCGCGGAGTTCCTGGACGAAGAGGTGCGCGGGCGCGTCGCGACGCTCGTCGACGGCGACGGCCTCGTGAAGGAGTCCCATGAACACTGGCGTCGCTGGTAGCCTCTCCGCCGTCCTCGACGGGGCGTCGCGCGACGTTCGCCGCATCCTCGTCGGCGTCCTCGACGGCCACGAGCTCTCCGTCGACGACGGCATCTCGCTGACGGCTGCGGTCGGCCGCGACCTCCACGCCCTCACCCTCGTCGCCGACGAGCTGCGCCGCCGGCAGGTCGGCGACGTCGTGACGTACGTCGTCAACCGCAACATCAACTTTACCAACGTCTGCATCAAGCACTGCGGCTTCTGCGCGTTCAGCCGCGACCACCGTCAAGAGGAAGGGTACCTCTTGCCCATCGACGAGGTCGTCCGGCGCGCTCGGGAGGCGTGGGAGCTCGGCGCGACCGAGGTCTGCATCCAGGCGGGGCTGCCCCCGAAGCTCGACGGGCGCTACTACATCGACCTCACGCGTGCGCTCAAGGCCGCCCTGCCCGGGCTCCATCTGCACGCCTTCTCGCCCGAGGAAGTCCTGTACGGATCGGTGAGGTCGGGGCTCCCGATCAAGGAGTACCTCGCGGAGCTCCGGGCGGCGGGGCTCGGGACCCTCCCCGGGACGTCGGCCGAGATCCTCGACCAGGAGATCCGCGACCGGATCTCGCGCGGTCGGATCACCGTGGGCCAGTGGGTCGAGGTGATCACGACCGCCCACGCGCTCGGCATCCGCACGACCTCCACGATCATGTACGGCCACGTCGAGACGCCCGACCACTGGATCCGCCACATGGCGCTGCTGCGCTCGATCCAGAAGGACACGGGCGGGTTCACCGAGTTCGTCCCGCTCTCCCTGATCCACTCGGAGGCACCGATGTACGCCAAGGGGCTCGTCCCGGGCGTGCGGCCCGGCGCCACGGGCGTCGAGGTCGTGAAGCTGCACGCGCTGGCGCGCCTGATGCTGGGCGACGCGCTAAGGAACATCCAGTCGTCGTGGGTGAAGGAGGGGCCGAAGCTCGCCCAGCTCCTGCTCGACGCCGGCGCCAACGACCTGGGGGGCACGCTGATCAACGAGTCGATCTCGACCGCCGCCGGCGCGCAGTACGGGCAGCTCGTCGGGCCCGCCGAGCTCCGGCGTCTCGTTCGCGACGCGGGGCGGATCCCGGCGCAGCGCGACACGCTCTACGTCATCGTTCGGACCTATCGGGACGGCGAGGATCCCGAGTCGCCGCTCGACCGGATCGACAACGCGGAGGCACGCTTCGGCTCGTACCGTCGCCTGATCGCGTCGGGCGAGTTTCGGTACACACGCAGGTAGCCGTGCGCGGTGCGCTGTGGTATTAATTCACTTCGCGTTCACCCACACCCCTTCCAGAGGAGGCCGCCCGTGGCGAAGATGATGACGAAATCCGCGACCCTGGGGCACCTTGCGCAGAAGACGACCCTGTCGAAGAAGCAGATCGCGGACGTCCTCGACGAGATGCTCTCGCTTGCCTGCAAAGAGGCCAAGAACGGATTCGTCCTGCCGGGCTTCGGCAAACTCGTCCTCGCCAACCGCAAGGCACGGATCGGACGGAACCCGCAGACGGGCGAGCCGCTCAAGATTCCCGCGAAGCGCGTCTGCAAGTTCCGCCTCGCCAAGAGCCTGAAGGACGCGGTGCTTGGGAAGAAGTAGGACCCGGGCGAAGTCGGAGCTCCCGACCTCCGCCCGCTCCGGGGGCGAGCACGCCCCCGCCACGACGCCGGCCTCCGCGACGCTACCACGCGTCTGGCAGGGGGTCGGCTATCGTCTCCTGCCCGACGCGGGGGCCGCCCGCCCCCTCTTCGAGTTCGCCGCCCTCCCCTGGCCCGAGACAGACGTGATCTGTCTGGCCTGGGGAGCGTTCGCCCCGGTGGAGGATGGCGAGCGGCTCGTCGGCGCGCTCGTGGCCGAGCGGAGCCGGAACGACGCGATGGTGTACGGTCCCGTCGTGATCGCGGAGACCGATCCGCTCGAGATCGCGGCTCAGCTCGTGGCGGCTCTCCTCGATCACGCGACGGCGTCCGGCGTCACGACGGTATTCTCCCGGCCGCAGGGCCTCGACCGCGTGTGGGTTCGCTACGGCTTTATCCCGGTGCCGGAGAGCACGCTGCCCGCCAACCTCGCCCGCCCGGCGGGCGCCGGACTCTACGCGTGGCGCGGCGGCAGCGCCCTCTGGACCCTGCGGGAAGCCACGCCCGCGTGACATGCGCCTGACCGCGATCGCGGGCGGCACGGGCGCGGCGAAGCTCCTGCGCGGCCTCGCGGCCGCGCGCCCCCGGGATACGCTCACCGTGATCGGCAACACCGGTGACGACGCCGAGATCTGGGGCCTCCACGTCTCCCCCGACCTCGACACCGTGATGTACGCGCTCGCGGGCCGGCTGGACACGGCGCGCGGCTGGGGCCTGACGGGAGAGACGTTCCGCTGCCTCGAGGCGATGGGCGACCTCGGCGCCCAGACGTGGTTCAACCTGGGCGACCGCGACCTCGCCACGCATCTCCACCGGACGCGCGCGCTCCGCGAGGGCTTGCCGCTCTCGGCGGTAATGGCCGAGCTGTGCGGTCGTCTGGGCGTGGCGGCGCGCGTCCTCCCCATGAGCGACGAGCCCGTGCGCACGCGGGTCCGGACGCCGGACGGCTGGCTCTCGTTCCAGGAGTACTTCGTGCGCGAGAAGGCCCAGGTCCAGGTCCTCGACGTCGAGTACGCGGGCGCCTCCCAGGCCCGGCCGGCACCGGGCGTTCTCGAGGCGATCTGCGAGGCCGAGGTGGTCGTCGTCTGCCCATCGAACCCGGTGACGTCCGTCGGTCCGGTCCTCGCCGTCCCCGGCATCGCGGACGCGCTCACCGGCGCGCGCGCCCGCGTCGTCGCGGTGAGCCCGATCGTGGGCGGCGCCGCGGTGAGCGGGCCGGCCGGTGCGCTCATGCGGGCCCGTGGCCTGTCCGTCTCCGCCGTCGGGGTCGCGGCGGCATACGCGCCTTGGCTCGGAACGCTCGTCATCGATCGGAGCGACACGGGGCGCGTCGCCGAGCTGGCGCGCCTGGGCGTCGAGGCCGTGCTGGCCGACATCGTCATGACCGACCGCGATCGGGAGATCGCCCTGGCGCGCGTCGTTCTCGGTTCGCGGAGCCCTGTGAAATGAAACGCGTGTTGCAGAACGGTGCCGGGTCGCACCTGGCTCAGGCCACCCACGAAGTGTCCCCGGCCTCGCGGCCCCCGTGTGAAATGAAACGCGTGTTGCAGAACGGTGCCGGGTCGCACCTGGCTCAGGCCACCCACGGAGTGTCCCCGGCCTCGCGGCCCCCGTGTGAAATGAAACGCGTGTTGCAGAACGGTGCCGGGTCGCACCTGGCTCAGGCCACCCACGGAGTGTCCCCGGCCTCGCGGCCCCCGTTACGATGATCATTTGCGCCGTGCCGGCCAAGGACCTCGTCAACGCCAAGCAGCGCCTCGTCCCGGTGCTCGGCCCCAGGGAGCGCTGCGAGCTCGCCCGGGCGATGCTGAGCGACGTCTTCGCCGCCCTCCGCGCCGCGCGCCTCGACGGCGTCTGGGTCGTGACGCGCGATCCCGAGGTCGTCGGGCTCGCCGCCGCGTTCGGTGTCGAGCCGCTCGCCTCGCTCGGCGAGGCGGCGAACTCGAGTCACACCGCGGCGGTCGCCTTCGCCCAGGCCGAGGCCGCGCGACGGGGCGCACGCCTCTTCCTCACCGTGCCCGGCGACGTCCCGTGCCTCACCAGCGGCGAGATTCAGGCACTCGCCGCCGGGGCGCGGCAGGGCGCGCCCGCGTTCGCCCCGTCGCGCTCGGGGTTCGGCACGAACGGCGTGGCGCTCACGCCGCCCGACGCGATGCCGCTCAAGTTCGGCGAGCCCTCGTTTCAGAACCACCTCGCGGTGGCGCGCGCCTGCGGCCTCGAGCCGCGAGTCCTGATGCTCGCCGGCCTCGCCCTCGACGTGGACGAGCCGGAAGATCTCGTGACGCTCGCAGCCGAGGGCGGGATCACCGAGAGCGCGCGCCTCGCCCGCGCGTGGGTGGATGCTGGAGCGGGGGCCACGAGACCGGTGCCGCCGAGAGTGGCCTGACACCGATGCGACCCGGCTCCGGACCGCCGCGCTACGAGGTGATCGGGATCGCGGGCCTCCCCGAGGTGCGACCGGGCGCCGACCTCGCGCGCCTCATCGTCGAGACGGCAGCGCGCCAGTCCACGCCGCTCATCGGAGGCGATCTCCTCGTCGTCAGCCAGAAGGTCGTCTCCAAGATGGAGGACCGCATCGTCCGGCTCGCCGACGTCACGCCCTCGCCCGTCGCCCTGGCCATGGGGGCGGGGCTCGGGCGCGATCCGCGCCTCGTGGAGGTCATCCTCCGCGAGTCGCGCCGCATCGTCCGCATGGACCAGGGCATTCTCATCACCGAAACGCACCACGGCTGGGTCTGTGCGAACGCCGGCGTCGATCAGTCCAACATGGACGTCGACTCCGTTGCGCTCCTCCCCGAGGACCCTGACGGCTCGGCGCGCGCCCTGCGCGATCGGATCCGCACCCTCGCGGGCGTCGACGTCTTCGTGATCATCGCCGACACCTTCGGGCGTCCCTGGCGCGAGGGGCTCACGAATGTCGCGATCGGGCTCGCCGGGCTGGCGCCGCTCCGAAGCTACCTGGGCGAACGCGACCCGGCGGGCCGGCCGCTCCAGGCGACGATCCTCGCCGTCGCGGACGAGCTCGCCGCCGCAGCGGAGCCCGTCATGGGCAAGCTCGACCGTATCCCCGCGGCGATCGTGCGGGGCGCGTCGCTCACCTCGAGCGAGGAGGGCTCGAAGCCGCTCTTGCGCGACCCCGCGCGGGACCTCTTCAGGTGAACATCGCGATCCTCGGTGGCACGGGCAAGGAGGGCGTGGGGCTCGCCGGACGCTGGGCGCTCGCGGGTCACTCGATCATCATCGGCTCCCGCGACCGCGACCGCGCGAAGGCGAAGGCGGCGGAACTACGCGAGATCACCCGGAAGATGCCGATCATGGGCGAGGCGAATGTGGAGGCGGCGAAGCTCGGCGCCGTCGTCGTCCTCGCCCTCCCGGCCTCAGGGCTCGCGACCACGCTCCCCGAGGTGAGCGCCGCCTGCCGTGACAAGGTCGTGATCAGCACGGTCGTGGCGCTGGCGTTCGGCGGCCCCCGCCTCTACACGCCGCCTCCGGAGGGCTCGTCCGCCGAGGAGGCTCAAGCGCTTCTTCCGGGTGCGAAGGTCGTCGCCGCGTTCCACCACATCGCCGCCCACGAGCTCGCCGACGCCGACCACCCGATCGAGTGCGACCTCCTCCTCTGCGGCGCCGACCAGGCGGCGAAGGAGACGGTCGCTGAACTCGGGCGCTCGATGGGGCTCCGGCCCGTCGACGTCGGGCCGCTCTCGAACGCGGGGCTGCTGGAAGGGATCACGGCGGTCCTCGCGACGATCAACCGCCGCTACAAGGTCAAGAGCTCGGGCCTCAAGATCACGGGCCTCTGAGGGGCTCCGCCATGGCCGAGACGCCGATCATCGTCATGCACACGCGCCTCCACGACTTCATCGTCGACGTCCTGACCGCCATGAGGATGGGCCGCCCCCCCGCCGAGACCACCGCCGGCCACATGGTGCAGACCGACCTCCGCGGCGTGGACTCCCACGGGATCGGCATGCTCCCGCGCTACGTCGACTGGTGGCGCGAGGGCTACCTCCGGCCCGACAGCGAGCCCCGGGTCGTCCGGGACGACGGCGCGATGGCGCTCTTCGACGCGGGCCAGGGCCTCGGCCACTACGTCGCGACGCTCGCAATGCGCACGGCGATCGCCAAGGCCCGGGCGTACGGCATCGGCGTCGCGACCGTGCGGAATTCGAGCCACTTCGGCGCCGCCGCCAACTACTCGATGCTGGCACTCGAGCACGACATGATCGGTTTCGCGACGACCAACATGCCCGTGCCCGCCGCCGTGCCGACCTTCGGGCGGAAGGGCATGCTCAGCACCAACCCGCTCTCCTTCGCCGCCCCCGCCGGTCGTCACGCGCCGTTCGTGCTCGACATGGCGACCACGACCGTCGCGATGGGCAAGCTCGTCGTCGCCTCGCGCTGGGGGACACCGATCCCCGAGGGCTGGGCCCTCGACGACCGCGGCCAGCCAGCCACCGACCCCGGGATTGCGCTCAGGCACCGGCTTCTGTCGCCCCTCGGGGGCTCGCGCGAGCTCGGCGGCCACAAGGGGTACGGACTCGGCGTCATGGTGGACATCCTGTCCGGCGTCCTCAACGGCGCCGTCTACGGTAACCTCTTCGAGCGGAGCGACATGAAGGAGCGCAAGGTCCAGAACGCGGGCCACTATCTGGCGGCGATCGATCCGTCGCGCTTCCGGCCGATCGAGGAGTTCAAACGCGACATGGACGACATGCTCGAGGCCCTCAAGACGGCCCCGCGCGCCGAAGGCCAGGAGCGGATCTACGTCGCGGGAGAACCGGAGTTCGAGAGCGAGCGGAGGCGGCGGAAGGACGGCATCCCCCTCGCCCCGGTCCTCGTCGCCCAGTGCGCCACGATCGCGCGCGACCTCGGCGTCACGCCGCTGGCCTGAGCCCCCGGGGCCGGCGCTCAGGCCCGCGACACCGCCACCCCCAGGTAGACGATCGCGACCGCGAACAGCAGCACGAGCCGGTCGAGCCACGCGATCCGCCTGAGCGCGTGCGCCGGATCCTGGCCCTCGGCGAGCGCGCGACCGAGTCTCGGCACGAGCGCGAAGTCGCGCTGCGCGGCGAGCGTGACCGCCGCGAGGACCAGCACGAACTTCCCTGCCAGGAGAAGGCCGGCGCCGCTCTCCATCACGCGCTCGAGCGGCCCGAGTCGCGTCACGTTGTAGAACCCCGTCAGGGCAACCACCGCGATCGCGGTCCACGCGGTGGGACGTCCGCGCCGGGCGGCCTCGGCGAAGACGCCGGCACCCCCGCGTCGCGCCGCGGGGCCGAGGACGTGGGTCTGGTACGCGAGCCCGCCGACCCAGGCGACCACGCCCAGCACGTGGAGCCACACCGATACGAGCCCCACCCTACGACCCCGGGCCGTTGGTGAGGGCCGCGACGGTCCGGGCGACGTCCGAGAAGTCGCGGAACAGGAGGTCCGGCGCGCATGCGGCGAGCTCGTCCGCCGGGTACTGCCCCGTCGCCACGGCGACTGCGACGGCGCCCGAGGCGCGGGCGCAGTCCACGTCGTGGGGTGTGTCGCCGATGATCGTCACGCGTTCGTCATCGATATCGCGGCCGACCAGACGCGCCGCCCGCTCGCGCGCGATCGGGGGCAGGCGCCGGCGGTCGATGTGGTCCGAGCCGTAGGCGCCGACGCGAAAGTGCGGCAGGAGCCGCGTCGGGCGGAGCTTGAGCCGCGCACCCGCCTCGATGTTGCCGGTCAGGAGGCCCACGATCGCGTCGGGATGGGCGCTGAGCGCCCCGACGAGGTCGCGGATTCCGGGCATGAGCTGGACCGCGCTCCCGTCGCCCAGGAGCGTTTCGAGCTCGCGGACGTACGCCTCGAAGCAGTCGCGGAGGCGCGCCTCGATCGCCTCGCCCGGGATCCCGGCGGCAGTGAGGACGTCCCAGACGATGCGCGGGTCGGTCTTGCCGCGAAGGTCGTAGGCGTCAAGTGCGCCGGCGGTCCCGTAGGTCCCCTCGAGTGCCTGCTTGAAGGCGGCGCGTCCCACGCCGCGCGCGGTCAGCAGCGTGCCGTCGATGTCGAACAGGAAGAGCCGCACGTCAGCGCGGCGCGAGGCGGCGCAGGCGCGCGACCACGGCGGGCAGTGTCTCGACCGCGATGTCGATCTCGCTGGCGGTCGTCCAGCGTCCGAGCGTGAAGCAGAGGGAGCCCTCGAGCGCCTCGCGGTCGCAGCCGATCGCGCGGAGCACGTGGGAGGGCTCGCCCGTGACCGCGTTGCACGCCGAGCCGGACGAGGCGGCGATGCCTCTGAGATCGAGCTCGAGCAGGACGCCGTCCGCCTTCACGCCGGGCACCACGAAGGACGCGTGGTGCGGCAGGCGGCCCTCGCCGCGCGCGCCCGTGAGCCGCGTCTCCGGGAGCCGCTCGAGCACCCGGGCGAGCAGCCGATCGCGGAGCCCACGAAGCCGGGCGACCTCCGCCGGCCCCTCGAGCCGGGCGAGATCCGCGGCGACGCCCAGCCCCACGATCGCCGGCAGGTTCTCGGTCCCCGCGCGGTAGCCGCCCTCCTGCCCGCCGCCGAGGATCTGCGGGGCGAGCTTGACCTCGGCCCGCACCCACAGGGCGCCGGCGCCGGGCGGGCCGTACAGGTCGTTCGACGAGAGGGAGAGCAAGTCCACGTACGCCTCGTCCACCGTGAACGGCACGCGCCCCGCCGCGCCCACCCCATCGACGTGGAAGGGCACGCCCCGCGCGCGCGCGAGTCTTCCGATCGCGGCGATCGGCTCGAGGGTGCCGATCTCACCGTTCGCCGCCATGATCGAGACCAGCGCCGTGTCATCGCGGATCCACCCCGCCACCGCGTCGGGATCCGCGCGCCCCTCCGCGTCCACCGGGACGTAGCTCACCGCAAAGCCCTGCTTCTCGAGGTCGCGGCACGCGTTGAGCACCGAGACGTGCTCGACGGCTGAGGTGACGATGTGGCGCCCCCGCGCCCGCGCCGCGACGCCTTTGATCGCGAGGTTGTTGGCCTCGGTGGCGCTCGCGGTGAAGATCACGCCCGACGGCGCACCGCCGATGAGGCGTGCCACCTTCGCCCGCGCGCCGTCGAGCGACGCGCGCGCCTCGAGCCCGAGGGAATGGGGCGCGCCGGGGTTGCCAACGCCACCCTCGAGGAACGGTCGCATGACCGCGACGACGCGAGGGTCGACGGGGGAGAAGCCCGCGTAGTCCAAGTAGACGCGCGGAACCGCCGCGTCAGGGCCACTACCGGGTCTTGCGGACGAAGAAGCGGAAGACCGTGCCATTCTTCTCGATCTCCAGGAGTTCGTGGCCCGCGCGGGCGGTCCAGCTTTTCATGTCTGCCTCGGAGGCCGGGTCGTCGGACGTCATCTCGAGGACCTGACCGGGCGCCAGGTGCTTCATGGCCTCCCGTGTTTTGAGGATCGGCATGGGACAGAAGAGTCCCACGCAATCGAGCTTTGTGTCCGCACCGTGGGGCATCGCGAAACCCCTTAAAATATTGACGTTCATATTGACATTGACAGGGTGTCGCGGCAACAAGAATAATGCTAAGGATGTCCACTGACGCGTTGCAGGACGTAACGGTCGTGGGGCGGCGACTGCGGCGGCGAGTCCTGCTCGCACTCGGCCTCTTCGGGGTGCTCCCCGTGCTTGTGCTCGCCTACGCGGTCCACCGCTACTTCTCCGCCGACGTCAGCTCCCTGAGCGGCGTCAACCTGGTCGCGCTCCAGAGCCTGGTGTTCTTCACGCTGCTCGCGATGATCGGCGGCGCCCGGATCCTCTGGGACATCGGTCGGGCCGTCAGCCGCATGGGGGAGCTCCTGTCGCAGCAGCCGGACGCCACGGCGCTCGGCGCCCGGAGCGACGAGGTCGGGGCACTGATGAAGTCGTTCACCAGCATGCTCGGGACGATCGAGCAGCAGGCGGTCGAGATCAACTCGTTCGCGACGCGCCTCGACGCCGCCTACAAGGAGCTCGAGGTCACGAACGCCAGACTCAAAGAGACCTCGTTCCGTGACGACGTGACCGGGCTCTACAACCGACGCTTCTTCTCCCTGCGCCTCGAGGAGGAGATCTCGCGCTTCCGGCGCTTCAGCCACCCCGTGTCGGTCGTGCTCCTCGACCTCGACGGCTTCAAGAGCGTCAACGACGAGTTCGGCCACGCGGTCGGCGACGAGACCCTGCGTGAAATCGCGCAGATCCTCATGAAGCACTCGCGCGGAATCAACGTGGTCTCGCGCTACGGCGGCGACGAGTTCGCGATTCTGCTCGTCGAGACCTCGAAGGCAGGCGCCCGACTCTACGCGGACCGGATCCGGCAGGTCGTCGCCACGTTCCCGTTCTCGCACGGCAAGTCCATCACTGCATCCTTCGGCGTCGCGAGCCTCCCGGACGACGAAGCCGCCAACTCGGAGGACCTTTTCCGCGCCGCCGACGAGGCACTTTACGCCGCGAAGCGTGCTGGGAAGAACCAGGTCGCCGCGGCAGGTCCGGCGGAGAGAGTCACATGATATGGCCCAGCGGGACATCCTGATCGTTGACGATGACCGTCAGGTCCGTGAAGTCCTTCACCAGATCTTCGTCGCGGCCGGCTACAACTGCCTGCTCGCCAACGACGGTCGCGAGGGGGTGGAGGTGTTCAAGGCGGGACGTCCGCCGCTCGTGGTGACCGACCTCAAGATGCCGGGGATCACGGGCATCGATCTCCTGCAGCAGGTACGCGCGGTCGACGACGACGTCGCCGTGATCGTGCTGACCGGCGCCGCCGACGTGAAGACGGCGATCAACAGCCTGAAGCTCGGCGCCCACGACTTCATCATGAAGCCCGTCAACATGGACGAGCTCCTCATCGCCACCGAGCGCGCGCTCGAGCGCCGCCAGCTCCTCATCGAGCGCCGCGAGTATCACGAGCTCCTCGAGCGGCGCGTCGTTGAGGCCACGCGCGACCTGGCCTCCGCCTACCGGCAGCTCAAGGAGACGTACCACGCCACCCTGGAAGCACTCGGCTCGGCCCTCGACACGCGCGACGTCGGCACCGAGGCTCACTCGCGACGCGTGCACGGCTACGCGCTCGCGACCGCGCACGAGCACAGCGTGCCGGAGGCGGACCTCCCCGACCTGGCCCACGGCGTCCTCCTCCACGACATCGGCAAGATCGGCATCCCCGACGCGATCCTGCTCAAGCCCGGGCCGCTCACCGCGGAGGAGTGGAAGATCATGCGGCGGCACCCGGAGATCGGCAAGGCGCTGATCGAGCGGATCCCCTTCCTGCGCGGCGCGGTGCCGGTCGTCTGGTCACACCACGAGAAGTGGGACGGGAGCGGCTACCCTCGGGGCCTCAAGGGTGAGGAGATCCCGCTCGGCGCCCGGATCTTCATGGTCGTGGACGCCTTCGACGCGATGACCTTCGACCGCCCGTACTCGAAGGCCAAGCCCTTCGACGTCGCCAAGTCCGAGATCAAACGCTGCGCCGGCGCACACTTCGACCCGACGGTCGTCAAGTCCTTCTTCCGTGTGCCGGAGGCCTTGCTAGAGGAGATCCGGCGCCGGAGCGTCGAGCCCTGACGGCGGACGCCGCCTAACCGCTTCTCCAACCCCCGGTCCTTCCTGAGCCTCTCCGGTCGCGGCCGGCCCGGTGGATTTTCGGCTCGTTCCACCACCACTGCGTGGCGCCGCAACAGCAAGTGGGGATTCTTCCAGTCCTGCTGCTTGGTCCGGCCCTTGCTCCGACCTCTTGTGCCGTGACGAGAGCGCAATCGACCGACGGCCTGTCCCAAACAGAGGAGGTCAAGGATGACCGCCATTCCCAGCGCGCAGGTTCGACTCTGGCGTCGAGGACTGGTGTTGTTCGTGCTGCTGTCCTTCTCGCTTGCGCCCGCGACGTTCGCCCACGACTCCAGCAAGCTCGTCTTCTTCGGCGACAGCCTGTCCGATCCCGGGAATTACTTCATCAGGTTCGGGACGACCTCTCATCCACCGTTCGTCCCGATTCCCGATGACCCGTACGCCATCGGTGGTCATCACTTCAGCAATGGCGCGACGTGGGCCGAGCAGCTCGCCAGGGGGCTGCACCACCCGGCGAGCGGGAAACCGGCCCTTCGCGCCCCTGGCGTTTTCACGAACTACGCCGTCGGTCGGGCCAGGGCACGCGCCGCCGCACCCGTGTTCTCGGCGTACGATCTCAGCACTCAAGTGGGCCTGTTCTTGTCTGACTTCGGCGGGCACGCGTCGTCCGACGACCTGTACGTGGTCTGGATTGGCGCGAACGATCTCGACGATGCCCTGAACGCCCTGGCGATCGATCCTTCGGGAGCGACGAGCACAGGCATCATTGGCGCTGCGATCACCGCCGTGGCGGGCAACATCCAGGCGCTCCACGCCGCGGGCGCGACAGCGTTTTTGATCCCGAACGTGCCGAATCTCGCGATCACGCCCGCGGTCCGTGCCCTCGGTCCGATCGCTCAGTTCCTGGCGACGCAGCTCACGGATGCCTACAATGGGGCGCTCGATCGGACGTTGAGCGCGCTGGAGGGGCGGCAAATCCACTTCGTTCGTCTCGACGTCAACGCGCTCTTGGACGACGTGTTGGCCGCGCCTCAGGCATTCGGCTTGACGAACGTCTCGGACTCCTGCCTCACGTTCTTCGTCGTCCGGGACGCCATCTGTGAAACGCCAAACGGGTACCTCTTCTGGGATGGCGTCCATCCGACGACAGCGGCGCACCACATTATCGCGAAGGCCGCGCTCCAGCTCCTCGCTCCTCCCAGACGGACGCACTGTATCGAGGACTCAGCCCCGTCGTACGCGATGGGTATCACGGCTGCGGCCGGCGACGACGCAGCGGACGACTCGGATCGCGGGTGCAGGTGAGAGCCGTGGGGCCTCGCGCGGCCGCCCAGCGGCGGCGCGGGGCCGCTCACGCGCGGTCCTCCAAGCCGAGGCCCGCGCACAGGCGCTGGATCCGGGTGAAGGCGACCGACAGCTCCTCCGCCGAGAGGCCGAGCTCCATGCAGCTCCGCAGGAGCTCGCGCAGCGTCTCGGTCCGCAGCAGAGCCCCGTCACGGTCGCCCGCGTCGTTGAGCTGCCGGATCGAGAGGGCGCGGAGCTCCGCGACGCCCTCGAGCGCGCGCACCAGCGCCGCGCGGGTCTCCGCCTGGCGGTCGGGACTGACATCGGGGAGCTTGAGCGCGCGCACGAGCGGGTCGACCGCATCCTCGTAGTCGCCCGCTTCTAGGCGGCGCACGCCCAGCCGGGTATAGCCCCACCACAGGCGCTGGTCCACCTCCTCGCGGCGCTTCGGGGGCAGCGCCTCGTCGGGAATCGTCTCGAGCAGCTCCTCGGCGCGGCGGAGCGCGGCGAGCGCCTCCGACTCGCGCGCCTCCTGCATGGAGCGGATCGCCTGCGCCGTGAGCTGACCGATCTCACCCCCGAACGTGCCTGACAGCAACTCCTCGAACGGCGCCACGCGCGCCGTCGGGATCTCCGGATCCTCGAGGGCCTCGCGGAGCAGGCGCCGGGCCTCACGGAACTCCCGGCGCTGGAGGAACCTGTGGACCGACTGTTCATACACGGGCCAGAGCTCCGCGCGGGCGCTCTCGCGAGTCTCGGAGAGCCGCGCGTCGGAGGGCACGGCAGCGAGGCCGCGCTCGGTCCACGCGAGCGCACCGCGGAGCTCTGCGATGCGGTCGTCGGTATCGTGGTTCCCGGCGCGGGCCAGCGCGGTTTGGGCGGCGCTCAGCGCGAGCGCGGCGATGTGCTGCTGGTAGGTCATGCGCTCGTCCGCGGGCGCGACGCGGAGCGCGGCTTCGAGGGCCACGCCGGCGCCGACATCGTCGCCGAGCGCCTGCTTCGCAAGACCCACGACCGCCCAGAGCGCCGCCGCCTCACGCGCCTCCCGCGCCAAGCGCGGCGCGTCTCGGAGCCCCAGCAGCGCCTCCTCGCCGACCGACACCACCTCCTCGTACTGCCGGTCCTGGTGGAGCGACAGGCATCGCTCGATCAGCAGCGGATCAATCCGGAGCGTCGCGCCAGGCCCGAGGCTGCGCAGAGGCTCGGGCGGGGGGGCCGGTGGCGACGGCGCGGACGCGGTCGTGACGGGCGTTGGGGGTGCGATCGGCGCGGGTGGAACGCGCGCGGGAAGCGGCTCGCGCGCGGCGACGTGTTCGGCGTGCCCAGCGTGAGGGCGCGCGTGGGGCGAGACCTTGCTGCGGCGCATCCGCGTCCCCGACCCCGGCTCAACCGCGGGCGCCACTTTGGCCGGCGCCGGGGGCGCGGGCCTTGCGACAACCGGGAAGTTCACCTTGGCCAGAGCCGCGGGCGCGGGCTTCACCGGGATCGTCGTCGGCGCCTTCGCGGGCTGAGCGCGCCGAACGGGGTGGCGCGGTCGGGACGGCCAGATGAGCTCGAGGACGCCGAGCACCAGCAGGGCGCACGCCCCGACGACCGCGATGAGGATCAGCGCCTCTTCGCTCAGCACGGGATGTCGACCGGGCGGCGCTCGGCGATCGAGCGGTACGCGGCGAGGACGACGGCGAGATCGCGGCGGCCGTCGGCGCCGTCCGTCTCGGGCGTCTTGCCGATCCGCATCGCCTCGTCGAACGCGCTCAGCATGGCCACATGACCCCGCGTGTCGCGGAAGAAGAGCGAAAGCCGCGTGCCCCGACCTCCCCGGAGAAGCACCCAGCGACCGCGGTTGTCCGCGAAGCACGTGCCGTCGGTCCCGGTCACTGTGGACCATTGAACCCGGGGAAGGCCGCGAGCGCCAAGCGAATTGGCGACGAATCCGACCACCCCGCCGGGAAGCTCGGCGAGGAGGTCCACGGCGTCCTCGCCCCCGAGGGCGACGGTCCGGGGCGGCACGAGGGCGAAGACACGCCGCGGCTCACCGCCCCACCGGCGCAGGTTGTGGACGTGATGGATCCCGCCGTCGATAAGGACGCCGCCCCCGCACGCCCCGGCGTCGAGCCGCCAGCCGCCCTGACGCCGATAGCCGCGCGCGACGAGGTGAAGCTCGCGGACCTCGCCGAGCCGACCGCCGGCGATCAGCCGCTGGACGTGGCGAAACGCGGGCATGAAATGGACGTTCTCGGCGACCATGAGGATTCGCCCCGCGGCGTCGGCGGCGCCGATCATCCGGTCGGCCTCCGCGAGCGTCGGTGCGATCGGCTTCTCCACCAGGACGTGCAGGCCCGCCTCCAGCGCCATGAGCGCGTCGGGGAGGTGCCGGTTGTGGGGCGTGCACACGATCGCTCCGGCGGCACGCCGGTCGCGCGTCGCTTCCTCGTACGAGCCGAACGCCGCCGCGGCGCCAAACTCGCGCGCGAAGGCGCGGGCCCGCCCGGCGTCGCGGCTCGCGGTGAGCAGCGGGATCCCGAGGCGGCGCGCGGCCCCGGCGTGGCGGCGCGCGATCCAGCCGCACCCGAGTAAGACGAGCGCTCGCGCAGCCATGAATGTTGATGCTAGCATGGGCCCGGACGAGGAGGAGCCATGCGAGGTGTCGCGGTGATCGGTGTGGGCGTGACGAAGTTCGGCAAGCACGAGCGCACCTCGGCGGAGTTGTTCGCCGAGGCAGCGGCCGACGCGCTGCTCGACGCGGAGCTGACGCCGGGCGCCGTGCAGGCGCTCTACTACGGCAACGTCGTCGGGAGCGAGACGGAGCACCAGCTCCACACGGGCCCGCAGGCTGCGTCGATCCTCGGCATCCCGGCGATCCCGACGACGCGGTTCGAGGCGGCCTGCGCCAGCTCGCACGCGGCCTTCCGCCACGCCGTGATGGAGATCGCCGCGGGCGTCTCGGACGTCGTGCTCGTCGGCGGTGCCGAGCGCGTGCTCAATGTCCCCACCGCGGAGTCCACCGAGTACTTCGCCTACGCCTCGGACGCCATCTGGGAGCAGACGCTCGGCCTCACCTTCCCCGGCGTCTTCGCGCTCATCGCGCGCGCTCACATGGAGAAATACGGGACGACCGAGGAGCAGATGGCGGCCGTCGCCGTGAAGAACCACAAGCACGGGACGCTCAACCCGAAGGCCCAGTTCCAGAAGGCGATCACCGTCGAGCAGGTGCTGCAGAGCGCGTACATCGCCGATCCGCTCAAGCTCTTCGACTGCTGCCCCTTCACCGACGGAGGCGCCGCGGTGGTCCTCGCCTCCGAGGAGGTCGCGCGCAAGCGCACGAGGGCGGTCCGGGTGCTCGCTTCCGCCGCCGCGTCGGACTGGATGCTCCTGGGCGACAAGCGCGACCTCGCCCGCGTGCCCGCCACCGAGCGCGCCGCTGCGGCGGCGTACTCGCAGGCGGGCCTGCGGCCGGCCGACGTGGACGTGGTCGAGCTGCACGACTGCTTCACCATCGCGGAGATCGTCGCCACGGAGGGCCTCGGTCTCTTCGAGCCCGGCGCCGGCGGCCGCGCGGCCGCCGAGGGCCGGACGAGCCTCGGGGGCGCGATCCCCGTCAACCCGTCGGGCGGCCTCAAGGCGAAGGGGCACCCGATCGGCGCAACGGGCGCGGCGCAGATCGCCGAGATCGTCACCCAGCTCCGCGGCGAAGCCGGCCCGCGCCAGGTGGACGAGGCGCGTGTCGGTCTCACCCATACCCTCGGCGGCAACACCGCCACCGTGCTCGTGAGTCTCTTCGGCCGTGACTGAGCCGGTACTCACGCTGCACGGCTTCTTCCAGCGTGCGCGGGCGGGCCAGCTCACCGGGGTGCGCTGCGGGAAGTGCGGCGGGCTCGCCATCCCGCCCAAGGAGTTCTGCCCGGACTGCCACGCGCGCGCCTGGCAGCCCGTGCCGCTCGGTGGCGACGGTACGATCGTGAGCTTCACGGTGATCCGCGTCGCGCCGCGCGCCCACGCGGCCGACGCGCCCTATGCGGTGGCGGTGGTGAAGCTGAAGGAAGGCGTCTCGCTGCTCGGCCGGATCGTGGACATTCCCCTCGACAAGGTCGCCGTCGGCCTGCCCGTCCGCTTCCGCCCGCTCGTCAAGGGCGACCAGACCTCCGTCGGCTTCGGCCCGGCCTGACCCGCGTCCTTGCCCGCTCCGTACGGGTGAGCTATGTTCGACGCGCGTATGAAGCCGAACGCGCCAAACGCGCGAGCAGGGAGGGCCTCATGAACTACGGGGTCGTGCTTCCGATCTGGCAGCTCACGGTCGCCGACGCCGAGTCGTTGACGGCGCGCGCGGAGGCGTCAGGCCTGGACGGCGTCTTCGTCCCCGATCACATCCTTGCCAAGCCCGCCACCACCCAGCACTATGGGGCCCACTGGCCGGACCCGTTTTCGCTCCTCGCGTATCTCGCCGGGCGCACGCAGCGCATCCGCCTCGGAGCCAGCGTGATCGTCCTTCCCTACCGGAACGCCCTCGTGGCGGCCAAGGCGGCAGCCACCGTCGATCAGGTGTCGGGTGGGCGCTTCATCTTCGGCGTCGGCGTGGGCTGGGACGAGGCCGAGTTCGTGGACCTACGCCTGCCGTTCCGGGAGCGCGGGCGCCTGAGCGATGACTATATCCGGGCGATCAAGGCGGCGTGGGCCAGCGACGTCCCGGCGTACAAGGGTGAGTACGTGAGCTTCGCCGGTGCGACGTTCTCTCCCCGGCCCGCGCAGCGGCCGCACCCGCCGATCTGGGTCGGTGGCGCGCCGGGCACCGTGTCCGCACCAGCGGTGCGCCGGTGCGCTGAGTTGGGCGACGCCTGGCATCCGTTGGCGCTCAGTCTCGACGACATCGAGAAAGGTTTCGCGACCCTGCGCGACCTCGCCGCCCGGAGCGGCCGGCGGGACGCGCTCGGCCTCGCGCCGCGCAATCTCCTCGACCTGACCGATGCGCCGAAGGGCAGGGGCCGCGCGGCGTTTCAGGGCTCCGTGGCCGAGGTGGTGTCCGACATCCGCCGGGTGCGCGCCCTCGGCGCCGCGTGGATGACGTTCGATCTGCCGCGGACCGGCGTGCCGGCGATGGTCCGCGCCATCGAGCGTCTCTCCGGCGAGGTGAAGCCAGCCGCCGCGTAGAGGGTGGCGAGAAACATCGAGATCAAGGCGCGGGTCTCAGACCTCCCACTCGTTCGGGTGAAAGTGGGGTCCCTCGCGTCCACGCCGCCCGAGGTCTTTTTGCAGACGGATACGTTCTTTGTCGTCCCTCGGGGACGCTTCAAGCTTCGGCAGGTCTCCGAGGGAGCGGGCGAGCTGATCTTCTACCAACGCTCGGATCGAGCCGGCCCGAAGGAGTCCTCGTACGTGCGCTCCGCGTGCACCGACGCCAAGACCGTCTCGGCGGTCCTGGCTCGAGCGCTGGGCGTTCGGGGTGTCGTAGAGAAACGACGCGAGGTCTTCATGATCGGCCGCTCTCGCATCCACCTCGACGAAGTCCACGGACTCGGGACTTTCTTGGAGATCGAGGTCGTTCTGGCAGACGGCGAAGCCGCGGTCGAGGGGGAACGAGTCGCGCGCGAACTGATGGCGGCGTTCGGGATTCCGGAGTCCGCTCTGGTGGCGTGTGCGTACATCGATCTGCTCGAGGAGCCTTAGGCGGGTGCTCCCGCGGGGATCACATCCTCAGTTCGCGCGAGGTCAGGTTGTAGCGGAACGCGCCAGGGTCGAGGCTGTCGCGCGGCTCGCCACCCGACTCGGCCTGCGGGTACATGAAGAACGCGATGGGATCGCCCGACGCGTCCGGCAGCCGCACGTCGTGCGCGTAGTTGTATGCGAGGTAGTTCATCTCCCAGGCGCCGAAGAGCTTCGCGCGTGCGCGCTGGACGGTCGCGTCGCCGAGCGCCAGCCCCCCCTGCTCCTCGAGCACGACCTTCCGCACGTCGGCGGGATCGACCGGGACCCAGCCGTGGGTCGGGAGGTAGAACTCCGCCCGGCAGTGCTGGGCACGGCTGATGTCACCGCTCTTCCCGAGGCTCTTGAACTCTGCCGAGTCGGCCACCCGCACGCCGTAGATGTCGCGCGACGGGATGCCGACGGAACGCGTCAGCCCGACGAAGAGGGCGTTGAGGTCGGCGCACTTGCCCCCGAGGTTCCCGGTCTCGAGCATCCCGCTGATGTCGCCGATGCCGCAGCCGCGCACCTTCGGATCGCGGAACGTGTTCTCGACGATCCACTCGTAGACCGCGCGCGCCTTGTCGAGCTCCGTCTTCGCGCCCTTCGTGATCTCGACCGCGGTCCGGCGGACGATTCCATCGGTCCGGATGAGACGTGTGGCTTCGAGGTATTTGGCGAGCTCGCGCCTGTCTTCGCGGCCGATGCGGCCCGGCGCCGTGAGGTCCACGGCGCGGTCGCGCGTGGCGAAGCGGGTCGTCACCTCGACCACGGGACTCGGTTCGCTCGCCGGCCACTCGGCGTAGAAGATGGCGGCGCCGTACTTCGGCTCCCGGTGGATGCGCGTGGCCGTCGCGTTCCCGGTCCAGCTCTGGCCCTGGTTCTTGTGGTAGTCCGTGTCCGGCATGAGCGGAAGCGGCAGCCATACCCGTGTCACGCCCGTCGGATTGACGATCTCGGCCCGCGTCGTCACCTCGAAGGCGCGCCACGTCGCCACACCTGGAGACGCCGCGCCGCCGAACACCCTCAGAGGGCGCGCGAGACCAGCGACCACCGCGGACGCGGTCCCGGTCGTGAGGAATACACGTCGGTCCATGTGGTCTTCCCCTCTCCCTTACAGACGCCCGGCCAACCACCTGCTGCTGATGTTTAGATGCGGATACTAGCAATCGGTTGCTGGGAGTCCAAACGGAAGAAGCGATACGACCGCCCCCGACGGATCGGGTGTCTCTATGGCGTCTCGGGCGATGATGTCGTACGCGGACGCGAAAGCAGACGGAAGAGGCGGTCGGGCGTCGCGGGAAGCTCGCTCAGCTCCATGCCGAACGGCTGGAGCGCGTCGGCGATCGCGTTGGCCACGGCGGCGGGCGCGCCGATCGTCCCCCCCTCGCCGACCCCCTTGAAGCCCCCGAGGGTCGTGGGCGACGGATGCTCGAGGTGAACGACCTCGACGGCCGGGAGCTCGGCGGCCGTCGGGACGAGGTAGTCCATGAGGCTACCCGTGAGGAGCTGACCGTCGTCCGCGTAGACGACCTCCTCTAAGAGCGCCGCGCCGACGCCCTGAGCGACGCCCCCGATCGCCTGGCCCTCCACGATCAGAGGATTGATGATCCGGCCGCAATCCTCGACGACCACGAAGCGGCGCACGATCACCGCGCACGTCTCCGGGTCGACCTCGACGACGGCGATGTGCGTCGCGTTGGACGCCGTGCCGAAGTACGGATCGTAGAACCGCGTCGCCTCGAGGCCCGGCTCCATCCCCTTCGGCAGCCGTTTGGCGCCCGCGTACGCCGCACCCGCGATCTCGCGGAGCGTGAGCCCGCGATGCGGTGTGCCGCGCACCGTCGCGCGACCGTCCCCGAGCGTCAGATCGTCGGCGGAGACCTCCAGCAGATGCGCCGCGATCGCGAGCGCCTTCTCCCTGAGGGCGCGCGCGGCGAGGATCGCGGCGCCGCCGCCGATGACCGCGCTCCGGCTCGCGTACGTTCCGGTGCCCACGGGCCCGGCGGCGGTGTCGCCCGAGACCACGCGCACGTCCTCGAGCCGCGCGCCGAGCTCCTCGGCGACGACCTGGGCCAGCGTCGTCTCGTGTCCCTGGCCGTGGCAGGCGAGACCGAAGCTCGCCGTCACCGTCCCGCCGGGGTCCACCCGGACGGTCGCGCCCTCGGTCCCGGTGCTGATCGCGGCGCCCGGTGACGCCGGGATCGCCGAGCCGACGCCCGTCAGCTCGACGTAGCAGGCGACGCCGACGCCGACGTAGCGTCCCGCCCGACGCGCGCGCTCCTGCTCGGCGCGCACGTGCTCGTACCCCGCCGCGTCGCGCGCCCGCTCGAGCGACTCGACGAAGCTTCCACTGTCCCACACGACGCCGGACGGCGAGCGGTACGGGAGCTCGTCGGGCCGGATGAGGTTCCGGAGCCTGAGCGCGACCGGATCCATCCCCAGGCGGCGTGCCGCGCGGTCCACCAGCGCCTCGGTCACGAAGGTGGAGACCGGGCGGCCGACGCCGCGGTACGGTCCCATCGGCGCCTTGTTGGTCGCCACGCCCCACGCCTCGCCGCGGTAATGCTCCACGCGGTACGGCCCGGGGAGGAAGCTGATCACCTGGACGACTTCGATCGCGGCGGTCCACGGATGGATCGAGTACGCGCCGACGTCTGCGACGACGCGGGCTCGGAGACCTCGGATCGTCCCGTCAGCGTTCACGGCCAGCTCAGCGTCGATCGTCTCGTCCCACGCCTGCGTGCTCGTCAGGAGGTCCTCGCGCCGGTCGGCGACCCACTGCACCGGCCGTCCCGTGAGCCGCGCGAGGGCGCAGACGGCGACCTCCTCGGGGTAGAGGGCGCTCTTCACGCCGAAGCCGCCCCCCACGTCGGGCGCGACGACGCGGAGCCGGTGCACGGGCAGGTCGAGCAGCGCGGCGAGCCCCTCGCGCAGGAGGCCCGGGACCTGGGTGGACGACCAGAGCGTCAGCTCGCCGACGCCCGGGTTCCAGTCGGCGAGACACGCCCGGTTCTCGATCGTCACGCCCGCGTGGCGGTGGAAGCGAAAGCGGTCGCCGACGACCAGCGCAGCGTCCCTCATCGCTCCGTCGACGTCGCCCTGGACGAAGGCGCGCGTCAGGAGGACGTTGCTCCCGGCCGCCTCGTGAACGAGCGCAGCGCCCCCTGCCATCGCCGCCTCCGGCGTTCCGACGACCGGGAGCGTCGCATAGCGGACGTCGACCAGCTCCAGGGCATCCTCGGCCGTGTAACGGCTCTCGGCCAGGACGGCGGCCACCGCCTCGCCGGCGAAGCGGACCTTGCCCCGCGCCAACGGCGGACACTCGGTCGGGTGATAGCCCGCCATCCTCGACTCGGCACGCATCGGGCGGGCCTGCGTCGCGATCTCGTCGCCCGTGATGCACGCGAGGACGCCGGGCAGCTCGCGTGCGGGGTGCGCGTCGATCGAGACGATGCCGGCGTGGGCGTGCGGGCTCCGGAGGAATGCGACGTGCAGCATCCGGGGGAGCGTGAGGTCCGCGACGTACCGGCCCTGCCCTGTCAGGAAGCGCGCGTCCTCCACACGGCGGACGGGCGCGCCGATCAGCGGCATTGGGGGGACCGCGAGGCCGGCGCCCTCCGAGGGTCGCGTGCTGTGGGTACGACCTGGCTCCGTTGGAGCGAGGACCGCGGGGCCGGTACGATCGGTGGGTGGCCCGAGACGAGGTGCGACCTGGCTCCGTTCCGCATGCCGCCTTTCATTCCATCGGCGGTCAGCGCATCTTCCGCGCGGCGGCCTCGACGGCACGGACAATGCCGTGGTAGCCGGTGCAGCGACAGAGGACGGCGGAGATGCCCTCTCGGATCTCCGCCTCCGTGGGCGACGGATTCGTTCGGAGAAGATCGAGCGCCGTCATGAGCATGCCCGGCGTGCAGAACCCGCACTGGAGACCGTGGTGCTCGCGGAACGCCTCCTGGAGCGGGTGGAGCTTGCCGTCGCGCATGAGCCCCTCGATCGTCAAGAGCTCGGCGCCGTCGGCCTGGACCGCGAGCATGATGCAGGAACGCGCGGCCTCGCCGTCGATCAAAATAGTGCACGCGCCGCAGATGCCGTGCTCGCAGCCGACGTGCGTGCCCGTCAGGCCGAGGTCCTCGCGCAGGAAATCCACGAGCAGCTTGCGGGGCTCGCAGCGCCCCTCCCGCTCGACGCCGTTCACCGTGAGGCGAACGGTGACCGCGTCAGCCATGGGCGACCCTGAGCGCGCGCCTGAGCGCGCGCCGGGTGAGGACCGCCGTCAGGTGACGGCGGTAGTCGGCCGAAGCGTGGATATCGGAGTCCGGCGACACGAGCTCGGCGGCGCGCCCGGCCGCGGCGTCGATCGCCGCGTCGGTGAGCCCGTCGCGCTCGAGGATCTGCTCGGCGGCGCGGAGTCGCACGGGCACCGGCCCGGCGCCGGCCGTGGCCAGACGGGCCGCTCTGCAGCGCGCACCGTCCGGGACGACCAGCGCGGCGATCGCGACGATCGCGAAGTCGCCGTGGCGTCGCGCGAACTCCTCGAGCGCGAAGCCCGCGCCCGCGTCCGTCGCCGGCAGGCGGACCTCGACGAGGATCTCGTCGGGCTCGAGGCTCGTCGTGAGGTACGTGACGAAGAGGTCCTTGGCCTTCACGACGCGCTCGCCCTTCGGCCCGCGCGCCACCACCTCGCCGTCGAGCGCGGTGAGGACCGCCGGGTACTCCGCGGAAGGGTCGGCGTGCGCGATCGAGCCGCCGATCGTGCCGCGCGTCCGGATCGGCAGGTGCCCCACCCACTTCGTCGCTTCTCTGAGCAGCGGGAGCCGCCGCGCGACCAGTGGCGAGAACTCGATCATCCGCTGGCGCGTCATCGCGCCGAACCTCACCTGCCCGTCATGCTCCTCGATGTACGCGAGGCTCGGGATCCGGTTCAGGTCCACGAGCGCCGCGGGACGACTCAGGCGGAAATTGAGGAGCGGCATGAGGCTCTGGCCGCCGGCGAGGATCTTCGCGTCGCCGCCGTAGCGCCGGAGCAGCGCGAGCGCCTCGTCGAGGCTCGCGGGGGCGTGGTAGTCGAATTTGACGGGCTTCACGTTCGCGCCTTCTGGATCAACTCGTAGAGCCTCGTCGGCGTCATCGGGAGCTCGGTGATCCGGATGCCGAGTGGTCCCAGCGCGTCGCTCACCGCGTTGGCGATGACGGCGGGGACCGTCATCGACGACGACTCGCCGAGCCCCTTCGAGCCGAGCGGCGTCAGCGGCGAAGGCGACACGACGTGGGCGATGTCGATCGTCGGCGCCTCGCTCGCCGTCGGGACCAGGTAGTCCATGAACGTCCCGGTGAGGAGCTGGCCGTCCTCGGCATAGACGAGCTCCTCGTAGAGGGCCCCGCCCAGGCCGTGGAGAGCGCCGCCGTAGATCTGGCCCTCCGCGATCATCGGGTTGATGATCGTCCCCGCGTCGTGGACCGTGACGTAGCGGAGGATCGTGATCGCCGCCGTTTCCGGGTCCACCTCGACGGCCATCACCTCCGCGATGAAGCCGTAGGTGTTCGACGAGTTCACGCGGTCCTCCGCGTCCACGGCCTTCGAGACCGTGAAGCCGAAGACCGCGGTCGCCTGGAGGCCCGGCTCCATCCCCTCGGGAAGCGACTCGGTGTTCCAGTGGGCGCGCCCGGCGAGGTCCTTGATCGAGTACGAGGGTCCCTTCCCTGTCGTAGGGCGGACGGCCCCGTCTCGGAACTCCAGCTGCTCCTTGGGAACGCCGAGCAGGTGCGCGCCGTACTCGACGAGCTTGGCCTTGAGCTTGCGCGCGGCGAGGGCGACCGCGCTCGTTCCGACGGAGCCGAAGCGGCTCGAGTAGGTGCCCGACGAGATGGACCAGACGCGCGTGAACGTGTCCATCTCGTCCACGACCGTGATCTCCTCGGGGGTGAGCCCGAGCTCGTCGGCGACGATCTGCGAGACGATCGTCTGATGGCCCTGGCCCTGGGGTGTCGTGCCGAGAATCGCAGTGACACGCCCGAGCGGATCGATCTTGACCGTCGCCGAGTCGACGGCGCCCGACTTCGGCAGGTACTCGGGCTTGGCGCGGAACTGCGGGTCGAGCGCGGTCGCGACGTAGCCCATGTTCGAGACCGACGGGTCCACCGCGAGGGCCAGGCCGATCCCGAAATAACGGCCGGCCGCCCGCGCCCGCGCCTGCTCGCGACGGAGCTCGGAGTACTTCGCGAGCTCGAGCGCCTTCTCGAACGCCGCCTGGTAATCGCCCGAGTCGTACAGACCACCCGTCGGAGTTCGGTATGGAAACGCGTCGGCTGGGATGAGATTCCTTCGCCGTACCTCTGCCGGGTCCAGGCCGAGCTTGTCGGCGAGCCGATCGATCATCCCCTCGCTCTCGAAGTAGAGGTGGCCGCACGCGTAGCCGCGGTTCGGCCCCGTCAGGCTCTTGTTGGTCATGACGACGGAAGCGTCCACTTCCAGATTCCGGAAGCGGTACGGGCCGACAAAATTACCGGTCGGGCGAAAACTACATCCAGGTTCCGGGCTCCGGATGTACCCACCGACATTATCAAGCCAGCGGAAGCGCATCCCGAGGATGGTCCCGTCTTTCTTCGCGGCGAGCTCGCGGTAGGCGACGCGGTCGGTGCCGCTCGAGGAGGCGAGCAAGTGCTCGCGGCGATCCTCGATCCACTTGACCGGGACGCCGGTGCGCCGCGCCGCCAACGCGATCAGCGCGATGTAGGGGTAGATCGACGTCTTGATCCCGAAGGAGCCCCCGATGTCGGGCGGCACGATGAAGCGGAGCTTGTTCTCGGGGAGCCCGAGGACACGCGCCGTGAGCGGGTGCATGATGAACGGCCCCATGAAGTTGGACCACACGGTGCACACGCCCTCGAGCGAGTCCCACGCCGCGATCACGCCGTACGTCTCGATCGGCGTCGAGCCGTACTTCGGGAACCGGAAGCGCTCCTTGAGAACGACGTCGGCCTCTCCGAAGGCACGGTCGGGATCGCCGTAGACGAGCCGCCGGTGGCCGGCGAGGTTCGTCCCGACGGCGTCGTGGAGCACGGGCGCGTCGGGTTCAAGCGCGCGCTCGGGATCGACCACGGCGGGCAGCGGCTCGTAGCGCACCCGCACGAGCTCCGCGGCGTCCTCCGCGATGTACCGGGTCTTCGCGACGAGGACGGCGACGGGCTCACCGACGAACCGCGCCTTGTCGGTCGCCGCACAGTAGTAGTGGACGGGCGCCGTGACACCGACCGAGAAGGGCTTCGTGTGGCGCAGGACGTCCTCGCCCGTGACCGCGCCGACGACACCGTCGACGGCGAGCGCGGCCGTGAGATCGTAGCCGGCGATGCGCGCGTGGGCGTGGGGCGAGCGGACGATCGCCGCGTGATGGAGGTTGGCGACGGGCGGATGATCGTCGATGTACGTCCCACGGCCGGTGAGGAGGCGCGCGTCCTCGACGCGCTTCACCGGCTTGCCGATCCAGCCCGTGGGGCTCATGGGTGGCGCTGCACTCTAGCCAGCCGCACGCGTTCGTGTCAAGCGTCAGCGCCCGCGGGGACGCTATCGCCCCTGCTCGTCGATCCACTTCTTCGCCAGCTCGATCGCGTACTGGTTGGCCTGCTGAAGCGTCGGACGAGTTTCGCCGGGAGGGAAGATGGGGTGTTGCGCTCGGCGTGACCCCCGCGGTGACACCACCCACGCCCTGGGCCTCCATCCGCCAGATGCGAGCGCGGGCGAGTCCGGTCGAATCAGGTGGTTCTTGTAGGGAATGGCTTGCATGCGGTGACCGTGGCGAGGCGCATGGCGAGCGGCGTGTTGCGGCTCCGCCCCGCGTGGACCAGTCCATCGATCACCACGCAGGAGACCCCGGGAATGTCGCCGCGCGCGATCGCGTCGAGGGCGTCCTTCGCCAGCGAGGCGGCCGGCGCATCGCAGACGACGAGGTCCGCGGGCGCGCCGACGACGATGGAGCCCGTCCCGGGCTCGAGCCGGAAGATCCGGGCGTTGTTGCCCGTGGCGAGCGCGAGCGCCTCGGCGGGCGGCAGGTCACCGAGGGAGGCGAGCTCGCACACGCTCTTGACCACGCCCAGGGGCATGACGCCCGTCCCCGTCGGCGTGTCGCTCGCGACGCACAGGCGCGCGAGCGCGCCGGCCTCGCGGCAGCGCCGCAAGAGATAGAGGGCCGAGCGGAGGTTGCCCGCCTGAACCACCTGCAGCGCCATCGGCGTCTCGCGGACGATCGCGTCGATTCCCGCCTCGTCGAGCGACGTCGTCCCGCCGTTGATATGGCCGCAGACGTCGGGCCGGAGCTGGAGCAGCACGTCGTGGGTGATCGGGCTCGACCCCGGGATCGAGGTGCCGCCCGAGTGGGACATGACGCAGAGCCCGTGCGTCTGCGCCCGTCGGATGTCGGCCTCGCCGTCCTTCGGATGGGCGTAGCCGCCGAAGCCGTACTTCGCGTGGCGGACGCCGTGCCGCGCCATCTCGGCGAAGTCGTCGTCCGTCAGGCCCGGCTCGAGCACGACCGAGCCCGCGTTGACCTTCATGCCGTTCGGCCGGAAATTCGCGAAGCACTTCGCCGCGGCGATCGCGAGCGCCTTTGAGGCGACCGGATCGTGCGGTCGGCCCGGCGCGTGCACGCCCTCGCCCGCGGAGACGACCGACGTGATGCCGCCGTGGACGTACGAGTCGAGGAAGTCGACGGTCTTCTGCCGCGGCGTGTAGTCGCCGAGCACGACGTGGCAGTGGGAGTCGATGAGCCCGGGGATCACGGTGGTGCCCCGGCAGTCCACGACGACGTCGGCGCTCCCCGCGCCGGTCTTGGACGCGGCGCCGAGGGCGGCGATCCGGCCGTGCTCGACCAGGATCGCCTCGGCGTCGAGTCGCGGCGACGCGAGGACCCCGGTCGCCAACGCGCCGATGTTCACGAGGCCGAGGGTCGTCATCGGTACTCGCCGAGGCAGCGGTCCACGTGGGCCTTCGCCGCCTGCCAGTCGTACGAACGGAACATGCGGCGGTTCACGACGGGCTGCGCCGCCGAGTAGAACATCTCGTACTGGAGCTGGCGCCCGCCGAACTCGGTGCCGACGAAGTCCCAGACGAGCTTGACGAGCTTGATCCGCGCGCGCGCGGGCGCGGCGGTGGACCGGTAGTACCGCTCGGTGTCGACGCGCGTCTCCTCACTCGCGAAGGCGGCCTCCGACGACGGCACCGTCTGGAAGGCGCCGCCCGCCAGCTCACGGAGCGTGCGCATCATGTCGACGATCAGACGCCGCTGAAGGGCCATGCCCGCGTACACGTACTGCGGGTGTGGCCGCGCCACGCCCGCGGAGAGCAGCGGGGAGCGCTCGGCCGCCTGGACGAGGGCGTCGAAGGCCGCGCAGAGGGCGGCGATCTCGCCACCGAGCGTCGCCTGGACGTTCGGGTCCCCCTCCGCCGTCTGCACCTCGGCGAGCCGCAGCGCGAGGCCGGCCATGAACTCGAGCTTCACGCCGAACCGGACGAGCGACTGGAAGTTGGCCGTCGTGTGCGAGGGCGTCTCGTGGAACTGCGCGTTGACCAGGTCGACGTTCCGGTAGATGAAGACCTGGTCCCAGGGCACGAACACGTCGTTGAACACGACGGTCGTGTCGATCTCGTCGAAGCGCGAGGAGAGCGGGTAGTCGAAGACGCTCGTCGCCGCGGTCGCGTACGGCCGGCGCGGATAGAGCCGGAGCCCCTCGGCGTGCATCGGCATGACGAGCGAGATCGCATAGTCCTCGTCGCCCGGGACGAGGGGCGTGATGTAAGAGAGGAAGAGCCAGTCGGCCATCGTCGCCGACGTCGCGATCGCCTGCGCGCCGCGCACGACGATCCCGCCGTCCCGCTCTCGGACGACGCCGGGATGGAGGAACGGCTCCGGATGGCGGTGCGCGGGCTGCGAGCGGTCCACCTGCGGCGGGACGATCGCGTAGGTGAGGTAGAGATCCTCGTCGCGGGCGCGCTCGTAGAAGCGCACGACGTTGTCGCCGAACCGCGCGCCGCCCCGGTCGAAGAACTGGCGCCACGCCGCGAAGGCGGTGAGCACGGACGCCACGTGGTCGGGGGTGCGCCCCATCAGGCCGTAGGACGGCTCCGCCCAGAAGCGGTGCACGCGTCGCCGCGCGCCGAGGTCCTCGGCGGAACGCGGCACGAGCCACATGTTGCTGTGGCGCGTCGCCCTCGCGGGATCGGCGTAGGTCAGCGCCGGATCGGCCTCGGCGGCGCGGGCGCGCTCGTAGGTCGCGGCGATGCGCCGGATCGGCTCGGCGAACGCGGGATGGCTCGTGACGTCCTTGACCCGTTCGCCGTCCAGGTACACGGCGCGGCCGTCCCGCAGCGCGGCGACGTAGGCGGCTCCCGTTCGCACGCGCCCACCTTGCCACAGGCGGCGCGTCATGACAAACCCCGCGGCCGGTGCTAATGTCGCGCAACTTCGGCCCGGGAGGCTCTGGATCTGAGGCGTCCACCCCTGGCGGTCGTCCTGGTCGTCGTCGTCGTGATCGCGCTCGGCGAGACCGGCGGGGCGGCCATGTCGCGGTTCCGCCCGCACATCGAGCGCTACGCCGCCGCCCGCGTGGAGCAGAACGCGCAGGCGCACGGCCTCTCGGGCTCGGCGGAGTACGACGCCGAGGTCCGCGACCGCGCCGTGTTCAGCGTCGAGGCCGGTCTCTCCTTCTTCCACACGCACGCCGAAGGGGTCGGCCTCATCCTCTTCTTCGCGAGCACGCTCGTGGCGAGCCTCGTCCCCCGGCGCCGGGCGCGCGCGGCGCTCTACCTCGCACTCACGGCCGGAGGGCTGTTCCCGCTCGGCTACCTCGTCTACGGCGTCGCCGTGCTCGAAGCCGGGCGCGACACGGGCATCGAGCTCGCCGAGCGCTGGGTGCTCACGCCCCTCGGCAGCGCCGCGATCCTCGGTGTGGCCGGCCTCGCGCTCGCCCTGGCGCTCGCAGGGCCGCGGGAACCTCTGGAATGAAAAGCGACTGGCTGGACGGCGCGCCTCCTCCGGAGTGGAAAGCGAAATGAGGACCGCAGCCGGGTCGTGCCTCGGCTCGGGCCGCCCACAGAGTGTCCCGGCCTCGCGGCCCTCGTTACAATGATTCCGGAAACGCGGGCCCCGCTCCAATGGCGCCTCCCGCCCGTCGCCGTGCTCCTGACCGCGGTGGTGCTGATCGGGTGCGCGGAGGTCGGCGGCGCGTCGATGGTGCGCTTCAAGGTCGAGCTGACGCGGTGGGCCCGGCACGCGATGCTCGCGCGCCCGGCGACGCACGGGCTGGTCGGCGTGCGCGACGTGGACGAGCGCGTGCTCGACGAGGCGCTCGTGAAGTTCGACGCCGGCCTGCGCCTCTTCCACCTGCACGCGGAGGGAATGGGGCTCGTGATCATCGCCACGACCACGATCGCCGCGACGCTGGCGGGCTCGCCCGCCTCCCGACGGCCCATCATCGTTCTTCTCACCGTCGGCGGAGCAGGCTATCCTCTCGGCTACCTGGTCTGGAGCGGGCTGATCCCCTACTACGGACCCGAGAGGGGGAAGACGGTCGCGGAATGGCTCGTGTGGACCCCGTTCGGCGGCGCCACGATCGTCGCCCTCTGGTGGCTCGCCGGCCTCGTCGCGTGGCGGATGATGCGGAGGGAACGCGGGTGATCGGGCGTGCCCGGGTGGTGGCCGCCTCCCTCGCCGCGGCCGTCGCGCTCCTCGTCACGCTCTGCCCGGCCGCCGCCCATCATGTCGGCACCTACGTTCCGAAGGACAACGAGATCACGACGAACTTCAAGCAGATCAAGTTCTCCGTCGAGGCGGGCAAGTTCGCCGTGGCGCGCCGTCTCTTCGACACGGGCCCCCTCCAGACCGACATGCGCGCGCGGGCGGCCAGGCTCCCGGCCGGCCTCGAGGCCGGGCTGCGCGCCGCCCTCGAGGGCGGCGACGGCGCCGAGGTCGAGCGCGGCCTGACGATCTTCTTCGCCGCGCTCGCCCGCGACCTGGCTCGCGAGGCCACACGCCAGACGGCGGATCCGACGCTGTCCCGCGAGGCCTGCGCGGCGATCGGCGCGCGGTTCCTCGAGGCGATCTGGCGCTACTACAACCTCGTGGACTTCGCCGTCGCGCGGCGCGACGACCGGACCTCGGTCGTCATCCGCCTCGCCTTCGACGAGGCGACCGGCTACGCCAAGTCCATCGCGGCCCCGGACAAGCTCCGGGAACCGCTCACCCGGATCGCGCAGGCCCTCTCGGCCTTCATCGACGCGTCAACCCCAGCAAGGAGGGGCTCATGAAGCGCATCGCCAGTGCCGTCGTGCTCACAACGGTCGCCGCCCTCGCAGTGGTCGCGGCGCCCGCGGTCTCGCAGCCGAAGGTCGTGAAGATCGGCGATCTCGGCTCCAAGGTCGGGGTCTTCGAGGGTTACGGGAAATACCAGACGATGGGCATCCAGATGGCGGTCGAGGAGTTGAACGCCAAGGGGGGCGTCCTGGGCCATCGAATCGAGATCCTCTCCGAGGATGACGAGACCAAACCCGCCCCCGCCGTGCGCAAGGCGGAGAAGCTCATCCTCCAGGACGACGTGAAGCTGCTCGTCGGCGTCGTCTCGAGCGGTGCGACGATGGCGGTCATGGACGTCACCAAGAAGCACAAGACGATCCACTGGAACTCGGTCTCGTGCGCCGAGTTCATGCGGACGACGAAGTTTCACAAGTACTACTTCTCGAACCAGCCCGATTCGCGCATGCAGGCGAACGGCCTCGCGAAGTATATCGTCGACAAGATGGGCAAACGCGTCTACATCTTCTACACGGATTACGCGATGGGGCAGTCGGACGGCCGGCAGTTCAAGACCGCGCTCGAGAAGCTCGGCGGCGAGGTCGTCGGCGTGGCCGGCGCGCCGCTCGACACCAAGGACTTCAGCCCGTGGTTCGGCGCGATCAACCAAGCGGCCCCCGAGGTCCTCTTCCTCGCGTTCGCCGGCACGGACTCGCTGCGCCTCATGACCCAGCTCCACTCGTTCGGCATGACCCGGAAGTACAAGCTCGCGGGGATCGATTGCTTCCTGCTGCAACAGGATCTGCCCTCCATCGCCGAGCCGATGGAGGGCTTCGTCCAGCTCAACCACTTCTCCGCGTACAACCCGGACAAGAGCATGCAGGCGTTCAACGCCAAGTTCAGGAAGCGGTTCGGCGTGGACGCCAACATCGCGGCCGGCGCGTACGACGCCGTCCACTTCTGGGCGGCCGCGGTCGAGAAGGCCACGTCCTTCGACCCCGACCGTGTCGCCGAGGCCCATGAGGGGATGTGCCGGGAGGAGACCCACATCGGCCGCCAGTGCATCCGCAAGGAGGACCACCAGGTCGTGATGGACATGCACCTCTACCAGGTGAAGGGCGGCAAGAACATCCCGATCGCGCGCATCGCCGGCACGGATTCGATCGGCGAGCCGATGGTCGGCCGAGACCCGGTGGAAGGATTCAGCTGGGAGATCAAGAAGAAGAACTAAGCTGGACTATCTCGTCGCCGTCCTGCTGCCGCAGCTCCTGCACGGCCTCGTCTTCGGCGCCGCGCTGGGGCTCCTGGCGCTCGGCCTGACCGTGATCTTCGGGCTGCTGGGCGTGATGAACTTCGCCCACGGCGAGCTCTACATGCTGGGTGCGTACGCGGGGATCGCGGTCATCGGGGTCACCCACTCGTTCTGGGTGGCCCTGATCGCCGCACCCCTCCTCGTCGCCGCGCTCGGCGCCGTCACCGAGGTCGCGACCCTGCGCCCGCTCTACCGCCGCGAGCCCCTCTACGGCCTCATCCTCACCTTCGGCCTGGCGCTCGTCTTCCGCGAGGGCGCACGTCAGATCTGGGGCGGCGACATGCGACGCGTCCTGCCGCCCGTCACGGGCTCGACGCCGCTCCTCGGGATGACCTACCCGAACTATCGTCTCTTCCTGCTCGGAGCCTCGTCCGCGCTGCTGCTCCTGATCTGGCTCTTCTTCACCCGCACGCGCGCGGGGGTCCTGGTGCGGGCGGCCGTGCAGGACGCGGAGATGCTCGACGGTCTCGGCGTCAACGTCCCGCGCCTCTTCACGCTCACCTTCGCCGGCTCGGCGGCGCTCGCCGCCCTCGCCGGGCTGCTCCTGGCGCCCGTCTTCACCGTGTACCCGCAGATGGGCGTCGAGATGATCCTGCTCGCGTTCATCGTCGTGATCCTGGGCGGCATGGGCTCGATGGGCGGCTCCGTCGTGGCCGCGCTCGTCATCGGCACGGCCCAGAGCCTCTTCTCGCTGTGGATGAACCCGCAGCGCGTGGCGATCGCGATCTTCGCGATCATGATCGTGGTCCTGATCGTCCGCCCGCGCGGCTTCTTCGGCCGGGAGGGCGTCCTTGAGTAGGGTCGTGACGTGGCGGGTCCTCGTCGCCTTCGTGGCGCTGGCGGCGCTGCCGGCCCTGCCCGGGATTCCGACGTACTACCTGCTCCTCGCCTTCGACGCGCTCCTCTTCGGCGCGATCGCGATGAGCCTCGACCTCCTCATGGGTTACACGGGGCTCGTCTCGTTCGGCCACGCCGCCTTCTACGGGCTCGGCGCGTACGCCACGGCGATCCTCCTGGAGCGCGGCGTCCTGTCCCTCTGGGCGTGCCTCGGCGGCGCGCTCGTGGTCGTCGGCGTCTACGCGGCGATCGTGGGGTACTTCGCCACCGCGCGCCGGGGCATCTACTTCGCGCTCCTCACGCTGATCTTCGCCGAGGTCGTCTACACCTTCTTCCGCTACACGCAGACCTTCGGCGGCTCGGACGGCATCCAGGGCCTGCCCGACGCCCACCTCTGGCGCGGCGTCCCGATCGACACGCCGCAGCGCAAGTACTACCTCGTGCTCGTCTACCTCGCGGTCGCCTACGCGATCTGCCGCGTCGTCGTCACGTCGCACTTCGGCCGGGTCCTCGTGGCGATCCGCGAGAACGAGGACCGCGCGCGGTTCCTCGGGTACCGCGTCCAGCGCTACAAAATGGCCGCGTGTATGATCTCGGCGTTGCTCACAGGGCTCGCGGGCGCGATCTACCCGATGCGCGCGGCGTTCGCGACGCCCGACCTCATGCTCTGGACGGAATCGGGCGAGTTCATCATCTCGGTGATGATCGGCGGGCTCGGGACCCTCGTGGGCCCGATCCTCGGCGGCGCGTTCTTCACGATCCTCCGCGACAAGGTCTCCTCGTTCGTGGACTGGTACTTCATCGTCATCGGCGTCGTCCTGGTCTTGATCGTGCTGTTCATGCCCAAAGGGCTCCTCGGCATCCGGCGTCTCCACGGCTTCCGGCAATGGCGGCAGGGGGCGTAGTCCTCGAGGTCGACGGGGTCTCGAAGAGTTTCGGCGCGCTCTCGGCGCTGAGCCGCGTCGGTCTCGCCGTGTCCGAGGGCGAGGTCTTCTCGATCATCGGGCCGAACGGCGCCGGCAAGTCCACGCTCTTCAACGTGATCGCGGGCCTTCACGCCCCGAGCGCTGGCCGCGTGGTCTTTCGCGGCCACGAGATCACCGGCCTGCCGCCCGAGCGGATCAATCGGCTTGGCATCGCGAAGACCTTTCAGATCACGAACGTCTTCCCCGAGATCTCGGTCGGGGAGAACGTCCGCGTGGCCGCTCAGTCGCGCTCGGCGGACTCCGGTCGCGTCGCGTCGTTGTGGCGTGCGGCCGACGTCGAGGTGCGGGTGACGGAGCTCCTCGAGTCGTTCGGCCTCGCCGTCAAGCGCGACGAGCTGGCCCAACACCTGTCGCACGGCGAGCAGCGCTACCTCGAGATCTGCCTGGCGCTCGCGACCGAGCCGACGCTGCTCCTGCTCGACGAGCCGACGGCGGGGATGACGCCGGGCGAGACCAGGGACGCCACCGCGCTCGTCCGGAAGATCGCGCTCCAGCGCGGGCTCACGGTCCTCCTGATCGAGCACGACATGTCCGTCGTCATGGGGATCTCCGACCGGATCGCGGTCCTCCACTTCGGCGAGAAGATCGCCGAGGGGACGCCCGAGGCAATCCGGAGCGACGCGCGGGTGATCGAGGCGTACCTCGGGGGCGCCGACGACTAGCGGGCTCAGGATCACCGACGTCCACGCCGGCTACGGGGCGACGCCGATCCTCTTCGGCGTGTCGCTCGAGATCCGGTCGGGCGAGGCCGTCGCGCTCCTCGGCAAGAACGGCATGGGCAAGACCACGCTCATGAAGACCGCGATGGGCTTCCTCAAGCCGTGGCGCGGCGCGATCGAGTTCGACGGCCACGACCTCACCCGGCTCACGCCCCACGAGATCGCCCGGCTCGGCATCGGGTTCGTGCCGGAGAGCCGGCGCATCTTCCCGGGACTGACCGTCCGCGAGAACCTCGAGCTGGGCCTGTCGGCCGTCCGCGATCGGTCGACCGCACTCCGGCGCCGGCGCTTCGAGGACGTCTTCCACCACTTCCCGCGCCTCTCCGAGCGGCTGGACCAGCCTGGCAAGACGCTCTCGGGAGGCGAGCAGCAGATGCTCGCGATCGCGCGCGTGATGATGGCGGGGGCCCGGCTCATCCTGATGGACGAGCCCACGCAGGGGCTCGCCCCCGCGGTCATCCGCCTGATCCGCGGCATGATCACGGAGCTCAAGCGCCTCGGCGTGGCGGTGCTCCTCGTCGAGCAGAACGCGCGCGTGGCCCTGGGCGTGTGCGACCGCGGCTATATTATGGAGAAGGGACTGATCGTGTTCGCGGCCTCGGCGACGGAGCTGCGGGAGAGTCCGGTGACCCGTGAGAAGCTGGGCGTCTAGCCTCATCGGCGTGAGCCGCTACCAGTCGCTCGCGCGCGCGGGGCTCGCCGTCCTCCTGCTCGGTGGCCTCCTCTGGGCGCTGCCGGAGAGGCGCCCCGGCGAGGAGGGCGGCCATCACGCGCGACCCGCCGTACCGGCGCTCGACCCCTTCGAGAAGGCCGGCGTGACCGAGTTGACGGACGGCCAGCACGGGCCCCCGTTCCGGCTCGCGACGCTCGACGGGGGCGCCGCGTCGCTCGCCGACCACGTGGACCGGCTGGTCGTCCTGAATTTCTGGGCCACCTGGTGCGAGCCGTGCCGGCTCGAGATGCCGACGCTCGAGACTCTGTGGCGGGAATACCGCGACCGCGGCCTGGTCGTCCTCGCCGTGTCTCAGGACCGCGGCGCGCCACGCGCGCTCATCGAGCCGTGGGTGCGCCACCAGCGGCTGACGTTCCCGATCCTGCTCGACCCCGACCTCCGGACGTCCCGCGCCTGGCGGGTCACCGGGCTGCCGGCGACGTTCCTCGTCCGCCCCCGTGGTGAGGTCGCCGGCCTGGCGGTCGGTCCGCGCGAGTGGACCAGCGGGGAGATGCGCGCGCTGGTGGAGACGATGCTCCCGTCTGCGCACCAGAGCCACTAGGACAGCGGCGGCGGGGGCTTCGGTCAGGTCCGAGCCCCCGCACCAGCCGATGCGCCCCGTGTCGCGCTCGAGCGCACGAGGGCCAGCGCCCGCCGCTTGAACGGCGGCCAAGCCCGAGCGAGGACGACGAGCGCCGCGATCAGGAGCGCGTTGGCCAGCACGTAGGGCCACCACGAGTGGAAGAGCACGCCAAACCGCTGGCGGAGGAAGGTCAGGACGATCACCTGGTGAACGAAGTAGAGCATGAGTGCGTTCTGGCCGAGGACGACCAGCCAGGGCACCTGCACCCGCCGCACCTTCATCAGGTAATACGTGGCTGGCAGCAGGGAGAAGAGGATGCCGAGGATCCACAGACACGTCACGGCCCCCGGGTTCCAATGTTGATTGAGGACGAGATCGCGCCCGGAGAAGAAGTGCGGCGTGGTCCCGATGGTGACCTCGAGACCGAGGAACGCCGCCAGACATAGCACGCCCACGAGGCTCATCACCTCGAAGTACCGCCGATCGTCGTCGCCCCGCCGCTGGCCCTCGGTCCACACCCATCCCAGCACCCCGCCGAGGAGTGCGAAGGCGAACCACGGCCAGAGCGGGAAGTCGTAGAGCCAGACGTCGGCAAGGCCGGGATGGGCCTTCACCCACGTGCGGAGGAAGGGATGCGCGAGGGCGAAGCTCGTGTAGATGCCGAGCGCCGCGGCCAGCAGCACCCAGCGCGCGACGCGCGAGACCATCACCGGCAGGAGCGCCGTCAGCCCGATGATCGAGAGGCCGATCGTCTGGAGCACCCCGCCGGCGAACAGGGGCTCGTCGGGAAACACGAGCAGGTTCAGGAACCAGCCCGCGACGACGAGCTGGGCGCCACGCCGGGCGTACTTCCACGCGACCGACATGTAGCGCTCGCCGCGCGTGACCGTCGAGTTGAGAAACGAGAGCGGCATGCAGAAACCGGCGAGGAACAGGAAGATCGGCGCAGCGAGGGTCACCGTCAGGTAGACCAGGTGATACCGCGGCCACCCCATCGGGCGCTCGAGCCACCACCGGCCCGTGTGGTTCAGAACCATGAAGATCAGGGCCAGCCCACGGAAGCCGTCCAGGAAGAGCTGTCGGCCCGATGCCGGCGTCGCCACGGGCCCGAGTCTACCTCAAAGACGAGGTGAGAAAATGGCTCCGTGACGACGACACCCGCCGACTATCCACGCGATCTCGTGCACGACGCCAAGCTGAGGGACGGCTCGTACGTCCACATCCGTCCGATCCGTCCGGAGGACGCGCCGCGGCTCCAGGAGCTCTACGGCCGGCTGAGCCGCGAGACCGCCTACCATCGCTTCTTCACGGTCATGAAGCGCCTGCCGCCCGACTGGGCGCAGATTCTGGCCACGGTGAACTACCGCCGCCGGCTCGCGCTGGTCGCCGAGCACGAGGGCGCCTCCGGGGCCGGGGTCGAGATCATCGGGGTCGGACGCTACGAGCCGACGGACGAGCCGGACACGGTCGAGGTCGCGTTCGTCGTCCAGGACGACTGGCAGAACCGGGGGCTCGGGACGATCCTTGTCCGCGACGTGCTCGCCGCCGCCGCCGCGCGAGGGATGCGCCGGTTCCGCGCCTACGTCCTCTCCGACAACCGCCGCATGCTCGACCTCATCACCCGCTTCGGCGACGTCCACGAGCGCAAGACGGACCAGGGCGTCACGGAGCTCCTCTTCACGCGCCGCGCGGAGCGCGCCGGCGCTACGCGATGAGGCGGGCGATGAGGAAGGCCGCGCCGGCTGCCAGGCCGCCGATCAGCACGGTCTGGAGCGCGCTCCGGAGCGGTGTCGTCCCCGCGAAGTTGCCCTTGACCCAGCCGAAGACGGCCAGCGCCGTCAGTGTCACGAGGGCTGACCACGGTAGGGCGCTCCGCGCGCTCGCCATGAGCATGTAGGGTGTAAGCGGGATCAACCCGCCCGCCACGTACGCCCCGCCGATGACGAGGGCGCTCGTCCGCGCGCGGGCTGGATCGGGCTTCTCCAGCCCGAGCTCGAAGCGCATCATGAAGTCGCGCCACGCCTCCGGGCGCCTCCGGAGCGCCTCGACGACGGGCGCGCTCTCCTCGGCGGTGAGACCGTGCGACTGGAGCAGCTCCATGACCTCCTCGGCTTCGACCTCGGGCTTCTCCGCGATCTCGACCTCCTCCCGCGCGCGTTCCCTGATGTAGTGCTCGAGATCGCTCTTGCCGGCCAGGTAACCCCCGAGGCCCATGGCGATGGCGCCGGCTGCGATCTCGGCGACGCCAGCGGTGACGACGAGGCCCGTCGAATCGACGGCGCCCGAGACTCCCGCCGCCAGCGCAAACGGCACCGTGAGCCCGTCGGACATGCCGATCACGATGTCCCTGACGACCGCGCTCGCGGTGAAGTGGTGCTCGACGTGTGGCGTCAGCGGCATAGCCCTGCTCCCGCCTTGGGCTCGAGCCGCCTGACGAGCCAGAACGTCCCGAGCGCCATCAACACCACCAGCGCCGCCAGCAACCAGAACGGAAGCCCGAGCACCTCGGCGAGAGTAGCGCTCTGGAGCGAGCCGCTCCAGACGAAGGTCGCGATCGCCGTGTAGACCTCCGCGAAGACGATGACGCCCGCGATCAGGCCCAGCATGAAGACCACGGCGTCCAGCCGACCCGAGGCCGCACCTGCGGCCGAGGAGCCGGGTCAGTAGCCGCCGAGCGCAAAGCCGACCCCGAGGATCAAGCCGCCAACGGCTTGCGGCCAGAGATAGGTCGGCTGGACGGCGATTTCGGTGAGATCGACCACGCCGAGCAGCGACAGGGCGCCGAGCCCCGCGGCAGCGACGGCGATCGCGGTGAACATGACCTGCAGCATCGTGAAGTCTTCGAGATAGAAGAGGGCGGTGAGCTTCTTCGGGTCACCCAGACCGCCGCGCTCGAGGACGAAGCCGAAGGCCACGCCCGCGAGGAGCCCGACGAGGAGCCCGCCCGCGCCTCCAAGGCCGAGCGGCCAGCTCATCGCCACGCCCTCCTGACGATCCACGCGGTGGCGAAGCCGCCCGCCATGAACGCGGCGAGGAACGCCCACGCGCCCGGCGCGAGGACGGCGCCACCGGAGAGCGCGACTCCGCTCGTGCACCCCTGGGCGACGCGGCTCGCGAAGCCCACCGTGGCCCCGCCCAGGAATGCGAACGCCAGGCGGCGGCCCGCGCCGATCCGCGGGCCCTTCTCGAGCCGCCACGCGAAGCGCCCCGCCGTCCACGCGCCGAGGCCGGCGCCAACGAGCACGCCGACCATCTCGACCACGATCCACTGCGCCCACAGCCGGCCGGCCTCCAGGTAGCCCATCAGGTACGGGGTCGCCTGGGCCCGGCCGGGCGCCACGGCCACCTCGAGACGCGCGGCGATCTGGGCGAAGGCACCCGAGGCGCCGAGGCCGAAGCCCATCAGAAGATAGGTGGCAAGGAGCGTAACGCCGAGCGCCAGGCCGGCGACGTATGGTGACCAGTACGGGCGCGTGCCGTTCATGCCATCATCCTCGCACGACCCCGAACCCGAAGATCACTGCGATGAGGAGGCCGGGTGACGTATCTCTCCGCGGCGACGCTGGTCGCCATCGGGTTCTTCGTCGGCGCGTTCGGCACACTGATCGGTGCGGGGGGCGGCTTCCTGCTGGTGCCGCTCCTGCTCATCGGCTATCACTTCCTCCCCGCCGACGCCGTCGGCACGTCCCTCTCGCTGGTGTTCCTCAATGCCGCCTCCGGAAGCTTCGCCTACCTGCGCCAGCGCCGGGTGGACCTCCAGCTCGGCTGGAAGTTCGCGGCCGCCACCATCCCCGGGGCGATCGGTGGCGCCTACCTCACGCGCGCGATGTCCTCGCGTGAATTCAGCGTCGCGTTCGGCGCGCTCCTGGTCCTGATCGCCGTGTTGCTCTTCTCGGGGATCACCGCGGCGCCCTCGGCGCGTGCCGGCGCCCGCCGGATCGTGGACACGAGCGGGGCGGCCCACGTCTACCACGTGGACACCTGGAAGGGCGTGGTCGTCAGCTTCCTCGTCGGGATCCTCTCGAGCGTGTTCGGGATCGGCGGCGGGATCATCCACGTGCCCTTCCTCATCGTCGTGCTGAGCCTGCCGGTGCACATCGCCACGGCAACCTCCCACTTCGTCCTCTCGATCTCCACGCTCGTCGGCGCCGCCACGTTTTTCGCCCTCGGCCACGTCGATCTCACCACGACCGCCCTCATGGGTGCGGGTATCCTCGCCGGCGCGCAGCTCGGCGCCCGCGTGTCGATCCGGACGCGCCCCGTCGCGATCCGGCGCATCCTCGCCTTCGCGCTGGCCGCGGTCGGGATCCGCATGGTCCTCCACGGGCTCGCCATCGGGCTCTGGTGACGCTCACCGGCCGTGGCCGACTCAAAGCGCCAAGCGCCGCGGGCGGAGCGCGTTGGCGATTACGGAGACGGAGCTCAGACTCATCGCCGCGCTCCCGGCGCGCTGCGCACGATCTGGGGGTGCATCGGGCAGACGTACTCGGTCCGCGCGGTGGGCGCCGCGGCGCCAACGGACTCGAGCGCCATGTCACACGCGTTGCACGCTATCATGGTGAATCGCGCCATGGAGCTGATCGCGAACCGGACGTTCGACGCGATCGACGTCGGCGACACCCCGCGCACGTCGACGAAGAGTACGCCAAGAGCGATCTCTTTCACAAGATCGCCGCGCACGGGCCCGCATCCACACCCTTGACCTCGTCGGCGCCTGACGCCCTCACCCCGCGTGCCTTCGGCTGGCGCGTCGGCGGGCTGCTGGCGCTCGGCGCGATCGCGACCGCCGCGGTCTTCACGCTCCCGCCGATCCCGCAGGACCCCGCATACCACGACTTCGCCGACCACCGACGAGTGCTCGGCATCCCCAGCGCGCTCAACGTCCTCTCGAACCTGCCGCTCGCGCTCGTCGGGAGCATCGGGCTGGCGGTGGTCGCGCGCGGGCGTGGCGGCTGGGAGCGTGCGGCGCTCCTCGTCCTCTTCACGGGCTTGGCGCTGACCGGCGTGGGCTCCGCCTACTACCACGCTGCGCCCACCACGGCGACGCTCTTCTGGGACCGCCTGCCGATGGCGGTCGCCTTCATGGCGTTCTGCGCACTCACGCTCGGCGAGCGCGTGAGCCCGCGCGCCGGCCCGTGGCTGCTCGCCGCCCTCGTCATGATCGGGGTCGCCAGTGTCGTGATCTGGCGCCTCGGCGAGACCGCGGGCGCGGGCGACCTCAGGCTCTACGGCCTCGTGCAGTTCCTGCCGGCGGTCCTCCTCCCGCTGGCGCTCGTCCTGTTTCCGGCGCGCTGGCTTCGAACCTCAGATCTCCTGGGGGCCATCGGCTGGTATGCGGTGGCGAAACTCTGCGAAGCGCTCGACCGACCGATCTTCGCCGTGGGCGGGATCGTCAGCGGGCACACGCTCAAGCACCTGGCGGCGGCGACGGCCGCCGCGTGGCTCCTGCGCGTGGTGGCAGGCTCGCCGGAGCCACGATAATAAGCCACGATAATAGAGGTCGCTCACCAGGCCACGCCGGCTGTCTTTGCCGGCGTGCCTGGCCTACCGACTCACCGACAGAAGACCGTCTGGCGGAGTTGGACGTATCCCGGGCCGCACGGCACGGACTTCTCGTTACCGCCGAGCTCGATGTCGCTGACCGTCGCGGTTAACACATCGCCCGGCGTCACGACCTCGTGCGCGTACTTCACGATCGTCCAGGCCGTGAGATTCTTCTCAGGGTCGATCACGTACTCTCGGACGTTGTCGGCAACGATCGCGGTACCGTTCACCGACAGCTGGGCGTTGACCAGATCCGCCGTCCCGTGCGCGACGACCACTGCGATGAAATAACCGAAACTGAATTGTGCCGCCACGACCCGATCGACGGTGACGTCACCCGCGATCGCCGGACGCGCGACGACGGACAGACAGAGGAAGATCAGCACGGCCAGAATCCTCAAGGTACGCATCGTCACCTCCCGGCAGCTCACTTCGCCGCGTGGATCAGTGCACGGCATACGACTCGTCGACGGTCACCAGGGTAGCAAGACGGTCGACGCGGCTTCAATGAGGAAAGCGCCTCAATTCGACGAGGGGGGCTACGGGTCGTCCCGTAACCCCCCCCTGAAGATTTGGAGCGGCCGACCGGATTCGAACCGGCGACGACCAGCTTGGGAAATCTTTCGCGGCGGATCCGCTGGTATCCCACGGTATACCTATCGCGAAGTTAGCGAGCTGGGCTTGTATGGCGCAAGGCCTGAGAGAGGGTCATCTACCGACGTTTTGTCAGAAAATTGTCAGAATCGGTACCCGCGCCGAGAGCCGCGTTCCTCCAGCGTCACTCGGCCGACCGGCTGTACGAACCCCAGCTCGAATTGGAGCCCGGGCTGGACGAGCAGCACCGCGGAAGGGAGTCCGGCGCTCAGTCGGCAGCGCCGACTCCCCGCACCTCAAACGTCGCGCTGGTGCGCAGACGGCCGTCTACATCCACGAGTGACAGTCGGTGTTTGCCCGAGCGTGGCGCCCACAGCACGAGAGACGTGGCAATGCCGATATCGGCGCCGTCCAGAACCCAACGCAAATCGGGCGATGCGTGCTCGGCCTCGAAGGCGACTCGTTGGTACGTGGCCGGAATATCGGGGTCGAGCGCGATGCGTGTCCCCGAGGTCGGAGCCACAATGCGTGGATGCCCGTAGCCGCCGATCCTCGGCAGCGCGATCGGCTCTGTGCCCCTGAGGAACCACTCCTCGCGCGCCGGCTCCGCGGTCCGGGCGAAGTCGACCCGCGCCCGAACGACGCCAGCCGGCGGCGCGGGAGCGTGACTGGACCGCGCACGGTGGAGGTACGTCATGATCTCCAGCCACACAGGAGCGGCACCGGTAATACCGCTCACATTCCACATCGGCTCACCGGAAAAATTTCCCGCCCAAACCCCCACGGTGTAGTCGCGCGAGTATCCGACGCACCAGTTGTCGCGCATGTCCTTGCTCGTTCCTGTCTTCACCGAGGTCCAGAAGGGTGTGGCCAGGGCGTTTTCGAGCCCAAAGGTGGCGCTGCGACTCTCGCGGTCGGCGAGCATGTGTGACACGAGGAACGCGGCGGCCTCAGAGTACACGCGTCGCTCCTCGCCCGTCGTCTCCCCGGGCGTGAGACGCAGGCGGCTCCACCGACCGCTATTGGCGAGCGTCCGGTAAGCGTTGACGAGCTCCCACAGGCTTACGTCGGCGGAGCCGAGCGCGAGGGACGGGCCGTAGAAGTCGCCCCCCTCGCGCAGCCCCTCGAAGCCGAGGCGCCGCAATCGTTGCGCGAACACCTCGTCGCCGACGAGACCCAGCGTTCGCACGGCGGGGACGTTGAGCGAGGAGGCGAGCGCAGTGCGCACGCTGACAAGGCCGAGGAACCGCTCGTCGTAGTTTTGGGGCCGGTAGAGCCCGCCCGAAACCAATATTTCAACCGGGCTGTCCTCGACGAGGGAGGCCGGCGTAACGAGACGCTCGTCGAGGGCGAGGGCGTAGAGGAACGGCTTGAGCGTCGAGCCTGCTTGGCGCCTGGCCCGGACGCCATCGACCCAGCGTGCGCTCGACGCGTCACCCGCGCTGCCAACGTAGGCGAGCACGCCTCCCGTGGCGTTATCCACGACGAGGACGGCGCCGTCCTGGACGTGCTGGGCACGCACAGAAGCGAGTTGGGCCAGGAGCGCGTCTGCGGCGAGCCGCTGGAGTGGGGCATCGAGCGTGGACCGCACCACGACGGCCGCGGGTGCCGCCGCCGTCGACGGCCCGAGCAGCCGCGATGCGACGTGCGGTGCGAGCACCACCCGCGGGCCCGTGCCTCTCGGCGCCCGCGCAGCGCGGGCCACGGCGGCCCTGATCGCCGCCGGCGCGGCCCCGCCGAGCGCTGACGGCGCTCGGCGGACCCAGGTCTCGGGCGTCGCGTTTGGCGAGCGTAACCGCACCGCGAGCACCGCGGACTCCGCAGCATCCAACCCGTGCGGCGTCTTGTCGAACAGCACCGCAGCGGCGGCCGCCACGCCTTGGAGTTCCCCGCGGAACGTCACGAGGTTCAGATATGCCTCAAGGATCTCGCGCTTCGACCAGTTCGACTCGAGCGCCCAGGCGAGCCGCATCTGCCGCAACTTCTGCGTGAGCGTCCGGGGACCGCCCTGACGGTGGAGCGCCGGATCGAAGAGCGCGGCGAGCTGCATCGAGATCGTGCTGGCACCGCGCAGCGAGCCCCCCATCAGACGCCGTACGGTCGCAGCGACCAGGGCGGCACCGTCCACACCACCGTGACGATAGAACCGCCGATCCTCTGAGGCGATGACCGCCTCTTGAAGCGCCGGCGAGATGTCGGTCAAGGGCGTCCACTGTAGGCGCCGGCGTCGCGCGTCGATTCGCAGCTCGTGCAGCGTCTCACCATGACGATCGACGAGGCGGACGTCGGACGTTCGCCAGGCCGCACGCACCGACTCGAACGAAGGCACCGGAGACGGCACCACGCTGGCACCTGCGGCCAGTACGACAACGGCCCCGAGCGCGGCGATCACGGCCGCACCTCCACGGGGGCGTTCGGCAGCTCGCCGAACATCTCCGGCGCGTAGAGCGCGTCGACGCGGGTCGTCGGGAGCAGGAAGCGCCCAGTCTGGTTGAGCCTGAGCGTGTACTCGACGGTGAAGGTTCCCTTCGGCACCCACGCGTAGTAGGCGCGGAACGCCTCGAAGGCGCGCTCCTCATACGCCGGCCATGCGGCGCCACTCTCGCTCTGGCCCTTGGTCGCGATCGACGACTCGCGCCGGAGGCCGCGGCCCACGTGTGACGCACCGCCCGGAATTGGATCGTTCACAACCACCCAGGACATGTCAGCCTGCGCCTCGACCTCCAGCTTCACGCGGAGCAGGTCGCCGCGGCTCCAACGCCCCGGATGCTGCTGCTCGATGGGCGTGATGGTCTTGGCGATCTTGTAGCCGCTCGAGAGCGGCGCGGCGAGTGGGATCGCGGCCTGCGCCTGCACAGTAATCCACGGCTGACCTGAGCCTTCGTGGCTGAGCGCCACCTCCGAGCGTTCGGTGGGCCACGGCAGTGCGAGCGTGCCGCCCTTCGGGACGGCCAGCCAATCAATCCGTTGCGAGACCGCCGCGAGCGTGGCCGAGGTCCTGCCGCCGACTGGCGTCCGCTCGAAGCTGCGCGAGAATTTCTCGAGCGCCAGCACGCCCCACGCGTTCGCGGTCGTCAGATCCCAGGCGCCCCGCTGCTGGCGGGCGAGCGCGCCGCCGACCAGTCGCGGAAGATCGTCGCGCCACTTGTCAGCATCGAGCAGCGCGAGGATGAGCCGAACGGCGTTCGAGTCCGACGAGACCATGAGCCACCAGAGGGCATCCGACCGCTCCGTCGAGAAGCCCATCGTCGTTCCTTGGAGGTTGAGCCGCGCGCGCAGGACTCGCTCGGCCTCGGCGAGGCGCGCGGTGCGGTCGGCGATGCCGTCCACGCGCCGGAGGATGGACCACCAGTCGAGAACGGCGGAGGTCGGCCAGAGGTTTGGCTCGACCCGAAGGCTTGCCAGCAGCGCCGGCTCCGCCCGGCCGTAACGCGCGAGCGCCTCGAGCGCGGCGAGCTTGCGCAGAGTGAGATCGGGTGACGGCACTTCCGAGCGCCGCACGATCCGGCCCTCGATGAAAGCGCGGAGTCCGCCCTCCAGGCGGCCGCGCACGTCCTCGGGGATTGGCCACCCCGCCTCGTTGCTCAGTGCCAACACGTAGGCCGTGAGCACCTCGCTGCCCGACACCATCGACGGAAAGTACTTGAGCAGGCCGTCGGCGTCGAGGTGCGCGGGGAGGGCGTTGAGGACGATCCGCCACTGCGCCTCATCGCGGAGGGCGACGGCGCGTGAGACGAGCTGCTCGAGGCACGTGTACGGATACGCGCGCATCCAGCCGCGCAAAGCGTCCAGGCCCTCAACCAGCGTCGGTCGCAGCGCGATCTGCACGCCGCCCCGGCCAGGGACGGCGTCGGCCGGGCGCTCGACGGCCTGGCGCATGATGCGCTGCCGCGGGTCCCACTGAAACAGCGTTGCCTGGAACGTTCGGACGCTCACCGCGGCGACCACCTGTTGGGCTACGACGACCCGGTCCATCCGGCCGCCGGCCTCGCCCGCCTCAATCTCGTAGCGCAGCGTGCGCGCGCCGACCGGGGCCGTCACCTCCCACGCGACGGTGTGTGCCTCGCCGGCGGCCAGCGCGACCGTCTGCCGCCGAAGCGGCGTCGCGAGCCCCTCGACACGGGCCGCGGCGACAACCTCCATCGGCCGCTCTGTGGCGTTTCGAAGCGTGACCTCGGCGGGGAAACGATCGCCCTCGCGGACGAGCGGCGCGATCCCCGGCAGCACCATCAGGTCCTGCGTGGTGCGGACGGTGAGGGCGCCCGTACCGAAGGCGTCGACACCGCTCGTGGCGACAGCGACGATCCGGAAGCTCGTCAGCGAGTCGTTGAGGGGAATCTCGAGGGCGGCGTCGCCCCGTCCATCCAGCGCGACGCGTGCCTTCCAGAAGAGGAGCGTATCGAACAGTTCGCGGGTTGTTTTGCTACCGCCACCACCGCCCTGCGGGAGCGCCTTGAGTCCGAAGTGGCGCTGGCCGACCACGTGCCCCTGCGCGGTGCTGGTCTCGACGGCATAGTCGCGACGCTGCATCATCCCCTCGAGGAGGTTCCAGCTCTCATTCGGCAAGAGCTCGAGGAGCCCTTCGTCCACCGCAGCGACGGCGATCTCGCTCCCAGGCGCGGGCGCCTTGCCGTCTGACGTGCGCACGGCTATCGAAACGGGAACCGTGTCGCGCACCCGATACGTCGTGCGCCCGGAGGTCACCTTGACGGTGAGCTCGTGGGCTCGCCAGCCCACGCGGATCTCTGCGATGCCAAGCTTGAACGCCGGGCGGCCCAGGTCCACCATCGCCGTCGGTTGGATACCGCCGACCCGCCCGCGCACCACAAGGACCGAGACAAACACGTTGGGTGCATACGCGCCGCGGAGCGGCACCTCCACCCAGGGTTCGCTGCCGGACACCGGCCTCACCCACGCGTCAAGGACGCCCTCGCGCTCGACCGTGACCAGCGCCGTGGCCTCGCGGAACGGCATCCGTACCTGAAGGCGCGCTGTCTCATTGGGCTCGTATCGACGCCGCTCGGGCAGGAGGTCGATACGATCGCTCTCACTCACGTCGAACCACCACTGCGCCTCCGGGCTGACCATCCACACGTCAGCCTGTGCGGTCGTCGTGTGACCGGCTGAATCCGTCGTGAGCGCCTGGAGGATGATGTGGCCGCTCACACCCGGAGCGCCCTCGCAGACCAGCACGCCGCCGACCGGTGTCACGCCTCGGCAGAACTCGCCCCGGCGGCGGATCTGTTGGACGTGTTCGTACGCGTAGAAGCCACCGACGAGCCGTTTGCGGTGCGAATAGAGCGTCCGCTCGAAGACGTCGACGCGGACCTCGGCGCCAGCCACCGGCCGCCCGGCGAGATCGACGACGGCGACCTGCGTACTGATGTGATCCCCGAATGCCACGCTGGACTCAGGCCGGATGCCGACCAGGCGCGACGCCGGCCAGAGCGGGATGCGGGTCGAGACCGTCTGGACTTCGCCCGCCGGGTCGCGGAATTCGAGCTCGGTCAGCAGGTCGCGTGGCGTCGCCGCGGGCGGCAGGCCCCGAATGGTCGCGCGCGCCGTCCCGGCTGCGTCGAGCGTGAGCTGGTCGCGCTGATGGATGACGGGCTTCGCGCGCCTGATTTGCCCCGCGGGAGCTTCCGCGCCCTCCCCACCCTCGTCCGTGTCCGCTAGCCCGCGCCGAGTGGTCCCTTCGGCGACGACACCGTTAGCGAACGCGAACCGGTCGAAGCCGTCGAACGGCGGTGGCGTTTTCGGAAGGATCTGGGCGCGCAGTGTCACCGGCAGCCGTCTGGCGCCGCCGCCTGCGAGGTACCGGACGCTGAGGTCGAGCGGGATCTCCGTCGCGTTGACCTGTGGCTCCGCCGGTGGCCTGAGCACCGCCTTCATGAATGGGATACGGAACTCCTCGACCCTGAACTCACCCCCTTCCCGCTCACCCTCGCGTTCGAAGCGAGGCGGCGCGCCCCGCGAACCGGCATCGAAGGCGACGACGTAGCGGCCGAGCTTCGCGCTCTTTGGGATCGCCCACGTGCTCTCCGCGGCGCCGACCGCGTCCCACGCAAGCGGCAGCTCGTATTTCTCGTCGCTGCCGGTGTGGCGGATGATGGCCTTCGTCGGCCGGTCCTTCGGCGGCGTCGGCGCGAAGCCGGTCAACGTCCGCGTCCTGACCACATGCTTCATGTGGACGGTGTCACCCGCTCGCAGCAGCGGCCGGTCGAAGATCGTGTGAACCGCCGCCGCCCCCTGCCACGACGAGGGCCGCGGGAGCTGGAAGCGCCAGGGCTCGACGCCGTCGTCCCAGCTCGAGTGGACGAAGCTCAGGTCGTCGAGCGTCTGTGCGATGACGAAGAGGCCCGAGCCCAGCTGGCTCAGCGCACGCGATTGGGTCCAGTCATCACCGTACGAGTGGTCGCAGTCCGGCAGCGCGGTCCGCGCCGGAAGACCCGTCACAATCGCGAGTCCCCGTGCGTCGGTCCACCCCTGCCATCGCACGTCGCCCCTGCAGTCCTGTACGGTCACGCGCGCGCCCTCGACCGGCCGCGCGTGGTCGAGCGTGGTGACCCAGACCAGCCCGTTCTCCGCTCCCCATTTGAAGTGGACGGAGAGGTTCGTGACAAGCGCAGCCGCGGGAACGTACATCGGCGTGGCCGGACCAAGGAATGACGCGCCGAGGCGCGCGCTCTCGAGCTCGACAATGTAGAGCCCCGGCTCACCGAGTGGGATGCCGACCACCTCGAACGCGTCCGCACCGCCAGGCTTAGGCAGGGTGAACTCGCGGCGCGCGCGCTCGTTCGGGCCGAAGACCGACGCCGCGCGCCGCGCGCCGGCGACACGCCGGAGCCACGGCACGATATCCCGACTGTAGGCGGGCGGAATTCTCAAGACTGTCGTCGTTACGCGCTGGAGGAGCTCACCCAGCACACCGCGCTCGTCACGCTCGGCCCGGAGCATCCGCGCGCGCACCTCGGGCTCCAGCCGACGCAGCGTGACCGGGAGCACCGGGTCGGCGCGCTCGACGATGCCGAAGCGCGCGGAGAACTTCGCGAGTGGCGGAAACGGCGCTGTCTTCACCGTCAGCGGGAACCTGTCAGCATTGATGGCAACGCGCCCGGCGTCATCCTTGAGGTCGGCGGGCACCTCCAGACTGAACGCCGAGGATTCCGGGAACGGCCCCTTGAACGCGACCGCGTAGTGCAGCGCGGCGCCTTCGTCGCGCGCCTCAGGCTTCCACCGCCGACCTCGCGGGCCGACGAGGGCCACGCGCCGGGCCTGCTCCCAGAGAACTGGCGCCGAGAAGCGCAGCTGCATCGGGGTCACGGGGATACATGCAGCGTCCCGGTGCTCGCGCTCGCACTCGAAGGCGATCTTGAAGGTGTCACGCGCCCTGAAGCTGAGCACCTGGTCTTCGGTAGTCGCCACGCCGCTCGCAGTCGCCACGCCGCTGCCCCAAACCAAGCGCACGCCGGCGCCGCTCGGAAAATGCTGTCTCGCTTGGATCACGAGCCGGGGCCCCGGGGGGAGCCACCGCCCTTGGGTTTTCAGGATCTCGTCCCGCACCGCGCCCGAGACGATCCCGACACCAACCGGATCGACGACGCCCTCCACAGAGAATCGGACATGGTCTATGACCGTGCGCTCCACCGCATCCGCGTCGAGCACCAGCAGGAAGGCTTGGGTTTCGTCGATCCCGCCTGCACCCGCGTATGGCAGCGAGGCGATGATCGCCGGGCCGCCCGTCGAGAATGAAAACTCGTGCTGGCCGCCTACGGGCTTGCCCCCCAGCGTCACAAGTCCTGCGCGCAGGCGGAATGTGCAGCGCACGCCCGCCGGCAGGTCGCGTGCGAAGTCGTAGGCCCAGTCGCGGCTGTCCACCCAGCGAGCCGTCCCCGCCTCTGGGCAGGCGATCTCAAAGACGTCGGACGCCGGCCGCGGATCGCCCAGAGGAACCATCGGTTCTGAAAAGCGGGCAGTCACCTGCCGGATTTTCTTGATTGTCCCTTCGGGGGAGAAGTGGACCACGTGCGGGCCGGCAGACTCCTGAGCGGTCGAAGCGGACGGGCCGAGCGGTCCGAGCGCCGGAGCGCCCCACACGACGAGCACCAACGCCACGACCGTCTGTCTCATGCTCGACCCCCAAAACCGACTTGGGTTCGCCATAAGTTCGCAGGTCTCATGGCATTAAGGGGGAACATCTCGACTACCAACCAAATTAGCCGGAATGCATGCCATCGGCATAGCTATTTGCTGGGATCTGATCGAAGGACACTTGACCTGCGCAGTCTTCGACAGGACGGACAGCGCCGCCATGGCGCCACCGGGCAGGAACTCCTACGAGCCGCTACTGCCGGGGAGGCCCCTGCGCTTATCCACCCCAGAGGCGTTGCCACCACTTCCGCGGCTGGCCGGGCAGGTCACCATAGTCGGCGCGCATCTTCTTGCGGATTTCGTCGATCGACCAACTGGTGAGCGCGGCCAAGGTCTGCGCCTCGCGATCGGCGCGGCGGTACAGCTCCTCGCGGTATCGCTTCGCGGCCTCGCAGACCTCCGTGCCCTTCCACGGATGGCGCAGGATATAACGGCCCTGGAAGATCGCCCGATCCGCGGTCTCCTGGAACACGAGGTCTTCGGGGAAGTGGGCGGCGTCGTAACGCACGTGCAGCCGCGTCACAAACACATCGACCGCGCCGCCGGGAGCGAAGCGGGGGCTCCGGGGACCCGGGATCGCCGGGCCGGTAGGCCGCTGATCCACCCAGAACACGCCGAGCTGGAGCAGCTCGTCCGGCGTCAGCGGGTCCGCCGCGCAGGGATCGCACCAGTTCATGTCCCAGGCGTACTCGAGGAAGACCACGCGCATATCCTCCTTCTTCACCTGCTGGGCGAACATGTCGCGATAAAAGCGCGGAAACTCGCCGCGGATGAAGAGAGGGATCTCGACGTCGCTCGGCAGCCGCACCGTCCGGTAGTTCGTGGTCTCCACGCGGCCCCGAGGCGTGAGCGCGTAGACGAACAGTTCCTGTGGTCCGGCGGCATTCACGGTGCCCAGGCGGATCGGCAGCATGAACTTCGGCGACTCGTAGGCCATCTGAATCGGCCGGAGATAGGTGAAGCCCAGCTTCGACTGCTCCTGGAGATTCACCTTGGCCACGAAGAACTTCATGTTCTGCTTGATATAGCTGCCCAGGATGGCCGAGGTGCCTGCGGGGATGCGATAGCCATTCTCGCGGAGCCAGGTTTCGAGCCCGGCACTCTCGCCGGCCGACAGGATCAGGATGTCGTACTCGCCGATGGTATAGCGCGCCTCGATCGTGACACCGAGGCTCTTGGCCCGCGCCTCCGCGTCACCCTTGGCCCCTGCCATCATCCCCGGCGCCGACCGCAGTGGGCTGAGCATGCGCGGCCGGCACGGGTCCTCGTCGAAGTACTCGACCAGGCGCGGCGCCGTGTAGGCGTCGAGGTGCTCGACGACCGCCCGCTCGCCGACGTGGATCTGCCCTTTCTCGAGGACGGTGGGCACCGGCACGACGAGGGCGAACTCCTTGGGGTCGCCCCTGAAGTCGTTGACCATCGTGAGCACGGTCTTGTCCGCGTTCCGCGCCAGGACGACCAGCGACGCCTGGTTGAACAGCTTGGTGTCGGCCTTGGCGACATAGAAGCCGCAGAACGCGAGCACCGCCGGCGCGCAGGCCAGCGCGGCCAGCGCACTCGTTCCCAGGATGAGCAGTCGTTTCATGCTGAGCTCCTTTCCAGTGCCGAGGGGAATCGAGCGCGTTCGCGGTCGGGGTGCGCCCCGAGGCCCGTCTCGGTGGGCGCGACTGCCGACGGCCATCGATAGCGCCGTCCGGGCAAAAGCCAGTCGATGACCGGCACGAGCAGCGAGGCGACCGCCAGGGACCAGAGGAAGCCATTCGTCCGAAACAGGACGAACTGGACGACGTATGCGCCGGCGGCGACGAGGCCTGCGAAGAGCATGCGACCGACCCGAGAGTCCGGCGTCGTCTTGGGGTCGGAGATCATAAAGAACGCGAAGAGGATGAGGGCCCCGCTCTCGAGGCGGTGGATCGGAACGGCGACTGGTTCGCGCAGCCACATCGAGCGGCCGAAGAGGAGCGCGGCCCAGGTGCCGAGGAACACCAGCGTCACATCGGCCCGCCTGGCCCGCGTGACCACCAGGCACCCTGCCGACGCCATGAGGAAGCCGAAGGTCGCGGCGCTCCCCCACTGGCCCGGGGACACCCACACCTGCCCGGTGACCAGCATCATCACCACGAGGCCGAAATTCGTGGGGTTGAAGACGTGCTTACGACGCCAGCGCAAGGCGAACTTACTCGCAATCGCCGCCGTCGCAGTGGCCACGGCCAGGAGCGGCTCGTTAGTCCGACAAAGGAGGCAGAGCGAAAGCCCCGAGATGAGTGCGCTCCTTGGGTCGAAGGCCGCGAGCCCCCATATCCGACCGCACACGTACTGGGTGGCTAACGCCGTGCCGAGGATGGCCATCGTGCGCTCCGGGCCCACGTCGAAGTCGAGCCACGCCATGCCGTAGAGCAGTAAGGCGGCCAGGACCGCGATCTGATACAGCCGCGGGTCCTGCTCTGTGAGCGGCTGGCTGCGGCCTGGGCCTGTCTCCGCGCCTCTCATGACCGGTTAGACCGAGGGCGGCGCGGAATGTTCCCGTCGAGCTCGCCTGGGCCGCGCCGGTCGGGTGCGCTATGGGTCAGGAAAGGTCCGCGAATCCCGTTATGCGTGACGCCCGGGGCCCCGAAACCGTCCGACGTGGCGCCGATTATCCCGACCCGCACCCCGATTACCGCCTCCGGCCAGCGGCCCACCAAGTCGCCAGCGAGGGCGACGACGGGCTTGCTGAGGGGCTGCACGCCTCCTACGTATGAGCCCGGTTCCTAGGTAGCCTCAAGCGCGCCGGAACGCTGCCGCCTTGGGACGGACGCAGGCGCCATCTACGCCTCCCGAACTGGAGCTTCCGTGGCGGCGGTACAGCCCGCGCGGCGCACTCATGGGGAGATTCACGTGTAGGCCGAGGCCAAGGATCATGGTTGGCAATGCGCCCGCGATCGGCACGCCGACGAGAGCCCGTCCGAGTGTCCGGCGGCACGCGCGGCGACACCGAACGTGCGCGACGGCGGTTGTGAAACCACGAAGTACCCCAGAAGGGGCGTGCTTCATGACTTCGCCCGACGCCACGGTGACTTCCACCGCACGTGAGGTGACTTTTTATCTTGCCGTACGATCTCCCTCCGTTCCCGCCTGTCTCCCTCTGGTTCCATCCCTGACCCGTCATCGGTCCGCCGTCGGGCTCGTTCTGGGTCCGCCGCCGGCCCCCTTCGAGGCACGATCCAGATCCCACGAAGAGCACAGCGTCTTAATCAGAAGTGGCCCCAGGTCAATCGCCCCGTCGAGCAGCCTGCGCTATTACCTAACGTACGCGCTGAGCACCTGCTGACGGACCACCGCTCGCCTTCTCCCATCCTCCGATCAGCGCCCTCGGCCAAAGAGAGCTCGATCGCGGACGAACTGGCGGAGGGCCGTCCGCCCCGCAGTTCACACGTGCACTTAGGGACCGCCCGGCCCTCTCGTTTATCTTGCTCTATCACCTCAGTCGGTATGCGGCCGCGGCGCCTTCGCCGCCCCGTTGCGCTTTGCAGCACGCTCTTGTGTTTTGCATCCGTGCGGACGGGTTCGATAAACCAGTCGTTGCCATCGGAATTCGTTTGGGTCGCTCGATTGTTCGAGGACTTATGAGATCGCGACGCGCGACAAGCCAGTGCTGGCACGTTCCTCGCTCTCGTTCGTTGATCCACCGGGGGTGGTCTGTTGATCAAGATAACGGGAGACGGCGACCGGTGCAGCAGCGCGCTCTTGAGGAACTGCGGGCTCTGCCCACCCAGCGTCGGTTCGAGTGGCGATCGATGAGGAGGGGTTTCCCTACATCCCGGGCCGCTACGGTCGCATCGAGTGGTTCGATGGCCGGGACCTCGCCGTGTACAGCGACCGGCCCCGCGCCTTCGTGAAGTTGTGGGCGATCCCGGGCGTGAGGCGGCACCAGACGGGCGACACGGAAATGCGCGCCCTGTTCCCCCTTGAAGCCCTGGAGCAGGTCGCTGGTGTCATCAGGTCCCGGCACCGGCGCACGCTGGCTCCCGAGGAGGCCCGCCGACGCGGGTTCAAGCCCACACCCAGAGCAACTTCAGAACCCTAGAAGCCACGAAGAATGAGCACCGAGGGCATGAGTCGCGGCTCAACGGCCAGGGCCTTGAGCGCGGTCCGGGAGGATCGAGGCGAGGTCCAGCGTCGTCTAGATCGGCTCCGTGCCGAGCTCGTCGAGATGGAGACCGAGGTGCTCGCGCTCTCGCGGTTGCTTGAGACCGTCGCGATAGATCCTGAGCGTCTACTCCGAGATACAGCATCAAAACGCGTTGACGGCGCCGAGGACGTGGAGTATCTCTCAATTCGTGACCTTGCCCGTCGTATCCCCTACGCCGAGCAGACCATCAGGAACCTCATGACCGGCGGCGTCTTCCGCCTGGGTGAGCATTACATAAAACCGCGGTCGCGCATCATGTTCCGCTGGAGCAAGGTGCGGGACTGGCTCGACCGGCAGAACAACTCGGTGTAGTTCAGCCTGGCATCATGGCTTTCATCACCGCGGTCAGGAATCGGCTTGTCCTCGACTTTTCCTGGAAGAAGGTTCGCTGCCGCGAGTATCTCCGCCTTCCAGCCACCCGGGAGGGGCGGACCGAGGCACGGAGGATCAAGAAGCAGATCGAGGGCGAGATCGTCGCCCGGACGCTCGACTACGCCAAGTGGTTCCCGGATGGCGCCAAACTGGACCTCTTCGCGCCGACGCGCGAGACCGCCGCGGCGCCCACCTTCGCCGCCCTCGCCCGGGAGTGGCTCGAGAACAAGAAAGCGTGGTTCGCCCCGGCCACCTACTACGACCGCAAGCGGATCATCGAGGGCAAGCTCATCCCATTTTTAGACGACGCGACGACCGGCCCCACGTCGGCTCGGCTCGTGTCGACGATCCAGCTCGAGGACGTCGAGCGCCTCGTGAATGCCGTCAAAGGCCACGAAGGAATTCACGGCAGGAAGCTCTCGAACCGCCGGGCGAACATCATCCTCGACGTGTTGCGCCAGGTCCTCGACCGCGCAGTCCTGCGAGGGTGGCTCGCGCGTAACCCCGCGCGCGCCGTCAGCAAGCTGCGCGAAGACCGGGTGCCAATCGATCCGTTCTCGTTCGAAGAGGTCAAAACGCTCCTTGAGAAGGGTTTCCGGACGCCAGAGGAACAGCGCTACTTCACCGTCGCGTTCTTTACCGGCCTCCGGCCGAGCGAACAGATCGCGGCCGAGTGGGAGGCGGTCGATTGGGTCTCGCGCCCGCCGCTCATCGGAGTCCTCGCTGCCGTCAGCCCGCGCGGCGGGCGAGGCCGGACCAAGACCGAAGCCTCGAAGCGCTACGTCGAGATGCTCCCGATGGTCCAGCACGCGCTTCGCGAGCAGCGGGCCGCGAGCCAGCTGCGGAGCAGCTACATCTTCCCGAGCCGCGCCGGTGGGCCGCTGAACATCACCAACGTCCGGGAGCGCGTGTGGAAGCCCGCGCTCCGGCGCGCGGGTCTTCGCTACCGGACGATGTACCAGACCCGGCACACCTTCGCGACGCTCGCGCTCCAGAGCAGCGAGCAGATCGGGTGGGTCTCGAAGCAGCTCGGCCATACGAACGACGAGATGGTGATCCGGCACTACGCGAAGTTCATCCCGAACCTCGCGCGACAGGACGGCTCGGCGCTCGCCAAGATAATGCAGGAGCAAGGCTTGGCATAGCGAGATGGGCGTGGTAAATTCTATAGCAACTTGCTCCCCGCTCGATATGCCGAAAGGCCTCGGGCGGGGTTATTTTTTGCCCGGAGCCGCGCCTGCCGCCTGAACCGACTACCAAGCGCGCCGTCGTCTTCGTCGATGGCCAGAACCTCTTTCACGCCGCCCGCGAGGCGTTCGGCTACACCTACCCCAACTACGACGTCTTGGTCCTCGCCGACGCGGTTTGCAGGGCCGCGGGGTGGACGCTCTCACAGGCGAGGTTCTACACGGGCATCCCCGATCCGACCGACAATCCGTTCTGGCACAACTTCTGGTCGGCCAAGCTGGCCGTGATGGGCCGGCAAGGTGTCGTCGTCTTCAGCCGGTCACTCCGGTATTGCAACCAAACAGTTCGGCTGCCGGATAGGAGCGAGTTCACTTTTGCGGTCGGCGAAGAAAAGGGTGTCGACATCCGGATGGCGCTGGATGTCATCCGCATGGCACACCGTGGCGAGTACGACGCGGCCGTGATCCTGAGCCAGGACCAGGACTTCTCAGAAGTCGCAGACGAGATCAGGGTCATCGCGCAGGAACGGAGCCGGTGGATCA
>QHSX01000063.1 GCA_003221695.1 Candidatus Rokuibacteriota bacterium
ACCGCGCCCCCATCGCCCCGTCCATCACCCGGTGGTCGCAGGAGAGCGTCAGCGCCATCCTCCGCCCGACGCCGAGCCCGGCGTCGTCGACGACCGGCATACGCCGCACCGACCCGACGGCGAGGATCGCACCCTCGGGCGGATTGATGATCGCCGAGAACTCGGCGACGTCGTACATCCCGAGGTTCGAGATCGAGAACGTGGCGCCCGAGAGCTCCGGGGCGCGTAGCTTCCGCACCCGGGCGCGCTCGGCGAGATCGCGCGCGTCGACGGCGATCTGGGCGAGCGACTTCGCCTGGCAGTCTCGGAGCACGGGCGTGATGAGTCCGTCGTCGAGCGCGACCGCGATGCCGATGTGCGCGCGGTGCCAGACGCGGATCGACTCGCCCTGAAAGGAGGCGTTCACACCGGGGTGTCGGAGGAGCGCCAGGGCGCACGCGCGCACGACGAGGTCGTTCACCGAGATCTTCGGCTGGCCCTCGAGCGCGTTCAGCTCCTCGCGGAGCTCCCACGCGCGATCCATCGCGACCTCGCTCGTGACGTAGAAGTGCGGGACGGGCGCTTTCGAGAGCGGCATGCGCTTGGCGATCGTCGCCCGGATCTGGGAGAGCGGCCGGTCTTCGTATTCGACGCCGGGGACGGTCGCGGCGGCAGCTGGCGCGGCCGTCACGGCGGCGGGCGCGGCCGCGGCCGTCACGGTGGCCGCCTCGACGTCGCGCCGGATGATGCGACCACCGGGTCCGGTGCCCCGGATCAGCCGGAGATCGACACCCGACTGAGCCGCGATCTTCTTCGCTAGCGGCGACGCCTTGACCCGCCCGGCCGATGCCGGCGCCGCGAGGCTGACCGCGGGCGTTGCCGGAGCCGGTGCCGACACCACGGCGGGTCTTGGCGGCGCTGGTGCAGGCGTGGCGGCGGGCGCCGGGGGGGCTTCCGGGCGAGTGTCTTTCCGAGCAGAGGAAGCCCCCCCGGCCCCCGGCGCAGCCGCCGGTGCGGGCGCGGCAGCGAGCACCGCCGCGATGTCCTCGGTCGGCTCCGCGATGACCCCGATCAGCGTCCCCACGGGCGCCTTCTCGCCGGCGGGTACCAGGATCTTGCGCAGCACGCCGGCGCCGAACGCCTCCATCTCGACGTCGGCCTTGTCGGTCTCGATCTCCGCGAGGATGTCACCGCCCTGGACCCGGTCGCCCTCCTTCTTGAGCCACTTGATGATCTTCCCCGTCTCCATCGCGTCGGACAGTTTCGGCATGACGACCTTCGTGACGGCCATCGTCAGCTCCCGTTCGCGTTGCAGACGCGGCGGATCGCGGCTGCGATTTTGTCCTTCGTGGGCGTCTTGAGCTTCTCGAGGTTCCGCGCGTACGGCATCGGGGCGTTGGCGCCGGTCACCCGTTCGACGGGCGCGTCGAGGTCGTCGAAGGCGTGCTCGGTGACGAAGGCCGAGATTTCCGAGCCCATGCCGGCGAACCCCGCCCCCGCCTCCACGACGACGACGCGGTGGGTCTTGCGCACCGACCCGATGATCGTCTCGACGTCCATCGGCCGGAGCGTCCGCGGATCCACCAGCTCGACGGAGATCCCTTCCTTGGCGAGCTCGTCGGCCACCTCGATCGCCCGGTACATCATGCCCATGTAGGCGATCACGGTGACATCGGTGCCCTCGCGGCGGACGACCGCCCGGCCGAGCGGGATGACGAAGTCGGGGTCCTCCGGCACCTCGCCCTTCACGGGGTAGAGCGTCTCGGCCTCGATGAAGATCACGGGGTTGGGGTCCCGGATCGCCGACTTCAGGAGCCCCTTCGCGTCCATCGGCGTCGTCGGCCTGACGACCTTGAGTCCTGGCACGTGGTAGAAGTACGTCTCCATCGACTGCGAGTGCTGGGCCGCGAGCTGCGCCGCCGGGCCGCCCGGCCCGCGGATGACGATCGGCACGTTGAACTGGCCGCCGGACATGTAGTACATCTTCGCGGCCGAGTTCACGATCTGGTCGAGGGCGAGGAGCGCGAAGTTGAACGTCATCATCTCGACGACGGGCCGCAGCCCGAGCATCGCCGCCCCGATGCCGATGCCGGTGAACCCCGATTCGGCGATCGGGGTGTCGACGACCCTCCGAGGCCCGAACTCCTTGAGGAGCCCCTGCGTCACCTTGTAGGCGCCCTCGTAGAGCCCGACCTCCTCGCCCATCACGAACACGCGCGGATCGCGGCGCATCTCCTCGCGGAGGGCCAGGTTCAGAGCCTCGCGATACGTCATCACCGCCATCTCAGTCCTCCTTGTAGATGTCGGTGAACAGCCACTCGTCCGGCGGTTCCGGGGAGGCGTCGGCGAACGCGACGGCCTCGTCGATCCGGTCGTTGACGTCCTTCTCGATCGCCCGCACGTCGGCCTCCGTGACGACCCCGGCCCGGAGCGCGCGCTCGCGGAACATCACGATCGGGTCGCGCTGTTTCTCGCGCTCGACTTCCTCCTTCGTCCGGTACACCGCGCCCGCCGGGTCGCGCATCGAGTGGCCGCGGTACCGGTAGGTGTCCGCCTCGATCAGGGACGGCGTCTTGTCCTGGCGCGTCCGGGCCACGGCGCGACCGACGACCTCGCGCACCGCGAGGACGTCCATACCGTCGACCTTCTCGGACGGGATCCCATAGGTCTGACCGAACTTCCAGATCTCGGTCTGTGCGAGGGCGCGGTCGGTGGAGGTACCCATCGCGTAGCGGTTGTTCTCGCAGAGGTAGATCACGGGGAGCTTCCAGAGCGCCGCGAGGTTCAGTGACTCGTGGAACTCCCCCTGAGGGACGGCGCCGTCGCCGAAGTAGCAGACGATAACCGCATCGCGCCCCTCGTACTTGATCGCGAACGCCGCGCCCGCGGCGAGCGGCAGGTGCGCGCCCACGATCGCGTGGCCGCCGAGGAAGTTCACGCTCCGGTCGAACAGGTGCATCGAGCCGCCCTTGCCCTTCGAGAGCCCATCGCGGCGGCCGAAGAGCTCGGCCATCACCCGCCTCGGGTCGGCGCCCTTGGCCAGACAGTGCCCGTGCTCCCGGTAGGCGGAGATCGCGCAGTCATCCGGGCGGAGGACCGAGGTGGCGCCGACCGCAACGGCCTCCTCCCCGATGTAGAGGTGGAGGAACCCGCCGACCTTCCCGAGGGTGTAGGCCTCCGCCGCCTTCTCCTCGAAGCGGCGGATCAGGAGCATGTCGTGCAGGAGCTTCCGCGCCAGCTCGGCGTCCACGCCGAGGACCGCAGACCCTCTCCGCTCCGGCATCGTCTTCGCCATGCCTCCCTCCTGCTACCAGCGCATCAGGCTGAGGTCGTCCACCGACAGCCGTCGGCGGAGACGGAAGATCGTGACGATGATCGCGAGCCCCACGGCCACCTCCGCGGCGGCGACGGCCATGACGAAGAACACGACCGCCTGGCCGTCGGGGTTGCCGACGCGCCGGCCGAAGGCCACGAGCGCGAGGTTCGCGGCGTTCAGCATGAGCTCGATCGACATGAACATCACGAGCGGGTTACGCCGGATCACGACCCCGATCACCCCGATCGTGAAGAGAACCGCCGACAGCCCGACGTAGTACGACTCGGGCACCATCATAATAGGCTCGCCTCGCGCTTCGCGCTGCGGCTTCGCACTCCCATCACAGGCTCGCCTCGGGCGTCGGACGCCCTGCGGCTTCGCACTCCCATCCTTACACCCTCCGTCGCGCCAGGAGGAGCACCCCGACCATCGCGGCGAGCAGCAGCACCGAGGTCAGCTCGAAGGGGAACAGATACCGCGTGAACAGGAGACCGGCGATCGCCTCGACGCCACCGCCGGCGGGCGAGACGTCCGCCCCGCCCCCACCACGATCCCGGCCCACTACGAAGATCAGTTGGACGAAGAGGAGCGCGCCCGCGGGGAGCGCCAGGAGCCGCCAGGGGCGCCGCGGGTCGGGGCCCGTCTCCTCCTTGCCGGGAATGAGGACCATGATCGCGAAGACGAAGAGGACCATGATCGCGCCGGCATAGACGATCACCTGCGCCCAGGCCAGGAACTCGGCGCCGAGGGTCTGGTAGAGCACGGCGATCGAGCCGAGGTTCACGATGAGGAAGAGCGCCCCGTGGATCGCGTTCCGCCTGAGGACGAGCCCCAGCGCGGAGACGACGGCCATCGCCGCGACGACGAAGAACGCCGCGTACGCCATCATGGCCTCCGGTCCGCTGAGATCGGGACCGGTGACGTCGGACGGCCGCCGGGGCCGGCAGGCTCGAGCGCCAACAGCACCTCCTTCGTGTAGATCATCCCGTCCCGGCTGTAGGAGGAGAACTCTAAAATGCCTGTGTCCATCCGGATCGCGTCTTCCGGACACGCCTCCACGCAGTAGCCGCAGAAGACGCACTTGCCCAGGTCGATGTCGAAGCGCGCGGGAACCTTCTCGATCTCCGGGTTCGGGTGCTCGTCCGCGACGATGTAGATGCAGCGCGCCGGGCACACGGTCTCGCACATCATGCACGCCACGCAGCGCGGCGAGCCGTCCTCGCGCCTCACGAGTCGGTGAAGCGAGCGCAGGCGTGGCGCGTACGGCCGACGCTCCTCGGGATACTGGATCGTCACCGCGCCCCGCGCGTCGACCCGACCGAGCGCGTGCGCGATGTGGCGGCCCAGATTGCGGAAGAAGTGGGCGGCCGTGAGACCGAGCCCCGAGAGCACCTCCGCGAGATAGAAGCGCTGCAGGACCTTCACGCGGGGCCTCCCCAGAGTAGGAGCCCGATCCCCGTGAGGACGATGTTCAGGACCGACAGCGGGAAGAGCCCGAGCCAGCCCAGCCGCATCGCCTGGTCGTAGCGGAAGCGGGGCAGCGTCCAGCGGACAAGCATCATGAAGAAGATCGTCGCACAAACCTTGGAGACGAACGCGCCTACCTGGAGGAGGACGACGAGCAGGTGGGGCAGCGCGACCGCTCCACCCCACGGGAACCGGAAGCCCTCCGCGACGAGGTAGGGGACCTGCCAGCCGCCGAGGAAGAGCGAGGTCGTCATCCCCGCGATGACCACGGTCTCGAGGAAGTCGGCCATCGCGAACATCCCGAACTTCATCCCGCTGTACTCGATGAAGTAGCCGATGATCTCGGACTCGCCTTCCGGCGTGTCGAAGGGGATCCGCTTGGTGGCGGCGATGCCGGCCGTCAGGAAGAGGATGAACGCGAGCGGCTGGGTGACGATCCCCCAGGCCGGGAGCCACCCCCAGAAGAGGTGCCCCTGTACTCGCACGATGTCCTGCATGTTGAGCGAGCCCCCGATCATGACGATGCCCATGATCGAGGCGCCGATCGCGACCTCCGCGGAGATCATGAGGGCCGCCGCGCGCTGGCCACCCAGGAGCGCGAAGTTGTTCGCCGACGACCAGCCGGCCATCATCACGCCGTAGACGCCGAGCGAGAGCATCGCGAACACGTAGAGGATCCCGACGTTCAGCGTGACCGCCTGCAGCGGGATCTCACGCCCGGCCACGCGAAGCACGTCGCCGAAGGGGATCGACGCAAAGGCGACGAGCGCGCAGAAGACGGAGACGAACGGCGCCAGGCCGAACAGGAAGCGGTCGGCGCGCGCCGGGCGGAAGTCCTCCTTGGTGAGCATTTTGATCGCGTCGGCGAGGGGGTGGAACAGGCCCAACAGGCGGAACCCGAGGATCGACGCGCGGTTGGCCCCGATGCGGTCCTGCATGATCGCCGACTGTTTGCGCTCCACCCAGGTGAGGAGCCCGCCCAGGTTGAGGACGAAGAGCATGACGAAGGCGACGCGTCCGAAGGCGATCGAGAGGTCCCCGATCATGGGAGCTTGGCGCCTCCATCGCCGATCGATTGATAGGTGAGTCCCGCGAAGACAGGGACGGCGCCGGCCAGCTCGCGGAACCATCGCTCGGCCCGCGGCGCGCTGACCTCCACGCCGAGTGCCTGCAGCACGCGGCCCAGGATGTCCCATTCGGGGAGCGCCTGGCCCAGGGGCTCGACCGCCGCGCGGAAACGCTGCACCCGACCCTCAAAATTGGTGTACGTCCCCTCGCGCTCCACCCAGGTGGCGGCCGGCAGGACCCAGTGGGCGCGCTCGCTCGTGGCGTTGGCGTTGGTCCCGGTGAAGATCAGGAGCGGGACCGCCCGCAGGGCGGCGTCGGTCTCGGCCGCGTCCCAGGCGCACTGGAGGAGGTCGTGGCCGAAGACCCAGAGGCACTTCACCACTCGGGCGCGGGCGGCGGCGAGGATGGCCGCGCCGTCGCCGTCGAGCCCGAGCAGCTCGGCGCCGCGGGAGTTCGGGTTCTTGTCGCCGCGGATCAGCACGGTATCCTCGTCGCCCGGCTCGCGCGGCGGCACGCGGAAGGCGACGCGCCGGATCCCGCGCTGCTCGAGCACGCGCCGCAAGGCCCAGAGATCCTCGTTCGCCATCTTCGGCGAGGCGACGACGCCGATCTCGTCCGGGGCGAAGCGGCGGAGCGCGCCGGCGACCGCCCCGATCGCCTCCTCCCACGTGGCGTCGCTCACCGCGCCGTCCTCGCGGCGGCTCGGGGCCAGGAGCCGAGTCTTGTCGTCCACGAACGCGAACCCGTAGCGGCCGGCGTCGCAGATCCACCAGCGGTTGACGTCCGCGTTGAAGCGCGGCTTGAGGCGGGCCACGCGGCGCCCCTCGTTGTGGTGCGGGCGCCGGCGGTTCACGTGCACCTCGATGTTGCAGCCGCGCGCACACCCCGGGCAGATCGACGTCGCGCGCTCCAGATACCAGACGCGCACTGCGAAGCGGAAGTCGCGGTCGGTGAGGGCGCCCACCGGGCAGATGTCCACGACGTTGCCAGAGTACTTGTTGGCGAGCTCCGTCCCCGGGAAGAGCCCGATCTCCGAGTGATCGCCGCGATCGAAGATGCCGAGCTCCCCCGTGCGCGTGACCTCGTCGCAGAACCGCACACAGCGCGAGCAGAGGATGCACCGCTCCGCGTCCAGCATGACGTGCGGGCCGAGCGGCACGGCCTTCGGTTTGTGCACCTTCTCGTCCCGCATCCGCGGGTCGTAGAGGCCGTGCTGCATGTAGTAGATCTGGAGCCAGCACTCGCCCGCCTGGTCGCACACCGGACAGTCGAGCGGGTGGTTGATCAGGTGGAACTCCATGATCGACTTGCGCGTCTCCTTGACGCGGTCGGTCTCGGTCAGGACGACCATCCCGTCGACCGCCGGCGTGTTGCAGGCGATCGTGGGTCGTGGCGTCTTCTCGATGTCCACCATGCAGAGGCGGCACTGCCCGGCGATCGAGAGGCCGGGATGGTAACAGTAGTGCGGGATCTCGACGCCGATCTTCCGCGCCGCCTCGATCAGGTTCGTCCCGGGCGGAACCTCGACCGCGTGGCCGTTGATCGTCAGGTTAGGCATGCGGCTATCTGGGTATCAGGGCCTCGAACTCGGCCCTGAACTTTTCGATGTACGAGACATAGGGCCCCACGGCGCCGTCGTAGAACGCACAGATCGTCGTCCCGGCGCCCCGGCGCGCCACATCCAGGATCGTATCCAGGTCGTCCTTCCGCCCTCGCCCCTCGACGATCCGGCGGACCATCTTGTAGATCCAGCCGGTCGACTCGCGGCAGGGCGTACACTGGCCGCAGCTCTCGTGGGCGTAGAACCGCGCGACGACCATCAACGCCTCGGGGATCGACACCGTCTCGTCCATCACGATCACGCCCGCCGAGCCCGCCATCGTGCCGGCGTTGCGGAGCCCGTCCACGTCCATCGTGACGTCGATCTCATCGCCGCGGAGGATCGCCGCCGACGAGCCGCCGGGGACGACCGCCTTGAGTCGCCCGTTGCCCGTGACCCCGCCCGCCAGATCGTAGACGAGCTGGCGCAGCGTGATCGCCACCGAGGCTTCGTAGACCCCTGGTCGCGTCACGCGCCCGGAGACCGAGTACATCCGCGTGCCGCCCTGGGTCTTGGTGCCGAGCGCCGCGAACCACGCGGCGCCCCGGGCGATGATGTGCGGCACGTGGCAGATCGTCTCCACGTTGTTCACGATCGTCGGCGCGCCGAAGGCGCCCTTGATCGCCGGAAAAGGAGGCTTCAGCTTTGGCCAGCCCTTCTTCCCTTCCAGCGAAGAGATCAGTCCGGTTTCTTCACCACAGATGTAGGCACCCGCGCCGCGATGGACCACGACGTCGAACCCCTTGCCGAGATACCCGGCGTCGTACGCCTCGCTCACCGCGGTCGCGAAGCGTCGATACGGCTCGACGTATTCCCCGCGGACGTAGACGAAGCCGGTCGCCGAGCGGATCGCCCGCGCAGCGATGAGCATGCCTTCGATGACCGCGTGCGGGTCACGCTCGAGCAGGTAGCGGTCCTTGAACGTCCCGGGCTCGCCCTCGTCGGCGTTGATGACGAGGTAGACGGGTCCGCCGTGGCTCTTCGGGATGAACGACCACTTCGTCCCCGTCGGGAAGCCCGCGCCGCCGAGCCCGCGGAGGTTGGACTGCTTGACCTCCTCGGTGATCTCCGCGGGCGGGAGCGTCTGAGCCTTCTGCCAGGCGGTGTAGCCGCCGGTCTCGAGATACGCCTTGAGCGTGTGCGAGTCGGCGCGCGCGAAGTTGCGCGTGAGGATCTTCTCCGCCGTCACCGGAGACCCTCGAGGATCCGATCGACCTTCTCGGGCGTCAGGCCGAACTCGTAGCGGTCGTCGACTTGCATCATCGGCGCGTGCTCGCAGGCGCAGAGACACTCGACCGACTGCAGCGTCACCCGCCCATCGTCCGTGGTCTCGCCCACGTCGATGCCGAGCCGGCGCCGGAGGTGGGCCACGATCATGGGCGCGCCGGCCAGGTGGCAGGAGAGGTTGTGGCAGACGGCGACGATGTGGCGGCCCTTCGGCGCGCGGAAGAACAGCGTGTAGAACGTCACCACCTCGTGCACGTGGGCCGGCGTCAGGTCGAAGAGCGCGGCCACGTACGCCTCGACCTCGAGCGAGACGTAGCCGAACGTCTCCTGCGCCAGGTGGAGCACGGGCAGGAGCGCCGCCCGCCGGTCCGGATAGAGCCCCTGGAGCCGGTGGACTTCTGCCAGCTGCTCGACAGAGAACGCGACGGGTGTAGAGGCGCGCGTGGCTGCGTCCGTCCCATCCTGTCCCCTCATCGGTCCAGCTCGCCGCCGATCATGTTCACCGAGCCGAACGTCGGGATGAGGTCCGCGACCATCCCGCCCTCGATCATCCGGTGGAGCGCCGCCATCGGCGGCAGGCACGGCGGCCGGCAGCGAACCCGGTACGGCCGGTCGCTGCCGTCGGACACGACATAGAAGCCGAGCTCGCCGTTCGCCCCCTCGACCGCGACGTACGCCTCGCCCTGCGGCGGCCGGATGCCGAAGCCCTCCATGATCAGCATGAAGTGGTTCATCAACCCCTCGATCGACCCGTACGTCGTCTCCTTCGGCGGCAGGACGACCCGCTTGTCGGCCGCGTTGACCCGATCGTGGGCGGGCCGCTCCGAGCCCTGGAGGTTGGGCGAGAGCGTGATCGGCACGAGGAGCAGCCCCTCCGTCTTGCCCTGCTTGCCCCGGTCCACGTACGCTGCGGGGTCGATCGGGCGCCCCGCGAAGTCCACGTTGATGGGGCCACCCGGAATCATCGCGAGCGCCTGCTCCACGATCCGCATCGACTGCTCCATCTCGGCCATGCGGACCAGGTACCGGGCGTAGTTGTCGCCGGCCTTCTGCGTCGGAATCTCGAACGCGAGCCGGTCGTACACGTCGTAGGGCTGTGCCCGCCGCACGTCGTAAGGGACGCCGACCGCGCGGAGCAGCGGGCCCGTGATCGCGTACGCGATCGTCTCCTCGCGGCTGAGGGCGCCCACGCCGATCATGCGATCCATGAAGATGCGGTTGCCCGTCAGGAGGCGGTGGACCTCGTCGAGGACCTCACGCGTCTCCTTGAAGGCCTTGGCCGCCCGCTCGGCGAAGCCGTCGGGCAGGTCCGCCTTGACACCGCCGACGCGCCCGTACGAGATCGTGAGCCGCGCGCCCGTCACGTCCTCGACCAGCTCCCACAGGTACTCGCGCGCCTTGATCATGTAGAGGAAGACCGTGAACGCCCCGAGCTCCATCGCCGAGGCGCCGATGCACGTGAGGTGGTCGCAGACGCGCGAGATCTCCGCCATGATGACGCGGATGTACTTGCACCGCTCGCTGACGTCGATCCCCAGGAGCTTCTCCACCGCGGCGCAGTACCCGAAGTTGTTGATGAGGGGCGAGACGTAGTTGAGCCGGTCGGTGTACGGGATCGCGTTGTTGTAGCCGCCCTGCTCGCAGTCCTTCTCGAACGCGCGGTGGAGGTACCCGATCTCGACGTCGGCGCGGACGATGACCTCGCCGTCGAGCTCGGTCACGATCCGGATGATCCCGTGCATGGCCGGGTGCGCCGGCCCCACACCGACGTGCAGGCGCTGGCTCCCGCTGCCGGTGCCGCTCCCCTCGCCCAGCATGAATTCGCGTCGTGTCATCTCCGCCATCGCCGTGTCTAGTTCGTCGGACCGATCAGCGGCTGCCGCCGGTCGATCGGATAGTCCTTCCGCAGCGGGTGGCCGACGAACTCCTCGTACATCAGCAGGCGCCGCGGGTCGGGGTGACCCGCGAAGCGCACACCGAACATGTCCCAGACCTCCCGCTCGAACCAGTCGGCGACCGGCCAGAGGTCGACGGCGGTCGGCACCACGGCGTCGTCCTCGTCGACCCGCACTTTCACTCGCAGCCGGTGGTTGTGGGCGATCGAATAGAGGTGGTAGACGACCTCGAAGCGCGGGCCGTCCTCGCGTCCGGGATATTTCGAGTAATCCACCGCGGTGAGGTCCGTCAGCATCTCGAACGCGAGCGCGGGCTCGTCACGGCAGTGCGCGAGGACGCGCGGGAGCGCCTCACGGGTCACGACCGCCGTGTGGTCGCCGCGGAAGTCGTGTGTCTCGATGACGCCCGACCCGAACCGCGCCCGGAGCGCGGCGAGCATCGCCGCCCCGTCCATCAGCGTCGCACTCCCACTCAATACCTCTGGGCCTGGGCGGCGATCCTATCCTGAAGCTTCATGAGCCCGTCGATGACGGACTCCGGGCGGGGCGGGCAGCCGGGGATGTAGACGTCCACGGGGATGATCGTGTCGATGCCCTGGACGGTCGCGTAGTTGTCGTAGAAGCCGCCCGTGCACGTGCAGACGCCGAACGCGACGACCCACTTCGGCTCGGTCATCTGGTCGTAGACGCGCTTGAGCACGGGCGCCATCTTGTGGCTGATCGTCCCGACGACGAAGAGAACGTCCGCCTGCCGCGGCGAGAAGCGCGGCAGCCCCGCGCCGAACCGATCGATGTCGTAGTGCGAGCACGCCGTGGCCATGTACTCCATGCCGCAGCATGCCGTCACGAACGGGTACTGGAAGATCGAGTATTTCCGCGCCCAGCCGATGGCCTCGTCGAGCTTGGACGTAAAGAACGTGCCTAGTCCCACTCGAGTCCTCCCTTGCGCCAGATATAGAGGAACCCGAGCATGAGGATCGCCAGGAACACCATCATCTCCACGAACCCGAACCATCCGAGCCTGCGATAGATCACGGCCCACGGCCAGACGAACATGAGCTCGATGTCGATCAGGATGAAGAAGATGGCGATCGTGGAGAACTTGATCGCGAATCGGCCCTCCGACACGGCGATCGGGTCCTTGCCACACTCGAACGGCTCGGCCTTCACCGGCGTGAGCCGCCGCGGCGCGAGAAGCCTGGGGATACCGAGCAGCGCACCGGCGACGAGCGCCGCGAAGACGAACGTCATGAGCATCGAGACAGAGGTCACGCGGTCGCTCCCGCGGCGTCCGCCTGGCGCTTGGCGTGGTACGAGCTGCGGACGAGCGGCCCCGCCTCGACGTGGGTGAACCCGAGCTCCCGCCCGATCGCCGCGAGCTCGGCGAACTCGTCGGGACGGTAGTAGCGCGCGACGGGCAGGTGCTGCGGCGACGGCCGAAGGTACTGGCCGAGCGTCAGGATCGACACCCCGACCGCGCGCAGATCGCGCAGGGTCGCGACCAGCTCATCCCGCTCTTCGCCGAGACCCAGGATGATCCCCGATTTGGTCGGAATCTCCGGCGCGACCGCGCGCGCGTGACGGAAGAGCCCGAGCGCGCGCGCGTAACGGCCGCCGTGCCGCGCGACCTTGTAGAGACGCTCCACCGTCTCGGTGTTGTGATTCAGGATGTCCGGCCGCGCGGCGAGGACCGTCTCGAGCGACGCGGCGCGGCCCTGAAAGTCGGGGATCAGGACCTCCACGCGGCAGCGCGGCGCGTGCCGACGCACCGCGCGGACCGTCGCCGCCCAGTGCGCGGCGCCGCCGTCCGCGAGGTCGTCACGGTTGACCGATGTGATCACGACGTAGTCGAGCCCGAGCTCGCCGACGGCGCGGCCGATCCGCTCGGGCTCCTCGCGGTCCTCCCAGACGGGCGTGCCGTGCGCGATCGCACAGTAGCCGCAGTTGCGGGTGCACACGTCCCCCAGGATCATGAACGTCGCGGTCGCGTCCTCCCAGCACTCGCCGATGTTGGGACAGCGCGCCTCTTCGCAGACCGAGTGGAGGTTCCACTCGCGCATCCGACTCTTGAGACGCATGTAGTTGGGGCCGCCGGGCGCGCGGACCTTGAGCCACGCCGGCTTAGGCCCCTCCGGGACGAGGCTCGAGGGCTGGACCACGGGAAGTGAGCGTGTCATTAGCACTTATCCCCGTTCGCTCAAACCGAATCATTATGCCATACGGCGGGAACCCGACGTTCAGGGTACGGGCGGAGAACGAAGAGTCGGTCGCGGCGGAGCGTCAGGCGCGGAACCAGGGCGACCGGACGCGGGCGTGCGAGTCGCTGAGCCCCTTCCTCAGGCCGAGATTCCCGGCGCCCACGCGCGTCCGAATCGGCCGAGCCAATCGTCGAGCTCGAGCGGTCTCCACCTGGCCCACATCCATTTGCGGGCGGTCACCAGCGTCCCTCTGCCGAACTCGGAGATGATCTCGAACTCGTCCATGAGCCGTCGGACGCCTGGCAGGCCCAGGCCGAGGCTCCCGGAGGTGGAGAACCCGTCCCGCATCGCCAGCGCGAGGTCGGGGATCCCGGGCCCGGTGTCGGCGGCCCTGACCTCGACCCCACGCTTGTAGCCGTCGTCGACCAGCCTCAGGATGATCTCGCCGCGCGCCGCGTGACTGACGATGTTTCGCGCCAGCTCCGAGATCGCGGTGGACACGAGGGCGAGATCGGTAGCGGGGAAGCCGCACCACCCCGCTAACTCGCGCCCGTTCTGGCGGGCCGCCACGATATCCGTGTCGGAATCGATGGACACCCGCGTCTCGCTCTCGATGAGCGCTGCCTTCATGCGTCGGTCCTTTCCATGTGGTGCCGAAGGGGGGACTCGAACCCCCACGGGTTGCCCCACACGCCCCTCAAACGTGCGCGTCTGCCAGTTCCGCCACTTCGGCGCGCTGCGAGGCCGCAGTATACCGCTACCGCGCGCGGCTGACAAACCTCGCGGCGCTCTGTCTGAGGCGCGGGTCGAGCGCGTCACGGATCCCCTCGCCCAGGAGGTTGTACGAGAGCACGGTGAGGAGGATGGCGAGCCCCGGGTACACGGATAACCACCAGCCGATCTCGATCGCGTCCTTGCCTTCGTTGAGGATGTTGCCCCAGGTCGCGTGCGGAGGCTGGACGCCGAGCCCCAGGAACGACAGGCCCGACTCGGTGAGGATCGCGGCGGGAATGCCGAGCGTCATCGCCACGAGCACGGGCGCCATCGCGTTCGGCAGGATATGGCGCCAGACGATCCGGAAGCCGCTCGCGCCCACCGCCTGCGACCAGATGACGAACTCGCGCTCCTTGAGCGCCAGGAACTCCGCGCGGACGAGCCGCGCCACGCCCATCCACCCCGTGAGGCCGATCACCGCCATGATCGTCCAGATCGAGGGGCGCAGGAACGCGAGCACCGCGAGGAGGAGGAAGAAGCGCGGGAAGACGAGCATCAGATCCACGAGTCGCATGATCGCCCCATCCACCAGGCCGCCGTTGTAGCCCGCGAGGGAGCCGAGCACCACGCCGATCAGCGACGCGATCCCGACCGAGACGAACCCAACCGCGAGCGACACGCGCGCGCCGTAGAGCATGCGCGACAGGACGTCGCGCCCGAGCTGGTCGGTCCCGAGCGGGTGCGCGTTCGACGGCCCGTCGAGGATCTTCTGGATGTCGGGCCGGTTCGGGTTCCAGGGCGCGATGACGGGGGCCAGGAGCGCGAGGAGGACGAGGCAGACGACGACAACCCCGCCCACCAGCGCGAGGCGGTTCCGTCTGAGCGCGCGCCAGAACGCCCTCAGCGGCGTCCCCGGCGGGCGCCCACGCGGATCCGTGGATCGACGAAGCTGTAGGTGACGTCCGCGACGAGATTGGCCACGAGCGTGAGCGTCGAGACGATGACGAGGTTCCCCATGATCACCGGGTAGTCGCGCTCGAAGACCGCCTGCACCATGAGCTGCCCCATGCCGGGGATCGCGAAGATCGACTCGACGATGATGCTGCCGCCGATGAGTCCCGGCAGCGAGAGCCCGAGGATCGTGACGACCGGGAGCAGCGCGTTGCGAAGCGCGTGCTTGCCGATCACGATGGGCTCGGCCAGGCCCTTGGCCCGCGCCGACTGGATGTAGTCCTGGCGGACGACCTCGAGCATGGACTGGCGCATGTAGCGCGAGAAGCCGGCGAGCCCGCCGAACGTCGCGACCAGGATCGGCAGGACGAGGTGGCCGAGGAAGTCCCACTGCTGGCGCCAGAACGAGAGGTACTCCCAGTTGAGCGAGCGGAGCCCCGAGATCGGCAGCCAGCCAAGCTGCACCCCGAAGAGGATCATGAGGAGCAGGGCCAGCCAGAAGTCCGGCGTCGCGAAGCCCACGAAGACGAAGACCGTCGTCACCTTGTCGAAGAGGGAGTACTGGCGCGTGGCGGACAGGACGCCGATCGGCACCGCGAGGCCGACGATGACCAGCATCTCGATGATGTTGAGGAACAACGTCACCGGCAGCCGCTCACCGATCTTCTGGAGTACCGGCCGGGCGTCGGGCGAGAACGATTTGCCGAAGTCGAGCCGCACCAGGCGCGCGAGCCACCTGGCGTACTGGACGTGGAGCGGCTTGTCGAGGTCGTACGTTTCGCGCAGGAGCTGCCGGGCCTGGGCGTCGGACTGGATCGAGAGGTCGCCGGTCTGGACCTCGGCGGGCTCCCCGGGTGCCAAATGGATCACGACGAACGAGACAAAGGTGATGCCGAGCAAGAGCGGGAGGGCGAGGAGGAGCCGCCGCAGCGCGTACCCGAGCATGGCGCGCTATTGTAGCGTAGCCGCCGACGTCACTCCGCGGTGTAGCGTTGGAGGTGCTTCGGGACGTACCACTTGTGGAAGTTGTAGAGGATCCCGTTCGGCGACGGGACGATCCCGCGCACGCGCGACGAGACGACCGGCAACGCGTCGCGGAAGTAGAGGAAGATGATCGGCTGGTCCTCGGCGAGGATCTCCTGGAGCCGGGTGTAGTACTGCTTCCGCTCCTCCTCCCGGCACGACGTGCGTCCCCGCTCGAGCAGCGCGTCCACCTCGGGGTTCGCATACGAGATGTGATTGAGCTCGTCCGGGCCCGTCTTCGACGAGTGCCAGATCTCGTACTGGTCCGGATCCAGGCCGATGCCCCAGCCCATGACGATCGCCTCGAACCGCCGCTTCTTGATGTACTCCTTGAGGAACGACGCCCACTCGATCACGCGGATGTCCACCTGGACGCCGAGCTCCTTGAGCGACGCCTGGACGATCTCGGCGACCTTCTTGCGCTCGTCGTTGCCCTGGTTGGTCAGGAGCTCGAAGGCGAAGGGCTGGTCGTGCCTGTTCACGAGCACGCCGTCGGCGTTCTTCTTCCAGCCGGCCTCCGCGAGCAGCGTTCGCGCCGTGTCCACGTCGTAGGGGTACGTCTTCACGTTCGGGTCGTACGCCCAGGTGCCGGGCTTGTAGGGGCCCGTCGCCGCACGTCCGAGGCCGAGCAGCACGCCGTCGATGATCTCGCGCTTGTTGATGGCGTGGGCGAACGCCTGCCGGACCCGCCGGTCGGCGAACCTTTGATCTCGAAGGTTGAAGCCGACGTACGTGTACGCGTTCGCCGGGTACTCGTACTTGTGGTAGGCCTTCCGGAAGGCCGGGTATTCCGTCTGGCGCTTGAACTGCAGCGCGGTGAGGCCGGCCGAGTCCACGCCCTTCGCCTTCAACTCGAGGAAGATCGTCGCCTGGCTCGGGATGATCCGATAGACGATGCGCGCAATGTACGGGGACCCATCGAAGTAATCGGGGTTCGCGACGAGCACGACCTTCTCCCCGGGCTTCCACTCCTTGAGCCGGTACGCGCCCGTGCCCACCGGGTTCGACCGGTTCTGCGGCGCCTCGCGGAGGCGACCCTCGCGGACGTAGGGCTCGAGCACGTGCTTGGGCAGCATCCAGACGCCCCAGCTCTGCAGCGCCTTCGCGTACGGCTGCTTGTAGCGGACGTGCAGCGTGTACGGGTCCACCGCCTCGACCGAGGCGACGGCCCGAAAGTCCTCGCGGTACGCGGTCGGCGTCTTCGGGTTGATCATCGTCTCGTACGTGAAGACGACGTCCGCCGCGGTGAACGGCGCGTCGTCGTGCCAGCGCACGTTACGTCGCAAATGCAACGTGAGGTCGAGACAGTCCTTGCTGAACCGCCACGACTCGGCGAGTTCGCCGATGAGGTTCAGGTCACGGTCGCGCGTCACGAGACCGCTGTAGAGCAGTGAGCCGACTTCGAACGAGGCACTGTCGCTGAGGACGTTCGGGATGAGGCCCGAGATGTTGCCGATGAGCGCCTCGATGAAGGTGTCGCCGTAGGCGGGCTTCTCGCTCGCGGGGGCGTGGTCGATGGCGCTGTCGGCCTCGCCCCCGCAGCCGGCGAGGCCCAGCGCCAGGATCAGCGCGAGCCGGGCGAGTGGAGCTCCGGGCGTCACGCTACCGCGGCGCTCCCGGGGACGCGGGAGCCGCCGGGGCGCCGGGCGTCGGCGTCCCCGCGGCCGGCGCGGCGGCCGGGGGCGGCGCAGCCTCGCGCACGACAGAGCCGCCGCGCTCGCCGCCCAGCAGGGCCAGGCTGAACGAGGTGATGGTGAACATCGCGGCGATCGCGGCCGTGATCTTGCCGAGCACCGTCGGCGTGCCCATCGAGCCGAAGACCGCCTGGCTCCCCGCGCCGCCGAACGCCGAGCCGATGTCGGCGCCCTTACCGGCCTGCAGGAGCACGATCCCGATGATCGCGAAGCACGAGATAACGTGAACGACGATCAGGACGAGGTGCATTCCGTCACTCCTTCGGCGCGGTACCGGCGCGCGCTGCCTTCCTCACGATCGCAACAAATCCCGGCGCGTTCAGGCTCGCGCCGCCGACCAACGCGCCGTCGATCTCGGGCTCGGCGACAAGGGTATCGACGTTCTCGGGCTTGACGCTGCCGCCGTAGAGGATCCGGACCGACTGGGCGGCCTCTTTCGAGGCGAGCTCCGAGAGCAGGCCGCGGAGGTAGCCGTGGACCTCGCCGGCCTGGGTCGGCGTCGCGTTGACGCCCGTCCCGATGGCCCAGACCGGCTCGTAGGCGAGGACGACCTTCTCCATCTGCGCCGCCGTCACGCCGGCGAGCCCGGCGCGCAGCTGACCCTCGACCGTCGTGAAGGTGAATCCCTGGCGCCGCTCCTCCGCCGTCTCGCCGACGCAGAGGACCGGCGTGAGCCCGTGGGCCATGGCGGCGCGGAGCTTGAGATTGATGACCTCGTCGGACTCGCCGATCTCCTTGCGCCGTTCGGAGTGGCCGACGAGCACCCAACGGCAGCCGAGGTCGGCGAGCATCGGCGCCGAGATCTCGCCGGTGTGGGCGCCCGCGGGCTCGTGGTGACACGTTTGCGCCCCGAGCTGGATCGGGCTGCCGGCGAGCACCTCGGCGACGGCGGCGAGGGCGGTGAAGGGCGGGCAGACGACGACCTGCACCCCGCGCGGGCGCCGGATCGCGTCGCGGATCGCGCCGGCGAGGACGCGCGCCTCCGCGACCGTCCCGTGCATCTTCCAGTTGCCGATGACGACGGGTGTCCTCACGCCGGCGCCTCGGTGAGCGCCTCGACGCCCGGGAGCCGCCGGCCCTCGAGGAACTCGAGGAACGCGCCGCCGGCCGTCGAGACGTAGCCGATCCGCTCGGTGACGCCGGCCGTCGCGAGCGCGGCGATCGTGTCTCCGCCGCCGACGATCGTGAACCCCGGCGCCTCCGCCACGGCGCGGGCGATGGCGAGCGTGCCGGCGGCGAAGGCAGGCCGCTCGAACACGCCCATCGGCCCGTTCCAGACGACCGTCTTCGCCATGCGCGTCACGCCGGCGAAGCTCTCGGCCGTGCGCGGCCCGATGTCGAGCCCCATCTCGGCGTCCGGAATCTCACGGATTCCGACCGCACGCCCGGCGGCGCTGTCCGGGCGCTCGGCGACGACCGTGTCGAGGGGGAGCACCAGGCGGACGCCCCGGCGGCGGGCTGCCTCGAGCGCGGCCCGAGCGGTTTCGACGCGGTCGGGCTCGACGAGCGACCGGCCGATCGCGTGGCCGAGCGCCAGGAGAAACGTGAACGCCATGCCTCCGCCGACCAAGAGCGCGTCCACCCGTCCGAGCAGGTGCTCGACGAGCGCCAGCTTGTCGGACACCTTCGCGCCCCCGAGGATCGCGACGAGCGGCCGCTCGGGCGACTGGAGGATGCGACCGAGGGCGGAGAGCTCCTGCTGCATCAGCAGGCCGGCGGCGGCAGGCTGCAGGTAGCGCGTGATCGCCGCGATGGATGCGTGCGCCCGGTGCGCGGCCGCGAACGCGTCGTCCACGTAGCAGTCGGCGAGCGCGGCCAGCTCGCGGGCGAATCCCTCGTCGTTCGCCTCCTCCCCTGAGTGGAACCGCAAATTCTCGAGCAGGAGGATCTCGCCCGGCTTGAGCGTGCCGACGCGCGCGCGCGTCTCCGGGCCCACGCAGTCCGGTGCGAGCTCGACCCGCTCGCCCAGGAGCGCCTCGAGCCGCTCCGCGACCGGGCGCAGCGAGTACTCGGGCGCGACGTGGCCCTTCGGCCGTCCGAGGTGGGAAGCGAGCACAACGGCGGCGCCCGCCTTGAGGGTGTACTGGATCGTCGGCACGACCGCACGGAGCCGCGCGTCATCGGCGACCTGGCCAGCGGACAGGGGCGCGTTCAGGTCGGCGCGGAGGAAGACGCGCTTGCCGGCCAGGTCGAGCCGCTCGATCGTGAGCTTGGGCAATTAGAGCGTCTTGGCGACGAATCGGATGAGATCGCGCACCCGGCACGAGTAGCCCCACTCGTTGTCGTACCAGGCGAGGACCTTGACCAGGTTCTCCTCGATCAACGCCGTCGAGGGCAAATCGACGATGGACGAGTGGGGGTTGCCGTTGAAGTCGCACGACACGAGCTGCTCCTCGCACGCCTCGAGGATGCCCCGCAGCTTGCCGGAGGCGCTCTCGCGGAACGCGTTGTTCACCGCGTCGGCCGTCGCCGACTTCTCGAGCTCCGCCACGAGGTCCACCACCGACACGTTGATCGTCGGCACGCGGATCGCGATCCCGTCGAGCTTGCCCTTGAGCTTCGGCAGCACGAGGCCGACCGCGGTCGCCGCGCCGGTCGTCGTCGGGATCATGCTGACCGCGGCGGCGCGGGCCCGGCGCAGGTCCTTGTGGGGGAAGTCGTGCACGGGCTGGTCGTTCGTGTACGAGTGGACCGTGGAGGCGAAGCCGCGCTTGACGCCGAATGCGTCGTCGAGCACCTTGACGGTCGTCGCCAGACAGTTGGTCGTGCACGAGGCGTTCGAGATGATCCGGTGGCGCGAGGGCTCGTACGCGTTCTCGTTGACGCCGAGGACGATCGTGACGTCCGGGTCTTTCGCGGGCGCCGTGATGATCACCTTCTTGGCGCCCGCCTGGAGATGCTTGGAGGCGGTCGCCGTGTCGCGGAAGATGCCGGTCGACTCGACGACGACGTCGACCCCGAGGTCCCTCCACGGGAGCGCGGCCGGGTCCTTCTGCGCGCAGACGCGAACCTCGCGCCCGTTGACGAAGATGGCTTCGCCCTTCGCCTGCACGTCGGCGGCGAGGCCGCCGTGAACGGAGTCGTGCTTGAGGAGGTGCGCGAGGGTTTTGGCGTCGGCCAGGTCGTTGACGCCGACGACCTCGATGTCCCTCGAGTCGAGCGCCGTGCGGAAGAAGACGCGCCCGATGCGACCGAACCCGTTGACGCCGACTCGAATGCTCATGGAAGGGCTCCTTGTGGAGACGCCAGACCGTCGATCACAACAGCTCGAGTCGATTATACGGCCGCTCAGCGGACACGGGCAACCGTAAGGACGCCGATACGGCCGGCCGCGGCCGCGCGCAGCGAGCGCGCGCACTCGGAGAGCGTCGCGCCGGTCGTCAGGACGTCGTCGACCAGCAGGACGTGGCGGCCGGCGACCGCGGGCGTCGCCCGGAACGCGCCGCGGACGTTCGCCAAACGCTCGCCGGCGGGAAGATCGCTCTGCGGCCTGGTCGCGCGCCGTCGCGCGAGCCAGCGCGCCCGCACGGGCACGTCGAGCCGTCGCGCGATGCGCTCGGCGAGGAGAGCCGCCTGATTGAAGCCGCGCTCGCGTTCTCGATCGCCAGCCAGCGGCACGGGGACGATCGCGGCGATCCCATCGGGAAGCGAGGTCCCGCACTGCTCGACCATCAGCTCGGCCAGCGGCCGGGCCAGCGCGCGCCGGCCGCCGAACTTGAACCGATGCACGGCCTCCCGCATCACCCCGGCGTACACCGCCGCGCTGCGTGCGTAATCGTACGGCGGCGGCTCGGCAGCGCACCGAGCACATGTGAGGGGGTGGGAGACGGGTCCTCGTTCGGGAGACCCCACGTCACTCGAACCCATCCCCCACCCCCTCTCGTCCAGCCCGCCCATGACCGAGCTCGGGGTCGCGCACGGGCCGCCGCAGCGGTCGCAGAACGGCGGCGCGATGCGGTCGATCGCGTCCCAGCACGGCCCGCACAGGGGGTCGCGGCGACGCGGGCCGAGCCGCGCCTCGCACACGGCGCAGAGGGCGGGGAAGACGAGATCGAGTGCCGCGGTGGCGAGCCTCGGGAAGACCGCGAGCGACAACGGCGTCAGCCGCGGACGGGACGGAGGGTGTTCCAGCGGTGGCAGGACGGACACCGGTCCTGCCACAAGGCACTCGTGGCGCCACACCCGGCGCACTGGTGCGGCCAGTCGAACGCGTGGCCGAGTTGGAGCGCGCGTCGATACTCGTCGAAGGCCGCGCGCGTCTCGCCGCGTCGCTCGAACACCGCGCCGAGATAAGCGTGGACGACCGGCAAGGCCGGGGCCCGCACCTCGACCTTCTCGAACTGGTCAGCCGCCTCGTCCAGCATCTCGAGCTCGAAGAAGACGCGGCCGAGCGCCACGGCGAGCGCGACCTCGTCGGGTGCCTTCTCCAACGCCTGCCGGTAGAGCGCGATCATCCGGGTCGGCCGCCCATCCTCGCGGAAGGCCCGCTCCAGACGCGCCAGGAGCGGCAGCGCCGGCTGCACCTCCGCGGCGCGCTCCCAGACACGCACCGCCTCGCGGCGGTCACCGGCCCCCTCGTACGCGTCGCCGAGGGCGAGCGCCGCCGGCAGGAACGTGCGGTCCGTGCGGACCGCGTTCCTCAGGTGGACGAGCCCGGCGGCCGGGCGCCCACGGGCGAGCTCGGCGCGCCCGAGCTCGTAGTGGATCACGGCCAGCCACTCGGTTTCGGGCGAACGTTCCGCGGGCGTCACCGCGTCGACGATCCGCTGCTCGAGATCGAGCGCTTCCGCCCACCGCCCGGCGGCGGCGGCGAGGTCGCGCAGACCCCGCAGCGCGGCGAGGTGGCTGCGCCGTGTCTGGAGGATCTGCCGATAGAGCGTCCCCGCCTCCTGGTGGCGCCCCGCCCGGCTGACCTCGCCGGCGCGGGCAAGGAGCGCCGCAGTCTCGGGGTCGTCCTGCCCCGGTGGGGACGCGCGGCGCCGGTCGAAGAGGCGTTTCAGGTCGAAGCCGACCGCGAGGAGCGTGCGGAGCGAGGAGAGCAGAGTCACGGGGAGGACGGATGCAACGGCTGGCGTCGGGAGGCGGGGCCGGGTGCGCCTAGCCCGTGGCCATGCGCTCCTCTTGCTCGATGGCCCGCTGGCAGTCGATGCAGTAACGTGCGAACGGCAGCGCCTCGAGCCGCTTCTCGGAGATCGCCTCCCCGCACCGCTCGCACGCGCCGAAGCCACCGTCGTCCAGCTTCTGCAGGGCGGAGACGACATCGCGCAGCAGGCGCCGGTCGCCGTTGCCGAGCTCGAAGAAGAACTCCCGGTTGTACGCCGTGTTCGCCTGGTCGCCGAGATCCTTGATCGAGTCGTCCTCCTGGTCTTTGCCGTACAGCGCCGTCCGGCCGACCTCGTCCGCCAGCTGGCGCTGCTTCTCGAGCAAACGCTTCTTGAAGTACGCCAGTCGATCCTTTCGCATCGGGACCTCCCTCGCGACTCCGGTGGTGCGTACTTAAGATTGAGAAGCTAACACGCGTCCGGAGAGCGTGCAACACCTTGACGGGCACGCAGTCACGAACCGTCGAGGGATACAGCTGGGGCGTCACCCCAGAGCCGCTCGAGCGCGTAGTATGCGCGTGTCTCCTCCAGGAACACGTGCATCAGCACGTCGCCGTAGTCAAGCAGGATCCAGCCGCTCGCGGCGACGCCCTCGGCGTGGAGGGGTCGCGCCCCTTCGCGCTTGAGTTCGTCGCGGATCGCGTCGGTGATGGTCTTCAGGTGAGTCGTGGACTTGCCGCTGCAGAGGAGGAAGTAGTCGGTGACGCTCGAGAGCCCCTGCACGTCGAGCACGACCAGGTCCGTCGCGCGCTTGTCGCGGGCGGCGCCCGCGGCGCACCGGACCTTGCGCTCGGCCGTGAGCCTCGTCACGCCCCTTCGGCCCGGTACAACCGCTTCGCCTGGATGAAGGCGCTGACCGACTCGGGCAGCCGGTAGGCCACGGACCGCCCCTCGCGCACTCGGCGCCTCAGGTCGGACGCCGAGATCGGGAGGGACGTCGCGCGCACGATGAGTGGCTCGTCGCCGATCTCACGCACCACCTTGCGCACCGCGGCGCTCTCGGGGTCGAAGGCGCTTCCCACCCGGGGCACGACGGTGATCCGGGCGAGGTCGGCGATCCGCCGTGGCTCGCGCCACGTCAGGAGGTCCAGGAACGTCTCGGAGCCCACGAGGAGGAACAGGTCCGCGCGCGGGATCCGGAGCGCCTCGAGGGTCTCGACCGTGTACGAGGGTCCCGCGCGGCGCAGCTCGAGGTCGGAGACCGCGAACTTGGGGCGGCCGGCCACCGCCAGCTCCACCATCGCATAGCGGTCCGCCGCCGGCGCCAAGTACGCCGGTGACTTGTGCGGAGGGACGGCGGCCGGCACGAAGAGGATCCGGTCGAGGTCGAGAGCCTCCACCACGTCGTCGGCGAGGAGGAGGTGGCCGTAGTGGATCGGGTTGAACGACCCGCCGAAGACCGCCGTGCGAGCCAAGCTCAGTCCGACGCCCGGGTCATGCGGAGCCTACTCCCTCACCTGGCCATCGCCGACCACGACGAACTTCGTCGTCGTCAGCTCGCGCACGCCGACGGGGCCGCGCGCGTGGACGCGGGAGGTCGAGATGCCCATCTCCGCGCCCATGCCGAACTGTGCGCCGTCCACGAGCCGCGTGGACGCGTTGACCAGGACGGCGGCCGCGTCCACCTCGCGCGTGAAGCGCCGCGCGTGGCCCAGGTCGTTGGTCACGATCGCCTCGGCGAGGCCGGTGCCGTGGCGGCCGATGTGGGCGATCGCCGCGTCGAGGTCGTCCACGACCAGGACCGCCAGGATCAGGTCGAGGTATTCCGTGTCCCAATCCGCGTCCGTCGCCGGACGGGTGGACGGGACGAGCGCGCATGTCCGCGGGCAGCCACGGAGCTCCACGCCCGCCTCCGCGAGGCGCGCCGCGAGGGAGGGGAGGAGCCGCGGGGCGATCTCCCGGTGCACCAGCAGGGTCTCGAGGGCGTTACAGACGCTCGGCCGTTGCGCCTTCGCGTTCAGCACGATCTGGACGGCCATCGCGGGATCGGCCGAGGCGTCCACGAAGACGTGGACGAGCCCCTTGTCGTGCTTGAGCACGGGGACGCGCGAGCGCTCGGCGACCCACCGGACGAACTCCTCGCCCCCGCGTGGGATGATCAGGTCGACGAGCCCGGGGAGGTCGAGGAGCGCCGCGACCGCCTCGCGGTCGGTGGTATCGATAAACTGGATCGCGTCGGCAGGCGCCCCCGCCTTCTCGACGGCTTTGGCCAGCACCGCGGCGATCATCGTGTTCGAGTCGATCGCGTCGCTGCCGCCGCGGAGGATCACCGCGTTGCCCGATTTGACGCAGAGGCCCGCGGCGTCGGCCGTGACGTTCGGCCGCGACTCGTAGATGAACCCGACGACGCCCAGCGGGACGCGGACGCGAGAGATCTCGATGCCGCTCGGCCGCCGCCACACCTCGACGACCGTCTCGACGGGGTCCGGCAGTGCGGCGATCTCGCGGAGCCCCTGCGCCATCTCCTCGAGGCGGCTCTCGGTCAGCGTGAGACGGTCGAGGAACGCCCGCGTCGCGCCCCGGCCCCGCGCGCGCTCGACGTCGGCCCGGTTCGCCTCGAGCAGCGCCCCGGTCTTCTCGACGAGTCCGTGGGCCATCTGCACGAGCGCGTCGTTCTTGATTTTCGTCGGGCAGAGCGCCAGCGCGCGCGCCGCGTCGCGGGCCGCGCGGGCCTTGGCCTGCACGAGATCGCGGACGTCCATGGTTCTCCCCTCTAGAGGAGCACGAAGTTGTCGCGGTGGATCACTTCGTCGAAGCTCCGGTACCCGAGCCGCCCCTCGATCTCCGTCGTCTTGGCCCCCCGAATCTTACGCACCTCGTCCGCGTCGAAGTTCACGACGCCCCGCGCGAACTCCCGGCCCGTCGCGCCCGCCAGAAGCGCCACCACGTCGCCGGAGGCAAACTCCCCCTCGACCTCGAGGATGCCAGACGGCAGGAGGCTCTTGCCATGCTGAGTTAAGGCCTGGAGCGCCCCCGCGTCAACGGTCAGCTTACCCTGCGGCGCGACGGCGAACGCGATCCAGCGCTTGCGCGCCGTGAGGCGCGCGGCCTTGGGCGCAAAGTAGGTCCCGACCGACTCCCCGGCCAGGAGGCGGCGCAGCACGCCCGGCAGGTATCCGCTCGCGATGATCATCGGCACGCCGGCGGCGGCGGCCTTCTTCGCCGCCTGGAGCTTCGTCGCCATGCCGCCCACCGAGACACCGTCGGTCCGATCGCGCGCGAGACGCGCGATCTCGTCCGTCACCGCCTCGACGGTCTCGAGCCTGCGCGCCCCGGCGTTCAGGGTCGGGTCGTCGGTGTAGAGCCCGTCCACGTCCGTGAGGAGCACGAGGAGGTCGGCGTCGATCAGCGAGGCAACGAGCGCGCTCAGGTTGTCGTTGTCGCCGACCTTGATCTCCGCGACGGCGACCGTGTCGTTCTCGTTCACGATCGGCAGGACGCCGAACCGGAGGAGGGCGTCGAGCGTGTTGCGGGCGTTGAGGTAACGCGCGCGGGCGCTGACATCCTCCGCGGTCAGCAGCACCTGGCCCACCGGGATCCCGTGGCGCGAGAAGGCGGCCTCGTACTGCCACATGAGCGCCGACTGGCCGACGGCCGCCGCGGCCTGCTTCTCCGGGATCGAGCGCGGCCGCGCGGCGAGCCCGAGGCGCGCCACGCCGGTCGCGATGGCACCCGAGGTCACCAGCACAACGCGGCGCCCCTCGCGCACGGCGGCGATCTCCGCGGCGAGCGCCTCGATGCGGTCTGGCGCGATGCCGGCGCCGGCCTTGGTCACCAGACCGGTCCCGACCTTGACGACCAGGCGCCGGACGCGGCCTAGCTTGCGACCCGCGCCCATCTGAGTTCTTCCAGCTTCTTCGCGACGGCCCGCACGAGGTCGACGAGCCCCGCCCCCGTGACCGCCGAGATCACGTGGAACGGCAGGTCGTGGGCGGCGCAGTGTCGCTCGATCGCCTCGCGTCGCGCCTGGGTCTCGGAAAGGTCGGCCTTGTTGGCCACGACGATCTGGGGGCGCTCGGCGAGCGCTGGCGAGTACGCCCCGAGCTCCCGGTTGATGACGTGGAGGTCGTCCAGGGGATCGCGCGCCGTCTGCGGATCGAGGTCGAGCATGTGGAGGAGGAGCCGCGTCCGCTCGGTGTGCCGGAGAAACTGGTGACCGAGACCCCGGCCCTCCGCCGCGCCCGGGATGAGGCCCGGCAGGTCGGCGATCACGAACGTGCGCTCGTCGTCCACGCGGACGATGCCGAGCGTCGGCTCGAGCGTCGTGAAGGGATAGTCGGCGATCTTGGGCTTGGCCGCCGACACCCGCGAGACGAGCGTGGATTTGCCGGCGTTGGGGAACCCGATGACGCCGACATCGGCGAGGAGCTTGAGCTCGAGGTGAAGCCACCGCTCCGCGCCCGGTCGCCCGAGGTCGGCGCGTCGCGGCGCCCGGTTGGTTGCGGTCGCGAAGCGGGCGTTGCCCCGCCCCCCGCGGACGCCCCGGACGGCGAGGATCCGCTGGCCAGCCGACGTCAGGTCCCCGAGGCGCTCGCCGGTATCGCGGTCGGCGACGACGGTGCCGAGGGGAACCTTGAGGACGAGATCACCGCCGCTCGCACCGTGACGGTTCGACCCCTCGCCGTGCTGGCCGCGCTCGGCGTGGTAGTGGCGCTTGTAGTGGTAGTCGAGGAGCGTGGTCAGCGAGGGATCGGCCTCGAGCCAGACGCTGCCCCCGTCGCCGCCGTCACCGCCGTCGGGACCGCCGTGGGGGACGTACTTCTCGCGGCGGAAGCTGACGCAGCCGGCGCCCCCATCGCCGCCCTTGACGAAGATATCGATCTCGTCGACGAACATACCCATCCACGCGGGCCTGGGGGCGGCCCGACGGCGGTCACGCGCGCTCGGGGGCGATGCTCACGTAGCGTGAGTCTCCGCGCCGCTCGAACCTGACGTAGCCATCCACCCTCGCGAACAGCGTGTCGTCCGAGCCCAGCCCCACGTTGAGGCCTGGTTTGAACCGTGTGCCGCGCTGGCGCACGAGGATGGATCCGCCGGTCACGAATTGTCCGCCGAACCGCTTGACGCCGAGCATCTGTGGATTGGAGTCCCGCCCGTTCCGCGAGCTGCCAACACCCTTCTTATGAGCCATTCTCAGACCTCGATCTTGGTGATGCGAACCGTCGTGGCCGACTGCCGGTGGCCGCGATGGCGACGGTAGTTCTTCCGGCGCTTGAACTTCACGACCTTGACCTTCCGTCCACGCCCTTGGCCGACGACCTCGCCGGAGACCCTGGCGCCCGTGAGGGCCTTCGGGTCTGCGATCACCTCGCCGTCGCGCGTCACCAGCAGCACCGACTGGAACTCGATCGACGCGCCCGTCTCGCCGGGCAGCTTCTCGATCGAGATGACCTGCCCCGGCGCCACGCGGTACTGCTTGCCGCCCGTCGCGATGACCGCTTCCATGAATCCAGACCTTTCTGAACCGCCTCGAGTGACGAGCCCCTATCTGAGCACACGGCGACGCCCCGCGCAACTTTGGAGCGGGCTCCGCGGGGCCGGTGCGGTTGGTGGCGGTGCGAAGCCGCAGCGCGTCCGACGCGCGAGGCGAGCCCGCGTGAGTCGGCCTGCGACGAGGTGCGGCGCGGCTCCGCCCTACGCCTTCTCCATGTACTCCGCGAGGCGCTTGCGCACGAACAGGCGCGACCGGTGCACCCGCGACTTCACCGCCGGCAGGCTGATGCCGAGCGCCTCGGCGATGTCGGGATTCGACAGCCCCTCGATGTCGTGCAGCACCAGGGCCGTGCGGTAGTCGTGCGGCAACGCATCGACCGCGGTCGTGAGCACGCGCCGGAGCTCGCCCTGCAGGGCCTGCTCATCCACCCGATTGGACCAGTCGTCCATGGGCTCGAAGTGCTGGCCGTCCCCGTCGAGCGCGGGCAGCACGTCGTCGAGGGCGACCTCGTGGGCCTTCGCTTTCCGCGTACGGAGCTTCTGGTAGGCCGCGTTCGCGGCGATGCGGTAGAGCCAGCTGCCGAACGCCGACTCGCCCTTGAACGTGTGGATCTTGCGCGCCGCCGTCCAGAGCGCGTCCTGGGCCACCTCCTCCGCGTCCTCGTTCGACCCCGTGATGCGTAGCGCGAGGCGGTACACCCGGTCGCCGAACGTCTCCACGAGCTGCTCGGGCGCGTCCGGGTCCTCGCGCCGGAGGGCCTCGACGAGGGCGGCGTCGGTGTCGGCTTTCCGTGTCTCCACGGTCGTCACGCTCCCAGCTCGTAGATCGACAGGTAGCGCTTCATCTCGCCCACGCACTGCTCCATGACGGCGATGTCCTTCGTGAGCTTCGTCAACAGGATGGCGCCCTCGAGCCCGGCGACGAGGAAGTGCGCGACCGCCTCCGGGCGGCAGTCGCCACCGACGTCGCCGCGGCGATGGGCCTCGTGGAGCGCCTCGGTCAGCCGCTCACGCCAGGCACTGAAGACGAGGGCCAGGCGGCTGCGGAAGCCCTCGTGAACGTCCGAGAGCTCGGCCGCGAGATTGCCGAGCGCACAGCCGCCCACGCAGTTCTGCTCCCGCTGGATCTCCAGCACCCGGTCGAGGAAGCACCGGATCTGCGCGAGCGGCCTGCCCTCGGGGTCCGAGAAACACGGCGCGAGCGTCTCGGCGAGGAAGGACGCGATGATTTGATCGAGGATCGCGTAGCCGAGCTCTTCCTTGCTCTTGAAGTGATAGTAGAAGTTGCCCTTGCCGACGTCGCTCTCGCGCAGTACGTCGTCGAGCGAGGTGTGGTTGTAGCCGTGGACGTGGATGAGGCGGCTGGCCGCCTCGAGAATCGCCTCGCGCGTCGACCGCCCGACCCTGGTTTTCGTGCTGATGGTCATCTGTACCAACTAGTCGGTACATACCCTACCCTGAATGACCCCTCGCGTCAATTTCTTGGCGAAAGCGACGCGGTTTCCGGCGGTTAGAAAAGGGGCGCCGAGACCCGGAGCGCTGCCATCACCAGGGGCTTGGGGTACACGCCCAGGACGACGACGCCCCCGACGCAGAGGAGCACGGCGAGCGCGAGCGTCGCCGACACCTGCACGCGCCCGGGTCGCTCGGGCGGCTCGATATACATCCGCTTGGCCACGACCAGGTAATAGAAGAGCGCCACGACCGTGAGAACCGCGCCGACGAGCACGAGCCAGTAGAGGCCGGCCGACGCCGCGGCCCAGAAGACGTAGAGCTTCGCCCAGAACCCCGCGACGAACGGGATCCCGCCGAGCGAGAGCAAGAAGATCAGCATCGCCAGGGCCAGGAGGGGCGAGCGCTGCGCGAGCCCGCGGAAGGCTGTCGTCGCTTCCGAGCCCTCGGAGCGCGCCACCGCCTCCACGACCAGAAACGCGCCCATGTTTCCGAAGACGTAGGTGACCAGGTAAAAGAGCACCATCGCGACACCCGACGCCGAGGCGGCCGCGAAGCCGACGAGCATGTAGCCGATGTGGGCGATCCCCGAGTACGCGAGCAGGCGCTTCGTGTTCTGCTGGGGGAGCGCCATGAGGTTGCCCGCCACGATCGTGAGCGTGGCGAGGCCCGCGACGAGCGGCATCCACGTGGCCGCCCGGTCGCCGACGCCCTCCAGGTAGACCCGGAAGAGCGCCACGAAGCCCGCCGCCTTGGGCGCGACGCTGAGCCACGCGACGAACGGCGTGGACGCGGCCTCGTACGTGTCCGGCACCCACATGTGGAAGGGGAACGCGGCGATCTTGAACGCGAAGCCGGCGAACGCCGCGAGGAGACCGAGCGCCAGGAGCGGCTCCGTCGCGGCGGAGGCCCGGGCCACCGTCGCGAGGTTGGTGGAGCGCACCGCGCCATAGACGAAGGAGAGCCCGTAGGCCAGCACCGCCGACGAGACGCTCCCGACGAGGAAGAACTTGAGCGCGGCCTCGACGGCCTCCTCCTGGCGCTTGAGGAAGCCCGAGAGCACGTAGAGCGGGATCGACATGAGCTCGAACGCGACGAACAACAAGATGAGGTCGCGCGCGGAGGCGAGGACGAACATCCCCAGGAGGGACGACAGGATGAGCAGGTGGTACTCGCCCGCGCGGCGCACGAACGCGGGCTGCGCGTTCCCGAGGGAGGCGAGCAGCCCGATGAACGTCGCGACAAGGAAGAGCCGCTTGGCGAAGATCGCGAGACCGTCCTGCACGAACATGCCATCGAGCGCGGGCGGCGCGGGTCGCACGAGGAAGCTCGTGAAGGCGAGGACCAGCACGCCCCACGACGCGATCCAGCCGACGACGCGCCGGTCGGCACCGCGGATGCCGAGGTTTGCGACGAACACGAGCAGCAGGAGGGCGCCGAGTCCGATCTCCAGCACGAACGCACGCACGACGTCGGGGCCGGGCATCGGGGTCAGAACCCCACGATCCGCGCCAGCAAGGGCAGGGTCGCCGTGTCGACCGGGGCGATCGCGAGCCCGGGCACCATGCCGAAGAGCACGAGCACCGTGACGAGGAGCACGAGCGCGACCCACTCGGGGCCGCGCGCGTCCTCCAGGTGCTGGAAGTGTGGCGAGGGCGGCCCCCAGAAGATCTGCTTGGCGACCCGCAGCACGTAGACCGCCGTGAGGAACGTGCCCGCGACCGCCGGAAAGAGCCACCAGCGGTGGTCCGAGCGCCACGCTCCGAGGAAGGTCAGTAGCTCCGCGATGAACCCGGCCGTCGCGGGCAGGCCGAGCGACGAGAGGCTGCCCATCGTGAACGCGGTCGCAATGCCCGGCATCACCGCGCCGAAGCCGCCCATCTTGCCGATCTCGCGCGAGTGCGCCTTCTCGTAGACGAGGCCGACGAGCGCGAAGAAGAGACCCGTCATCACCCCGTGGGCGAACATCTGGAACACCGAGCCGTTGAGCCCGGTCTCGGTGAGCGTCGCCGCGCCGAGCATGACGATCCCCATATGCGAGACGGAGGAATACGCGATGACGTACTTGAGATCCGTCTGCGCCATCGCGGAGAGCGCCCCGTACACGATGTTCACGCACGCGATCGTGCCCATGAGCCACGCGAGCTCCACCGCGCCGCTCGGGAGGAGCCCCATGCCCAAGCGCACGACCCCGTAGGCGCCGAGCTTCATCAGCACGCCCGCGTGGAGCATCGACACCGCCGTCGGCGCCGACGCGTGCCCGTCCGGCGACCACGTGTGCAGCGGCCAGATGCCGGCGAGCACGCCAAAGCCCACGTAGAAGGCGAGGAAGACCCAGCGCTGGACCGCGGGCGCGAACGACACGCCCTCGAGGTCCACGAACGAGAAGGACGAGGCGCCGGCGTTGACGTAGAGGGCGAAGATGCCGACGAGGATGAACGCCGACCCGAAGAGGAGGTACAGGGTGAGCTTCATCGCCGCGTATTCTTTCGTGCCGACGCCGGTCTCCCGGTACGCCCACGCAAAAATGCCGCGCGGGCGGATCTCGCCGCTCGAGCCCCACACCCCGATCAGCAGGTACATCGGGAGGACGGCGAGCTCGTAGAACAAGAAGAACACGAAGAGGTCGAGCGCGACGAAGACGCCGAACACGCCCGTGACGAGCGCCAGCAGCAGCGCGTAGAACTCCTGGCTGCGAACGGTGACCGTCCACGACGCGAAGACGCCGGCGAAGATGATCACCGCCGTCAGCAACACCAGGAGCAGGCTGATCCCGTCCACACCGAGCTCGTAGGAGATGCCGAGCGGCGGAACGAGCGGGACCTTCTCGTAGAACTGGAAGCCCGCCGCGTCGCGGTCGTAGACGGCGTAGAGCCAGAGCGCGCCGACCATCGAGACGCCGGTCGTCGCGACCGCGATCAGCCGCACCGCGAGCGGGCGGTAGCGGGCCGTGAACATGATGAGGAGAGCGCCGGCGAAGGGCGACCACGTGATGAGCGACAGGACCGGCACCGTCATCGCGGCCACCACTGCGACCAGACGAAGAGCAGCAGCACGCCGAACGCGACGCCGTAGACGTAGTCCTGCGCGTGCCCGCTCTGGATGTGCCGCAGCAGGTCGCCGCCGCGCAGCGTCCACGCGCTCAGGAAGTTCAGGACACCGTCCACGAGGTAGCGGTCGATCCACCCGATCAGGCGTGAGAAGCTGAGGAGGAAGCCCCGGTAGAGGCCGGCGTAGAGCGTGTCGAGACCGTAGCGGCGGCGCGCGAGGAGGTCGACCACCGAGAACGGGAACGTCGCGGCCAGGCCGCCGGGGTCGACCACGCCGCGCTGGTACGTGGCCCAGGCGAGCGCGATCCCGCCGAGCGCGGCCGCCACCGACAGCGGTGCGAGCCACCCGGGGCCGTGGTGGGCGCCGACGTCCCCGAGCGCGAGCCGGAGACCCACGAGGACGGTGAGGGCCGCGAGGACCCAGAGCGGGGCGCGCATCGTCCAGGACGGGTCGTGCGGGTGGCCGGCCGCGGGCGCCCGGCCGAAGAACGTGAGGAAGACGACGCGGAACATGTAGAAGGCGGTCAGGAGCACCGTGAGCGCGAGCATGAGGAACGGTCCGGTCATGTCCGCCTCCCAGACGCCGGCGAGGATCGCCTCCTTGGAGAAGAAGCCGGCGAGCGGCGGGAACCCGGCGAGCGCGAGCGTGCCGACGATGAAGACGACGCCGGTCTGTGGCATGGCGCGGAAGAGCCCGCCCATCCGGAAGATGTCGTTGGTCCCGACCGCGTGGATCACGGCGCCCGCGCCCAGGAACAGGAGCGCCTTGAACAGGCCGTGCGTCAGGAGGTGGAGGAAACCCGCGTCCGGGGCGCCGGCGCCGGCCGCGGCCATCATGTACCCGAGCTGTGAGACCGTCGAGTACGCGAGGACGCGCTTGATGTCGCTCTCCACGCACGCCATCGTCGCCGCCAGGAGCGCCGTGAAGGCGCCGACCCAGCCGATGAGCGCCAGGACGTCGGGGACCAGGGCGAAGAGCGGCTGCGCACGCGTGACCATGAAGACCCCCGCGGTGACCATCGTCGCGGCGTGGATCAGCGCGGAGACCGGCGTGGGTCCCTCCATCGCGTCCGGGAGCCATACGTGCAACGGGAACTGGGCCGACTTGCCGACCGCGCCCAGGTAGATCAGGAACATGATCGTCCCGAGCCCCTCGATCGCCAGCGCGTGCTCCTGCGCCAGCGCGAACAGCACGCGGAACTCGAACGTGTCCGTGGCGGCCCACAGCATGACGATTCCGATGACGAAGCCGAGGTCGCCGAGCTTGGTGATCCAGAAGGCCTTCACCGCTGCGCGCGCCGCGGTCGGGCGCGCGTACCAGTAGCCGATCAGGAGGTACGAGCAGAGGCCCACCAGCTCCCAGAACACGAACATCTGGATGAAGGACGGCGAGAGCACGAGCCCCAGCATGGAGAACGCGAAGAGCGACTGGAACGTGTAGTACCGCCCGAGCGACGGCGGCCGCTCGTCGTGGAGGTACGCGAGCGAGTAGATCTGCACGAGGAGCGAGACGAGCGTGACCAGCACGAGCATCGCGTTGGCGAGCGGGTCCACCAGCACGCCGACGGTCGCCGTGGGGCCATCGTCGGCCGGAATCCAGGTCCACGTCGCCTCGCGCGTGAATCCCACACTCCACACGAGCACGGCGCCGAGGAAGGCCGCCGCGATCGCCGCGATCGAGACGGCGCCCGCCGCCCGCCCCGCGCGACGCAGCGGGGCCACGACCGCGAGCAGGACGAAGCTCGCGAACGGGAGTCCCAGGACAAGGACCGGCAGCCAGACGGTCGCGTCCATCGCGTCAGCCCCGAAGCAGGTCGAGGCGGTCGGCCTCCACCGTCCGCCGCACGCGGAAGATCACAATGACGATCGCCAGCCCCACCGCGACCTCGGCGACGGTGATCGCGATCGTGAAGAGCGTGAAGACCAGCCCGAGGAGGTCCCCGTGGAATCGGGCGAAGGCGACGAGATTGATGTTCACGGCGTTGAACATCAGCTCGATCCCGAGGAGGATCCCGATCGCGTTGCGCCGCGTGAGGACGCCGAAGAGGCCGATCGCGAACACGAGCGCGGCGAGCGTGAGGTACGCGGTCAGGCTCACTCGTCCGCCCTCGCAAAGTAGAGGGCGCCCAGGAGCGCCACGACCAGGAGCACGCCGAGCAGCTCGAGCGTGAGGGCGAACGGCCCCACCAGCGCCCGACCGAGGGCGGGGGTCGCGTCACCGACGAGCGGCGCCCGCGGGAGGGACCGGGGCACGCGGATCAGGAAGCCGGCGATGCCGATGAACACCCCCGCGGCGACGACCCCGCCGTTCACGAGGTGGCGGCTCGTCTGGGTAATGCGCTCGCCGACCAGCCGCTCGGTCAGCATGATCGCGAAGACCACGATCGCCATCACCCCGACCGCGTAGAGGAGGAGCTGGACGGCGAAGAGGAAGGGCGAGTCCAGCAGGAGGAACACGACGCCCGTCGCGACGAGCGCCGCCGCGAGGTAGAGCACCGCGTGGAAGAGGTTGGGGGTGAGCACGACGGCGAGGCTCGACGCCAGTAGCACCACGGCTACCACCCAGAACCCCGCCGTCTCGAGCGTCACTCGGCGGGCTCCTTCACCTCTCCCCTGGCCTCGGCCTTGGCCGGTTTCGGGGGCGCCTGCATGTCGCGCAGCCGGGTCCCCGTCGCCCACGAGGGCTCGAACTGGCGCCCGAGGGCGTGGAGCCGATCCTTGTCGAGCAGGAGGTCACGCCGATCCGCCGTGGCGAGATCGAACGACTTCAGCATGATGATCGCGTCGGTCGGACACACCTGCACGCACAGCTCGCAGAACTCGCACGAGTAGAGCTCGAGCGTGAACGTCTTCGCGTAGTTCCGCTTCTCGCTCTTGAGCATCTCGACCTTGATGACCTGGGGCGGGCAGATGTACTCGCAGAGGCGGCAGCCGATGCAGGCTTCCTCGCCCGTCTCCTTTTCGTAGACGAGCGCGAGGATCCCCCGGAAGCGGTCGGGGTACGGCCGCTGGACGTCCGGATAGCGGACCGTCACCGGTCGTCGGAAGAGGTTCCGCAGCGTAATCGCCATCGCCCGGCCGACGGCGCCGACGAGCTGCGCCGTCTCCCGCCAGAATCCCACCGCGGGACGGGCCCCGTTAGACGCCACCGGCGCCTCGCGTGGCGACCACGAGCCCCGTCGCGAGCAGCAGGACGAGCGTCGCCGGCAGCAGGAGCTTCCAGGAGATCGCGAGGATCTGGTCCACACGGATCCGCACGAAGGACCAGCGGACCCACGTCACGATCAGGAAGATGAGCAACGCCTTCCCGAGGAACCAGAACGGACCGAGCCACGCCGGCCCCGGCCCGAGCCAACCGCCCAGGAAGAGCAGCGCCCCGAGGAAGCTCGTCCCCAGCATGTGGGCGTACTCGCCCAGCTGGATCAGCGCGAACTTCATCCCGCTGTACTCGACACGGAAGCCCGCGACCAGCTCCGACTCGGCCTCGAGGATGTCGAACGGCACGCGGTTCTCGGCGGCGAGCGTCGCGACGAGGTACGCGACGAACGCGAGCTGCCCGAGGACCGGGTAGAAGACGAACGCCAGCCCCTGCTGGGCGTCGACGATCGCCGACATCTGGAGCGACCCCGCGAGCAGCACGGGGACGAGCGCCGCGAACACGAACGGGAGGTCGTAGGAGATGATCTGGTTGACGGCCCGCATCGCCGACAGCAGCGCGTACTTGTTGTTGGACCCCCAGCCGCCCATGAAGAGCCCGACGATCTCGAGCGAGGAGACCGCCAGGAAGAACAGCACCCCGATGTTCAGGTCCGCCACGCCGAGCCCCGGGGCGAACGGGATCGTCGCGAAGATGAGCATGCACGGGACCAGGAACACGACGGGGGCGAGGTTGTAGACGCCACGGTCGGCGGCCGCCGGAACGATGTCCTCCTTGATCATCAGCTTGAGCGCGTCCGCGATCGGCTGGAGCCACCCGTGCGGGCGGCCGACGTAGTAGGGACCGATCCGCGACTGCATCCGCGCCGCGAACTTGCGCTCGAGGAGCGTCACGTAGGTCACCAGCAGGACCACCGCGTTCAGGACGACGAACGCCACGAGCGCGTGCCAAGCGACGGGCGGCAGGGCCATGGTCGTCAGCGATCGACCTCACCGAAGACCGGGTCCACGGAGCCCATGATCGCCACGACGTCCGCCACCTTGTGACCGGGGACGATGTGCGGCAGCACCGCGAGGTTCGAGAACGACGCGCCCCGCCACTTCATCCGGTACGGTTTGGGACCGCCGTCGCTGACGAGGTAGCAGCCGACCTCGCCGCGCGCCCCCTCGACGCGCGCGTACCCCTCACCCTTCGGCACGCGCACCTGCCCGACCGACTTCACGCCCGGCCGCGACGAGATCGGCCCCGCGGGCAGGCCGTCGAGGGCCTGGCGGACGATCCGGATCGACTGGCGGAACTCGACCATCCGCACCCGGTAGCGCGCGTAGCAGTCCCCCGCGGTCTCGACGGGCACGACGAAGTCGAAGTCCGCATACGACGAGTACGGCTCGGCGCGCCGCACGTCGTAGTTCACGCCCGAGCCGCGGATGAGCGGCCCAGAGACGCCCACCGCCTGCGCGAGCTCGCGCGAGATCACCCCGACCCCCTGCGTGCGGGCCACGAAGAACGTGTTGCGCTCGAGCATCGCCTCGTACTCGTCGATCCGGCGCTCGATGAAGCCGACGGTCTCGCGCACCTTCGCGTCCCAGCCCGCGGGGATGTCGTACCGCGTGCCGCCGACCTGGTGAAAGCCGTAGAGGAGGCGGGCCCCGGTCAGCTCCTCCAGGCGATCGAGCACCATCTCGCGCTCGCGGATCGTGTAGAGGAAGACCGTCGCGCCGCCGCCAAGCGCGCCGCCCATGTCCAGGCACCAGGTGCCGAGCCAGAGGCAGTGTGACGCGATCCGCTGCAGCTCGGCCGCGATCACGCGCAGATACTGCGCGCGCCGGGGAACCTCGATCTTCGCGATCCTCTCGACCGCCGAGACGTACGCGAGCTCCGAGGTCATCGCGGCGACGTAGTCGGTTTTCGACGCGATCGACGGGTACTGGACGTAGGTGAGCGTCTCGCCGAGCTTCTCGTGGCAGCGGTGGAGATAACCGATCACCGCGTCCACGCCGACGACCGTCTCGCCCTCGAGGGCGAGGATCATGCGGAAGACGCCGTGCGAGGACGGGTGCTGCGGCCCCATGTTCATCATGAGGCGCTCGTTGCCCCCGTACCCGAGCTCGACGATCTGCTGGATCTGGGTGTCGGGCATTACTTCATGGGCGACGCGGGCGCGGGGAGCAGGATGACCGAACGCATCTCGACGAGCAGCGGCATCCCCTTCCCGAGGAACGCCTGCCAGTCGGGATCCTTGACGGCGTTGGCCCGGACCTCCGCACGGTGGTTCAGGTCACGGTACGCCCAGAGGTGGACGACCTCGTTGAGCTGCGCGATCTCCGTCTGCCACAGCCCGACGTTCTTCGAGTACTTCTCGCGCACGGGCAGGATCGCCTTGAAGTGGCTGAGCCACTCGCCCGCCTTGCCTACCAGGGTGCGGTACGTCCGAAGCTCGTAGACGTGCCCGCCGTCCAGGGGTGGCTTGAGCGGCAGCTGCGCCGAGAGCATCTTGTTCTCCTGGGCGACGAGCAGAGGCCGGATTTTCGGCATGTAGTCCTTGGTCCACGCGTCGTTCTTCATGAGCTCCGCGCGGAGCCGCTCCCGCTCGACGAGGTCGGGGTAGGCCCAGAGGTGGACGAACTGGTTCAGCGTGCCGAACTCCGTCGTCCACGACCCCTCGAGCTTTCCGTACTTGTCGCCCCGTGTCGGGCGCCCCACCTCCGCGTTGAGCTTGAGGTACTCACCTTGCTTGCCCGGCACCAGCGTGTACGTCCGCAACTCGTAGATCATGGATGGCTCCTCCCGTGATGGCTCATCGGTACGGTGCAAAGGGCGTGTCGACGGCGTAGTCCTTGCGGAGGGGATGGCCTTCCCAGTCCTCGGCGAGCAGGATCCGCCTGAGGTCCGGATGGCCCTCGAAGCGGATGCCGAACATGTCGTAGCACTCGCGCTCCATCCAGTCGGCGCCGCGGTAGAGCCCCGCCAGCGAGGGGCAGCGTGTCTCGCCCGGGCCGAGGCGCGTGCGCAGGGTCACGACGAGCCCGGCGTCGAGGTTCTCGAGGCGGCAGACGACCTCGAGCCCGGACTCCTTCCAATCGATGGCCGATAGCCAATTAAAATAGTGCGCGCCGAGCTCGCGGAGCGCGAAGGTCGCGAGTTCCGTCCAGCTCTCGCGCGGCACGACGACGGTCACGGTCGCGCCCTCGACCGCCGCCTCGATGCCAAACGTCTCCCGGATTCGCGCGCTCGCGTCGGCGGCCGTCATGCTCACTGGGGATCGGAGGCGGTCGGACGCTTGCCGGTCTTCTGGAATTCGGCGACCTGCTCCTGCAGTTTGAGCAGCCCGTACATCAGCGAGTCGGGCGTCGGCGGGCATCCCGGGACGTAGACATCGACCGGGACGACCCGGTCGACCCCCTTCACGACGTGGTAGCCGTGGCGGAAGGGGCCGCCGGAGTTCGCGCACGAGCCCATGGAGACCACCCACTTCGGGTCGGGCATCTGGTCGTAGATGCGCTTGAGCATCGGCGCCATCTTGATCGTCACGGTTCCGGAGACGATCATGAGGTCCGAGTGGCGCGGCGACGCCCACGGGACCATCCCGAAACGCTCGACGTCGAACCGGGACGCGAACGTCGCCATCATCTCGATCGCGCAGCAGGCGAGCCCGAACGTCACCGGCCAGATCGACGACTTTCGCGCCCAGTTGAAGATCTTGTCGGTCGTCGTCGTCACGATCCAGCCACCGGGCATGTGGTGGATCGTGTCGGCGATCGCAGCGAGGGCGCTGGAGGTCTTGTCGTCGGTCGCGCGCTCCTGATGGTACTTCTCCCACTCCTGGAGATCCTTGAACTCGCTCCACACCGGCGGCGGAATCTGTGGCGTGGGCGCCTTCACTTCCACTCGAGGATTCCCTCACGGTAGGCGTAGAGCCAGCCGAGCCCGATGATCGCGACGAACACCGCCATCACCCAAAAGGCCGCGAGCCCCGCGCTGCGGAGCACGAGCGCCCAGGGAAAGAGGAACACCGCGAGCGCGTCGAAGACGATGAACACGAGGGCGACCAGGTAGAAGCCGACGGGGAATTGGACCCACGCCGAACCGATCGGCTCCGCGCCGCACTCGTAGTTCGTGAGCTTCACCACGCCGGGACGGCCGGGGCGGAGCAGCCGCGCGACCACGAGCGACACGACGCCGAAGGCGATGATCAGGACGGCGAAGATGAACACGGGCACATAGCCCGACAACTGGTTCCTCCTTCGCGGATCGACCCAGAAAACGAGTATATCACGCGGTGGTCGGACCGCGACCGAGCCACGAGCGTCGTCCGACAGTAGCGGCCGTGCTAGACTCGCCGTCGTATGCGAGTGCTGGTGGTCGAGGACGAGCCGGACCTCGGCGACCTGCTGGGCGATTTCCTCCTCGACCTCGGACACCACCCGCTGGTGGTCAGGAGCGCCGAAGCCGCGCTCGGCAAGCTCCAGACCGAACGCCCCGACGCGATCATCCTCGACGTCCATCTGCCGGGCATGAGCGGCCTCGACTTCCTCCAGCTCCGCCTCGTGCGCGAGCTCGGCGTACCGATCGTCGCCGTCTCGGGTGTCGCGACCGAGAGCCAGGCCCGTGAGTGCCTGCGCCTGGGCGCGACCGACTTCATGGGCAAGCCCATCCCGCTCGACCGGCTCGGCGAGATCCTCTCGGTCATCGAGCCGCACGCGCTGAGCCGCCTCGAGGAGTCCTGGCGGCACGACCGACGCGCCTCGTCACGAGCGCTCCTCGCCCTGCCGATCCGGGTGCTCGAGTACGGCGGCAGCGAGCACCGCGGGACGACCGTGGAGCTGGGCGTGGAGGGCCTGAAGGCGCGTCTGGACGCGTCGCTCAGGCCACGCACGGTGGTGAGGCTCTCGTTCACGCCGCCCGACGCGGGCTCGGCGATCACCGTGACGTCGCTCGTGATCCGCGCGGACCCCGACGGGTACGCGTTCGCCTTCGTCCGCCTGCCGGAGGCCGACACCCGGCGCCTCCGCGACCTGATCCGGCGCCCGCCGTCCCGCTGAGGGCGGGACGGCGGGTCACGCCTCCGTGAGCGACGCGAGCGCGCCGGCGCGGTCGGAGGCGGCGAGGCGGGCGAGCACGCGGTCGGCCAGGGCCACCGCGCGCGCCTCGGCGTCGGGTCCCTGGAGCACCAGCGTGCGATAGCGCAGCGCGAGCTCCCGTGACGCCTGGAATCCGCCGCCGTTCGCCGCGTCGCACTCGGCCGCGCGGATCACGCTCGCGAGCAGCGTGTCGAAGTGCGCCCGCATGCGGCGTCGCACATCGCCGTAACCCTTCACGAGCTGGGCGCCGCGTGCGACTTCCAGGGCGAGCGCCCTGTCCCAGCCCACGCACCGCGCCAGGGCGGCGAGCCATCGGTCGATGCGCACGTGCTCTTCGTGCGCGCGGTGAGAGATCGGGCGCAGCGGGCGGAGCAGCGTCAGCACCCACACGCGCAGGTAGCCCAGGACCGTCGTGGTCTTGACGTGCTGACCGAGGGCCGGCCGGCCGTGGGGCCAGCGGCGCTCGGCCCAGCGGGCGAAGGGCGCAACGAGTCGGTGGGGCAGGATGCCGTAGATCTCGTCGAGGTCCGGCTTGAGGAAATCGGTGACGACGATCTCGCCCCGCAGCGCTCCCTTCTCCCGCCGGATCCGGTCGAACCGGCTCGGACGAGTCTTGAGCTGGGCCACGCGGATGGCGTCTTCGTACGCCATCCAGACGGCCAGGTGACGGGCGACGACGCGGGCCAGCTCGGGGTCGGCCGCGAACGGCCGGAGCCGCTCGAGGTACCGCTCGGCGTAGCGCCGGTCCTGATAGTCCACGAGCCGGGTGATTGCTGCCGCGAGCGTCGGCCGCAGCTCGGCTGGGAAGACGCCCACCTTCCGCTCGATGTCCGGATCGAGCGCCGGGCTCGTTGGGGAGGGAGGGAGGGAGGGGTCCCGGGCCCCCTCCCCCCCTCCCGCCTTCAGACGCGTCGCGACGGCCAGCCCGGCGTCGAAGCCGCGGAGGTTGGCGTCGACCTGCACGCCCTTCGCTCGGATCGCGTCCCGGTAGGCATCGACGCGGATCGGCAGGACGCCCGAGCCCGCCAGGGCGCCGAGCAGCACGGCATTGGCCTCGGTTCCGTGCTCGCGGGCCAGGGCCAGCGCGTCGAAGGCGAAGAGCGCCCGCGAGAACGCACGCGCCCCAGCGTCGAGATCCTCGCTCGAGTAGATCCCACGCCCTGTCGCGATCTTCTCGTGGATCGAGTAAAGCCGATGGGTGCTCGCGATGATCGTCGTCCGGTCGGGCGACGGAAAGCCGAGCTCGATCATCCGACCGACCTCGAGGAACTCCGGCGCGAGAAGGACGTCGAGCGCGCCGGGCACCGGATAGAGCGAGAACGCGGGCGGCTCCGCCGTGCCGTCACGCTCCGTGAAGAGCTCGATGTAGTACGTGGTCGAGCCGGTACGCTGGGCGACGCCCGGAATCGAGGTGCCGTGGACCTGGAGCCCGTCGGCCAGCGCCGCGTCGACGATCCACTCGAGGAGGACGCCGCCACCCTGCCCGCCGACGGCGGGGATCAGGATGGACAGGAGCCGCGCGTCGCTCACGCCGTAACGGCGGCGAGGCGCCCGATGACGCGACGACGCACGCGGCCCACGAAGCGCGTCCACCGCGTCGGGTTCGCGATCACCCTGACCTCGTAGAAGGACGGGCAGAGCACCGCGGCGTGTGCGACCTCACCGCAGACGCCGCAGCCGACGCATGTCTCGTCCACGTAGGCGATCGGATCCTCTCGCAGCGGGTCGGGGTTCTCCCGGAGGGTGAGCGATGGACAGCCGTTCAGACGCATGCACGAGTGGTCGCCCGTGCAGACGTCGGGATCCACCCCGAAGCGCGGCTGGACGACCTCCGCGCCCGCGGCGATCGCCTGCCGGACGCGGGGCTTCTCGCGGCGCTGGCGCTCGAGCATGCACTCGTTCCGGGCGATGATGACCTTGAGGCCCGGCACCCGCGTCGTGAGCGCCTCGCGGAGCGTCCCGATGACCTCGGCAATCCGGTAGGAGTTCACCGTGCGGATCCACTTGACGCCGAGCCCGCGGAGCGCGTCGGGGATGCCCATCCGCAGCGGCTCGTTGCGGGCGTTCGTGCCGGTCGACGGGACGTGGTGCTGGCCCGTCGCCGCGGCGTAGAAGTTGTCGAGGATCACGAGCACCGAATCCTGCCGGTTGTACATCGCGTTCGCGACGCCGTTCGTCAGTCCGTTGTGCCAGAAGCCCCCGTCGCCCATCACCGCGACGGTCCGCTTGCCGAAGAGCGGCGCGACGGCGCTCGACGACGCGAGCCCCATGCCGTACCCGAGGACCGAGTTCCCGACATTGAACGGTGCCTGCGTCGAGAACGTGGAGCACCCGATGTCTGCCGAGACGTGCGTGTCGCCGATCGCGGGCTCGCGCTGGCGCAGGATCTTCAACGCGCTGAACACCGGGCGCTCCGGGCACCCGGTGCAGAAGGACGGGGGCCGCTTCGCGACAGGCTCGGGGAGCACGGAGCGGACTTTTTCCCGGTGGGCGGTGAGCGCCTGGTAGCGCGCGTCGATCTCGGTCGCCGACCGCGACGTGAGCCCGCCGGCGGTGAGAAACCGCCGGAGCCCGCCGATCACGAGCTGCGGGACGTACTCGCCGTGGGGGGAGAAGACGTGCTTGCCCTGGATCTCGACATCGAGCCGGGCGTCGTGGGCGAGCGCCCCGAGCTCGCGCTCGATGTAGTTCGGCATGCCCTCTTCGACGACGAGCACGCGCCGCTTGCCCCGGAGGAAGGCGAGCAGCTCGTCGGGGACGAGCGGGTGGATGGCGTTCAGAACCAGGAGCGGGATCGCCGTGCCGCCGCGCGTGTCGGCGAGGCCGAGCACGTGGAGCCCGCGCAGCGTCGTGTTCCAGAGGCCCCCCTGCATGACGATCCCCAGATCGGGCTCGGCCCCGCGATGGTGCTCGTTCAGCCGGTGCTCGACGATGTAGCGCTGCGCCGCCGGCAGACGCTTCTCGAACTTCTGCGCTTCCATCTGATACGTGAACGGCGGCAGGTTGATGCGCTCGAGGCTGAAGCTCGGCTCGCTGAGCGGCGAGAGCATGCTGATCTTCGGTCGCACGTTATCCCGGCAGCGGAGCGTGCCGCGCATGTGACAGGCGCGGATGCGGATCGAGAAGAGGACGGGCTCGTGGCACGCCTCGGAGAGGCCGAAGCCCGCTTCCACGAAGCGCGCGAAGGACTCGAGGCTGTTGCGCGGGTCGAGCAGCGGGAGGGACGACTTCAGCGCGGTCGAGTGCGTGCGCTCCTGGAGGATCGAGGCGCCCTCGCCGTAGTCCTCGCCGATCACGACGACGGTGCCACCGATGACGCCGGCGGACGCGACGTGCGAGAGCGCGTCGGAGGCGACGTTGGTGCCGACCACCGACTTCCACGTGACGGCTCCCCGCATCGGGTAGTTGATCGAGGCGCCCAGGAGCGCCGCCGCGGCCGCCTCGCTCCCCGATTGCTCGAAGTAGATCCCGAGGGGCTTGAGCAGCGGCTCGTTCGCGTCGGCCAGGACGTCGATCAGGTAGGAAACGGGCGCGCCCGGGTAGCCGCCCACGTAGCTCACGCCCGACTGGAGCAGCGCCTTGGTGATCGCCAGGATCCCCTCGCCGCGCAGCACCTCCCCCGCGCCGTAGCCGAGCTGTTTCACGTCCTCAGCGAACGAGCGCTCACCCATGGCCGGTAGTGTACTACGACCGTGGACGTCGTGATCCGCCGCGCGCTGCCCGCGGACGCGCGGAGCGCCATCCGGTCTCCTGCGCGGTTCGCGGCGCGTTACCACGCTGAGGGTCGACGGCACGCGCGTCCTTCGGATCGCGTCGGACCCGTACTCTGAGGGCTCCTATCTGCGAATGGGCGCACGGCGAGTCGCTCAGTGGCCGTCCACGCCGAGGGGACGGGCGCTCCCGCCGCTGGAATAGGGCGTTGGCCCGCAAGACGTAGGCGTATCTGATTTGAGGCATTGACCGTGCGTCGAGTCGCGCGACGCTGGATGTGTGAGGCTGCCTCAGCCGTATGTCGTGATCGATCCCGAGGTGCTCAGGCGGCTCTACGTGGACGAGAGGCTCACGACCGATGAGGTCGCGGCCCGGCTGGGGTGCGGGGCGACGACGGTGGCGAGAAGGCTACGCGAGTTCGGGATTCAAGCCCGCCCCCGGGGACCATTCCCCGGGTACGCATTCGAGCGCAGCACAGCCGCTCCATATCGCCGCACTCAATGGTCCCCGAGACAGCCTATGTCGTGGGCTTGATCGCGACGGACGGCAACCTCTCAGGAAACGGGCGCGCCGTCTCGATCACCTCGAAGGATCTGGATCTGCTCGAGACCGTACGAGCGTGTCTCGACCTGCGAACCAGGATCAGCCCCGTGAAGGGTGGCTATGGGACGACGTGCTACCGTGTCCAGTGGAGCGACCGTCGGTTCTATGGCGGGCTCGTTGGGATAGGGCTGACGCCCGCCAAGAGTCTCACCCTGGGGCCACTGGTGATTCCCAACGAATGCTTCGTCGATTTCTTCCGCGGCTGCGTCGACAGGGACGGCACGGTCCTCGTGTACATCGACCGGTATCACACGCGGACGGGGACAAAATACGTCTACGAGCGTCTCTACGTGTCCCTCGTCTCCGCGAGTCGCCCCTTTCTCGAGTGGATCCAGGCGACGGCGCATCGGCTCGTCGGTGTCTCCGGGACCATCAATACAAAGAGGAACCGGGACCGGCGGCCGATCTCAATTCTTCGCTACGCGAAGGCCGAGTCGATCCGGGTGATCGGCTGGATGTACTACGCGCCCGAGGTCCCGTGTCTCGCTCGCAAGCGAGCGAACGCCGAGGCGTTCCTCTCGCCTCTGGGACGCGCCCTTGTCCGCCACGTCGGCCGACCGAGGGTCGGATGGCTGTACAATGTAGCGCCATAAGGTGGGACCCTGAACAAGCCCGCCGGAGTGTCGGAACGGAAGACGATGGCGTCTCAAAAGCGCCTGCCCGTAAGGGCGTGCGGGTTCGAATCCCGCCTCCGGCACCATACCTTGACAACCTTTCCCGCCGCCCGGTAACGTGATGCTTCGCGTGGGGCTGTAGCTCAGCTGGGAGAGCACAAGGCTGGCAGTCTTGGGGTCAGGGGTTCGAATCCCCTCAGCTCCACCAATCCTTCCCCGATAGTTACCGCACGATCCTCGATCTGATCTGCTCCACTGGTTGCGCGGGGGTTGCGGCCGGTTAGCCGATCGACCGCCTCCCTGTTCGATCCGGGCACCAGATGGCCGTAGATGTCGACGGTGACCTTGATCGAGTGATGGCCCATCTGCCCCTTCACGTACGCCGGGGACTCGCCGTTCTGGAGGAGCCGCGACGCGAACGTGTGGCGCAGGTCGTGGAAGCGGATGCGCCGCAGCCCCGCCTTCGAGAAAATCTTGTGGAACACGCGGCGCTCGAAGTCTGACCTCCAGAGCGGCTTCCCGTCCTCGTTGCAGAAGATCCACTCGGGGATCTGGCCCCAGCCTTTCGCCAGAGCCTCCTTCGCCCGCGCTGCCTTGAGCCGCTGGAGCTCCTCCGCGAGCTGGCGGGACATGTCGACTCGACGAATCTTCTTGTTCTTCGGCAGCTCAACCCTGCCGCCATCGTGGAGACTCCGGCGAACTTCGATGAAGCGGCGCTGGAAATCGAGATCGCCCCACAGAAGCCCTGCCAGCTCGCCGAACCGGAGGCCGGTTCTCAACGCGCAGAGCAGCATCGGGTAGTGGCGCGGGAAGTGCCCCTGCGCCACATCCAAGAAGTGGGCCTCCTCCTCGACGCTGAACGGATCGATGCGCGAGCGCGGATCGCCGGCATCCCTGAGGAAGCGCCCGATCTTGGCCGCCGGATTCGTGGCGATCGCGCCATCCTCGATCAACTGGTTGAACGTCTGCCGAACGGGAGCGATGACGTTTCGCACGAGGCTCCGGCTCCGGCCCTGAGCAAGCAGATCGGTGACGAGCCCGCGAATATCGTCCCGCGTTACGGCCGTCACCGCCTTGCTGCCGAAACGAGGGAAGGCGTAACGCTCGAGTGCGCTCTCCGAGCGCCAGGCGCGCCTGGATCTTCTCCGCCGCTGCCTTCGCGGCACGCTGAGCTTCCCTGCCGGTGCCGACGCACTTGGCCTTCCGCTTCCCCTTGTGATCGATGAACAGCCACCACGCGCCGTTTCGCTGCCTGATCTTGACGCCCACGACCGGGGCCCTCCCCGTTACTTCACGAGATCCACGAGTGTGACTCCCAGCGCTCTCGTGATCTGTTCCAATGTGTCCAGCGTCGGAGGATGCATTGCTCGCTCAAGACGGGCTAGCGTCACACGGTTGATATGCGCCTTCTTTGCGAGAGCTTCCTGGCTCATGCCCTGCTTATGCCGAAGCTCAGCGATCCGGGCCGCGACCTTTCTGGTAGCTGGTGTCACAGTAGCATGCACGCTACTACAGAATTGGTCCATGTCAACAGCGAGCACGAGAGCGGGGGTCCAGATCCCGAATGACTTCATCAACGACCCGGGCAACGCGGGAGTCGGCCTGCCGGAAATGGGCCACCCACGTATCAAACTCAGATCGGCGGACGAGGATCTTGCCGCCCACCCGGTAGTGGGGCAGCGGCCGGGCCGGGTGGTCCAGGTACTCCCTGAGCGTCCTGTTCTTTATTTCAGTTTCTTCAGTGCCTCGTTTGCGGCGTCTCTTATCAGTGTCGACGGATCGCCCGTCGCAAGATTTCGAATCAACGGAATAACGTCAAGGTCCCCCAGTTTTGCGAGCCCCTCGACGCTCTCAAGCCTTACATACGGCGAGCTATCCCTCACGGCTCGAAGAAGCGCGTCTTTGATTTTTTGTCTGGACAGAGGATCGCTCACCCTTGAGACATTTTGTGTGTCTAGCATGTGAGCAAGCACAAAACTTGCCGAGCCCCTTGTGCCGGTGTCGCCGCGATTCAGCAGTTCTATCATGCGATCGAGTGCCGCATCACCAAACCCCGCCAGAGTGCTCGTTACCATATAGCCCGTTCGTAAAGCTCCAATCAATGCCTCGAGCGATCTTGTGTCTCTCAAAGAAGTGACAGCCGCGATTAGATCCTCATAATATTCCATCCTTTCCTCAGCGTCGGGGAACGGGTGAGGGAAGTCCGGTCCTTCCTTAGCGTATTTCTGTAAAATGACGGCTTCTCGCTCCTTTTCTAGTGCATTTTCTCTCTCTAGGACCTTCACCAGAGCCAGCTTAATGTCATCGGATCTTTCGGGCCACTTTCGCAACAAATCTGATAATGCGCGCCGAGGCTCCACGCGCGCACTATCGGCCTTCAGAAGCCTATAAAACGCCGTGCTGCGATTTCTCCAGTCAGCATCTTCCAACTGCTTTATCGATTGCTCAAGGACCGAGAGATCGGATCGCTGGCCGTAGGAGGGAACGACAAGCAGCAGGATTCCGCAAACGAAGACGGACATGCCTACGAGTCTCTTCGCCGAAGTTCTATCTTAGTTTCTGCAGTGCTTCATTTGCAGCATCTCTCACTGGTTTAAAAGGATCGTTCATCGAAAGATTTCGAATCAGAGGAATAACGTCAGGATCCTTCAATTTTGCCAGCCCCTCGACACCCCCGAGTCTCATAAGACCCGACTGATCCCCAGCGGCTCGAATGAGCGCATCTTTGATTTTCTGTCTGGACACAGGATCACTCACCTTCGAAGCATTTTTCGCGTCGAGCATCCCCGAAAGCACTCCACATGCCGAGTGTCTGGAGACCTCGTCACCGTTATTGAACACTTCGAGTACGCGGTCGAGCGCAGCATCGCCGAGTTCTGCCAGGGCGCTCGTTACCATATTCCCCGTGTTTATGGCGCCGACCAACGCGTTCACCGATCTGGGGTCTTTCAAACCCCTGACCGCATCGACTAGATACGAATAGTAAGAATCCCTTTCCGCAGCATCTGGGAACGGATGGGGAAAGTTGGGTCCCTTGTATTCCCGCAAAAAGAAATCTAGCCGTGCCTTTTCTACTTGATTTTCTTTCTCTAACAGCTTGATCACGGCGAGCACAATCTCATCGGATTTTTCGGGCCACCTCCGCAACAGAACCGATAATGCGTCCCGAGTGAACCCTGGCTCATGGACTAGCCCCATAAGCCTCTCAAACGCCACGCTGCGGTTTTTCCAGTCTGGATCCTTCAACTGCTTTAGCGATTCCTCAAGGACCGAGAGGTCAGATTGTTGACCATAGGAGGGAAAGGCAACACTCGTCATTGCAAACAAGATAGAGATGCTCGAGAGTCTTTTCATTGAGAGCCTCCACGCACCGTGCGATCGATACCGAGTCGGAGCGCCTTGAGCTCCTCGATCAGCGCCCGCATTGACGAGGTCGGCCATCGGCTTCTGGCAGGAACGATCCCAGTTGATTGTCGTTCGCATCGGTCATTCCTCAGCTTCCTCCATCAGGTTGGGCGTTCAGAGAGCCTCTGCCAGAACGTGGGAATGTCGAGGATCGGGATCCCTCGAACCTCGCGGAGGCTCAGGAGGTCGGCGTCGGCACTGACCACGTAGTTCGCCTCGCCCGATACTGCGCATTCGAGGAACTTGTCGTCTGTGGGATCCCGGCTCATGCGAATCGCGACATCAGGACGAACGAGCGTGGCCCGACGTTGGAGTCGAACCAGCACAGCTCGAGCCTCGCGTGGCGTCACTCGGAGTTTTCGCAACACGTCCGGGCGCATGGTCACCGCGTCGACTTCGGCGAGGATCTGCTCGGAAACGAGGAGGACGAACTGGTCGGCTCGCCACGCCTCGTAGATGCGAGCCGTGAGGCTCTCGGTACGCGCGAGCGCGCCCCTCAGGAGGACCTGAGTGTCAAGAACGACTTTGGGCCCGGACAGCGCGCACCGCTTCGTCGATGATGACGGCGATCGCCTCGTCCCCGAGCGACGCGGCCCGCCGCCGCGCTCGCTCGATCACGGCGTCGAGCTCCTTATCGGACAGCGTCTGGAGCGAGCGGTCGATTTCCTCGAGACCAGCGCGCGTGGTCAGGAGGTCGGGCAACACCTCGTGCGCCAACTCCTGACGCTCGGTCTCAGAAAGAGCCCGGATCTCCGCGATGAGCGACTCTACCCTCTTCGTTGCCACGGCGCCGCACCACCTCTCGACGGGGTATCTCCCCTACAATAGCATGCTGGCCACCACGAGCTGGTTGCGGCTGGGTTGCGTCCGGCGCATCGATTTGCCACGATTTGCCGAGATGCGGTTCATAAATTACGAGGATTTATCGTCCACCGGTCGGCCTGGCAGTCTTGGGGTCAGGGGTTCGAATCCCCTCAGCTCCACCATTTCTCCCCCGATAGTTACCAAGCGTGTGGGCGAGTGGCGCAGCGTACGAACCTTACGTAGGTCGGTGGAGCCGTCTCGTCGCTCGCGAGTTTGTCGAATGGCTCGCGATCCCGCCTGCTGCACGGTGGTTGGACGTCGGCTGCGGCACGGGTGCGCTCACTGAAACCATACTTCGCAACGCCAACCCGGCGCAGATCGACGGCATTGATCCTTCGGAGGGCTATCTGGAGCTCGCGCGGCAACAGCTTCACGATCCTCGCGTTCGCTTTGGCGTCGGCGACGCGCGCCACCTCTCTGCCGAATCGGAGCGGTACGATGCAGTCGTATCCGCGCTCGTGCGCAACCGCTGGCCCGAAAAGGCTCTGCATACGGAGGGTATCGATGGCGAACACGGCATACATGGTGGTAGAGCATTTCAAGGACAAGGACGCCGTGCCCGTCTATCGCCGTTTTCGCGAGCGCGGCCGTATGGCGCCTGAGGGCCTCGTCTATGTCGCGAGCTGGGTCGATCACAAGCTCGAGCGTTGCTACCAGGTGATGGAAACGCACGACCGTGCACTGCTCGACGAGTGGATGGCAAACTGGAGCGACCTGATCGATTTCGAGGTCCATCCCGTCGTCACGTCGAAGGAGGCTGCCGAGAGAGTCGGGCCGCTACTCGATGACCGACCGAAGCCATGAGGCCCATCACTCGCCTCGCGACTCGCCGGATCCTGTGGTTCGTCTTGCCGGCAGCCGTTCTGGTGTTCGCGGCTGCCTTCTTCCCGTCGATATCCCAACGAGTGCCACGATTTGCCTTTCCGGCCTCGGCAACGGTAGGGGCCGCGCTGCTCGTTTTTTCCTGCGTTAACTCCCTCGTTCAGTTCGTGCGGCGCTACCGGAGAGAAGGGCGCCTTCGCGTCTTCCCCGTCATCGTCAATGCCATTGCAACCATTTTTCTGGTGGTCCTGCCGTTAACGCGCCTTCTGGGAGTGCTGACCGCCTCCGGAGGCGGAGCTCCGCGAACTCTCGCAGGCTTTGGTGATTGGCTGGGGGGAGAAGGGTATCCGAGGCTGAGTCCCCATCGCGGCGTCGACATCGCAGGTAGCATCGGGACGGACGTGCTCGCCGCGGCCGACGGTCGCGTCACCGTGGCGCGGGACACCCAGGACTTGTGCGGTTTGATCGTTGCCATCGCTCACGATCCTTATGGATACCGGACGATCTATTGCCACTTCTCCGCGATCTCGGTGAAGCCGGGAGAGATGGTCAAGCGAGGCCAACGGATCGGTGCCATCGGAACAACTGGGCAGCGCGCGTGGCCCGGCTATGAGCACGTGCACCTGGAGCTGCAGAGAGGCACGGATGCCAAAGACGTCGAGGACCCTGTCCCAAGGATCGTCGGATGCTTCGATGGAACAAAGCTCTACCCGACGGACCGCCTGGTGCTGACGTATCCGGTCCGGTGCTGAGAATTCGCCAGCGAATGCGGAGACGATGTCGTGCGGACGGCCGTCGCCGCAAGCGGAGGCCGCTATGCCCTACGCCCCGATCAGCTTCGCCGCAAAATTCGCCAGGTTCAGTGAGCACTGGTCACCGAGGATCATCGCTCAAATGAACGACTACCATTTCAAGCTCGCAAAGATCCAGGGGAGTTTGTCTGGCACTCTCACGCCGACACCGACGAGGTCTTCATTGTCCTGGACGGGCAAATGACGATTGATTTCCGCGATGGAAAGGTCGCTTTGCAGTCAGGAGAAATGTTCGTGATTCCGAAGGGCGTGGAGCACAGGCCGTTCGCCGATCGGGAGTGCAAGATCATGCTGGTTGAAAAGGCCGGCACGCTCAATACCGGCGACGTGCAGAGCGGTCTCACCGCGAAGGACGGCGTGTGGGTGTGATACCCGATCGCATCCCTGATCTCACCTCCGGCAATCGCATGTGTCCGTCGCCTGACACGGCGCGTTCGACCTCGTAACGCCCCCACTGCGTTCGTAGTGCGGGGTTCGCCTGACGTTCGGCCAGTAAGTGCGCAGGGCTCTTGCTTCGGCAGGCACATTGCGAGAGTTGGGACGGGCACCGGGCTGGCGCCCGTCAGCGGACAGGACGGGGGAGGCGATGAGCCATCGAAGTCACGGGCCGCGGAGGCCCAGAAACGGAGGATGAAGCGTGTCGCGTGCAGATCGCAAGGACAAGTCTCGGGGAGGCGGGGCCGTTGTCGGTCTCGCATTCGTCGCCCTTGGGCTGCTGGGAGCCGTGCCAGCGCTCGCGGCGCGGACCGACAGCGCCGTGCATGCCCCGCCAGCGACGGGCCAATTCGCGTACAACGCGTTCGTGCCCGCGCGCGCGCCAGGCTTCAGCTACGTCGACCCGGTGTTCCACGAGACGGTGCGACGGCTCACCACCGACCACGCGCATGACGACATCTACGCTCGTAACATGTGGTGGTCTGCCGACGAGACGCGGTATCTCCATCGCACGTCGAATCCGGATTTCTGGGACGTGATCGATGTCGCAACGGGGACCGTGACGCACACCGGGATTCCAAACGGTGGTGGGTTCGCGGCAGACGGGGGCTTCGATCCCGTCGATCCCAACGTCCTTTACTATCTCACGGGCACAGATGTCCACCAGGTCACGCTCAATCCGGACGGCACCTTTACGGACGCAATTTATTTCACCCCACCCGGCGGCGCCCCCCTCGGTGACCTCGGCGGCAAGATGAACTGGCTCGACGCCAGCGGGCGCTACATGCTCGTCCGATACGGCGCGGAGCCCTCTGTCCATCTCTATGACCGGACGAATTTCAGCGCCGGTCCTTATGCGAATCCCATAGACGCGACCAGGTCCGTTGGTTTTGGCCTTGGCCTGTCCCCCGACGGTCAATTCGTGGTGGGCTACGACGGACGAGCCGTCGGGTATGGCGGCATGGGCCAGGGGCTGAGCTGGCGGATCGACCACGTCAACCGGGCGCTGCCCGTCACACCGAACTATTTTTGGGGCCTGTGTGGGAACCACGGCGCATTTGTCTCGGCCTCGGACGGGCGAAATTATATGGCCGTCTCGGACTGCTTCAGTGGCACACAACTCTGGCGTGTGGACATCACGAACGCTGTCGGAGATCAGAGCCCCGGCACAGGGCCCGATGTCGATGCCCAGCACGCGATGCCGAACAACAAGCTTCTTGCATCCTGGCCGACTCCGGGAGAGGGAGCGGGCCACGTGTCGGCAGTCGCGGCGGGACCGCTTCGCGACTGGGTCTTCTACGCGACGGAAGACAGAGACGACACCTTCGACGGCGGAACGGGCGACAACACCGGCCGGATCACGCCCTGGCACGCCTACCGCCAGGAGATCATGGCGATCAACGTCATGACGGGCGAGATCCGGCGTCTCGCGCACCATCGGTCGCGGCTCGACGACGACTACTACAGCCAGCCTCACGTGTCGGCCTCCTGGAAAGGGGCAGTGGTCGGCTTCTCCTCGAACTTCAACCAGCCCGGAACCCAAGGCGAGCCTCCGGTCACTGACGTCTACGCGATTCCGTTCGTGTTCCCCGCGCCGTCGCTGAGCTCATTGTCACCCGTCAACGTCGGTGGCGGCCCCGACGGCTTCGTCTTGACGGTGAGCGGAAGGAATTTCGTTTCGAATTCGATCGTCCAGTGGAACGGCACGAATCGGACGACCTCGTTCGTCAGCAGCACAGAATTGCAGGCAACAATTCCGGCCGCCGATATCGCGACGCCAGGCACGGCCGAGGTGACGGTGATCAATCCAGCGCCCGGCGGCGGGACATCGAATGCCCTGACGTTCACGATTCAGTCGGTGTTGTCCCGCCACGTTGTTCCCCGGATCTTGTGGCCATCGACCTGAGCCATGTGCTACAGTCCCCCTGCCAGCCACTGCGGCCCCGAGGGTTGACGCGGGCATGTGCGTCGAGACCCGGTGACGAGGCGTGACCCCACTCTCCTTCACCCAAGAGAGCTGCCATGGAGCCTATTCAAGATCGACTCACCTTCTTGCTCCGAGCGTACCGTACGGTCCGCTTCTGTGACGCCTGTCTGGCGCTGAAGATGGGCGCCTTTCCCCGAGAGGTGCGAGAAGCCGTGGTCCTGATCGGGGACGGATTTCAAATCGCTTCGGGAAAGTGTTCTGAATGTCTGCAGGAGAAGACGGTCGTCCGGGCCGTTGCCGCCTGACCCCGATTCGTCGCTCACAACCCCCTTGAAGACCCTCCCAAGCAGGCGTAGAATCCGGCCGGGCTGGACGCCCACGCATTAAGCAGGCTAGCTTCGACTAGCTTCTCCTGCATGAGGAGCGGGATGCTCGCAGGAGCGCGGTCAGCGTCCGGCCCGCTCTCTCTCCTTGATCTTGCCCCCGACGAACCGTCACTTATGGGTTCGTTCGCCCTCGATTTCAGGGCCTTTCCTTTCGGAAGCTCGGGCGTTCACCCGGTTCAAGTCCCCTCCGCGCGTCAGTAGAGTTCGGACGTCCCATCCTGGTTTCCCCGTAGGAGGCAGGGATGATCCCTTTGGTGGCGCTCGTCCTCACGCTCGTCACGACGGTTTCCGTCGCCCTCGCCCAGCAAGGCAGGCCCGACACGCAGGCTTTCCTCGTCAAAGACATCAATGACACCTTCGACACCGCCGCCGGCTCCTCGCCGGGCCCATTCGTAGAGGCCGGCGGCGCCGTCTTCTTCATCGCCGATGACGGGACCAGCCCCGCGCTGTGGCGGACCGACGGGACGCCGGCCGGCACCGTGATGGTCAAGGCCGTGGGCGGCCGTACCCACAGCCTCTTCAACTTCAACGGCACGCCCTACTTCGTCTCCCAGTTTTCCCCATTCTCCCAGGACACGAGCGACAAGCTCTGGAAGAGCGACGGGACGGCCGAAGGCACCGTGCTCGTGGCGGGAGACAGCGGCTCGCAGCCCCCTCGGCCCACATTCTTCAGCGGGTTCACGGTCGTGAATGACACGATATTCTTCGTCAGCAAGTTCGACATTCAGTGGAGTCTCTGGAAGAGCGACGGGACACCCGCGGGGACCGTGAGGATCCGGACCTGGTGTTGCTGGTCCCCCTCCAACCTTACCGCCGTCGGCGGCACGCTCTTCTTCACCCAACTTCGCCCCGACATCGGCGTCGGCATCGAGCTCTGGAAGAGCGACGGGACGACCGAGGGGACCGTGCTGGTCAAGGACATCAATCCTGGGGCCGGCTCCTCCGGTCCCTCGAATCTCACCGACGTCAACGGCACCCTCTTCTTCAGGGCGTTCCGCCCCGACACCGGCACCGAGCTCTGGAAGAGCGACGGGACGGCTGAGGGCACCGTGCTCGTCAAGGACATCAATCCCGGGGCCGCCTCCTCCGGCCCCTCTAACCTGACCAACGTCAACGGCACGCTCTTCTTCACGGCGTTCCGCCCCGACACCGGCTACGAGCTGTGGAAGAGCGACGGGACCGAGCAGGGCACCGTGCTCGTCAAGGACATCGAGCCCGGGGCGGGCTCCTCCTCCCCCGGCAACCTCGCCAACGTCAAGGGGACCCTGATGTTCTCGGCCCTCCAGGCGGGCACGGGCAGAGAGCTCTGGCGGAGCGACGGGACGCCCGACGGCACCGTGCTGGTCAAGGACATCGTGTCGGGGAACAGCTCGTCGTCGCCAGCCGCCCTCACCGCTGTCGGTGGCACGCTCTTCTTCACGGCCTCTGACTCCGGCACTGGCACCGAGCTCTGGAAGAGCGACGGGACGGAGGCCGGTACCGTGCTCGTCAGGGACATCCACCCGGGCCCCGGCGACTCCAACCCCACCACCCTCACCAGCGGCATGGGCAAGCTCTTTTTCTCGGCATCGCCGCCGAGCACCGGCAGCGAGCCGTGGACCAGCGACGGGACAGAGGCCGGCACCGTGCTCCTCAAAGACATCAACCCCGGGGCAGGGTCGTCGTACCCGAGCGGCCTGGTCCGGGTCAACAAGACCTTGTTCTTCACAGCCTCTCGCCCCGACACCGGCCGCGAGTTGTGGAAGAGCGACGGGACCGAGGCCGGCACCGTCCTCGTCAAGGACATCGTCCCGGGGCCGGGGTCCGGCGCGGGGTCCGGCCCTGGATTTCTCACCGCGGTCAACGGCACCCTCTTCTTCACGGTCTATCACTACTCAGGTGACGTGCTGTGGAAGAGCGACGGGACCGAGGCCGGCACCGTCCTCGTCAAGGACATCTACCAGGGGGGGCCGCAAGGGTCCTGGATCAGCAATCTCACCGCGGTCAACGGCACCCTCTTCTTCACCGACTTCCACCGGGACACCGGCTGGGAGGTGTGGAAGAGCGACGGGACCGACGCCGGCACCGCGCCCCTCAAGGACATCGTCCCGGGGCCCGGCTCGTCCTACCCCGGAAATCTCATCGAGGTCAACGGCACCCTCTTCTTCAGCGCGTTCCACCCGGACACCGGCAGCGAGCTCTGGAAGAGCGACGGGACCGAGGCCGGCACGGTCCTGGTCAGGGACATCAATCCCGGACCCGCCGGATCCGGCCCCTACAACCTCACCAATGTCAACGGCACCCTCTTCTTCACCGCCTTTCGTCCCGAGACCGGCTACGAGTTGTGGAAGAGCGACGGGACCGAGCAGGGCACCGTGCTCGTCAAGGACGTCACTCCGGGGCCGGACTCGTCCGGCGCGACGCCGCTCATCGGTGTCAACGGTGTCCTCTTCTTCAGAACCTCGAACCCGCTGGGGCTGTGGAGGACCGATGGCACCGAGGCAGGCACGGCACTGATCCGGGAGGGCATCTTTCCCCTAGGGCCCTCCTACCCGAACCGCTGTGGGGGTGGCCTCGCCGCGGTGAATAACCTTCTGGTGTTCGTCGTGCAACGTGGCGCGTGCGAGCTGTGGAGGAGCGACGGCGTCACGGCGGACTTCCTCATCGAGCTTCCTGGGGCCGGGAACGCCCTCAGGATGGTGAGCGGCCTCGTGCTGTTCAGCGTGTACGACAGCGCCCATGGCCGCGAGCTGTGGGCGACCGACGGCACGAGCGTGGGCATGGTCCAGGATATCGCCCCCGGCCCGGCCTGGTCCTCGCCGAGCTCCTTTACCCCGGTCGGGCCTCTCGTGTTCTTCCAGGCGAACGACCACGTCACGGGCGCCGAGCTGTGGGCGATGTCGAAATCGGCCATTCACCGGACGCTGAACCTGCCCGAGCCCAGCCCCGATGTCGCCGCCCAGGAAGGACCGTCACCCAAACGGCGCGAGCCCGCCAACGAATCCCGGGCGTTTCTGCCGGCCTTCGAGGACGACCCTGACGAGCTCGTCGCGTCCGAGCGCGAGACTCCCTGATGGACGTCCACAAGGGAGGACCAGCGATGCTGATCTCTCGAAAGGCGTGCACTGTTGTTGTCACGCTCATCGTGACGCTCGTGACGACGGTCTCGGTGGCCCTCGCCCAGCAAGGACGGCCGGACACGCAGGCCTTCCTCGTCAAGGACATCGACGACTCCTTCAACACCGCCGCCGGCTCGTCGCCGGGGCCATTCGTCGAGGCTGGCGGGACCGTCTTCTTCACGGCCAATGACGGGACCAGCGCGGGGCTGTGGCGGACCGACGGGACGGCGGCCGGCACCGTGATGGTCAAGGCCCTCGGCGCCCACGACCTCACCAACGTCAACGGCACGCTCTTCTTCGCCTCCGGCTTCTCTCCCTTTTCCACTTTTGGAAGCGACAGGCTCTGGAAAAGCGACGGGACGGCCGCGGGGACCGTGCTCGTGGTGGGAGACAGCTTGCAGCCCCCTCCGCCCTTGCGCTTCAGCGGGTTCACCGCCGTAAATGGCACGTTGTTCTTCGTCCAAGATCTCGATCGGCTCTTTTCGCTCTGGAGGAGCGACGGGACGGCCGCGGGCACCGTGGGGATCGCGAACACGAAATTTTTTCGCCCGTCCAATCTGACCGCCGTCGGCAGCACGCTCTTCTTCACGCTCCTTCGCCCTGACATCGGCCTCGGCACCGAGCTCTGGAAGAGCGACGGGACGACTGAGGGGACGGTGCTGGTCAAGGACATCAATCCTGGGGCCGGCAACTCCTTGCCCTCGAGTCTCACCAACGTCAATGGCACCCTTTTCTTCGCGGCCTTCCACCCCGACCTCGGCACCGAGCTCTGGAAGAGCGACGGGACGGAAGCGGGGACGGTGCTGGTCAAGGACATCAGTCCCGGGGCCGCCTCCTCCGGCCCCTCCAACCTCACCAACGTCAACGGCACCCTCTTCTTCGCCGCCTTCCGCCCCGAGACCGGGTACGAGCTGTGGAAGAGCGACGGGACCGAGCAGGGCACCGTGCTCGTCAAGGACATCGAGCCCGGCGCCGGCTCCTCCTCCCCCGGCAACCTCGCCAACGTCAACGGGGCCCTGATGTTCTCGGCCTTCCAGGCGGGCACGGGCCGAGAGCTGTGGCGGAGCGATGGAACGGCCGAGGGCACCGTGCTCGTCAAGGACATCGCCCCGGGGGACGGCGATTCGTCGCCCGCCGCTCTCACCGCCGTCGGCGGCACGCTCTTCTTCACGGCCTCCGGCGTCGGCACCGGCATCGAGCTCTGGAAGAGCGACGGGACCGAGCAAGGCACCGTGCTCGTCAAGGACATCAGTGCAGGGCCCGGCGACTCCAGTCCGTTGAACCTCGCCAGCCGCATCGGCAAGCTCTTCTTCTCGGCGTCTCAGCCGAGCACCGGCCGCGAGCCGTGGACCAGCGACGGCACGGAGGCCGGCACCGTGCTCCTCAAAGACATCAACCTCGGAGCGGGCTCGTCGAGCCCGGACAACCTGGTCAGGGTCGGCAACACTCTGTTCTTCGCAGCCTCCACGCCGCAGGCCGGCCGCGAGCTGTGGAAGAGCGACGGAACCGAGCAGGGCACCGTGCTGGTCAAGGACATCGTTCCCGGGGCCGGCTCGTCCGCTCCGGACTGGCTCACCCGGGTCGGGAGGACCCTGTTCTTCAAGGCCACTCACCCCGACACCGGCACGGAGCTGTGGAAGAGCGACGGGACGGAGGCTGGCACCGTGCTCGTCAAGGACATTGTCCCGGGGCCGGGCTCGTCCTCCGTCCGCGACCTCACCGAGGTCAACGGCACCCTGTTCTTCGCCGCGTTCCTACCCGACACCGGCTGGGAACTGTGGAAGAGCGACGGGACGGAGGCTGGCACCGTGCTCGTCAAGGCCATCGGCGTGGGTGAGCTCGTGAATGTCAACGGCACCCTCTTCTTCAGCGCCTTCCAACCGGACACCGGCAGCGAACTCTGGAAGAGCGACGGGACGGAGGCCGGCACGGTCCTGGTCAAAGACATCAGCCCGGGGCCATTAAACTCCAGCCTAACGGGACTGATCAATGTCGGTGGGACCATCTTCTTCAACGCCATACAGCGGAACGCCCTCTACCACCCTGAGTCGAACACCGGCTATGAGCTATGGAAGAGCGATGGGACGGAGGCGGGCACCGTGCTCGTCAAGGACATCGTCCCCGGGCCCGGCTCGTCCGACGTGACTCCGCTCATCGGCATCAACGGCGTCCTCTTCTTCAGCACCATCGACGGCGGATTGTGGAGGAGCGATGGAACCGAAGCGGGGACATGGCTGCTTCGGGAGCACATTCTTCCGGGTGGCGGGTTGTCATGTGGCGATGGCTTCGCCGCCGTGAACGGCACCCTGGTGTTTGCCGCGAGGGATGAGAACGGGTGCGAGCTGTGGAGGAGCGACGGCGTCACGGCGGACCTCCTCATGGACATCAATCCGGGACCGGGCAGTTCGATGTGGCGGCGGTTCGGGGTCGTGGCTCAGTTCAGGTCAGTGAGCGGCCTGGTGCTGTTCAGCGCTTACGACGACGCCCATGGTTTCGAGCTGTGGGCGACCGACGGCACGAGCAACACGGGCATGGTCGAGGATATCGCCGTCGGCCCGGGCTGGTCCTCGCCGAGTTCCTTCACACCGGTCGGGTCTCTCGTGTTTTTCACGGCGAACGACGGCATGACAGGCACCGAGCTGTGGGCGATCTCGCGATCGGCCATTCACCGGGCGCTGAATCTTCCCCAGCCCAAAGCCGGTCCCTGATGGGGAAGCGCGTGCAGGTCGAGCAGGGTATCGAAGCAGTGGAGGCCGTGGACCGACGCTGAAATATCGATACGCGGGAACTCGCCGCCGCCGTCCACCAGGCCACTGTCGAAGTGCGTCGGGCCCTCCTTGCCCACGCGCAAGTCCAGACTGAGCTGCTGCTGCACGGCGAATTCGCCCCCCACGCGATAGGTCCCGATCCCATGCACCGGAATGCCAGAGGCGCCCGGAGCCCTGGCAATCAGCCAGTCCACATCGACGACCGCGAGCTCGACGAAGAGCGGACCCTGACGCAGGTCGACCAGAGCAAAGGTTCCGCCGATGGGGCGCGGCACACCGAGCGGACACTCGCAGGGAGGAAAACAGCCCCGCTGGACCGTGCTCTCGGGCAGCAGAATGTAGGGGTGGACCTGGTCGGGAGGGACTGGCGACGCGCCGACGAGGAAGACGGTGTCGAAGCACACCTGACCGCTCATCGAGATGGTCACGCTGATATCGGGGAACTTCCCGCCGCCCGGGACGAGGCCACTATCGAAGCGCTGAACCTCGCTGTCCCCGATCTTCAAGTCGAGCGCGAGCTCCTGCTGCACGGCGAACTCGCCGCCGACCTTGTAGGTTCCGGACCCCGTCACGCGCAGCTCCTGATCGCCGGAGGCAACGATCCAGTTCACGTCGGTGACCGCGTAGGTGTTGAAGAGGCCGTCGAATCCGGTGGACGTGAGGACGAAGGTTCCCCGAACGTCGGTGCCCACGAGGATCGGACACATGCACGGCCCGAAGCAGCCTTGTTGGTAATTGCTGGCCGGGTTGAGCCGGTAGATCGTGGCGGCGTCCGAGGCCCCCTGGGCGAGAGCCGTGGGGGCCCCGAACGCCAATGTCCCGGCGACGACCGCCACCAGTTGCACGGCGCGGACCGCCAGCGGTCGCACGGAGCGGAGCAGTGGAACGAGCCGAATCATGGTCCGAGCGCCACTCGATTATAACGTCGTCAGATCGTGATGTCGTTGGCGAGCTTCGCCGGCTCCACGATGAGGCGTGACCGGCTGGGGGCAAGGGCGCTGAGCGCCGTGAGCACGAGCGCCATGGTCACCACCACGGCGAGACTGATGGAACGGATCCTCGTCATCTCTCCTCCAATGTTTTCGGCCCGCGCGGCGTGCGCCGGGCCGTGTTCGGAGTGGTTACAGTCCTCTGGTTAGCAGCCCCCTGCGCTTCTGCGCAATTCGGAGAACCACGGAATGGGCGGGCGGCGCGTCCCGGAATGCAGCGGGGAGATCCCCTTCGTCGCGCGCGGTATGATACGGAGGACCGAGGCGCCCGATGGCCATCCTCTATAACAAGAACGGCTGACCGACCTGCACCAAGGCGAGAGAGGATCTCTCGCGGCGTGGCGTCGCCTACGAGAACCGCCTGGTGGAGCAGGCGCCGGTCGGCCGCGCGGCGACGCTCGCGCTGGCCCGCGGCGCCCGGCGCATGGTCGCGAAGGTGGGCGATACGCTCGTGCGTCTGGACGCGCCCTTTACCGACGC
>QHSX01000014.1 GCA_003221695.1 Candidatus Rokuibacteriota bacterium
CTCGGCCCTGTGATCACCCACCGCGGCTATGCGGCCGGCTTCGCCGGTGGGGGCATCGCCGGTGCGGGAGGCACGCTCGTCGCCGCGTTACTGTGGTGGAGAAGTCCCATCTCGTCGTCGAGGAGCGCTCTCACAGCGTCAGAGCCAGTCAACGAAAGTGAGACGGCGCCGCCGTCCTTCAACTCCAGCCCGAAGTTCAGGAATGGGCAGCAGTGACGCTCGAGGCTGATCCATTCCGCTGCCTTGAAGCAAACGCGTCGGGATCAAACGCCGTCGGGGAACTGCGCAAGCCCGCAACGAGAGAAGGCGGGCCGACCTGTCGCCCGCCGTGGCGTTCGACCGGCCGGCCCGCCGAGGCGTCAGACCTTCGACAACTGGCCCGACTGGATCAGGTCCACCAGGACGTTCCACTCGTCCTTCGTCAGGACCGCGAGGTTCCCGGCTTCACCGATGCGCACCTCGTCGCCCTCGATGGCGACTTCCGGGCAGTGGATGCACGATGGGCAGAGCGACATCTTCAGGCCGTCCATTTCGTTTCCTCCCTTTCTTCGAGCGGCTGGCGTGTTCGATGTGTGGGCACACGACCCCTCTGGCCTTCCCTGTTCGTCGCCAGCCTCTAAGCAGGGCGCTCAGGCCATGACGGACGGTCGTGAGGTCCCAAAGGCGCTGCGTCAGTTCCTCGACCTTCCGCTGCACCAGCTCGCGGACGTGAGGGCACGGCGCGCGTCCCGCCCGCTTGATCGTCACGATCTCCTTGATCTCATCGAGCGTGAACCCGAGGCGTTGTGCTTGGCAGACGAAGCCGAGCAGGTTCAGCGCCTCGCTGCTATACACTCGATAGCCCGACGGCGTGCGCCGAGGGGCAGGCAGAATCCCCGCCGCTTCGTACAGACGCAGCGCCTTTCGGCTGGCCCCGCTGCGTTTCGCGACCTCATCGATCCGCAGGCCATCGTGTCCCATGACCAGAGCCTAAACCTATACCCCAGGGGCAAGGTCAAGAGGGGTCGTCTCAGCCCCCGGAGCGGCTGCGTCCCGCCTCCGCCCGCAGAAAAAAGCTGCCGGCCGTGACGACACGCTCGCCGGGCTGGAGTCCCGTGAGCACCTCGATCGAGTCGCCGAGGACAGGACCGAGCTTCACCGGACGTTCCGTGAACCGGGTGTCGTCGCCCTCCACCGGCACGTAGACGACACTGCGGTCACCGATCGACTGTACCGCGTCGTGCGGCACGAGCGTCACGCGCTCGCCTGACCCTGTCTGGAAGGCAAGGTTGACGTACATGCCAAGGCGGAGCTCCATGCTCCGGTTCGGAACCTCGACGCGCACCTTGGCCGTCCGCGTCGCGGGATCGACGCGCGGATCGATATACGCCACGCGCCCGTGCAGCACGGTACTCGCCGCGGCAGGAATCGTGATCACCGCGCCCGACCCAACAACCACATTCGCGAAGTCCTTCTCATAGAGATCGCCGATCACCCACACAGTGCTCAGGTCCGTCACGGTGAACAGCTCCTGCGCGGCGCCGACGACCTGGCCCGGGTTCACGGTGCGCGCAATCACGACGCCGTCCGTCGGCGCCGGCACCGTCACTTCGGCGACGACGTGCGAGGCGTCCGTCAGTCGCGAGATATCCGCGGGCGAGAGACCGAGGAGCAGGAGCCGCTGGCGCGCTGCCGACACTTCCGTCTCGTGGCCCGTGTGGGTGGCCGCGACTTCCTCCAGCTCCTGGCGGCTCGCCGCACCGAGCGTCACGAGCTTCTCCGTCCGCTCGAGCTTCTGGTGATCCGCCTGCAGCATGGCCTGCATCGACAGGTACTTCATCTGCGCTTCGGCCAGCTCCGCGCTGAAGATGACGGCGAGCGGCTGACCGCGCGTGACCGCCGATCCGAGTTCGGCAGACACCACGCGCACGATGCCTCCGACGAGCGAGTTGACCTTCGTGTCGCGGTAGGCGTTCGACGTGACCGTCGCCGGTACCGTGACCATCGACATCGCAGGCCCGCTACGGACGACAACCGTTTTGATCCTCGCACGTTCAACGGCTTCCGGAGTGAGCGTGACTTCGACGGCCTCGTCGGTGGTCCCCCGGGCCGCGGCGTCCTTCCCCCCGCCGGGGCCGGCCATCCCGGGCATGGCGTCCGGCGATCCGACGCCCCGCGACGAAACGCCCGGCGTCCGATGAGATGCGCGCCGTTCGGTCCACATCGTGCCAGCCACCAGCCCGACCGCGATGAGTGCCACCGCGAGGAGCGCTCGGCCAAGGCGTCGGCGCCATTGGCGCATGCGCGGTAGAGCTTCGTGTTCGGTCATGTGGTCGTCGCGTTCGGAGCTCATGAGACGCTCTTCGTCACTGGGCCGGGGTACCGACAGCGCGCTCCACCTCGACCACAGCGTCGTACGCTTGCTTGAGAACGTCCGTGTAGCCGTTCTCGATCTCGATGTACCGCCGCTGCTCGGCGATCACGTCGAGTAGCGTTCCGCGGCCCAGCCCATATGCCTGGCGCACCACGTCCAGGTTGCGCGCGGCGACGTCCCGCACGCCGTGCTCGAAGACACCGAGCGCGCGCTGAGTCGCCTCGTACTGCGTGAACGCGGCCTCGACCTCCTGGCGGATCATCAGCGTCATGAACTCCTGCCGGCGCTCGGCGGCGCGCGCCTCCGCCGTGGCGGCGGCCACATTGCCCTCGTTGCGGTTGCGCACGGGAAGCACGATGCTGACGCCACCCCCGAAGTAGTGGAAGACATCCTGGATGGGGCGTGGTGCACCGCTCGCCGTCAGGCCATTCAGCCCGAACCCGAAGTCCTGGCGCTGGTAGCCAACGTTGACGGTCGCATCCCACCGTCCATCGGCTTGCTCCTTCTGGATCCGAGCGCGCGCCGCCGCGACGTCAGCGCGGCTGACTGCGAGATCCGGCCGGTCCGCCAGCGCACGTCGGGCTGCCTCGACCCGGTCAGTCGCAAGCGGTCTCGGGTGCAACTCCCCGCGCAGGACGAGTGGCGCGTCGGGCGTCATGCCGGCAAGCGCTCTCAGCTGGAGCGTCACGATCTCCACCCGGCTCGCCAGCATCTGCCGGCTCGCCTCCAAGCGGTTGACCTCGACGAGCTGCAGGCCCTCGTCGACCGAGCGTGACGCGCCCTGGCCGACGCGGCTCTGCACAAGGCCAAGGGCGTCTCGGTTCACCGTCAGCAGGTCGTCGGTGACGGCGAGGTTGCGCCGGGCCGCGAGCAGTTCACCCGCCTTCGTCCGTACGTCCGCGCGCAGGCGCCGCTCGACCTCCGCCACCTGAGCGCGCTTGATATCGAGTTCTCGCTCCGCCACGGCGACCCGACCCTCCTTTCGGCCATTGAGGTCGAGCGGCAGGGAGAGGCCGACGGTGAGGTTGTTGTCGGGGGACAGCGCCTTCTGGCCTCCAAGGTCGAGCATCGGGTTCGGGCGGAGACCGGCCTGGCGCACCCGGCCAACCGCGGCGTCCGCGTCGGCGCGCACCGCCTTGAGATCGGGATTGTCGGCGAGCGCCCGGGCGACCAGCTCGTCGACGGTGATCTCCATCGCCGGCTGTGCGAAGACAAGGCGAACCCCAACCACGACCACGCCAGTGACGATGACCAACACGGCATGTCTGGCGCGCATGGCCCTATCGCACCGGAACCGAGAACTTTGCCGAGCCCTTGCCCAGGGGGCCCTCCCACGTCACCGTCACCTGCCGCGTCCCCCGGTCCGGGAACTCGATCGTGCCGCGATAGCGGCCCGGGCCCTCGGGCGTGAGCGTCGCGCCAGCGAGCATCGGCGCCATCCCCGGCATGGCCATGCTGGTGGTGAGCGACACCTGGCCAGCGTCGACCGGCTTCTTGTCCTGCGCCGACGTGAACGTGAGGACGAAGTCGTTCTTCGCTGGCTTCCACTGCCCGGACTCGCTCTCCAGCGTCACGACCACGTCCTTGACCTTCTGCGTGTGGATCGGCTTCATGTCCGCCGCCGGCGCGGATTGGGCGCCCGCGATCATCAGACCACCAACTGCCACCATCACGAGCAGAGCCTTCGCCATGTCATCCTCCTTGTTGTCGTCAGTTCGCCGGCCCCATCGCCGGCCGGGGTTCGTGGTTGGGGTGATGGCCGCGTGCGTCTCGCTCCGCACGCCGGAGATCCTGCTCGCGGAGCCAGGAGAAGATCACCGGCGTGACGATCAGCACGAGCCCGAGTGAGCTGACCATGCCGCCCAACACCGGGGTCGCGAGCGGCTTCATGACCTCCGCCCCGGTCGAGTGACTCCACATGATCGGAAGCAGGCTGGCCACCACCGTGGAGACCGTCATGACCTTTGGACGGAGCCGGAGGAGCGCCCCCTCCTTCACGGCCTCGAGCAGCGCCTCGCGCGTCAGACGCCCACCGAGATCCTCCCGCTTGCGAGCGACGGCTTCTTCCAGGTAGATCACCATCACCACGGCCGTCTGCACCGCGGTCCCGAAGAGCGCGATGAAGCCGACCCAGACGGCGACCGAGAAGTTGTAGCCGAGGCCATAGAGCAGATAGATCCCGCCGGCCAGCGCAAACGGCACCGCGAGCAGCACTTGGGCCGCGTCGAGGAACGAGTGGTACGTAAGGTAGAGGAGCAGGTAGATCACCAGGAGCACGATCGGAATGACGATCTGCAGGCGTTGGCGCGCCCGTACCTCGTTCTCGTACTGCCCACTCCACTCGACGTACGAGCCGGCTGGAAGCGGCACCTTCTCGGCGATCACCCGGCGCGCCTCGTCGACGAAACTGCCGACATCCCGCCCGCGCACGTTCAGCAGCACGGTCACCACCAGGAGCCCGTTCTCGCCCGAGATCATCGAGGGGCCGCTGACGCTCCGGATGTCGGCGAGCTGCGCGAGCGGGATCTGCGTGCCAATCGGCGCCGTGACGAGGACGCTGCCGAGCGCCTGGGCGCTCGTCCGGTACGCCGGCGCATAGCGCACGCGCACGGGGAAGCGCTGACGGCCCTCGATCGTCAGCGTCAGATTCGTCTCACCGACTGCGGTCTCGACCACGTCCTGGATCGCGCCCACCGTGATGCCGTAGCGCGCCGCGGCCTCGCGGTTCACCCGGATATCCAGGTACGGCGCTCCCGTCACCTGCTCCGGGTAGACGTCGGCCGCCCCGGGAATCTGGCGGAGGGCATCCGCGATGGCCCGAGCGCGCTCCTGGAGCACGTTCAGGTCGCTGCCGAACACCTTCACGCCGACCTCGGAGCGGATGCCCGTGGTCAGCATGTTGATCCGGTTGATGATCGGCTGCGTCCAGATGTTGGAGACCCCAGGCAGCGTGGTGGCCGCGTCGAGCTCGCCGATGAGCTTCTCCCGTGTCATGCCCGCTCGCCATGCGGCCTCCGGCTTCAGATTCACGATCGTCTCGGTCATATTCACCGGCGCGGGGTCCGTCGACGTCTCCGCGCGCGAGATCTTGGCCACGACGGACGCCACTTCGGGAAACCTCTGGATCGCTTGGTTCTGCGTCTTGGTGATCTCGATCGCCTGGGTCAGGGAGATCGCGGGATCGGTCACCGGCATGAACATGAGGTCGCCCTCGTTCAGTGGCGGCATGAACTCTCGGCCGATCCGAGGCACGAGGACGAAGGCGCCGGCCACGATGAGCGCGGCGACAGCGAGCGTCAGCCCGCGCTGCCGCAACGCGAGCGCTAGGACCGGGCGGTAGGCCCACACCAGCGGTCGCATGATCGGGTTCGACGCCTCGCCGCGGATGCGCCCGCCGATGAGCAGGCTGCAGAGCACCGGCACCAGCGTGACCGACAGGAGGGTCGCCCCGGCCATGGCGAAGGTCTTCGTGAAGGCGAGCGGGTGGAAGAGCTTGCCCTCCTGACCGGTCAGCGCGAACACCGGGATGAACGCGAGAATGATGATCGCCATCGAGAAGAAGATGGGTCGCCCGACGAGCCGCGTCGCGTCGACGACGGTCTCGGCGACGCGACGGCGATCCCGCGGGTTCACTCTACGCTGCTCGATAAAACGGAAGGCGTTCTCGGTGACAACGATCGCCGCGTCCACGAGGACGCCGATGGCGATCGCGATGCCGGCCAGGGACATGATGTTGGAGGTGAGCCCGAGATAGCGCATGAAGAGGAACGCCGTCAGGACGGCCAGCGGCAACGGGATCGTCACGATGAGGACCGAACGGACGTGGAGCAGGAAGAGCATGT
>QHSX01000015.1 GCA_003221695.1 Candidatus Rokuibacteriota bacterium
CGCGCTGGCCAGTGGCAATCACACCTTCCAGGTCCGAGCCACGGACCCGGCGGGGAATACCGACCCGACCCCCGCGAGCTTCACCTGGACCGTCGACACGGCGGCGCCCGTCCGCTCAGGAGGTCAGCCGCTGGGCACGCTCCCGGCGGGGACGACCCAGACGACGCTCGCCCTCACCACCAACGAAGTCGCCACCTGCCGCTACAGCCCGAGTGCGGGCGTGCCCTACGACGCCATGACCCAGACCTTCGCCACCACGGGCGGCACGGCCCACTCCACGCCGGTCTCCGGCCTCGTCGACGGCGGCAGCTACGCCTTCTACGTCCGCTGCCTGGACGCCGCCGCCAACGCCAATCCCGACGATTTCGCCATCAGCTTCACCGTGGGCTCGCCGCCCGCCGACACGACGCCGGCCGTCCGCTCAGGAGGTCAGCCGACGGGCGTCCTCCCGGCGGGGACGACCCAGACGACGCTCGCCCTCACGACCAACGAAGCCGCCACCTGTCGCTACAGCCCGAGTGCGGGCGTGCCCTACGACGCCATGACCCAGACCTTCGCCACCACGGGCGGCACGGCCCACTCCGCCCCCGTCTCCGGCCTCGTCGACGGCGGCAGCTACGCCTTCTACGTCCGCTGCCTGGACGCTGCGGCCAACGCCAATCCCGACGATTTCGCCATCAGCTTCACCGTGGCCGCACGAGTCGGGGTGTCCTTGGTGTTTTCCGACGACTTCGAGACCGATCACGGCTGGACGCGCAACCCCAACGGGACCGATACCGCGACCACGGGGCTCTGGGAGCGCGGCGACCCGCAAGCGGTTTCCTACAACGGGCCGAAGCAGCTCGGGACGACCGTGAGCGGCGTGAACGCTCTGGTGACGGGCCGGCTGGCAGGTTCGTCAGCGGGAACTCACGACATCGACGGTGGTGTCACGAGCATCCGGTCTCCGGTCATCGCCCTGCCCTCGACGGGCGACCTGACGCTGAGTTTCAGCTACTACTTTGCTCACGCCTCGAACTCTTCGAGCGCTGATTTCCTGCGGGTCCGGATCGTCGGCGGCACGACGACGACCGTCTTCGAACAGCGGGGCGCTGCCACCGACCGCGACGCGGTCTGGGGGACGGCGAGCGTGAGCCTGAACTCCTTCGCCGGCCAGATCATTTCGATCCTGATCGAGGCGGCTGATGCGGGAAGCCCGAGCCTCGTGGAGGCGGCGATTGACGACGTGACGATCACCCAGCGGTGACCGGCTTCACGGCGCACGCCCTCGCCGACCCCGGGGGAAGATTCCGAGCCATGGTCACGACGGGAGCTTGAGGAGGCGCTCTCCCGCGTCCCGCAACACCTCGTCGGTCTTCGGGAAGCAGAACCGGATCGTGGCGCACGCCCTGCGAATTCCTAAGGATTTGGCCCGTCCAGGTTGGCCGGAGGCGGCACTAGAGTGGATCTCGCGTCAATCTACGTCAACGCCGAATGCGCCGGCTACACCAGAATCGCGTCGGAGGGGCGACACCACAACGGGCGAACCTCGGGCTGGAGCGGAGATCGCGAAGGAAGCTCGTGCAGAGGCCAGGCGAGCTCCACGGTCCTCGTAGAACCTGGGACTCTCTGAATCCTCAGCCCTGCCGCCGCGGACACTCTCCTGCACAGCCTCCCACGAAGCAGGGCGGAGGTGAACGGCGCGGGAGCTGCGTCCCCGCCGCAGCACCATCCTGCCCGCCTCGCGCGAGACATGATCGACTACTGCCACAGAATCCTCGCATGTGGTCGCTCATACCCGTGCCCCTCGAGGCGGACGACGGTCAGTCCTTCATCGCAATCTCCCTCTCTCATTGCGTCTGGAAGGTAGCCCTCGCCTCGACCAGGAACTCGCCCGGAGGTAGATCGAAGGCCGTCGAGGTCGTGCAGACTCCAGTCGAGTCACACGCGCCGAGCGGCGCGTTCTGCGAGACCGCCGCTCCGCCGACGCGCGGCTTCACCGTCACCTCAACGGTCGTCCCGCCCGGCACTCCCGTCGTCCTGATGTCGATCGGGACCGTGCCTGGCGCTGGAAGAACGAGATCCGTCACGCCGAACACACCCTGAGGCGGCGTCGGCACTGTCTGCCCGTTGATCCTCGTGATCGCGACGGCGGTCGTGATGGGTGACGTCAGCGGCCCGGGAGCCAGTGCGCGAGATGCAGGCGGATCCGTTCGGTCGCCAGGCAGCATGTTCGTGAACGCCTCCAGGCGGATGAGCCCACGACTGCCTGGGTGGTCACCACAGCCCGGACAGCTGTCACCCGGGCGCGCCACGACGAGACCAGCTCCGGCGATCTCATTCGCCACGAGACGGATCGCTCCGCCGCTGCCGCTCCCGCCGGAGGTCGAGCAATTCCCGTTAGCGGGATTGCCGGCGAAGCCGCCATCGGCGGAGATGGTGCCGTTCACGGTGAGCGTGCCGTTCGCGGCGATCAGGAGACCCCCACCGCCCCCGCCGCCGCCGCCCGCAGAGCAGCCGACGGCGTTGCCGGAGGAGCTGCCGCCTCCGCCGCCCGAGCCGCCGACGAGAGGCAGCAGCTCCGGGATGCCGACAAAGGTCGCGTTCTGACCTCGCGTTTGAGGGACCGTCGGTGTGGACCCGGTTCCCGGGGTTCCACCCCCCGGCCCGAAGCCCCCTCCTCCATCCGCTGCCAGATTGATGAACTGGTAGGCGCCATCGCCGCCCCTGAAGCCGCCAGGGCCTCCGAGCCCGCCGAGACCGTTGATCCCGTTCGAGCCCGAGGTCGCTCCATCGCCCGGGACGCCGATGTCCGTGCTGCCGCCGATCAGAACGTCGCCCTTGATCAGGATGGTGACCGGCGTGTTCGCGGCGTTTCGGGTGAAGCGCACGAAGCTCGCGAACGGGCCGCAGCAGCCCCCTGGGTTGACGTACTGCGTAGTGAAGCTATTGAACACGAGGACGCCGCTCGGCGGCACCGGGATCGTGAAGCGCCTGCTACCGTCCCCTGGGATGGTGGCGGTCGTCCCCGGTGGGTAGGTAGCCGGGTCCGCCAGGTTGAAGTCGCCGAGGCTGTTCGGATCGTTGGCGCAGCCGCAGATGTCCCGCTGCTGACTCTCGCCGACGTCGGCGCCGATGAGCAGGCAGCCGGCGATGAGGAGTACCGCAAATGGCCAGCCTCGTCCGAGCGCGTGAATGATTCGAAGCACGTACGGCATGGTTCGTTCCCTCCTCATTGAGCTACGTCGATCTGTACTGGTGGAGCGACGATCGGCGGCACCGTAGCGGGCGGCGGCGTCCCGACGATCACCGTCAGCTCCCGCACCTCTGCCCCTGCGGTCATCGTCAAGAACGCAATACCTTGCGTCCCCGTCGCAATCGTCATCGTCGCCACCTGGCTTCCGGCTGGAATCACGACAGAGCCCACGACGCTCGCGATTGCTGCATCGCTGCTCCGCACCGTGACCGGCGTGTCCGCCGTCGCCGGCGTCGGCAGCAACGGCACCGTCAGCGTCTGTTGGCCGCTGCCGGGAACGATCAGCTGACCGGCGGATGGCGCCGCCTGCACGAAGACGCCCGCAGGCGACGCCACGATCGGCGGCACGCTCCCGGCCGGCGGCGGCCCTACGATCACCGTCAGCTCCCGCACTTCTGTCCCTGCTGTCATCGTCAGGAACGCGATGCCGCGTGTCCCCGTCGTGATTGTCAAAGTTGCCACCTGCCCTCCTGCCGGAATCACGACAGAGCCCACGACGCTTGCGACCGCTGGATCGCTGCTCCGCACCGTGACTGGCGTGTCCGCCGTCGCTGGCGTCGACAGCAGCGGCACGGTCAACGTCTGCTGGCCGCTGCCGGGAACGATCAGCTGACCGGCGGATGGCGCCGGCAGCACCACGACCCCCGCGGGCGGCGCGATGATCGGCGGGACGCTCCCGGCCGGCGGCGGCCCCACGATCACCGTGAGCCCGCGCACTTGGCTCCCCGCCTGCAGCGTCAGCAGCGCCGTCCCTGCCGTCCCCGTCGTGATTGTCAGCGTTGCCGTCTGCGAGCCCGCCCGCACCACGACCGCTCCGAGCACCGTTGCCACGGCCGGATCGCTGCTCGTCACCGTCACCGGTGTATCGGCCGTCGCCGGCGTCGGCAGCAGCGGCACCGTCAACGTCTGCTGGCCGCTCGTGGGCGTGATGAGCTGCCCGAGCGACTGTGGCCTCAGCACCGTCACCTCGACGGGCGCCGCCATGATCGGCGGCACGCTCCCGGCCGGCGGCGGCCCCACGATCACCGTGAGCCCCCGCACTTCGGTCCCCGCTTGAAGGATCAGTAACGCCGTTCCAGCTGTCCCGGTCGTGATCGTCAGCGTCGCCGTCTGCGAGCCCGCCGGCACCACGACCGTGCCGAGCACCGTCGCCACGGCCGGATCGGTGCTCGTCACCGTCACCGGGGTGTCCACCGTCGCCGGTGTCGGCAGTAGCGGCACCGTCAGCGTCTGCTGGCCGCTCGTGGGCGTGATGAGCTGCCCGAGCGACTGGGGCCTCAGCACCGTCACTTCTACAGGCAGCGCCACGATCGGCGGCACCGTGCCTGCCGGCGGCGGCCCCACGATCACCGTGAGCCCGCGCACCTCAGTTCCCGCGCGCAGCGTCAGCAACGCGGTTCCCGCCGTCCCGGTTGTGACCGTCAGCGTCGCCGCCTCCGAGCCCGCTCGGACCACAACGGCCCCCAGCACTGTCGCCACGGCCGGATCGCTGCTCGTCACCGTCACCGGCGTATCGATCGTCGCCGGTGTCGGCAACAGCGGCACCGTCAGCGTCTGCTGGCCGCTTGCGGGCGCGAGCAGTCGCCCGAGGGAGCGCGGGAGTTGGGCGACGAGCCCGACAGCAGGAGCCTCCACCCTAACCGTTTGCTGCGAGACAGGCTCACTGACCGAGACGATCGCCCCCGCGAGGCCGAGGCTCGAGGTGGCGATGACGGTCGTGTTCCCCACTGCGGCTCCGGTGATCGCGACGAGATGCTCCGTCTGACCGGCGATAATCGCGACCGGGCCCGGCGCGAGCGTCACGACTGTCGGGTCGGCGACTGCGAGATCCACCTCGAGGTCAGCGGTGAGTGGACTCGTCAGCTCGAGGCGCAGCGATGCGCTCGCCCCCACCGCCACTCCCAGGAGCCGCGGCTCAATTGTCAGGCCGACAACAACGTTGACGACCACCTGATCCTGGGCGATCACGCTGCCGCTCGCGGTGCGGGCAACGGCGGCGATCGTCAGCGTCGGCGTCGTCGCCGCCGACGGCGTCACGACCGGCGTGGCGAAGGGTGGCGTCGAGGCGGGCGGCAGCGCCTGACCGTTCACCGTGAAGGTGACGGTGGCGATGCCGAGAGAGTCACTCCCTCTGGCCTCCAGGCTGATTCGCGTCTTCTCCGGGACGCTGCTCCCCGCCGCCGGGCTGGTGATCGCGAACGTCCCCGTCGTGAAGGCGAAGGTCAGGGGCTGGGTGAGCGGGTTGCCGGCGGCATCGGCGAGACCGTTGCCCGCCAGGTCGGTAATCGCACCGGTGAGGGCGAGGCTCACCCGTGTGCCGAAGGGCAGCGGCGCGCTCGGCGTGAAGCGGACGCTTGCGTTCCCGTTGAGGAAGACGAAGGATCCCGCGACCGGTGTGGTCCCGGCGGTCACGGCGAAGGAGGCGGGGGAGATCGTCCCCGTGTCGATCGCCTCCGTGAAGGTCACCTGAATCGCCGTGGCGACCGAGACCTCGGTGGCGCCGTCGGCGGGGATCACCGCAGCGACTCGCGGGGGGATCGCATCGGGCGACGCCGTCGTGAATGTGGAAGCGAAGGTCTGCGCGAGGGCGTTGCCGGCGACGTCGGTGACCCCGGTACCGACGGTCAGGCTGAACGCGGTCTTGAGCGGCAGCGGCCGACTCACCGGCGTGAGCGTGACGATGCGATCGCCGTCGGAGAAGGTGAACGTCACGGGCACCGTCCCGGCAGTGGTGGTC
>QHSX01000087.1 GCA_003221695.1 Candidatus Rokuibacteriota bacterium
GGACCGTGATCTGTCTCACCCACAACCTGCTCAAGCTCTTCCGGGCAAGCGTCCGGCCTCAGCCCGCCTAAAGGAAGCCGTGTGATGGCATCCGCACCACGGTCGAGCCCCGCGTCGCTTGTCTCCCGACGTCGGCCCACGTGGCGCACCGTCTTTTCACCTGCCATTATCGCGACAGGCTCCTAGCGGATCGCGCTTTCGCACCGGCGCGGATTCGACTAGACTTCCTCGCGCGACGGGTCGTTTGTCGTTTGGAGGTGCTGGGATGAAGGCCGCAGTCCTGTACAAGGCGAATACCCCCCTCGACGTGGTGGACGTCGAGCAGCAGGGCCCCCAGGCGGGTGAGGCCCGCGTGCGTGTGATGGCGACGGGCGTCTGCCACAGCGACTGGCACATCATCAACGGCGACTGGACCCTGCCCCTGCCGATGGTGCTCGGGCACGAGGCCGCCGGCGTCGTCGAGGAGGTCGGGCCCGGCGTCTCGAACGTGCGCCGCGGCGACCACATCATCTTCTCGTTCCGCCCGCACTGCGGCCGCTGCTTCTACTGCTCGAGCGGGCGCTCGATCCTCTGCGAGGGTTACACCTCCCCGCGCTTCGTCATGCTCGACGGCACCCACCGCCTGCGCCGCAACGGGCAGGACATCAACCAGATGGCGCGCCTCGGGACCTTCGCCGAGTCCGTCGTGTGCCCCGCCGAGATGCTGGTCCCGATCGCCAAGGACATGCCCTGGCCGCAGGCGGCGCTGATCGGCTGCGCGGTGCCCACGGGCGTGGGCGCCGTGACCCGCTGCGCTAAGGTCGAGGCGGGCGCGTCGGTCCTCGTGATCGGGTGCGGCGGCGTCGGGCTCAACGTCGTCCAGGGCGCGCGCCTGGCCGGGGCGCGGACGATCATCGCGTGCGACCTGCTCGAGAACAAGCTCGCCCTCGCCCGCGAGTTCGGCGCCACCGATACGTGGAACGCCAAGGAGGGCGACGTGGCCGAGCGGGTGCGGAAGCTCACGGGCGGCCGGGGCGCCGACTACGCGTTCGACGCCATCGGGAGCGAAGCCACAACGCTCCAGATCCTCGACGCGATCCGTCCGGGCGGCACCGCCGTCATCGTGGGCATGGCGCCGATGGCCGCGCGGGCGCCGATCACGCCCTACACGATGGCGCTCCAAGAGAAATCGCTGCGGGGCACCCTCTACGGCTCGGTCCGCCCGACCGTGGACTTCCCGCAGCTCGTCCAGCTCTACCTCGACGGACGTCTCAAGCTGGACCAGCTGATCAGCCGGACCTACACGCTCGCGGAGATCAACCAGGGCTTCGAGCTACTGCGGACGGGGCAGGTCGCGCGTGGCGTGGTCGTCTTCGCCTGACCACTGGCTGGGTGGTCGAACATGGATTATCACCCCTTCAAGACCATCCTCAACCGATTCCTCGCGCGATACGTCGGTGGTGCGGGCCGGCCGGTCTTCTTCGATATCGACACCACCTACCCCGAACTCAACGAGATCACCAAGAGCTATCCGACGATCCGCGCCGAGCTTGAACGCGTCCTCCACGAGCGGTCGAGTCTGCCAACCTATCACGCGATCGACCCCGGCGAAGCGAAAATCTCCGCCGTGGTCGACCCCGACAAAAACTGGAACGTGTTCATGCTCTACGTCTACGGCTACGGCCCCGGGCGAAACCGCGCCCTGTGTCCCGAGACGTGCCGGGTGCTCGCGCGCATTCCGAATCTGGTACAGGCGTTCTTCTCGGTGCTGGACCCCGGCAAGTCCATTCCGTTGCACGAAGGGCCGTACCTCGGCTACCTGCGCTACCACCTGGCACTCCGCGTTCCAACCGAGGATCCCCCCACGCTGCTCGTCAACGCACGGCGGTACGTGTGGAAGGCGGGCGAGGCGGTGCTGTTCGACGATACGTGGCCGCACGAAGTGATCAACCGCGGCGAGGACACCCGGGCGGTGCTGATCGTCGACGTGCTGAGACCGTTGCCGTTCTGGCCGTCCCTCGTCAACAACCTCGTGGCGTGGGGGATCGCACGCCCCACCTACGGGCGGGCGGTGGCCAGGAGAGTCGAAGCCTCATACGCGGCGGGGCCCCGTGGCTGAGTGATCACGACGATCCCGCCATCTCCGCTTCCGCCCGTCCGAGCCACAAGCGCATGCCCATCTCGCGGAACATCGCCGTCGCGACCGCGAGATGCTCCTGCGTCCGCTCTCGCTTGCCGATGCGCCGGTACAGCCGTCCCAGTCCCAGCTGGCAGTGCGCCGTGAGCGGGCGCATCGCCAGTTCGGCGGCGAGGCCCATCGCGCACCGATAGTGCTCTTCGGCCATCTCGACATCGGAGGGGTCGCGACGCGCGGCGATCTCGCCAAGAAGACGGAGGGCGAGCGCTTCGTAACCGCGTTCGCCACGCTCCCTGGCGAGTCGCAACGCCCGCTCCCCACAGGACCCCGCGTCGTCGAGCCGGTCGCAGAGCACGAGCGCCTCACCGTGGTCGACCAGAGCCACGGCGTGGTACGGACTCAACCCCATGGCCTCCATGTCCGTCAGGCCCGATTGGAGCAGGGCCAACCCCTCGCCGACACGGCCCGAGAGCGCGTACGTGCGCCCCAACAGCCACGCCACGACCGGCGAGAAGAAGGCGATGTTCCCATCACGAGTCAACGTGAGACAGCGTTCGAGCAGGCGGATGGCTTCGCCGAGTTCGCCCCTGATCCCCGCCAGGTATCCGAGGCTCCACGAGCCGAGGACCAGCGGCCACGAATGCTTCAGCGTCTCGGCGATTCCGAGACATTCTCGGCCACTCACGACGCCCCGATCAAACTCACCCCGATCGGCGAGCCCCATCGTCAGGAAGCACCGGGACAAGACGGCGGGAAACCCGGCCCGGCCAAGGGCCTTGTGACTCAGGTCGCCTCGAAGGAGCTGGGCCGCCCTGCCGAGATGGCTCTCGGCCGCCCGGTAGTCACCGCGCGTGGTGCAGACGAGCCCGATGTGCGTACTCACCACGGCCCGCAGCGCCACATCGGCGATGGTCGCGGCCAGAGTCTCCGCCCTCCGACCAGACGCCAGCGCTTCGGTCGCGTCACCGGTGATCCACAGCGCGATGATCATGAATGCCGAGACCCAACCGAGCCGCCGTTGATCGTCGAGTGTCCGGCTCAAGCGCTCCGCTTCGCGGAGATAGCCAAGCAGCTTGCCAAACTCACCGAGCGGGAACAGCGCGGCGCGAAGATCGCTGCGAAGATCGATGGACTGTTCCAGCGTCTCGCGGGTCTCCGGCCGATGGTGAATGGCGGCGAGTGCCTGCTCGAGGTAGCCGACCGCCTCGCGGTAGGCGGAGTGTGACATCGCCTTGGCCGCGGCCTGGTGATGGTAGGTCACCGCCTTGTCCCACAGCTCGGCTCGGAAGGCGTGGTGGGCCAGGCGCTCGGCGTGCTCGCTCAAGCGGTCCCGATAGAGTCGCTCGATGGCCGCCGCGATCGTCGCGTGAACCGTGCGTCGGCGGTCCTGCAGGAGGCTGCCGTACGCCACCTCGTGCGTGAGCGCATGCTTGAACGTGTACTCCGGATCGGGGAAAAAGCGCGCCTCGTAGAGGAACTCGGCGGCCCGAAGGTCCGCGAGCTCCCGGCGCACCTCGTCTTCGGGGATGTCCGCGATGGCGTGCAAGAGGTCGAAGGGCACATCCTTGCCGATGACGGCGGCGCACTGGAGGAGGCGCTTGTCCTCCGGGGGGAGTCGATCGATGCGGGCCGCTAAGATCGCCTGGATCGTGGCGGGGATCTGAATGGTCGAAATCGTCTTGGCCAGACGGTAAGCTCCCGGCTGACCGACGAGGGCTCGGGTCTCGACCAGGGTTCGAACGCTCTCTTCGAGGAAGAACGGGTTCCCCTCGGCGCGGTCGATGAGAAGCCGCCCGAGCGGTTGGCGAGCGACGTCATCTCCCAAAAGCGCTCGGAGCACGCTCTTGGCGCCGTCGGGTGGCAAGGGGTCGATCGGCAACTGGGTGTAGTAGGTCTTGGTCCCCCAGGCATGCTGATATTCGGGCCGGTAGTTGACCAGGAGCAACATGCGCGCGGTCGGAAGTCGCTCGACGAGACCGTCCAGCACCGCCTGGGTCTCGGAGTCGATCCAGTGCAGATCTTCGAATACCAACAGGGTCGGTTGGATCTGGCTCTCGCGGAGCAGGAGCCGCGTCGCGGCGTCCAGGGTACGCCGGCGGCGCTGTGCAGGATCGAGCGCCTGCCACTCCGGATCGTCCAGGGGCGCGCCCACGAGAGCGAGGAGAGCGGCGAGCGTCGGTTTCAGGGTCTCACCTAACGCGAGGAGCTTGGCCGTGACCCTCTCCCGAGCCGTGTTCCCATCGTCGCTGGCGTCGATCTGGAAGTACGCCTTCAACAAATCAATCACCGGGAGATACGGCGTCGCCTTCCCGTAGGAGACCGAGCCAGACTCGAGGATGAGCCAGTCGCGCGCGTAGTGGGAATGCGTGAACTCGTGGAAGAGCCGCGACTTGCCCACTCCGGGTTCGCCGACCACGGCGACGACCTGGCCGTGGCCCGCGGCCGCCTGTTCGAGCGCCTGACCCAGTTGCTCCAGCTCCACCTCTCGCCCCACGAACCGGGTGAGCCCGCGCGCCGCCGTCGCTTGCAGTCGTCGGCGCGCCCCGCGCGCTCCCTCCAGCTCGTACACCTCGATCGCGTCGGGGAGCCCCTTGACGCGGATCGGCCCGACGGGTTTCACGGCGACGTAGCCCTCAGCCAATCGGAAGGTCGCCGGTGTGATGAGCACGGAGCCTGGTGTCGCGTGTTGCTCCATGCGCGCGGCGAGGTGCGTCGTTTGACCGACCGCCGAGTAGTCCATGCGGAGATCGCTTCCGATGGACCGCACCACGACCTCGCCCGAGTTCAGACCGACCCGGATCTGGAGCGTGATGCCCTCACGCCGACGGATGTCCTCGGCATATCGCCTGACCGCGTCCTGCATGGAGAGACCGGCGTAGCAGGCGCGGACCGCGTGGTCCTCATGGGCGAGCGGCGCCCCGAAGAGCGCCATGATCCCGTCGCCCATGACCTGGCTCACGGTACCTTCGTAGCGGTGCACGGCCTCCATCATGTGTTGCAGCACGGGGTCCAGCAGCCGGCGGGCGTCCTCGGGATCGCGCTCGCCGAGCAGGTCCATCGAGCCCTTCAGATCCGCGAAGAGGACGGTCACCTGCTTGCGCTCGCCTTCCAGGGCGCTTCTCGACGTGAGGATCCTTTCGGCGAGATGCGTGGGCGTGTACGATGCGGGCGACACGAACCGGGACTCGGCCGCGGTCAGCGACGTGACGGACTCGCCGCACTCCGGGCAGAAGTTGGCGCCCGCCGGCAGCTCGATCCGGCACTTCGGGCACGTCAGCGCGAGGCGGGCGCCGCACTCCAGGCAGAACTTGGCCTGGGACGGGTTCTCAGACTGGCACCGGAGACACCGCACGCCAAGCGCCTCCCAGCGAGCCCGGCCTGGAACGGTCGGACAAGTAGGCCGAGCTTAGCCGGCCGTCACCAGGCGGTCAACACGATCCACGGTCCTGACAGGATGATTGGCTCCCCGGGCAGGACTCGAACCTGCGACATCCTGATTAACAGTCAGGCGCTCTACCGACTGAGCTACCGGGGAATTCCGCCTTCGACGGAACGGAGACGATTGTACCGCAGCTGCCGCGGACGGGCCTAGCCGCCCTGCTCGGCGCGCTCGCGCACTGCCTTGAGCGTCTCGACGAGACCGTCGCGCTCGGCGCCGCGGGTGAGGAAGGCGGGGAGCGCGGTGCGCGCCGCCATCGCGTACGTCAGCATCACGCTCTCGCCGCACGACTCGACCTGCCAGTAGCCCCACGTGTCGCGGAAGAGGCTGTTCTCCCGGTCCCGGTCGAGACGCCACACGAGGCGGCCCCGCGCTTCGTCCGGGTAGTTGTTCACGTGGAAGCCGAACGAGAACGGGCCCAAGCCGATGACATAGCGGACGAGCGCATGGTCGGCGTCGGCCTCGAGCACCTCGGCGCTCGTGACGCGGGGGTAGAGGCCCGAGTGGTGGGGATAGTCCACGAGCACTCGCCAGACCGTCTCGGTGGGCGCGTTGACGAGCGTGACGGCGGTTCCGCCCTGCCCACGCCCCAGGCTCCCGCCGGGAGGCAGCACGTCGAGGACGACGATTTCGCCGTGCTCCAGACGCACGCGCTGCGTGTCGGAGAGCGCGACGGGGTTGGCTTGGGCGGCCGATCCGGCGACAATGAGCAGCGCGACGAGTAGCGCGCAACGGTTCATGAGCACTGAGCCCTCCAGAACGAGCGGAAGAGTCCGAGACTGGCTCCGGCTGACCTCCGCCTGCTGCTCCCACTCTCACACGGGGGCTACCGCCGACAAAGCCCCAAAACGGTGGCTCGTGCCGATCCTGCCTCTGGGGCTCCTCCTGGCCCTGACCACTGTGGCGAGGGGTCAGTCCCTCGCGCCGGGGTGGCCGGCCTTCCTGGCGTCGCGCGACGGCTTTCCTCCCGAGGTGGTCTCGACCGTCGAGCGCGTGTGGAGCGAGCCCACGTTGCACCGAACCGTCCACGGACGGCCCGCGCGGGTGCCGTTCGCGATCTACGTGGCGTTCGTGGACTCGCCCGACGTGACCGCCGCCGCCGCCCGTTTCCGGAATCTCGCGCCGTACGAGGTCGAGCCGCTCGACGAGGACCGCTACCTCGCCGACGACCACGACGGGGCGCGCGGCGTCTACCGCGTGCTCGTGCGCGAGTCGCACCGGCGCGTGATGGTGTCGTGGGGCCAGCACTCGAGCCGCATCCTCGGCACCATCCACGGCAGTGCTCTCACCGATCTCGAGCTGACGCCGCGCGGCGATGCGGTGGAGCAGACGCTGACGGCCTACGTTCGGATCGACAATCGCCTGGCCGCGGCGATCGCGCGACTCCTGATCCCCCTGTTCGGCTTCCTCGCCGACCGGAAGCTCGCGGAGGGGATCGACGTCAGCGCGGCGGTCGCGGAGTGGGCCGTCGAAGCGCCGGAGGCGTTCTGCGCGTGGCTCGTCGACGAGTCCCTGCGCCCCGAGCGCCGCGCGCGGATCCTCGCGGTGCTCCCGTCCTGCCGAGAGCTGAACGCGCGGCAGAACTGACGGCCGCTCGTCCCCGGGGTTGGTTTCTAGCCGATCTCGCGCCGGCCCTCGAGGGCCTTCGAGAGCGTCACCTGGTCCGCGTACTCCAGATCGCCACCCACCGGAAGCCCGCGGGCGATCCGCGTGATGCGGATCCCGAGCGGCCGGAGCAGCTTCGCGAGGTAGAGCGCCGTCGCCTCGCCCTCGACATTGGGGTTGGTGGCCAGGATGACCTCGGCCGTCTCGCCGCCTTCCAGCCGCGCGAGGAGCTCCTTGACCTTGATGTCGTCGGGGCCGACGCCGTCGAGCGGCGAGAGGGCGCCGAGCAGCACGTGGTAGCGCCCACGGTACTCGCCCGTCCGCTCCATCGCCAGGAGGTCGTTGGGCTCCTCGACGACGCAGAGCAGGCGCGCGTCGCGCGCCGGATCGGCGCAGATGCGGCAGGGATCCCCCTCGGTGACGTTGAAACAGGTGCGGCAGGAGACGATCCGGTCCTTCACGGCCAGGAGCGACTCGGAGAGCTCTCGCACCTCCTCGACGGGACGCTTGAGCAGGAAGAACGTGAGCCGCTGGGCCGTTTTCGGTCCGATGCCGGGCAGCTGCTGCAGCGCCTCGATGAGCCGCGCGACCGGTTCCGGGTAGTACGTCAAGCCGGCGCCGCCCTACATGCCGAGGCCGGGGATCTTGAGCCCGCCGGTGAGCTTGCCGAGCTCTTGCTGCACGAGCTCGCGCGACTTCCTGAGCGCCTCGTTGCAGGCCGCGAGCATGAGATCCTCGAGCATCTGGACTTCGTCGCGGTTCACGACCTCGGGATCGATCTTGATCGAGACGATCTCCTGCTTGCCGTTCGCCTCGACCGTCACCATGCCGCCGCCCGCCGTCGCTTCCACACGCTTCTTGCCGATCTCTTCCTGCATCGCGGCCATCTGCTGCTGCAGCCGCTGCGCTTCCTTCATGATGTTTCCGAAGCCCTTCACTGGCCCTCTCCTTCCGGCAGGCGCGGGCGCACCGCGACCACCTCGCCCTGGAACTCGGCGAGCGCCGCCTGGACCGCGGGATGCTCCGCGACGCCCCCGCCGCCCTCGCCCGCCACGACCACGTTGATGCGGTCGGCGCCGGCGACGTGCCGTCGGACCGCCTGCACGAGCAGCTCGCGGTTCGCCGTGTCCGCCAGCATCTCACGGTGGAAGTGATTCCCCGTCAGGACGACGGTGAGCTCTCCGCCCTCCACCGCGCCCGGCCGCGCCTGGGTCAGGACCGCGCCCAGCGTGGGCCGCGTCTTCATGACCTCGTCCACGACCCGGTCCCACGCGACGACGAGCTCGGGATCCGGCGGTGGGGCGGCGGCCGGCACGCCGGCCGGTGCGGTCACAAGAGGCGCGCTCGGTGACGGCGCGGTGGGTCGCGCGGGCGGCGGGGCCTCACGACGTCGCGCGTCGCCGCCGGCCCGCGGCGGCAGCGGCTCGGCCGGCGGCAGGAGGCTCGCCTGGACGGAGATCTGCGGCGAGGCCGGCGCCGCCGCCCCCTGCTGACGGAGCAGGGCGTGCGCCTCGTCCACCCGCCGCAGCACGTCCTCGATCGCCTGCGGCGCCGGCCGCCGCGTGGCGCGGACGGTCGCGATCTCGAGCTCGACACGCGGGTGCGGTGACTCGCGCATCAGCGTGTCCGCCTCGAGGAAGGCGCGGACCAGGTAGAGGATCTCGTCGAGCGTCGCGGCCTCGCCGAGCTTCCGGAGCTCGTTGCCCTCGCCGGGCGTGAGGTCGGCGAGCTTCGCCGTGGGCGCGGCCTTGAGCACGAGCACCCGCCGCAACAGCTCGACGACGTCACGAGCGAGCGCCAGCAGATCGTCCCCCTCGCGCACCGCACGGTCGATCGTCTCGAGCGCGGCGGCCGTGTCCCGGCCGAGGAGCGCCGCGGCGAAGGCGCCCACGGCCGCCGGCGCGCTCACGCCGAGCAGCTGGGCCGTCGTCGCCGTCTCGAGCCGCCCGTCGCCGTAGGCGATCGCCGTGTCGAGCAGCGAGAGCGCGTCGCGCAGCGAGCCCTCCGCCGCGCGCACGATCACCGGCAGCACACCCGGCTCGAAGGGGATCGCCTCCTCGCGCAGGATGCGCTCGAGGGTGGCGGTCAAGGCGTCCGGCGCGATCGGGCGGAAGTCGAACCGCTGGACGCGCGAGAGGACCGTCGCGGGCATGTCGCGCGGGTCGGTCGTCGCGAGGATGAAGACGACGTGGGACGGCGGCTCCTCGAGCGTCTTCAGGAGCGCGTTGAACGCGGCCTCGGTCAGCTGGTGCACCTCGTCGATGATGTAGACCTTGTAGCGCCCGCGCGCCGGCGCATACTTCACGTTCTCGCGGAGCGTGCGGATCTCCTCGATGCCACGGTTCGACGCGCCGTCGATCTCGATGACGTCCACGAGCGTCCCGGCTTGGCCCTCGCGGCACACGGCGCATCGCCCGCAGGGCTCGGGGCCCGTCCGCTCGGGACAGAGGAGCGCCCGCGCCAGGAGCCGCGCCGTCGTGGTCTTGCCGATGCCACGCGGGCCCGCGAAGAGGTAGGCGTGGGCGATGCGCCCGGACGCGAGCGCGTTCCGGAGCGTGCGCGTGATCGCGTCCTGGCCGACGACCGCGTCGAACGTCTGCGGCCGCCATTTCCGCGCCAAGACTTGATAACTCACGGGTTGACTCCACGAGCGGAGCCGCCCGCACCCATCACTCGCCACCCTCGGTCCAAGCCGGGCTCGCGCTCCAATGCAATGGCCGTGCACCCTCCTCCGAACGACCGGTCCTGCGATCTCCCCGTAGAGCCTGCTCCAGTCAGGTACTCCCACGGCACACGAGAGGGTCGCCTTACCGTTGCTCCCTTCCGGGCCTGGCGGGGTTCGGCGATTCTCGTTGCGTGGGGCCCAACCTTCAACGCCGCCCCACGAGGCTCACTCAACACCGACCGCCCTCGAGAGGGAGTTCAACCCCGCTGAAGCGGTTTGCGGGTTACAGGGCACCGCTAACTCCCCGTCTAGCACGGCCACGTCCAAGGTCTGGCGGAGGGGGCGGGATTCGAACCCGCGGCACAGGGGTTACCCGTGCACGGCATTTCCAGTGCCGCACCTTCGGCCGCTCGGTCACCCCTCCTCCGAAAACTCGACCCACGCGGTCCGAACGAAGATTGGCGGAGGGGAGAGGATTTGAACCCCCGAGGGACCTTCTGGGCCCCTATCCGATTTCGAGTCGGACGCCTTCAACCGGGCTCGGCCACCCCTCCGGCTCAAGTATCTCAACAATCCAGGACGCTCACGGCCCCCGGGACGACCACGGCGGGCGCTGCCGCAACTCGCGGACCGTTCGCAAGTCTACCCCAGCGGCGAGAAGCCGGGAAGCAAAGGTATGCCCCAAGTTGGCTACGCAGCGTTGTGCCCAGGCTCGGCAAACGAATCCATACGGGCGGGTAACGCGGTGCCCAGGTGACCCGATAAGTGCCCGTCCGAGTTGGATGGCACGCCCTGGCACCGCACTTGCCCCTGGATCGTTGACCCGTGCCCCGGGAGGCGACACATGACCCTGCGGACCGTGGTGTTCCTCGCGGCCGTCGCGTGCTTGCTCACGATGCCGATCAGCGCCGAGGGCGCTTGCCTCACGAGCCCCGAACCGCCTGATCGCAATAACCCGCACCAGTTCGTCGGCGCGTTCATCGAGAGCCTGGAGTGGGGAAAGCAGGGTTCGTCGCGGGTCCGGCCCGACGCCTCACTCGGCGACCTCCTGCTCCAGCTGAAGCTCGCGCAGGAAGATTACCGATGCGCCGCCACGATCCTCGAGTCGTTCGCCGAGAGCAACGACCACTTCATCCCGCGGGTCGCCACCCTGGCACGAGATACCTACTCCGCTCTGATCGAGTTCGACCGACGCTTGGTCACTGACACCACGGCCGCACTCGACACGCCGGGGGGCCTCGGTTCCGCCATCGATCGCCTCCGCAGCCTCGCCGCGGCGAAGACCGAGGAGTGGACGGGTCTCAACCATATCGCGGCGGCCAGTGTGTATGTCCTCGTGAAGTTCGGCAAGAACGGCGCGCCAACGCGGCGACTCAGGATTACACGGTCGGAACGCCATGAGTTGCTTCAGAAGCTCGAGAGGGCGTTCGGCCCAGGGATCCGCACCGGTCTGCGGACCGCCGCGGGCGACGCCGTGAACGCCGCGGATGGCGCCGCCTACCTGATCCACCGATTTTTGACGGACCGGAAGTGGCGCGCCGTGGACGAGTAGCCCGGGCGCAGCCAGCCGAAGAACTCGTTCACGTACACCCACGCCCCGCTCGGCCCTGTCGTGTTGACAACGCCTTCGTATTTGCAGAAAATCCGGCCACCGCCTTGACCGCTCGGCCACCTCGGGGAGGTCATTATGCAGAAACGACGCCTGGCCACGTGTCTCGTCGCCGCCCTACTCGTGTTGGTGCTGTCGGCCGTGTCGCCGGCGGCCCGTGCAGACGTGATCACGGACTGGAACGAAACGGGCGTCACGGCGGTGGTCGCGGGCGGCCTCAACGGCCTCGCGATGAGCCGCGCCATGGCGATGATCCACGCCGCCATGCACGATGCGGTGAACGGCGTCGAGCGACGCTATACCTCGTACGGCGCAGACATCAAGGCGCCGCCCGGTGCCTCCCGCGAGGCGGCGGCCTCCGCCGCAGCCTACACCGTCCTGAGCCGGCTGCTCTGGCTCCAGACTCCGGTCTTCGACGCGATGCTCGAAGCATCCCTGGCGAGGATCGCTGACGGACCGGCGAAGACCGACGGCCTCGCCGTCGGCAAGGCGGCGGCCGAGAAGATCCTGGCGCTGCGTGCGAACGACGGTGCCAACGGCAGCGCCGTCTACACGCACCGCACCGGACTGGGGATGTACCAGCCGACGCCGCCCGTCAACCCGCCGCCCGTCATGCCTCACTGGGCGACGGTCCGGCCCTTCACGCTGAAGTCGCCGGACCAGATTCCCGTGAAGGGACCGGCGCCGTACGACAGCGCCGAGTTCGCGCGCGACTTCACCGAGGTCAAGCTCATGGGCGCCAAGAACAGCCCCGCGCGGACGCGCGAGCAGACGGAGACCGCGAGGTTCTGGTCGATCTCGGGCATCGTCACCGACAACGCGGCCGCGCGTCAGGTTGCCATCAAGAAGGCCACGAGCGTCACGGACAATGCCCGGATCTTCGCCCTGCTGAACATGGCGGGCGCCGACGCCTACATCGCCTGCTGGGAGGCGAAATACCGCCTGCACCACTGGCGGCCCGTCACCGCCATCCGCAACGCGGCCGCCATCGGCAACCCGAACCTCGTGGCCGATCCGAACTGGGAGCCCCTCCTCGTCACGCCCGCGCACCCCGAATACCCATCCGGGCACACGTGCTACGCGGGTGCGACAGAGCGCGTGTCCCAGGAGCTCTTGGGCGACGACCACGGCTTCACGCTCACCTTCCCGGCCATGAGGCTCACGCGGACCTATCAGAGCTTTGCCCAGGCCGGCAAGGAAGTGATCGACGCGCGTGTGTGGGCGGGGATCCACTTTCGAAGCAGCGACGAGCACGGGTACGAGCTCGGCCGGCGCGTCGCGGACCACGCGCTACAGACGACGCTCCGCCCGGTGCCCTGACGGGCGCGGTCTCGCGGGCCCTGCTACTGGAGCGCGAGCACGGCGGCGCGCAGCTCCGCGATGTGCGCCGCCCGCACCGGCACCTGCCCCGCGGCGATCGCGGGATCGGTGTAGGTCGGCGGCGCCAGGAGTGCTGCCTGGTACGCCTGGGTCAGGGCCGTCCGCATCTCCGCGAGATGGATCGCCCCGACCGGCGTCACCCCGGCGACGAGCACGGGATCCGTCCAGGAGAACGACGGGAGCGAGCGGCGGGTACGCTCGCGGTCGATCGCCAGCCTCAGGTCAGTCACGTGCACCGCCTTGACGAGGGTGACGCCGGCAGCGAGCGGGTCGTCGGCAAACGCGCCGTCGAAGGTCGTCGTGAACGTCGCCGTGACCGACCGGGCGGCGGTCATCATCACAGGGCAGAGCGCCGTCGTCCCGGCACACGTGCCGCCCCAGCCTGAGAACGTTGCGCCGGCCGCCGCCGTGGCGGTCAGCGTCACCGTCGTGCCAGGCGCGAACGCGGCCCTACACGTGGGGTCGCAGCTGATCCCTGCCGGATTGCTGCTCACGCTGCCGGGGCCCGCCGTCGTGACCGCCAGCGCGAAGTCTTGGAGCAGGAAGGTCGCCGTGACCATCGTGTCGGCGTCCAGTGTGACGGCGCAGGTGCTCGAGCCGGCGCAGCCGGCGCCGCTCCAGCCGCCGAAGACCGAGCCGAGGTCGGCTTCCGCCGTGAGGGTCACGGTGCTGCCGGGCGGGTAGGCAGCGGCGCAGGTCACCGGGCAGCCGATACCGTCCGGCGCGCTCCTGATCGTCCCGCTGCCGGCGCCGCTCCTCGTGACGGAGAGGGTGAAGGTCGGAACCCCGAATGCGGCGCGCACGGCGGTGGCGCCCGCCACGGTCACCGTGCAGGGACCCGTGCCGGAGCAGCCACCGTCGCTCCAGCCCGTGAAAATGCTGCCAGCGCGAGGCGTCGCCGTCAGCGTCACGACCGCGCCGGCGCCGAAGGTCCGCGAACACACGTTTCCGCAGGCGATCCCCGCGGGCGCCGACACCACCGTGCCCGTCCCTGCTCCGGTGCGGTTGACTGTGAGCAGGAACGACTGGCTCAGCTCCACGACTCGCTGGAGCGCGCCGTCGCTCCCTCCGCCGTAGTGCACGACGTACAGCTCGCCCCCCTCGTCTTCGCCGAAGGAGGTGATATAGGGCGGCGTGTCGGTCAGCGCGGTGCTCGACCACGCCTGGTCGCTCTCGGTCGCACCCCAGATCCGGCCAGAGCAGAAGTCGCCGTAGAAGTAGCGCCCAACGAGCTGCGGGAAGCGCGCGCCACGGTAGCGGTAGCCGCCGGTGATCGAACATCCCTGCGAGTGGTCGTACTCGAGGATCGGCAGGGTCAGCGTCCCGTCGTTGCACTCGCTCGACGGGTCGTAGCACAGGGTCCCCTCCATCCGCCGCCAACCGTAGTTTTCGCCGCCCGCGCTCGCGGCCGACTGGAAGTTCACTTCCTCAATGTGGTTCTGACCGACGTCGGCGATGAAGAGGTCCCCGGTTCGCCGGTCGAAGCTGAACCGCCACGGGTTGCGGAGACCGTACGCCCAGATCTCCGGGCGAGCGCCCGAAGTATTGCGAAACGGATTGGTCGCGGGGATCGCGTAGGGAGAGGCCCCGTCCACGTCGATGCGCAGGATCTTGCCGAGGAGCTCACCGAGGTTCTGAGCGCGGTTCCCGGGATCGCCCCCGCCGCCACCGTCGCCCATGCCGACATAGAGGAACCCATCCGGTCCGAACGCGAGCTGCCCGCCGTTGTGATTGCTGAAGGGCTGCGGAATGGTCAGGAGGATCTGTGCCGAGGAGGGGTCGGCCACGTTCGGATCGGCGGACACCTGGTAGCGCGCGATCACCGTGTCGCCCGCGGTGTTGGTGTAGTCGACGTAGAGGAAGCCGTTGGCCACGAAGTGGGGGTGAAAGGCGAGGCCGAGAAGGCCTTGCTCTCCGCAGCACGATACGAGCGCGCTGACGTCGAGGAACGGCGACGGCAGCACTGCCGTGCCGTCGTGGATCAGGATGCGCCCGGCCTGCTCGACGACGAAGAGGCGGCCCGAGCCGTCACCGGCGTTGGCGACGCCAACGGGACGCCGGAGACTCCCGGCGACCGATTCGAAGCCGAGGGTGATCTGCGCCGTGGCACGGCCGCCCGGCCACACGCTCGCCGTCGAGGCGACGAAGAGCGCCATCGCCGTGTGGGCCTTCATCCGAGCCCCCCTCCGCGACTCGCTCACGTTCGCTTCGTCTCGAAGAACTCGCGCAGCAGCGCTCCACACTCGTGCGCGAGGACGCCGCCCAGCGTCTCGACGCGGTGGTTGAAGCGCGCGTCGTCGAGCAGCCGGTGGAGCGACTCGACAGCGCCCGCCTTCGGGTCGGTCGCGCCGTACACGACCCGCGCGACGCGCGCGTGGAGCGCCGCGCCGCAGCACATCGGGCACGGCTCTACCGTCACGTAGAGCGTCGCGCCCGTCAACCGGTAGTTCCCCAGCTTCCGGCCCGCCTCGCGCAGGGCCAGAACCTCGCCGTGAGCCGTGGGATCGTTGAGAGCGATCGGCGCGTTGTGGGCGCGCCCCACGATCGCGCCGTCCTGCACGAGGGCGGCGCCGACCGGCACCTCGCCGGCCGCGAGCCCGCGCCGCGCCTCCTCGAGCGCCGCGCGCATGAACGTCTCGTCGATTGACAACGGACTTTCACCCTAACCGTAACCCCGCAAGAAATCAACTTACTTAATGCGATAATGCCCCAGGGAGGAAGCGGTTGTTCCAATACGGCGTCTCCCGCATCCTGTGGCTCGTCCCGACTCTGCTCGCGATGGCGCTCGTGACCTTCCTGGTCATGCACGCAACGCCGGGCAGCCCGCTCGATCCCGTGGCCGAAGGGGCCAACCCGCTCTCGCCCGAGGCGCAGAAGAACCTCGCGAGGATCTACGGCCTCGACAAGCCGCTGCCGGAGCAGTTCGCCATTTTCCTCGGCAAGGCCGCGCGCGGCGACTTCGGCACCTCGTTCGTCTACAAGACGCGAACGGTCGCCGAGATCCTCCGCGAGACGTTCCCCATCTCGCTCCTGCTCGGCACGCTGGCGCTGGCGCTCGCGATCGTCGGCGGGCTCACGCTCGGGATCCTCGCCGCCGTCTATCAGAACCGCATGTGGGACTACGTCTCGGTGAGCCTCGCCACCGTCGGCGTGGCGGTGCCCAACTTTGTCCTGGCCGTCTTCCTGATCATCCTTTTCTCGTTCGTCGTGCCGCTCTTCCCGACGGGCGGCTGGAACTCGCCGCGCGACTGGGTCCTGCCGACGGTCACGCTCGCGCTCGCGCCGATGGGGATCATCGCGCGCTTCACCCGCGCCTCCATGCTCGAGGTCATCCGCGCCGACTTCACGCTGACGGCGCGGGCCAAGGGGCTCGGCGAGCGTGCCGTGATCTTCAAGCACGCCCTCAAGAACGCCTTCATTCCGATCGTCACGCTGCTGGGGCCCATGTTTGCCGCGGTGGGCACGGGCTCGTTCTTCGTCGAGTCGATCTTCCGCGTGCCGGGGATGGGCAGATTCTTCGTGCTGTCGATGACGGGTCGCGATTACCCGATGATCATGGCGGTGATCCTGACGTACGGCGCGTTCCTCGCGGTCATGAACCTCGTGGTGGACCTGCTCTATGGCGCTCTCGACCCCCGCATCCGGTATTAAGCTCGGCGGGGGGCTTCGCCCCCCTTCCGACACCTCCCCCCAGGAGAGGTCGCGCGGGGAAGGCCCGCGCTCGAACGAGACCAGTACGGCCGCGCGATCGTCGGACCTCTGGCGCGATGCCCTCCGCCGCTTGCGCAAGAACCGCCTCGCGATGGGAGGCGGGGTGGTGATCCTCCTGCTCTGTCTCGTCGCGATCTTCGCCGACGTCCTGGCGCCGCTGCCCTACACGAAGACCAACTTCGGCCGCCTCAACGAGGCGCCCTCCCGCGAGTTCCCTCTCGGCACCGACCAGGTCGGGCGCGACCTGCTCTCACGGATGATCTACGGCGCGCGCGTGTCGATGCTCGTGGGGCTCGGCGCGCAGGTCATCGTCGTGCTGATCGGCGTGCCGATCGGCGCCCTCTCCGGCTACCTCGGCGGCCGGGCCGACATCTTCCTGACGCGCTTCGTCGACGTCATGTACGCCTTCCCGCGGCTCCTCTTCGTCATCCTCGTCATGTCCGCGCTGGGCGCCGGGCTCACGAACATCTTCATCGCGATCGGGCTCACCGGGTGGGTCGGGATCGCGCGACAGACGCGCGCGCAGGTGCTCGCGCTCAAGGGGAAGGAGTTCGTGGACGGCGCGCGCGCCCTCGGCGCCGGCGTCGGCCGCCTGCTCTCGCGCCATATCCTGCCCAATGCGCTGACGCCCATCGTCGTCTCGGTCACCTTCGGGATCCCGGAGGCGATCTTCACCGAGGCGGCGCTGTCGTTCATCGGCGTCGGCATCAACCCGCCGACCCCGTCCTGGGGTCAGATGGTCGGCGAGGGGCAACAGTACATCCGCTCCTACTGGCACCTCTGCGTGTTCCCGTCGATCGCGATCGCGGTCACCATGCTCTCGTTCACGTTCTTCGGCGACGGAGTCCGTGACGCGCTCGACCCCAAACTGAAATGAAGGAGGCCGCTCGCATGAAGAGACTACCCATCACGGATGCGCAGGTCGACCTGGTCGCGGAACGGCTGCGGGCCGTCGGTGTCGGCCGACGCGAGTTCCTCAAGGTCGCTGCGGGCCTCGCCGCCATGGGCTCGGCCGGCTTCAACGTGAGGCCCGTCGCGGCGGCGCCCAAGCTCGCCCCAGGGGAAACGCTGGCCAAGGACCAGACGTTTCGCTACGGCGGCGGCGGGTGGTGGCAGGATGACCCCACCAGCCAGGACTTCAACAAGGATCTCTACTGCAACGGCGTGCCGGCGCTCTTCGCCGGGCTCATGAAGTTCAACGCCGACCACCAGGCGGTGCTCTACGTCGCGAGCAAGGTCAGCCCCAACCAGGACGGCTCGCAGTGGATTTTCAACATCCGCAAGGACGCCAAGTGGTCCGACGGCAGCCCCTGCACGGCGCACGACTTCGAGTACTCGTGGAAACGCCAGCTCGACCCCGCCTCGGCGGCGCCTTACGCCGCGTTCCTCTACGACATCAAGAACGCCCAGGCGTTCAACAAGAAGGAGGTCACGGACCCAGGCCAGGTCGGCGTCCGCGCCAAGGACGACTGGACGCTCGAGGTGGCGCTCGAGGGGCCCCGCGGCTACTTCCCGGTCCTCGCGGCGTACCTGGCGGCCCTACCGGCGCACCGCGCCTCCGTCGAGCGGCACGGCGACAAGTGGACCGAGGCCGCCAACATCGTCTGCAATGGGCCCTTCGTACTGGAGAGCTGGCAGCACGGCAAGGTTATGGTGCTGCGGAAGAACAAACACTTCTTCGGCGCCAAGGACGTCATCCTCGACAAGGTCGTGATTCCGATCATCCCCGTCGCCTCCGGCGCCCTGCCCTACGAGAACAACGAGATCGACCTGACCTCGCTCCAGACCGGCGACCTCAAGCGCCTGCAGTCGAACCCGAAGACGGTCGAGGAGGTCTTCCGCTACCCCTTCCCCGGCACCTGGTACCTGATCCCGCAGGTGACGAAGCCCCCCTTCGACAACGTGAAGGTGCGCCGTGCCGTCGCGCATGCGATCGACCGAACGAACGTCGTCAAGGTGGCGCAGGGCTTCGCCATCCCCGCCCACGCGATGATCCCGCCCGGGTTCCCCGGCGCGCTGAACGACTCGAAGACCAAGGCGATCCAGCGGTTCGACCCGAAGCTCGCGATGGCCCAGCTCAAGGGCACGCCGTTCGAGGGCGGGAAGAACTGGCCGAAGATCACGCTGACGATGCGTGACGAGGCCCTCGGCTCGAAGCCCCTCGCCGAGGCCGTCCAGTCGGTCCTGCTGGAGCACCTCCAGATGAAGACCGACCTCGAGGTCCTCGAGCCGCGCGTCTTCCGCGAGCGGCTCTGGAAGCAGGACGTCCAGTTCGTCTGGATCCGCTGGTTCATGGACTATCCCGACCCGCACAACGAGTACTTCGACACGTTCTACGGCAAGCGGACGACCGGCAAGCGCCAGGCGTGGGTCAACGACGCCTTCGACCGCGAGCTCGAGGCGGGGCGAGACACGCGGGACCCGAAGAAGCGCATGGCCGCCTACTCGAAGGCGGAGGAGATTCTGCAGACCGACGTCGGCTACATCCCGGTGGCCTGGACGGTCCGCTACGCGGCAGCCAAGCCGACCGTCCGCGGGATGGAGAAGAACCGCCAGGGCGAGTTCGTCGTGGAGGCCAACATCTACGTCGATATGCTGCCGCACCTCTACATGATCGAACGCGCGTGAACGGGGCGATGGGCGCCATCCTTCGCGGGGGGGTCGCGTCCGCGCTGACGCTCGTCCTGGGCTTTGGCGGCGCCGCCAGAGCCCAGGACCCCCACGACGCGCTGCGCGAGGCGCTCACGGTCGAGTCGAGCCTGGTGCGAGCCCCCCACCCTCGCCTCGAGGGCTACGTCACGAATCGCTCGCTCTACACGCTCCAGAACGTCCGCCTGCACGTTGCCATCCTCGACGCGGCAGAGACGACGGTGGGCGAGGCGTCAGGGTGGGCGTTCGGCAACCTCTTCCCGGGCGGCCGGACCTACTTCGTCGTCTCGATTCCGCGCGTCGGCGCGAGCTACCGGGTGACCGTGACGTCCTGGGACCTCGTGTCGCGGGGTAACTGAGCGATCCGCGCGGGGCCCGTCCCGTCTCGTTGACGACTCGCGGGACGACACTCCGTCGGTGGTCGAGCGAGCTCAGCTCTCAACTAGGGCGCCCCGGGGCTCACGCGGACGTCGACGGTCTGGACCGGCGGCCCGGCGTTGAAGCTCGCGAGCACCGCCCCCGTCGCCAGATCGAACTTGTAGACGTTGGACGCGTAGTAGTTGACGGCCCAGAACGTGCCGTCCCCGACCAGATCGACGCCGGTCCAGTACTGGGACTCACCCGACACGCTATAGGTCTGCACGAGGGCGCCGGCCGCGTCCAGACGCGAGACCACCTGGCCGGTGGAGACGAGGACGCCGCCGTCGGGCAGGACATGGAGGGCGTGGGTCTCGCCCCCCGGCAGCGGGGCGAGATTGAAGTCGGGGAGCTGCGTGGTGGTGCACACGTCGAACCGCTTCACGTTGGGGCCCAGCGACGTGTAGAAGATCGTGCAGCCGTCGCTGGCGA
>QHSX01000088.1 GCA_003221695.1 Candidatus Rokuibacteriota bacterium
ATGAAGGCGAACCCGAGGACTCGGACCAGCAACGAGAGGGCGAGGCAGGCGAGACCGATGACGTACCGGCGTCGAACCGACACGGTGGTCTCCTTTCGACCGAAGACCACCTATGCCCGGGAGGCGTCTTGCGCCCTCCTTCGGTAGCCCGGCCGTCAGGCGCTGTTGCCTGACCCGTGGCTTTGCGGCCCCGTCTCGCGACGGGTGTGCCCTTATCGGGAGGGGTCTTCTATCTCTGGGAGAGCTCTAGTGCAGGGGGGGTGCCAATTCCGGAATCGCGTCGGGCCATGGCCGTCTCAAACAGGCGTTGGAAATCGCGGGGACTTCAGTGGCTGGCAGAGCCCGGCCAGCGGTCAGAAGACGAACGTACAGCCTCCCGGTTGACAGTGAGCATGCTCATTCTGACATCGCTGTTCGCGCAGTGTCAGGTGCCGGTCGATGTACAAGAGGACGCGCGCGACCAAAATGTTCTCGAACATCGTCCTCGGAGGGAGAGCCATATCACCTACGGCGTTGCACGGGGCCATCGCCAGCGAGCGTCGAGGCTCCACGGGCCGGCGCCCGCCCCAGCGAGGTACAACCAGAGGAAGCAATAGAGCGCCGCCAGCTCGCCCTGGTTGAGGATCGGCCAGAAACCCCGGGGCGCGTGACGGAGGAAATAGGCGACGGCCATTTCTCCCGCGAGGAGCAGGGCCACGGGCCGAGTGAAGAGCCCGACGAACAGCAGCAAGCCGCCGAACGTCTCGAGGACGCCGGCCACGCCCTGCAGCGAGGCCAGCGCGACGGGGTCGCGCGGCTGGGCGACGGGCACGGCGAAGAGCTTCTGGGTGCCGTGCGCCATGAAGAGGAGCGCGGCGTCGATCCGAAGCACGCTCTGTAAGTAAGGCGCCCAGCGCGCCGGGATGGGTCCGGTCATGTGACGAGCCCTCCTGATGCGCTCCTCTCCGTCAGCTCGAGCCACGCAGGACGCGACCCGGCAGGCGGCCGGTGGCCTCGCCGTCGCGCAGGACCACCTCGCCGTTGACGAGCGTGGCGCGGTAGCCCACGGCGGGCCGGACGATCCGCGTGGCGTTGCCCGGAAGGTCGCGCCGGTTCTCCCGGGCACCCGCCGCCACACGGTCCGGATCGAAGACCACGAGATCGGCAGCGAGTCCCTCGCGCACGAGCCCGCGGTCCCGCATGCCGAGCAGCAGCGCCGGCTCGAACGTCAGCCGCCGCACGGCCGCCTCGAGAGAGAGCGCGTGCTTGTCCCGCACCCAATAGCCGAGCAGGTGGCTCGAATAGGCCGTTTGACAGATGAAGGCCACGTGCGCCCCACCGTCGGAACCGCCGACGACGACGTGGGGATCCGCGATCATTGCCCGGAGCGCGTCCTCGTCACCATTCTGGAATCCGACGATGCGGAACTCGGTCCCGAGCTCCTCATCGAGGGCCAGATCGAGCATGGCGTCGAGCGGACTCTTCCCCTGCGCGCGCCCGATCTCGACGACGTTCTTCCCGAGCCAGGGGCGGTTCCGCTCGTGGGTGACCGCGTCGACGAACACGTCCTGCATGCGCTTGGAGAACACGCGCGGCGTCGGGTCGTCCAGGTCGGCCTGGAGCGCCGCACGCACCTCCGGCATACGCAGGCGCGCGAGCTTCTCTGCCCGCGGGCGTGACGTCTCGAAGAAGTCCTTCCAGGCCGGCATGTCGCCGAAGATCCCGCCGCGCAGCGAGAAGCTCAGGTCGAAGCGCTCACAGAGCGCGAGCGGGTGGACCCGGGCGCCCCCACGGAACTGGCTCCGGGTCCAGTCGAGAACCTGCCGCCAGTGGTCCGGCGCGTTCCAGGAGTGCAATAACAGGTTCCAGAGGACGGGGCGCCCGCTCTCGGTCGAGAGCCGGGCCATGTAGCGCATATCGTCGGCGCCGACGAGCGGGACCTCCTTCGGGATGAAGCAGACGACGCCCCGCCGGAAGGGTTTGAGCACTCGGGCCAACGCGATGATCTCGTCGCCGTCGGCCCAGCGGCTCGGCACGGGCAGGCCGTCGCCGTCGAAGTGGACGGGGCCGTACGAGGAGGAAAACCCGAAGGCACCCGCGTCCATGCACTCGGCGACGACGCCCGCCATCGCCTGGATCTCCTCCGCGGCGGCGGGGCGCTTGCGCGCATCGTCGCCCATCACGTGGTACCGGATCGTCGAGTGCGGCGCCAGGGACATGACGTTGACGCCGAGGCCGCGGTCGAGCGCCTGGAGGTACTCCCCGTAGCTCTGCCAGCTCCACGGGACCCCCTGCTCCAAGGACGCGAGCGGCATCGCCTCCACCTTCGCCAGCATCCTCCGGATGTAGTCGCGATGCTCGGGCTTGAGGGGCGCGATGCCGAAGCCGCAGTTGGTCATAAGTACGCTCGTGAAGCCGTGCCACGACGTCGGGGTGGCGAGCGGGTCCCAGAAGAGCTGGGCATCGTAGTGGGTGTGCGGGTCGATGAATCCGGGCGCCACCACCTGGCCGGTGGCGTCGACCACCTCGCCCGCACGCCCGTCGACCTTCCCGATCGCGACGATCCGCCCGCCGGCGATCCCGACGTCCGCCTGGTAGGCCGGCATCCCCGATCCGTCCGCGACGAGCCCGTTCCTGATCAGGACGTCATAGTCCATGGTCCACCTCCGCAGGGACGCTTACGCGCCCGGCCCTCGTTCCATGGAGTAAGGCTGCCAGCGTACCAGCCCGGTCTTCGGGAGGACCGCGGGGTTCACGCAGCTCCTGGGCCATCGGCCGCGAAGTACCAGTGCGATCTCCTGGCCCACTCGCCGCCGCCGCGCCGGATCGAACCTCGCCGAGGCCGACGCCACGTGCGCGGTGAGGATGACGTTGTCCATACGGAGCAGCGGATTGGACGGCGCAGGCGGCTCCTGCTCGAGCACGTCCAGGCCGGCGCCAGCGATCCAGCCTTCCTCGAGGGCCTTGATGAGCGCCGGCTCGTCCACCGTCGGCCCACGCCCGGTGTTCACGAAGATCGCGCTCCGCTTCATCGACCGGAAGTGCTCTTCGGTCAAGAGGTGCTGGGCGTCCGGCGTCGCGGGAGCGTGCATGGAGACGATGTCCGAGCGTTGCAGCAGCTCGCTGAGGCCCACCGGCTCCACCCCGTACTGGCTCATGACCAGCTCTTCGATGTAGGGGTCGTAGGCCAGCATGTGCACGCCGAACGGCCTGGCCCGGACCGCGACGGCCCGCGCCACGTGACCGAAGGCGACGAAGCCCAGGGTCTGACCCATGAGCCGTGGAAGCTCGTACAGCATTGGCCGCCCCTCTCGCCACCGTCCTTCGCGCACCAGCCGATCCTGGACGACCAGCCGGCGGAACGTGGCCAGGATCAGCGTCATCGTGTGGTCGGCGACCTCCTCGATGAACGTGTCCGGAACATTGGTGACCGGAATCCCTCGCGCCGTGGCCGCGGCGACGTCTACGGAGTCGACCCCGACGGTGCCGAGGGCGATCACCCGGCACCGCTCGAGGCCATCGACGATCGGCTTGGTGATGCGGCGCCCCTTGGCGTACAGGGCGTCGGCGTCGCGCGCCGTCTTGACGAAGTCGTCTTCCGTCTTGGCCTCGACTTCGACGATCTCCGCGCCGAGCGGGCCGAGGGCTTCCATCTCCAGCGCGTAACCCGGCGCTCCGTAGCCCGCCCCAGCCGGTGTGACGATCTTGAATTTAGCCACGCCTCTCCTCCTTAGCAGCGGCGGCGGATCGCCGTCGCGCGGATATAGTACCCCGAAGACCTCGTGTATCCTGACGAGCGATGGGCGGCGCTCTGCCACGTCCCGGCGCCTCAATTCTCGGCGTCCTTGTCCTCTCCGCGGTGATCCTCGCCACCCCTGCGGGACGCCGCCCGTTCTGGTCGTCGGACGAGGCGCGATTCGCGCTGCTGGCGCAAGACGCCCTCGACCACGGCCGGTGGCTGGTCGCCGAGCTCCGCGGCCGCCACTACCTCAATAAGCCCCAGCTCTTCTTCTGGGCGGTGGCCGTGGCGTCGGTCCCCTTCGGCCGCGTGACGGAGGTGAGCGCCGCGATCCCAGCGCTCGTCTCGTCCGTGGCCGGCGTCGCGGGCGTGATCGCGGTCGGGCGGCTCCTCTGGGGATGGCAGGCCGGCGCCGTCGCGGGCCTGATCCTCGCCACGACACCGCTCTACTTCGAGCTGAGCCATCAGGTCGTGCCGGACGGGATGCTGAACGCGTGGCTCGTGTGGGCCCTCTACTGGCTCCTCAGGGGTCAGCGCGCCGGATGGTCTCTCACGCCAGTGCTCGCCTTTTACGCCTGCTTCACGGGCGCCCTCCTCAGCAAGGGGCCGCAGGCGCTCGCCGCGCTCGCCGCCGCCGGCGTCGCGGTGGGGTTCACGGAGGGACCCGCCGCGCTTCGCAAGCTCCGCCCGCTGCTCGGAACCGGTCTGGCCTTCGGTGTGGCCGCGATCGTGTGGTTGGTGCCGTACCAGGCTTGGTCGCAGGGCAGCTTCGGCGATCAGGTCCTCGGCGGTCACTACCTGACGTGGTACCTGCTCGGGGCCATCCTGCCTCGGCTCACGGCGCTCTACGCGCCGTTGGTGTCGTTCCTCCCCTGGACCCTGCTCGCCGCCGCGGCGCCGGTCTGGTGGCGGCAGTCTCCCGATGCCGGACGGCGGCGCGTCGCGCTCTGGACGGCGACCCTGTGGCTGCTCATCGCCATCTCAGGGAACTATCGTTCTCGATACATGCTGGTGGTTTCTCCGGGGCTCGCGCTCCTGGCCGCCGAGTTCCTGACCGCCCAGCTCGCCGGCCGCGCGCGGCGGGCACGGAATCTCGCGTCGCTCGTGGGCGGCGTGTTCGCCGTCGCCGCCGCCGGGGCCAGTGCGCTCTCGCCCCTGACGCGTCTCGTCGGGGACGAAGACCGCGTGTACATTCCGGAGGCGGGATGGGAGCGGGTCGCGATCGTCGCCCTGGGGCTCGCGGCCTGCGTCGTGCTGGTGCGGGGCGTGCGGCTCGGGGCGCCCACCACCGGGGCCGTCGGGCTCGCGCTCGCCATGGCGGGCATCCTCCTCGTCGAGGGGATCACGTACCCGATCCGCTACACCCGTGCCTTCGACGTGCGACCGCTCACGGTCGCAGCCGCCGCGAACGTTGCGCCGGGCGGGACGGTGGTCGGCTATCCTGGCCTCCGGCTGAGCTATGACTTCTATCTCCAGCGTCGTGTCGTCGAGATCGCAGACGATGCCGCCGTGCGGGCCCGTCTCGCCACCGCCCCGCACGACGCCTTCATCATGACGGCCGAACGGTGGCGGGCGCTGGCGCCGGCGGCGGACTCCGCGTGGCGGGTGCTGGCGTCCGCCCCCCTCGCGGACAAGACGATGGTCGTCGTCGGCCGATCGACGCGATGAGCCAGGCGCTCGAGCTGTCGGTTATCGTCCCCGTGTTCAACGAGGTGGAGAACATTGCGCTCCTCTGGATGGAGCTCGACGCCGTCCTCGGGCGGCTCGGTCGATCGGCGGAGATCGTCTTCGTGGACGATGGCTCCACCGACGGGAGCGCCGACGCGATCCGCGCCGTGATGGCGCAGGATCCCCGCGTACGCCTCCTCTGCTTCGACGCGAACGCCGGGCTGACGGCCGCGTTCCACGCGGGCTACGAGGCCGCGCGGGGACAGATCGTCGCGACCCTCGATGGAGACCTCCAGAACGACCCGCAGGACCTGCCACTCCTGCTGGCGGCGCTCGAGGGCACCGACGCGGCGGTGGGCTGGCGGCGCCAGCGCCGCGATCCCTGGCCGAGGCGCGCCTCCTCGCGCGTCGCCAACGCCATTCGCAACTGGCTCACGGGCGACGCCGTGCGGGACAGCGCCTGCAGCCTGCGCGTGATGCGTCGGGAGTGTGTCGGCGCGATCCCGCCCTACACGGGCATGCATCGGTTCGTGCCGACCCTGCTCCGGACGGCGGGCTACCAGGTGGTCGAGGTCCCGGTGCATCACCGCCCGCGCCGTTTCGGCCGGTCCAAGTACGGGATCAAGAACCGTGCGCTCCGAGCGTTCGTCGATCTGTTGGCGGTTCGATGGATGATGCGGCGGGCCGTCCGCTATCGCGTCCGAGAAGTGACGCGTCAAGAGACGACGGCGTCGGCGACCCCGCGGCGCCCGAGTGGAGGCGGAGCGTGAGCGCGCCGGTCGGTCCCTGATGGACCTGGGGATCTTCGATCATCTCGACCGGCGTGAGGTGCCGCTCGACGAGTTCTACGAGAGCCGGTTGCGTCTGCTGGAGAAGTACGACGCCGCGGGCTTCTCCGCGTATCACCTCGCCGAGCACCACGCGACGCCGCTCGGGCTGGCGCCGGTGCCCGGCATCTTCCTCGCCGCAGCCACCCAGCGGACCCGGCGGATCCGTCTGGGACCGTGCGTGTACTGCCTGCCGCTCTACGACCCGCTCCGGCTCATCGAAGAGGTCTGCATGCTCGACCAGCTCTCGCGCGGGCGCTTCGATCTCGGTGTGGGCCGGGGGATCGTTCCCTACGAGATGGCGTACTTCAACCTGCACCACCTGGAGACCGAGGAGATCTACCGGGAGGCGCTCGAGGTGATCCTCCAGGGGCTCACGAGCGACGTGCTCGACCATCGCGGGCCGCGCTACACCTACCGCAACGTCCCGATGGTCCTCCGGCCCTTCCAGAAGCCGCATCCCCCCCTCTGGTACGGCCTCGGCCACGCGGCCGGCGCCGAGTGGGCGGCCACCAACCGGGTCCACGTCATCACGAACAACCCGTGCGAGGGGGCGACGCCGCTCTTCGACCGGTATCGCGATGTCTGGCAGCGGAAGCACGGCGGGGCGCCGATGCCGAAGCTCGGCATGTCACGCCACGTCGTCGTGGCGCCGACCGACGGGGAGGCCGAGGCGCTCGCGCGGCCGAACTACGCCGCGTGGTACGCGAACCTCACGAAGCTCTGGCGGGACTTCGGCTCCATCCCCATCCGCTTCGCCCGCGACTTCGACGAGGCCCGCCAGCGCGGGATCGCCATCGCGGGCACGCCGGCCCGCGTGCACGAGGAGATCGAGCGCCAGGTGCTCGCGAGCGGCTGCACCTACTTCGTCTGCCGGCTCGCGTTCGGCGACATGAGCGAGGCGGAGGCGGGCGCATCGATCGACTTGTTCACCGCCGAGGTCATGCCGCGCCTCGTCGCGCTCGCTCCGCCCGGCCCCTGACGTTCCTCACTCCCGGACCCTCAGCGCCGGCCCGTCACAGCGGGAGCTCCCACGTCTCCCCGATCAGGTCGTGGCCGAAGCTCGTGTGCCGTTCCCGGTGGACCAGACGGAAGCCGGCGCCCTCGTAAATGCGCCGGGCGGCGCGCAGCACGCTGTTGGTCCACAGCGTGAGCTTCCGGTAGCCCGCCTGCCGCGCGAAGCGCACGCACTCGTCCACGAGGCGCGCGCCGATGCCGAGTCCGCGCGCCTTGGGCTCGACGAGCAGCAGGCGAAGCTGGGCCACCGCCGTGGACTGCTTGACGAGGAACACGGAGCCGACGATCTCGCCGTCCTTCTCCGCGATCCAGGCGCGCTCCTTCTTGGGGTCGTAACGCTCGATGAACTTCGCGACGATCGACGCGACCAGCGCCTCGAACCGCTCGTCCCAGCCGTACTCCTGCGCGTACAGGACGCCGTGGCGGTGGACCACCCAGCCGATATCGCCGGGCTGATGCGGCCGGAGCAGGTACGGGGCCTTCCGCTCGCGTTGCGCGCCGAGCAGGCCCTCGATGCTGCCCATCGCCCCGAGCAGGCGGTTCTGATCGGCGGCGGCCAACCTCCGCAGCATCGCGCCGATCTGGTCGCGCGAGCGCGCGTGGAGCGGGGCGAACGCCTTCTGTCCCTTTTCGGTCAGCGACAACAGGCTCTGTCGGCCGTCGGCCTTTGAGGGTCGGCGGTCGAGGAGGCGACGCCGTTCGAAGTCTCGGAGAATCCGACTCAGATACCCCGCGTCCAGCCCCAGCTCGTTGCCGAGCTCGGTTGCCGTGGGCTTCTCCCGGTGCGCGAGCTCATAGAGGACACGCACCTCGGTCAGCGAGAACGGGCTCTCGAGATAGCCCTGGTGGAGCACACCGATCTGCTTGGTGTAGAAGCGGTTGAACCGCCGCACCGCCGCGACGCGCGCCGCGAAGTCGGTCTCGGCCACCGTCACCCTCCCAGGAGGGCCCTGTGGATGACACTGTCAAGCATTTACTTGACTGTGTCAAGTTCTGACCAGCTTGACACCTCGGAGGAAGTCGACCCGCGCCTGACCCCCCGCCATGACGAAGGAGAGGTCGCTGCCACAGAGAACGAAGCGCGCGCCGACCCTGATGTACTTCTCCATGGTCGGGTGGTCGTAGATTCCCCCCATGCCCGGGTACTTGCCGTGTCGCGTGCAGGCGGCGATGACCGTCTCGTACGCGCGCATGACCCGGGGGTCGTCGTACTTGCCGGGGATGCCCATCTCGAGGGTCAGGTCGTTCGTACCGATCAGCAGCACGTCGACTCCAGGGACGGCGGCGATGGCGTCGGCGTTGTCGATCGCCCTGGGGGTTTCGAGCATCGTCACCACCAGCGTCGCCTCGTTGACCAGCGCCGTGGATTCGGCCCGCGGGTGCGGGCGGAAGCCGAGCTGCGCCATCGGGCCGCCGAGCGAGCGGTGACCCATGGGCGGATATTTGCAGTTGCTGACGAGTTGCCTCGCGTGCTCGGGGGTGTCCACGTGTGGGAAGACGATCCCCAGCGCCCCCGCGTCGAGCAGCCGCGTGGCCAGGTAGTGCTCGTAGCCCGGCACACGCACGAGCGGCGTCACGCCCGCGTCGTGGCAGGCCACGGCGATCTGCGCCGCCGTGTCGATGCTCATCGTGTTGTGTTCCATGTCGAGGAACGCAAAATCGAATCCGCACGCGGCCAGGACGCGCCCGATCTCGACGGTGCGCGCCTGGCGCAGCGCCATGCCCAGGCAGAGCTGACCCGCGGCCAGACGCTCCCTCGCCGTGTTTGGAATCTGCGTCATCGTGGCCTCCTCAGAAAGAGGTTCACGTCCTCCGGGGTGATCAGGTCGGGCACGGTCCAGCCGTCGAGGTCGTACTCGGCCATGCACTGCTCGGCGAAGCCTCTGAACTTCCGGGTCTGGCCGCTCGCCTGGGCCATCTCCAGCGTGATGACGCGGATTGTCTCGGCGGCGCCCGCATAGTTGCGCTCGTACAGCTCGTGCCGCCCGCCGAACTCGGTGCCGATCGCGTCCCACAGGAGCTTCATCAGCTTGAGGCGCTCGACCGCGCTGGTGCCGTCGGAGCCGCGCAGGTACTTCTCGAGATAGGGGCGGAGCGCCGGCGTCCGGAAGTCGACGGCGTGCGAGTTCATGTAAATCAGACCGCTCCCCAGGATGCTCTCCGTGAGCTCCCTGACGCGGGGGTAGGCGACGGTCGAGAAGACGCGGTAGGCCTGCGCGTACTCCGGGTTGGGCAACACGCTGCCGCCGGCCCATGGCACGGGCGCGCGCGCCATCGCGTCGCTCAGACCCCAGAAGAGATTGCGCCAGGCGATCGCCTCTCCGACCGACGCCTGGACGTGGCGCGTCTCGCGCGAGCCGACGGCGTCCACGGCCTTCAGGACGAGGCCCGCGATGAAATCGAGCTTGACCGCCAGGCGCGTGCAGCCGTGGAGCATCGCGCGCGGGAGAAAGCCGGAACCCGGGAAGAACGTGTTCGACTTCTCCACGTCTTCGTACACGAAGACGTTCTCCCAGGGCACGAGCGCGTGATCGAGGACGAGGATCGCGTCGTTCTCGTCCATGCGGCTACTGAGCGGATAGTCGAACGGGCTCCCCATGACTTCCGCCGTCATCGCGTAGGACGGCCGGCAGATCAGCTTGACCCCCGGTGTGTCCATGGCGGCGATGAAGACCGCCGCGAACTCCTTCGTCTTGATGGGCACGGTGGTCGGATGGGCGATGAAGTTGTGGTGGGTGAGCGCCGAACCGGTGGCGACGACCTTGGCTCCGCTCACGACCAGTCCGGCGTCGGTCTCCTTCTCGACATGCACGTAGACGTCGGCGACCTCGTCCGGCGGGCGATGGCGGTCCACCGGCGGCTGAACGAGGGCGTGATTCATGAACAGGACACGCTCCTGAGCCGCGCGGTACCAGCGCCGCGCGTTGTCCGCGTAGGGCGTGTAGTAGTCGGCGTTGGCGCCGAGCGTGGCCAGGAAGGACGCCTTGTAGTCGGGCGAGCGCCCCATCCAGCCGTACGTGAGGCGCGCCCAGGCGGCGATCGCGTCACGTGCGGCGATCAAGTCGTCGGCGCTCCTCGGCGCGCGGAAGTACTTGTGCGTGTAGCCACCCGAGCCCGTGTCGGTCGGGCACGTCAACACGGCATGCATCGCCGGCTCGTGGAGCGCGTCGTAGAGTCGGGCCAGCATGCGTGCCGGATTGCGAAAGGCGGGGTGCGTGGTCACGTCCCTGACCCGTTCGCCGTAGATCCAGACCTCCCGCCCGCCGCGCAGGCTGTCCAGGAACTCCTCGCCGGTGAACGGTCGAGGCAGAGCCGTCGTCATAGAACCCTCCGTGCCGGGATCGTAGTGGCACTCGGCTCGCGAGGCAATCGTCCCCGTGGCGCGCTATCCTTGCCCGGTGACGATGCGATTCACGGAGCGGGTGGCGCTCATCACGGCGGCGGGGAGCGGGATCGGCCGCGCCACCGCCGAGATCATCGGCGGCGAAGGCGGGATCGTCGTCGGCGTCGACACCGACAAGGGCCGCCTCGAGGAGGCCATGGGCGCGATCCGGCGCGCCGGCGGCCAGGCGCACGCGCGGCCGGCCGATGCCCTGGACCCGGCTCAGGTCGAGGACGTGGTGGCGGGCGTCGTCCGCGAACTCGGGCGCATCGACATCCTGGTCAACGCGGTGGGCGGGAGCACCATCATCCCGCGGCCGGCCGCCGCGGTCGACGAGCTCACGCTCGCCGAATGGCAGCGCCTCCTCACCTTCAACCTCGACGGGACGTTTCTCTTTTGCCACATGGTCGCGCCAGTCATGAAGCGTCAGCGCGCCGGGAAGATCGTGAACATCTCGTCTATCGCTGGACGAGGGCTCAGCCCGAGCAGCAGCAGCGCGTACGCCGCCGCCAAAGGCGGGATCATCGCCTTCACGAGGAAGCTGGCGCACGAGCTGGGGCCGTTCGGCGTCACCGTCAACGCGATCGCTCCCAGCCTGACGCTGACCGAGCGCATCCGGCCACGGTGGGAGCAGCGGACGGCGGACGAGCAGGCGCAGGAAATCGCCCGCACGCCGCTGCGCCGGGTCGCCGAGGCGCGTGATCAGGCGCGAGTGATCTGCTTCCTCGCCTCCCGCGACGCGGACTTCGTCACCGGCGTGACCGTCGACGTCACCGGCGGTCTCTGACGCCTCATGACTCAGGGGACGATCCGCGTGGGATTCGTCGGCGCAGGCAACAACACCCGCCGCCGGCACATCCCGGGGTTCCAGAAGCAGCCGGGCGTCGAGCTGGTGGCGGTCGCGAACCGGACGAAGGAGTCCGGCGAGCGCGTCGCGCGCGAGTTCGGGCTCGCCCGGGTTTACGAGGACTGGCGGGACCTCGTGCGGGCCCGTGACGTCGACGCCGTCTGCATCGGAACCTGGCCCTACATGCACTGCGAGATCACCGTCGCCGCGCTCGAGGCGGGCAAGCACGTCCTGTGCGAGGCGCGCATGGCCATGGACGCCGCCGAGGGGCGGCGCATGCTCGCCGCCGCGCGCCGGGCGTCAAACCTCGTCGCTCAGCTCGTGCCGGCGCCCCACACGCTCGAGGTCGACGCGACCCTCCAGTCGCTCCTGGCCGAGGGCTACGCAGGCGAGGTGCTCGCGGTCGAGCTCCAGGCGGCCCAGGGGCGCTTCGTGGACCCCGACGAACCACTGCACTGGCGCCACGACGCCGCGCTCAGCGGGTTCAACGTCCTCACCATGGGGATCTGGTACGAAGCGATGATGCGCTGGCTCGGGCCCGCCCGCCGGGTGATGGCGATGACGAAGATCGCGGTGCCGCGCCGCCGTGACGATCGCGGCGCCTGGCACGAGGTGCGGGTGCCCGACCACGTGGACCTCCTGGCCGAGCTTCCGGGCGGCGCCGTCGCCCACCTCCGCTTCAGCTCGGTCACGGCCCTGGCGCCGCCGAGCGAGGTGTGGATCTTCGGGCGGGAGGGCACGCTCCGGCTCGAGGCCGACGCGCGGCGCCTGTCGGGCGCGCGGCGCGGCGAGGACGGGCTCCGCGAGATTCCGATCCCCGCCGAGCGGCGGAGCGGCTGGCGGGTCGAAGAGGAGTTCGTCAACGCGATCCGCGGCCGCGAGACGGTCCGGCGAACGACCTTCGAGGACGGCGTCCGCTACATGGATTTCACCGAGGCCGTGGCCCGGAGCGCGGCCCTCGGCCAGGCCGTCGAGGTCGCCGCCCTCTGAACGCCGGTGCGCGCGACCGCTGCGCGCGGAAGGACCCGAGACGTTAGTGGGCTGTGGCCGCGCCCTGTAGCTCTTGCACGTGCTCGGCCCAGTGGCGGGCGAGCAACTCCAGCCGCTGCCGGCCGGTCATGAGCTCGCCCGTCGCCCGCTGAAAGCAGGGCTTGTCGAGGTCGGACGCACTGCCAGCGGCTCGCACGAGCCGCGCGTGAGACTGGCGCAGCTGCGTCAGGAGCTCGTCGAGGCTCTCGTGCTCGTGGAGCCGGCGGCACACCTCGTTCACCGTGTCGGAGTCGGCCGGCACCGGCCACGGCGGCCCGCCGAGCCCCGCCGACTGGATGCCCCACGCGGTGGCGTCGTGGAAGTAGATGAAGTGCATCAGCACGTCCCGCGCTTGCCAGCGATCGACTCGAGCCTTGGTCGCGCGGCCTGGCCCGTCGAAGTAGGCCAACGTCTCCCGCACGACTTTGTCCAGATTGGCGAGCAGCGCGTCCTTCGGAGCCGGGGTCGTCATCGGCGCCTCCTTCCCACTCGATCGGCCACAAACGATCACCCGACCTGGTAGCGCTTGATCGCCGCCGCGTCGAACGCCAGCCCCAGCCCCGGCCTCTTCGGCACGACGAGCTGGCCGCCGTCGAGCGCCGGCGTCTCCGCGAAGAGCCCAAGCGTCCACGGCATGTACTCGACGGTGAGGCCGTTGGGGATCGCGGCGACGAGGTGGACGTGAATCTCGGGGACGAGGTGGCTCACCACGGGCAGGTTGAACGCCTCGGCCATGCCCGCCACCTTCATCCACTGCGTGATGCCGCCCACGCGTAAGAGATCGATCATCACGACGTCGATCGAGCGTGCCTCCAGCATGTGGCGGAAGGGCACGACGCCGTAGTGGTATTCGCCGGCGGCGATCGGCGTGGTGAGCGCGTCGGCCACGCGGGCGAGGCCGGCGTAGTCGTCGTGGGCGACGGGGTCCTCCAGCCAATACAAATGGTAGGGCTCGATCCGGCGCCCGACCTCGATCGCGTGATTCACGCTCCAGAGCTGGTTGATGTCGCACATCAAGTCGACGTCGGTGCCGATGGCGTCGCGCACGATGCGGACGCGCTCGATCGACGCCGCGACCGACGGCTCGCTTCCGCACTGCATCTTCATCTGCTTGAAGCCCATGTCCCGCAACCGCGGGCCCGCCTTGGCGAGATAGTCGACCGGATGCGGGCGCAGCAGAGCGCCGCTCGCGTACGCCGGCACGCGGTCGCGCAGACCGCCGAGCAGCGCGCACACGGACTGACCCTGGGCCTTGCCGCGGATGTCCCAGCACGCCGTGTCGATCGCCGAGAGCGCAAGCGTGAAGATCCCGCCGGGGCCCGAGCTGCCTGCGGCGCGCCTGAGCTTGGCGGCGATGGCCTCCGTCTGGGTGGGGTCGTCGCCGACGATGAGCCCGACGAGTGTGTCGACCGCAACCTTGAGCGCAGCCGTGAGCGCGCCCCCGAAGAACGTCAGGCCCACGCCGACCAGCCCCTGGTCGGTGCCGAGCTCGAGGGTGACGAACTCGCGCGTGTCGGTCGGGACGGGCAAGCCGACGACGAGCGGGTTGTCGGCCGGGGTCCGCAGCACGCGCGTGGTGACGTGGGTGATTTTCATGGACGCGCCCGTGCTACGGCAGGAGGTCTCTGACCACGATCTGCGCGTGCGGCGCGACGAGCGGCGCAATAGACGACTCGGGACCTAGCACCTCCCGAGACGCGTAGCGCCAGCCGAAGTGCGCCGATGGATCCTGGACCGCCCTCCGGTAGACCTCGAGGGCGCGGTCGATGAGGTTCAAGATCCAATAGTCGTCCAGACGAGCCCGGGCGTAGAGACTGCCTTTGTGCTCGCGGTCGAGGGGGAGGCTCGACTCCGCGACCTCCACGACGAGAGCGGGCTGCGCGGGATGCGCGCGGCTGTAGTCCCGGCGGCCTCCCCGAGTGACCGCGATATCCGGCTCGGGCTCTGATTCGTCGTCCAGCGCGATCGGCCCCTGTGACCGCACCAACCAGCCCGGTCCGAGGGCGGCGCGTAGGACGTCCTCCACGAGCCCGATGGCCGTGTAATGCGCGCTCCCCTGGGGCTCGCTCACGACGAGCTCGCCCCCCAGGAGCTCGACAGGCTCGCCGGGGCGGAAGACGCCGATCTCGATCAAGCGTCCGTACTCCTCCCGCGTCCAGCGCCGCGTTCGAGCCGGATACGTCGTCATGGCGCAAGGCTACGTCGAGCGCAGAGAGGCGTCAATGTCCTCTGTGCGATACTCCTCTCTCGACGAGGTGTGACGAGTGGAACGGCGGCGGCTCGGCAGGACCGACATCGTCGCGAGCGTGCTCGGCTTCGGCGGCGCCGAGATCGGCTACCAGCGCGTGAGCGGCCGCACGGTCGAGCGTCTCCTCGGAAGCGCGCTCGACGCCGGGCTCAACATCATCGACACCGCCGAGTGCTACGACGACAGCGAGACGCTCATCGGGCGCGCGGTCGGCGCCCGTCGCCGGGAGTTCTACCTCTTCACCAAGTGCGGCCACGCCCGTGGCTGGGACCGAGCGGACTGGCGGCCGGCCCCGCTCCTGGCCTCGGTCGAGCGGAGCCTGAAGCGCCTCGCGACCGACTACCTCGATCTGATCCAGCTCCACAGCTGCTCACTCGCCGAGCTTCGGCGGGGCGACGTCATCGCCGCCCTCGAGCAGGCGCGCGAGCGAGGGTGGACGCGGTACATCGGCTACAGCGGCGACGGCGACGGGGCGCGCTTCGCGATCGAGTGCGGCCGCTTCGACACGCTCCAGACCTCGATCAGCGTCGCCGACCAGGAGGCCCTCGAGCTGACGCTGCCGCTGGCGCGGGCACACGAGATGGGTGTGATCGCCAAGCGACCGCTCGCGAACGTCGCGTGGCGGTACGCGCGGAAGCCGACCGAGTCCTACTATCAGACCTACTGGTCGCGCCTGCGAGCGCTGGACTATGACTTTCTGAAGTCCGCGGCGGACACGGCTGTCGCGACCGCGCTCCGCTTCACCCTCAGTGCGCCGGGCGTCCACACCGCGATCGTCGGGACCACGAGACCGGAGCGATGGCAGGAGAACGCGGCCCTGCTCCAGGCCGGCCCTCTGCCACAGTCAGAGTTCGAGCGGATCCGAGCGCGCTGGCGCGAGCTCGCCGACGCGTCGTGGGAGGGGCAGGTCTGAGTCGGGAGGATTGGCTTGCCCGCTCCCGCGGAGCGGCCCGACGATCAATTCACGACCGGCCGGTCGCTCAATGTGTGCTTCCGGCTCACGCGGAACAGACAACGCCAAGCATATGCGAGAAGGTCTCGGCAGAGGACGACGACGGGGGCCGGATCCTTCCACCACCATGTCAAGTGGCAATTGGCGCGCAGGAAGGAGGCGACGATCTTCGCCAGCCACACAAGCGACGGACCGACGCGGACCTCCCCCCGCTTGACTTCGTGGAGCCAGCCCCGTACGTCGCCCAGACACCAATGGACACGCTTCGACGTCGGATAGCGTGGCAACGTTCCCGGAAACCGGTCGAGAGCTTTGTCGCCTTGCGCGATCTCGACGGCGAGCCTCGGGAGATCGCAGCCATAATGCCACGGGAACGCGCACGTCGCGTCGAGTCTCGGGTTGATCTCCAGAAAGACATTCGTGCCGTTCCGCTCGTTCACGAGAAACTGCACGCACCCGACGCCGCTATACCCAAGATCCACGAGAAGAGCCTCGCAGGATTGCTGCAGCTCTTTCGTCGGCCCCACCGAGATGCCTTCGACTTCCACGCCAAGATCGTCGGGTCGATCCGACCGCACGACCTTGTGCTCGAAGTATTCGACCAGTCGGCCGTTGACGGCGGCAAACTCGCAGTTGTAGCGTGCGCCCGCAACCCAGGCCTGGACGATGAGGGCTTCCTGCCGCGTGGGCCACACGGCGAACGACGACGTCAGCGCCTCTTCGGTACGACAGAGGACCGCTTTTTGACCGAAGAAGGGGTGCAGGGAGGTTCGCGGCTTCACAATACACGGGAACCGAATGTCCTTCGCCAGCTCCAGGAGCTGGGCGAGATCGAATGCACTGTCCGTCTTCGGCAACGCGAGCCCGAGGTCTGACACGCGTCGATAGACCTGGAGCTTGTCGAGGCAGACGCTTACGGTCTGGGGCTCGGGCATGACCAGCGTCGCGTGCGCGGAGACTCTGGCATAGTGACGCGCAAGGCAATCGAGCTCACTCTCGCCAACTGGAAAGACATGCGAGACGTCCCCCCGAGCCTCGAGGAAATCGACCATCGTTGTCACGAACTCCTCGGCCTCTAGAAGGGGTGGGTGCAGCCACGACTCCGAGACGAAGCGCGAATGTGCGGCAACGGTCGATGCGCGCTCACTACCGAAAATCACACGAAAGCCGGCGCTCGCGAGCGACCGGATGACCGTCAGCGACTGGCGATGATCCCCAAGGATGAGCACACTCGTTTGCGCCGCGGCGCGCTCCTGCTTCGCTTCGATCGACACCTGGGCCCTCCGCCGGAGCGACGGTCGCTTGAACGATGGAAAGGCCAAAATCATCGTCTTTACCGCCCCTGCACTAGGGTAAAAGCCCTAGCGTTGGGTAAGGTATATTCCGGAATGTTGCCCAGGTCAAACACTTAGATCAGTTACCGCATTATCTCGGCACCGTCAGATCCTCGGAGAATCGCCGAGTTCTAGCGCGCGCCGAAGAATCAGTGCCGCGGCTTCGCGGCGCCTGCGCGGCAGACCTCCACCCTCACCGGTGGCCGATCCGCTTATTTGGCGCCATGTTGCGCGCGATTCGTCCGTCGTTAGGTCGCGGCAGAAAGCTTGCCGGATCTGCGGCTCGGACCTGCACGGCTGGCACGGTCGCGCGCCGCGGAGCGGCCCGACCATCACGGGCCACGAAGATGACGGGCCGGGTCGTGCGGCTCCGCGCACACGTGTCGACGGACGCCGCCGGCGCGCCCCTCCACGAGGGCGACCGCGTCGTCTACTCCTACTTCTACCCGTGCCGGCGCTGCGACTTCTGCCGCGCTGGTGACGCGCACCACTGCGTCGCGCGACGCATCGGAGCCGGCCGCGCTGCGAAGCGACGCGAAGCCCCACTTCACCGGTGCCTTCGCCGACTACAATTACCTCCAGCCCGGCCACTACGTGCTCCGCACGCCGGATGCGCTCGACGATTTCCTCGACCGGATCGCCGAGCGCTTGCAGCTCGCCCGAGCCTTCGGCGCCGACCACGCCGTGAACGTTGATGACTTCGCCACGAGCGCCGCCCGCGCGAAGGCGGTGCGGGATCTGACGGGGGGTGGCGGCCACGTCGTCCTCGAGCTGGTCGGCCATCCTTCCGCGCTCCCCGAGGGCATCGCCATGGCGCGGGCCGAGGGCTGCTACGTCGTCATCGGCAACATCGCCGCCGACCAGACGATCCCCTTCAACCCCGCGTGGCTGGCCCATCTGAACCGGCGCATGATCGGCGTGGGCGGCTACCAGGCGTGGGCCCTCAGGCGCGGGCTCGAGCTCCTCGAGCGCACGCGCGACCGCTACCTCTATGGCGCGATCCTGTCACACCGCTACCCGCTCGAGCGGATCAACGAGGCCTTCGCGAACGCGGACCAGGGCAAGGCCGGCCGCACGGCGTTGATCTGCGCGCCCGAGCTCGTCGGAGGCTGAGCGGCCCGGCCATACAACGCGGCCCTGCGGATCGCCAGCGCCGCCCGACCGGAGGTCTGATTAGGGGAATAACCCGACTAGTTAGTAAGGTAATCACCTTAAGATAATTACGGGATTCACTCGATCGTTCTATAGGTATTCCCCTCTAGGCTGCTGCTCGGGTGAATCCATGACCCAGTTTTCAGGTCTTCCCCTTCAAGCAACGGCCTCCGCGCTCGACGCGCCGAAACCCCACCACGCCCGGCACCGAAACTCCACAGGCTGCCCAGGAGGGATCCACAAAATGAAGAATCGGCCGCTGTTCCTGATCGGTGTTCTCGCCGCTGCACTTCTAGGTCTGGTGATGGTTGCAAAAATCCCAGGCGCTGCTGCAGCGACGTTGGTGGTTGACAATGATGGCCTCCAGTGCCCTCTGGCGGGCTACACCTCAATCAACGCGGCGCTCTTGGACGCTAGCCCGGGCGACACAATCATGGTCTGCGCCGGGACGTATCCGGAGGACGTGGTCATCAACATAGTGAGTCTCACGTTGCGCGGTGCGCAGGCGGGCTTCCCCACGGGCGCGCGAATGTTTATGGGCGCGTTCGAATCGACCGTGCAAGGCCTAATCACGATCCAGGCGGCGAATGTCACCATCGACGGCTTTTCGCTGACCAATTCGCTGACCAACCCGATGCAAAATAACGGGATCCTCGTGAAGACGGCCGGCAATACGGCTTTCATCACCAACAACATCATTTCGGCCGTCGGCACTCTGACGCTGGCTTCCAATGCGCAGGGCATCTACCTCGAAAACGGTCCGGACGACGTGAGGATCGTGGCCAACGACATCAGCAAGATTCAGAGCTTCCCTTCTGCGAAAGGTATCTACATCGGCGACTCCACTGCCACAAATGCAAGCCAGAACGTCCTGATCAGCGGGAACTCGATCACGAATATAACGAGCGGCGACCGCGGAGCCTACGGGATTCAGGTCAACAATAGAGCGGGCCAGCCCGGTCTCGTAATCTCGAACAACACCATCGACACCTTGACTGGTTTGGGCTTGGCTGGTCGTGGCTGGGCACATGCCATCGGGTTGGAGGGAGACACTCGCGACGTTCTTGTCGTAGGTAACAACATCAGCAACATCTTCGATCTGATCCCGAACCCGATGTTTGGACCAGATGCCATCGCCGTCTTTTTCGAAGACAATCCATCCTTTGGAACAGCAAGGGTTAACCAAAA
>QHSX01000064.1 GCA_003221695.1 Candidatus Rokuibacteriota bacterium
GAGGGTACGATGGCGAAGCCAATCCCGGACGGGTTCCACGCGATCACCCCGGCACTCACCGTCCGTAACGGGGCCCAGGCGATCGACTTCTACAAGCGCGCATTGGGAGCCGAGGAGGTGATGCGCATCCCCGGCCCCGACGGCAAGAGCGTCATGCACGCCGAGCTCAAGATCGGCGACTCTCTCTTCATGCTGAGCGATGAGCAGCCGGGCAGGGGGTGCCGGGCGCCGGCTTCGGTGGGCGGACCCACCAGTTACTTGTATGTCTACGTGCCCGACGTCGACAAGGCGTTCACGCGGGCGGTGGAGTCCGGCGCGAAGGTCGTCGTGCCCCTCAGCGACATGTTCTGGGGCGACCGCTTCGGCCAGGTGGAGGATCCGTCCGGCCACCTCTGGGGTCTCGCCACGCACACGGAGGACGTGCCGCCGCAGGAGATGGCCAGGCGCCAGAAGCAGTTCTTCGCGTCGATGAGCCAGCAGAAGAAGTAGGTCGGCCGTGCGCGACGTCCACGTCAGCGCGATCACCGACGCGGTCAAGAAGCTCTGCATCGAGGCGAACCTCGACCTCGAGCCCGACATGCTGCGGGCCTTCGACGGGGCGCTCCGGCAGGAGCGGTCGCCCGCCGGGAAGCAGGTGCTCCAGATCCTGAAGCAGAACGCCGAGATGGCGCGGACCCGGCGCATCCCCTACTGCCAGGACACGGGCTTCGTCGTCTGCTTCGTCGAGCTCGGCCAGGAGATTCATGTGACGGGCGGCGGTCTCGACGACGCGATCAACGAGGGCGTGAGGCAGGGCTACAGGGAGGGCTACCTCCGCGCCTCGATCGTCCGCTCGCCGTTCGATCGCGTGAACACCGGCGACAACACCCCGGCCGTCATCCACGCCGACGTCGTCCCGGGCGCGACGCTGCGGATTCTGGTCATGGCCAAGGGCGGCGGGTGCGAGAACCGGTCGAAGTACAGAATGCTCACGCCCGCCGAGGGGGTCCCGGGCGTGAAGGAGTGGATCATCGAGTGCGTCAAGACGGCGGGGCCTGACGCGTGCCCGCCGCTCATTCTGGGCGTGGGCGTCGGGGGGACCTTCGAAAAGTCGGCGATTCTCTCCAAGAAGGCCCTCTTCCGCGAGCTGGGGTCCCCGAATCCGGATCCGACCCTGGATGCGCTGGAGAAGGAGCTCCTGGATCGCGCGAATCGGCTCGGGATCGGGCCCCAGGGCTACGGCGGGGACACGACCGCGTTCGGCATCCACATCCTGACGTACCCCTGCCACATCACCTCGCTCCCGGTCGCCGTGACCATCGAATGCCACGCGCATCGTCACAAAAAGGTGACGCTGTGAGCCACCACGCGGGGGCGCGGGAGGCAGCATGGGCGTGACGACGTCGCCCGATGGGATCAAGGAGATCAGGACGCCGCTCAGCGATGCGGACGTCGAGTCGCTGCGGGCCGGGGATCGCGTGAGGATCACGGGCGTCCTCTACACGGCGCGCGACGCCGCCCACGGTCGCCTCGACCGGCTCATCGAGAAGGGCGAGCGGCTCCCCTTCGACCCGCGCGGCCAGATCATCTACTACACCGGGCCGTCGCCGGCCCGCCCCGGCGACGTCGTGGGCTCGATCGGCCCGACGACGGCGAGCCGGATGGACAAGTTCACGCCGGCCCTCCTCCGGCTCGGGCTCAAGGGGACCATCGGCAAGGGCTATCGCTCTCAGGCGGTCAAGGACGCGCTCCGCCAGCACCGGGGCGTCTATTTCGGCGCCATCGGCGGCGCCGGCGCGGTGCTCTCGCAATTCGTCAAGAAGCTCTCGATCGTCGCGTACGAAGATCTGGGCACCGAGGCGATCCGTCGTCTTGAAGTCGAGAGCTTTCCGGCGATCGTCGTCAACGACTGCCATGGCGGCGACCTCTATCAGGACGGGGCGAAGGCGTACGCACGGGAGGGAGCATGAACGGTCACGCCGTCAGCCAGGCGCGGCCGCCGATCGCGGCGGCTCACCTGCGGAAGGACACCTGGTGGGCGCTGCCGCTCGCCGTCGTCGGGGTCCTGACCTCGTTCATCGTCTACTCGACGTGGGCCGCGCTCCAGAACGCCCACTATTTTGTCGCGCCGTACCTCTCGCCGTTCTATTCACCGTGCCTCTCGAAGTCGTGCCTGCACCTGACGCTCGGCCGGGGGCTTCCGGAGTTCACCGTCCCGATCATCGGGGTCGTGTCGCCGGCGCTCCTGATCCTCTGGGGTCCGGCGCTCTTCCGGCTCACGTGCTACTACTACCGCAAGGCGTACTATCGCTCCTTCTGGCTGGCGCCCGTCGCCTGCGCGGTGCGGGATGTGAAGGCGGGCTACACGGGCGAGACGCGCTTCCCACTGATCCTCCAGAACTTCCACCGCTACGCGTGGTACGTGGCGGTCGTCTTCATCGTGTTCCTCACCTGGGACGCGATCCTCGCGTTCCGGTTCCCCGACGGCTTCGGCATCGGTGTCGGCACGCTCGTGATGTGGCTCAACGTCATCCTCCTCGCGGGCTACACCTTCTCGTGCCACTCCTGCCGCCACATCTGCGGGGGTCACGTCGACGTCTTCTCGAAGTCGCCCACGCGCTACACGCTCTGGCACGTCATCAGCCGGCTGAACGAGCGCCACCCCATGTACGCGTGGCTCTCGCTCGGGAGCGTCGGGCTGACCGACCTTTACATCCGTCTCGTTTCGATGGGCGTGATTCGAGACCTGAGGCTTCTCTAGAGGATCCTCTCATGGCGAACGCGGACTACGAGACACACGAGCACGACGTCATCGTGATCGGCGCCGGTGGCGCGGGGCTCCGGGCGGCGATCGAGGCCGCGGCGCAGGGCGTCTCGGTCGGCCTCGTCTGCAAGTCGCTCCTGGGCAAGGCGCACACCGTCATGGCCGAAGGCGGCATCGCCGCGGCGCTCGGCAACGTGTGGCCAGAGGACAACTGGCAGGTCCACTTCCGCGACACGATGCGCGGCGGGAAGATGCTGAACAACTGGCGGATGGCCCAGCTGCACGCCCAGGAGGCGCCCGAGCGTGTGCTCGAGCTCGAGCGGTGGGGCGCGCTTTTCGACCGGACCAAGGACGGCCGCATCCTCCAGCGCGACTTCGGCGGGCATCGCTACGCGCGCCTCGCCCACGTCGGGGACCGCACCGGCCTCGAAATGATCCGCACGCTCCAGTACCACGGGATCCATCAGGGGATCGACGTGTACATGGAGTGCACGATCGCGCGCCTCCTGAAGGACGGCGAGCGCGTCTCGGGCGCCGTCGGCTATTGGCGACCCCACGGGAAGGTCGTGCTCTTCAAGGCCAAGGCGATCGTCCTCGCGACGGGGGGGATCGGCAAGGCGTGGAAGATCACGTCGAACTCGTGGGAGTACACGGGCGACGGCCACGCGCTGGCGCTCTGGGCGGGCGCGGATCTGATCGACATGGAGTTCGTCCAGTTCCACCCGACGGGGATGGTGTGGCCACCGTCCGTGCGCGGGATCCTCGTGACCGAGGGCGTGCGGGGCGACGGCGGGATGCTCAAGAACAACCAGGGCGAGCGCTTCATGTTCAATTACATCCCCGAGTTCTTCAAAGGGGAGACGGCCGACAACGAGGAAGAGGCCGACCGCTGGTACGACGACAAGAGGAACAACCGCCGCACGCCCGACCTCCTGCCGCGCGACGAGGTGGCGCGCGCGATCAACGCCGAGATGAAGGCCGGACGCGGGAGCCCCCACGGGGGCGTCTACCTCGACATCGCGTCGCGCCGCACGGCTGACTACATCCGGAAGCGGCTGCCGTCCATGTACCACCAGTTCAAGGAGCTGGCGGGCGTGGACATCACCAAGGAGCCGATGGAGGTCGGTCCGACCTGCCACTACGTGATGGGCGGGGTCCGCGTCGACGCCGACTCCACGGCCGCCACGGTGCCCGGGCTCTTCGCGGCGGGCGAGGTCGCGGGCGGGATGCACGGCTCGAATCGTCTCGGCGGCAACTCGCTCTCGGACCTTCTCGTTTTCGGGCGGCGTGCCGGGCTCCACGCGGCGCTCTACGCGAAGGACTTCGGCGGTGCGCTCACGGTCGACGCAGGCCAGGTCGACGCGGTCGCGCGTGAGCTGGTCGAGCCCCTCGCGCGCGTCGGCGGTGAGAATCCGTACGCGATCCAGGCCGACCTCCAGGAGACGATGCAGAGCCTGGTCGGCTTGATCCGTACCGAGCGCGAGCTCGAGGAGGCTCTCCGGAAGCTCGAGGCCCTCAAGGCGCGCGCAAAGCGCGTCCGCGTGGAGGGGGGTCGCACCTACAACCCCGGCTGGCACACGGCGCTCGACCTCCGGTCGCTTCTTGCCGTGGCCGAGTGCTGTGCCCTGGCGGCACTCGAGCGCAAGGAGAGTCGCGGCGGCCATACGCGGGATGACCACCCGTACACGGACGATCAGTGGGGCAAGGTCAACGTGGTGCTGCGCCTGAAGAACGGCACGCTCCAGCTCTCGCGCGAGCCCCTGCCCGAGATGCCCGGGGAGCTCAGGGCGCTCTTCCAGGAGCGAAAGTGATGCCGACCTTCACGATGCGCATTTTCCGCGGCGACACGGCGCGCGGCGAGTTCAGGGACTATCGCGTGGAGGCCGAGGAAGGGATGGTGGTGCTGGACGTGATCCACCGCGTCCAGGCGACCCAGGCGCCGGACCTCGCCGTCCGCTGGAACTGCAAGGCGGGCAAGTGCGGCTCGTGCAGCGCCGAGGTCGACGGGCGGCCGCGGCTCATGTGCATGACCCGCATGGAACTCTTCTCCGAGCGCGAGCCCGTCACGGTGGCGCCGATCCGCGCGTTCCCCCTGATCCGCGACCTCGTCACCGACGTCTCGTTCAACTTCGAGAAGGCCAAGACGATCCCGCCGCTCAGGCTCAAGCCGCCGGAGCCCGACGGGACGTACCGGATGATGCAGGAGGACATCGATCGCATCCAGGAGTTCCACAAGTGCATCGAGTGCTTCCTGTGCCAGGACGTCTGCCACGTGATCCGCGACCACGAGGAGAACAAACGGGCCTTCGCGGGGCCCCGCGTGTTCATCAAGGTCGCGTCGCTCGAGATGCACCCGCTCGATACGCGCGACCGGACGGAGTTCGTCCGGGCCACCGCGAGTGTCGGCCTCTGCAACATCACCAAGTGCTGCACCGAGGTGTGCCCCGAGGGGATCCACATCACCGACAACGCGATCATCCCGCTCAAGGAGCGTATGGCGGACAGCTTCGACCCGATCGTCTGGCTGCTGCGGAAGTTCCGGGGTCAGACGACGCAGCCGGCATGACCAGCGCAGACGGCCGTCTCGGGATCCAGCGCTGAATCGACACGCAACTCGGCCCCAAACGCCATGAAGGTCCACGAGCACCAGGCGAAGGCGCTGCTGCGAGCGTTCGCGGTGCCCGTCCCGCGGGGCGACGTCGCGACCACACCGGCGGAGGCGAAGGCCGTCGCCGCCCGGCTCGGTGGTCGGGTGGTGGTCAAGGCGCAGGTGCACGCGGGAGGGCGGGGCAAGGCGGGCGGGATCCAGCTCGCCGACGGCCCGGTTGCGGCGGAGGCGGCGGCGCGGCAGATCCTCGGCATGCGGCTCACGACGCCGCAGACGCCGCCCGAGGGCATCCTGGTGCGCTCGGTCCTCGTGGAGGAGGCGTCGGCCGTCGCGCGAGAGCTCTACCTCTCGGTCACCCTCGACCGGGTCCGCGCGACGCACGTGGCCATGGCGTCCCAGGCCGGCGGGATGGAGATCGAGGAGGTCGCCGACCGGTCGCCCGAGAAGATCCTCCGTGAATGGGCGCACCCCGCGCTCGGCCTCGCGGATCACCAGGCGCGCCGCCTCGCCTTCGGCCTCGGGCTCGTGGGAGAGGAGTTCAAGCAGGGCGCCGGCCTCGTCCGGAACCTCTTCGCGCTCTATCTCGCCAAGGACTGCTCGCTCGCCGAGATCAACCCGCTGGTCGTTACCCGGGACGGACGCGTCCTGGCGCTCGACGCGAAACTCAACTTCGACGACAACGCGCTCTATCGCCACGTGGACATCGCGGCGCTTCGGGACCCCCACGAGGAGGACCCGCTCGACGTCGAGGCGTCGAAGTACAGCCTGAACTACATCAAGCTCGCCGGCAACGTCGGGTGCATGGTGAACGGCGCCGGTCTCGCCATGGCGACGATGGACATCATTAAGCTCGCCGGCGGTGAGCCCGCGAACTTCCTGGACGTCGGTGGCGGCGCCTCCCCGGAGCAGATCGAGAACGCGTTCCGGATCCTCTCCTCCGACCCGAGCGTGAGGGCCGTCTTCATCAACGTCTTCGGCGGGATCCTGCGCGTCGATCGCCTCGCCGAGGGCCTGATCGCCGCCGTCAAGAAGCTCGGCCTGCGCCTGCCGGTCGTGGTCCGCATGGAAGGGACCAACGTGGAGCTCGGCAAGAGGATGCTCGGCGAGTCGGGGCTCCCCTTCGTGACGGCCGACGACATGGGCGACGGCGCGCGCAAGGCCGTGGCGCTGGCGAAGGGGTCAGGGTGAGCATCCTCGTCGACAAGGCGACGCGCGTCGTCGTCCAGGGCATCACCGGCCGTGAGGGGGCGTTCCACGCGGCCCGCTGCAAGGAGTACGGGACGACCGTCGTCGGTGGCGTCACGCCGTCCAAAGGCGGGACGACGCACGAGGGCTTCCCCGTGTGGAACACCGTGGCCGAGGCGGTCCTGAACGAGGGGGCGAACTGCGCCCTCATTTTCGTGCCGCCCCCCGCGGCTGCCGACGCGATCATGGAGGCCGCGGCTGCCGGCGTTCCCCTCATCGTCTGCATCACCGAGGGGATTCCGGTGGCCGACATGGTCCGGGCGAAGCATTTCCTCGCGTGGACGACGAGCCGGCTGATCGGGCCGAACTGTCCCGGCATCATCACCCCGGACGCGGCGAAGATCGGCATCATGCCCGGTCACATCCACAAGCGGGGCGCGGTCGGCGTCGTCTCGCGGAGCGGGACCCTGACCTACGAGGTCGTCGGCCAGCTCACGGGGCGGGGGATCGGCCAGTCCACCTGCGTCGGCATCGGCGGCGACCCCGTGCACGGCACGAGCTTCGTCGATGTCCTGCGGCTCTTCAACGACGACCCCGAGACGCGAGCGATCATGATGATCGGTGAGATCGGCGGGTCGGCCGAGGAGGAGGGCGCGGCGTTCATCAAGGCGCACGTGACGAAGCCCGTCGTCGCCTTCATCTGCGGCCAGACGGCGCCGCCCGGCCGGCGCATGGGGCACGCGGGCGCGATCATCGCGGGCGGCAGGGGGACGGCGGCGGAGAAGATGAAGGCGCTCGCGACCGCGGGCGCGACGCTCGTCCGGAGCCCGGCGGACATGGGAGCGACCGTGGCGACGGTGCTCGGCCGATGACCGTCGAGCGCACGCTCGCGATCATCAAGCCGGACGCGATCGCCAAGGGTGTCGCCGGCCAGATCGTGACCCGCATCGAGGAGGCGGGCTTCAAGATCCTCGCGGCGAAGCTGATCCACATGTCGCCCGAGGACGCGGCGGGCTTCTACATCGTCCACAAGGCGCTACCGTTCTACCGGAGCCTCTGTGCCTTCATGACCCAGGGGCCGTGCCTGCCGATGGTGCTCGAGGGCGACCACGCCATCCAGCGCTGGCGCGAGCTCATGGGCGCCACGGATCCGGCGAAGGCCGCGCCCGGCACGATCCGGAAGGCCTTCGCGGCGTCGATCGAGGCGAACGTCGTGCACGGCTCCGACTCGCCCACGTCCGCGGCGTTCGAGATCTCGTACTTCTTCTCGAGCCTCGAGCTCTGCCCGCGCTCGAACCGCGGTGATTAGACCGCCACCGTATACTGGGTCGTGGAGGGACACCGTGATCCGACCGCACCGCGTCCTCACCCTCGCCTCGCTCGCGCTGGCGGCGCTCGGCGCCGCGCCCGCCGCGGCGATCGAGTACCGTCTGCGAGTGGCGAACGTGCGGGACGTGGCGTTCACCTCGTTCCTCGAGCGCGGCGAGATCAACGACGGCGCGACGGGACCCGGCCTCGAGCGGCTCGAGTCGAGTCTCGACACGGGCGGCTTCCCGAGGGCGGTCCTGCTCTACGACCGCCACCTCCAAGCCGCGAGCGAGTCGACCGCGCGCGACTATCGCGCGGTCGCCGTCCGTGCCGACGTGAAGCCGGGCGGGGAGGGAAAGGATCGCTGGGACGAGGTGCGCTGGGAAGGGACGCCGGGCGAGCAGAGCCTGTGGATCATCGCGCCCCAGGGGCGGCGACCGGGCGCGTTGTACCGCGTGGCGATCCACGGGCGGGGGCCCGTTCGACATTTCCTGCCGTACGGCGCGTCGAGCGGCTCGTACGCGCTCCCGGTCGTCCGGTTGCCGCTGAACTACCTATTCTCCCGCGAGGGGGACGCCGACTTCTGGACGAGGCGCATCGCGCCCGTCATCGACCTCACCGAGGGCATCGGCGTGATCGCCGCCGCCCAGGACGGTGGCGTCGACGCCGATCAGGCCTACATCCTCGTGACCCACGGCGCCGTGCCCGCCACCTCCACGGCGATCCTCGCCTGGCGCGAGCGTTACAACGATCGGGAATCGCCGGGCAAGGGGTTCCTCAGAATCAGGCTCCGCTGACCCCGTCGAGCGGGCGCGCCTACCGCGCGGCGCCGCGCATGGACGCCGGCTGCCCCGGGAGCTTGAAACGCTTCCCCGTGTCCGTGACCGTCGTCCTGTCCACCTTGAGGATGGAGACGTCGCGGTCGGTGTAGTTGCCCACGTAGAGGTACTTGCCGTCAGGGCTAAAGACGACGCCCTCAGGCAGGCCGCCCACCTCGACCTCTTGGACCTTCGTGACCCTCTTGCCGTCGATCTTCAGCACGACGACCTTGCCCGCGCGGTGTGCGAACCAGGCGTTCTTCGCCACGCCGGCGCTGCCGTTGAGCAGGATGGCGACCGCGATCTCGCCGGTCGGGCTGATCGCGAGGCCCTCGGGCGCGTCACCGACCACGACGCGGTCGATGACGCGCGGCGGGTTCGCCTCGAGGTCGATGACGCTCACCGTGTCCACGTGGCCGTCGGAGGCACCACCGTTGCCGTTGTCGGCGGTGAGGGCCAGCGTGCCGTTCGGCGTGATGTCGATGTTGTACGGCCAGAGCCCTGCGGGCATGTCGTACTTCGAGTAGGTGACCTTCTGGCCGTTGATCTCGAGCATCGCGACCTTGTGACCGGGGAACTTGACCGCGAACGCACGCCGGCCATCGGGCGCGATCGCGACGGCCGCGACCATCTCGCCGATCGCCACCGAGTCGATCAGCTTCACCTCTTTGCCATGGATCGAGAGCACGCTGATCGAGTTGTCGGCGCGGTTCGTGACCAGCGCCAGGTCGCCCGCGTGGTTGATGGCGAGGCCCGAGGGCTGCTTGCCGACCTCCACGGTCGCGATGTGCGCGGGCGGGCTCGTGGTCAGGTCGATGACGTAGAGCTTGGTGTCGGGCGTGGGCTTCCAGGCGCCGCCGTCCTGCGTCCACGCCATCGAGTTGGCGACGAGCGCCAGCGTGCCGTCGGGGGTGATCTGGAGGTTGGTCGGCGGGCCGAAGACGGAGTTCAACAGCGGGAGGGTCACGAGGATCCGCGGCGCCTCGCGGCTCGAGATGTCCACGATCGACACGGTGTCCTTCCCGGGCGGGAGGAACACGGGCTTGCCCGCGTCATCCCAGGTCACCTTCTCGTCGCTGCCGACGAGCATGAGCTGCGCGGGCGCCGCCCGGGGAGCCAGCGCGAGCACCGCGACGAGCAGGAGCGTCAGCTTGAAGCGCATGTGGTCCTCCGACTCCGTGGGTTGACGTTTCGCCGCTCCACCCTGAGCGGTCACGCATCGGCGATGCTAAGAGCGGCGGGCGCCGGCGTCAACCCTGATAGAATCCTCGGAAGGTGATGGACCTCTCCGAGCCCTTCCCGGGCGCGCGCAGGCGCTAGCGGTGCGCGTCGTCATCGACCGGGTCTCGAAGACGTACGCCGACCGCCGGGGCCAGGCCATCGAGGCGCTCCGGGACGTGAGTCTCACCGTCGAATCGGAGGAGTTCGTCGCGCTCGTCGGCCCCTCGGGCTGCGGCAAGTCCACGCTCCTTAACGTCGTCGCCGGGCTCACGCGACCGAGCGCGGGCGCGGTCGAGCTCGAGGGCGACTTCGCGCCGGGCCGGTCGGCGACGGCGATGGTCTTTCAGGAGTCGGCCCTGTTCCCCTGGCGCACCGTGCAGGCGAACGTCGAGTTCGGCCTCGAGGAGCTCGGCGTGGCGCCGGCCGAGCGCGTCCGCCGCGCGCGCGAGCACCTCGCGCTCACCGGTCTCGCCGGCTTCGAGACGAGGTACCCGCATCAGCTCTCGGGGGGCATGCGCCAGCGGGTCGGCATCGCTCGGGCTCTCGCCGTGGATCCCGCCGTGCTCCTCATGGACGAGCCCTTCTCGGCGCTCGACGCCCAGACCCGGCGGCTCCTGCAGGAGGAGCTCCTCACGATCCGGGAGCGGACGCGGAAGACGATCGTCTACGTCACGCACACCATCCAGGAGGCGGTCTGGCTGGCCGATCGAGTCGTGGTTCTGTCCCGCCGCCCGGGGCGCGTGCTGGCGACCGTGCCGATCCCGCTCGGGCGGCCGCGGACGGAGGCGCAGCTCGTCGAGCCCGGCTTCGTGGGCGCCGTCGAGCGGCTCTGGTCGCTGATCAAGGCGGAGGCGCTCGGCGCCCTGCGCGAGGCGCCAGCGTGAGCGTGCGCGTCCCGGTACCCGATCGCACGCGCGTCCTCGAGCGTCGCGAGCACCCGGTCGTGCGTGTCCTGGCGCTCGCGGGGCTCCTCGTCCTGTGGGAGCTCGTGACACGGACGGGCCGGGTGCCTTCCCTGTTCCTCCCGTCGCCGCTCGACGTGATCCAGAGCGGCGTGGAGATGCTGCGCTCGGGCGAGCTCGTCACGGACGTCCTGACGAGCCTCCGGCGCGTCGTCCTCGGCGTGGGCCTGGGCGCGCTGGGCGGCGTGTCGGTCGGCCTCGCGATCGGCATCTCCCGCCTCGCCGAGGCCGTCGGCAACCCGTTGATCGCGGCGACGTTTCCGATTCCGAAGATCGCGCTCCTCCCGTTGCTCATCCTCTGGCTCGGAATCGGCGAGGCATCGAAGGTCGCGGTGATCACGCTGGGCGTCTTCTTCCCGATGGCGATCAACACCTACGCGGGGGTCCGGAGCGCGGATCCGCTCCTGATCCGCGCGGCGGTGAGCTTCGGCGCCGGGCGGTGGAGCCTGATCCGCAAGGTCCTGCTGCCGTCGGCGCTCCCCATGATCTTCGCGGGGCTCAAGCTCGGGGCGGGCACGTCGCTCCTGCTGCTCGTCGCTGCCGAGATGATCGCGGCGAATGCGGGGATCGGCTTCCTGGTGCTCCACGCGCAGAACCTCATGGAGACGACGAAGCTGATGGTGGGCATCGTGCTCCTGTCGGTCCTCGGCGTCCTCACCCACTGGCTCCTCGTCCGGTGTGAGCGGGCGGCGATACCGTGGACGACATGAGGCTCTTCGCGCGAGGGATCGCGGCGCTGGCGCTGGCGGCGTGTGCCCTGGGCGGCGCCGGCGAGGTCCCCGGGCAGGGCGCGAAGGTGCGGCTCGGCGTGCTCAAGCTCACGTCGTCCGCCGTCCTGTTCCTGGGCGCGGAGAAGGGCTACTTCAGGGAGTTCGGCGTCGAGCCCGAGCTCGTCTTTTTCGACGCGGCCCAGCCGATCGCGGTCGCGATCGCCTCGGGCGACCTCGACGTGGGCGCGACCGGACTCACGGCCGGCCTCTACAACATCGTTGCCGGTGGCGTGAAGATCTGGATCGTCGCCGACAAAGGTCGCGAGTGGCCCGATCACAACCTGACCGCGCTCCTCGTGCGCAGGGACCTGTACGACGCCGGTGCGCGCACGCTCCGCGATCTCAAGGGACGCACGATCGGCGTCACGCAGATCGGTTCCACGTTCCACTACAACGTCGGCCGCCTCCTCGAGCGCGAGGGCATGGCGCCGGGCGACGTCGAGATCGTCCCGTTGCAGTCGCTCGGCGCCGTGGCCGACGCGCTCCAGGCCAAGCGCCTGGACGCCGCCGCGACGGCCGAGCCCTTCGTGTCCCGGCTCGAGTCGAGCGGCGCCGGCGTGACGATCATCCGCACCGGCGACTCTCTGCCGTGGCAGATCGCCGCGATGCTCTACTCGGACACGTTTGCCCGCGACCGGAGGCGTGCCGTCGCCTTCATGAGGGGCTACGTCAAATCGTCCCGCCATTACTTCGACGCCGTGCTCCGGAAGAAGTCGGGCCCCGAGTTCGACGAGGTCGTCGCGATCACCGCGACGTACACCGGCGCCCGCCCGGAGCTCATCCGTCGGGGGTTCCCCTATCAGGATCGCGACGGCCGGCTGATGCCCGGCGACATCGGGCGCCAGACCGCGTGGTGGTACGCGCGGGGCCTCGTCAAGGCGCCGATCGCGGCCACGGGCATCGTCGACGAGAGCTTCCTGCGCGAGGCCCTCGAGGGGCTCAAGTGACCACGCGTCGGTTATCATGGAGGCCCTCGTGTTCGGGACGCGCGCGGGGGCCGACAGAATGAAGAGCGGCGGACGGACCACAGCCCGCCGGATCGCGAAGGTCCTGGTCGCGAACCGCGGCGAGATCGCCGTGCGCGTGATCCGCGCGTGTCGCGAGCTCGGCATCGTGCCCGTCGCGGTCTTCTCCGAGGTGGACCGCGCGGCGCTCCATGTCCTCTCGGCCGACGAGGCGTACCCGATCGGCCCGGCGCCCGCGGCCGAGAGCTACCTGAACGTCGACCGGCTCGTGGGTGTGGCGAAGGCCGCCGGCGTCGACGCGGTCCATCCCGGCTACGGGTTCCTCGCCGAGAACGCCGCCTTCGCCGAGGCGTGCGAGGCCGCCGGGCTCGTCTTCGTCGGTCCACCGCCGTCGGCCATCCGCACGATGGGTGACAAGAGCGCGGCCCGCCGGATGGCGCGCGAGCTCGGCGTGCCGATGGTCCCGGGCAGCCTCGCGCCCGTCGCCGACGACGCCGCGGCGCGGGCCGCCGACGAGATCGGCTACCCGCTGATGGTCAAAGCGACGATGGGCGGCGGTGGCAAGGGCATGCGCCTCGTCCGCCAGGCGACCGAGCTCGACGGAGCGCTGCGGGCGGCGCGGAGCGAGGCGGCTGGCGCGTTCGGCGACGGTGCGGTCTACCTGGAGCGCTACGTCGAAGAGGCGCGCCACATCGAGATCCAGGTGCTCGCCGATGCCCACGGTCAGGTGATCCATCTCGGGGAGCGCGAGTGCTCGATCCAGCGGCGCCATCAGAAGCTCGTCGAGGAGTGTCCGTCGCCTTTCGTGGACGCGGCCATGCGGGAGCGCATGGGGCAGGCCGCGTGCCGGATCGCGAAGACCGCGGGCTACGTCAGCGCGGGCACCGTCGAGTTCCTCGTGGACGCGACGCGAAACTTCTACTTCCTCGAGATGAACACACGCCTTCAAGTCGAGCATCCCGTGACGGAGCTGGTGACGTCCATCGATCTCGTGCGTGAGCAGCTCCGGATCGCGGCCGGCGAGCCGCTCGACCGCACGCAGGACGACGTGGAGTGGCGCGGCGCCGCGCTCGAGTGCCGGATCAACGCCGAAGACCCGTTCGGTGGCTGGCTTCCGTCGCCGGGGACGATCACGGCGCTCCGTGGGGCGTCGGGGCCCTGGGTGCGCGAGGACTCGGGCGTCTACGAAGGCTACACGGTCCCCGGCTCCTATGACACGCTCCTGGCCAAGCTGATCGTCTGGGGCGCCGACCGCTCGGCGGCGATCGATCGGATGGCGCGCGCGCTCGCCGAGTACAAGGTGGTGGGCGTCCGGACGACGATTCCGGTGCTCGCCCGCATCGTCGCGCACGCGGATTTCCGCGCGGGACGACTGTCCACCCGCTTGCTCGAGCGGATCATGGCCGGCGAGGTCCCGGCACGCGGCCGCCTGCGCCCTGTCGCCCTCGTCGCCGCTGTCCTTGCCGAGTATGAGCGCCTTGGTCGCCGCCCGCTGACGGCGTCGGCGCCCGCGACCGCCGACATGTCGCGGTGGAGCCGTCGCCCCGGCTGGAGATCGCGATGAGCGCGAAGGAACCGCGGCCGGCGTCTGGAACGCGGAGCGGCATGCGGAACGGCGCCGGGTCGCGCCTGTGTCAGGCCACCCACGGAGTATGACGGTCCCGGGGACCCGCAACTTGATCATAGGCTCGCCTCGGACGGCGGGGCCCCAGCCCCGCGACGTCCTGCGGCTCGCACTGACATGAAGTTCGTCGCGACGATCGGCGACCGCGCCGAGACGGTCGAGGTGACCGGCACGGCCGGACGCTATCGGCTGACGATCGGGAGCGAGGTTCGCGAGGTCGACGCGCGGCTCGTCGGGCCCGGCATATACTCGCTGCTGATCGACGGGGTCTCGTACGTCGCCGACGTCACCGAGCGCGACGGGGAGTGCGTCGTCGGCGTCGCCGACGAGACGTACGTGATCCGGGTCGAGGAGGAGGCCCGTTACGCCATTCGGACCAAGGGCGGTGCGTCGGCGGGCGGCGGATCCCAAACACTGACGGCGCCCCTGCCGGGGAAGATCACCCACGTCGCGGTCAAGGCGGGTGACATCGTCGCGCTCGGCGACACGCTCCTCGTGATCGAGGCCATGAAGATGGAGAACGAACTCCGGGCCGGGGCCCCCGGGACGGTTGCGGAGGTGCGGGTCCGGCTCGGCCAGGCGGTGAACGCCGGCGACGTCCTCGTGGTGATCACCGGATGACCGACGCGGTGATCGAGTTCAAGTCCGTCAACAAGTGGTTCGGAAAGATGCATGTCCTCCGCGACATCACCCTGGCCGTGGAGGCGGGCGAGGTCGTCGTCGTGTGCGGCCCGTCGGGCTCGGGCAAGAGCACCCTCATCCGCTGCGTGAACGCGCTCGAGCCCGTCCAGGGCGGCGAGCTCGTCGTGCTCGGCGAGTCGCTCACGCGGCCCGGCGTCAGCCTCTCGGCGCTGCGCACGCGCGTCGGCATGGTCTTCCAGTCGTTCAACCTCTTCCCGCACATGACCGTGCTCGAGAACATCATGCTCGCGCCCGTCAAGGTGCGCGGCCTCAGCGGGGCCGACGCGTTGCGCACGGCGCGCGCGCTCCTGGAGCGGGTCCGCATCCCGGACAAGGCGGAGTACTACCCCGCGAACCTCTCGGGAGGCCAGCAGCAGCGCGTCGCGATCGCGCGCGCGCTGGCGATGCAGCCGAAGATCATGCTGTTCGACGAGCCCACCTCCGCGCTCGACCCGGAGATGATCAACGAAGTCCTGGACGTCATGACCGACCTCGCGAAGGACGGCATGACGATGATGGTGGTCACGCACGAGATGGGCTTCGCGCGGCGGGTGGCCCACCGCGTCGTCTTCATGGACGCCGGCCAGGTGGTCGAGGAGGCCCCGCCCGAGCAGTTCTTCGCCGCCGCGAGGTCGGAGCGTGCCCGGGAGTTCCTGTCGAAAATCCTCACCCACTAAGCGGAGGGTCACGATGAGACGAGTGCTGACGGTCCTCTCCACCCTCGGGCTCGCGCTGTCGGTCGCGGCGCCCGCGCTCGCGCAGCAGTCCACCCTGGAGAAGATCAACCAGACGGGCGTGCTGACGATCGGGACGCGCACGGCGTCGCCGCCGTTCGCGTTCGTCGACAAGCAGAACGAGTGGGTCGGCTTCTCGATCGACCTGGTCGAGCAGGCCGTCAAGCCGGTGATCGAGCGGAAGCTCGGCAAGCCCATCCGGGTCGAGAAGAAGGAGTCGACGCCGCCGACCCGCATCCCGTTGCTGACGTCGAACGCGGTGGACCTGATCGCGGGCACGATGACGGACACCCGCGCGCGCCGCGAGTCGGTGGACTTCAGCCTGACGTTCTTCGTCACCGGCGCGCAGTTCCTCGTGAAGCGAAACAGCCCGATCAAGGGGATCGACTCGATCGCGGGCAAGCGCGTCGCCGCCCAGCAGGGGTCGACGAACGCCAAGATCATCCGCGAGCGGATGCCGACGGCGCGGCTGCAAGAATTCCCCGACCAGCCGGCGGCGTTCCAGGCGCTCGCGCAGGGGCAGGTGGACGCCTACACGAACGACGGCATCCAGCTCTACGGACTCAGGGCCAAGGCGCCGAAGCCGGGGGACTGGAAGGTCGTGGGCGACTTCTTCTCCTACGAGCCGTACGGCATGGCGATGCGGAAGAACGACTCCGACTTCCGTCACGTGGTCAACGTGGGCCTCATGGAGGCGATCGAGTCGGGCAAGTACTTCGAGCTCTACGACAAGTGGTTCGGGCCGAAGGGCGAGACCCCCTATCCGCTGACGCCGGAGAACAAACGCTTCCTGATCATGCAGGTGGTGCCGAAGTAGGCCGGACGCTCGTTGCGATACGAGTTTCGCTGGGAGGTGCTCTGGAGCGGCCAGTCGGGAGCCTGGCTGCTCCAGGGCCTCCTGACGACGCTGGCGATCTCGAGCCTCGCCTGGCTCCTCGCCGCAGGACTCGGGATCCTGTCGGGCGCCCTCCGCACCGTGCCGTGGAAGCCGCTGCGCGCCGTCGCGACGTTCTACGTCGAGTTCTTCCGCAACGTCCCGCTGCTCGTCTGGATGTTCTTCTGGTACTTCGGAGTCCCGCCCCTTCTGCCGCAGGTGGCCCGAGAGTGGCTGTTCGATCACGGGGCCGAGTTCTGGGCCGGGATGTTTGCGCTCGGCGTCTACCACGGCGCCCGCATGTCGGAGGTCATCCGCTCGGGCATTCAGTCGATCCCGAAGACTCAGTTCGAGGCCGCCGTGGCGATGGGGCTCACGACGTTTCAGGCGTACCGGCTCGTCATCGTGCCGATCGCGCTCCGGCTCATCGTGCCGCCCGCAACGAGCGAGTCGCTGAACCTGCTCAAGAACTCGTCGGTCGCGCTCACGATCAGCGTGGCGGAGCTGACCTTCCAGACCCGCCAGATCGAGACCTACACGGCGCGGGCCATCGAGGCGCTCACCGCGGGCACCGTCGTCTACCTCGCGCTCTGCGTTGGAATCGCGACGATCATGGCCCGCGTGGAGCGTCGCTTCGCGATCCCCGGCCTCATCGCGCGGGGCGGTTAGCCGGTGCTCGACCTCTCGGTCATCGTCAACAACTTCACCTTCCTCGTGGTCCAGGGGCTCCTGGGCCTCGGCGGCTTCACCGGCGGCACACTGCGCCTCGCGATCCCCGCGATCGCCCTCGGCTTCGTCCTTGGCATCTTCATCGGGATCGCGCGGCTCGCGCGCGCCTGGTGGATCAGCCTGCCGGCGACGCTCTACGTCGAGTTCTTCCGCGGCGTGCCGCTCGTCATGGTGATCTTCTGGATCTGGTTCATCATTCCGCAGCTCCTCCGGCTCCCCATCCCCGAGTACGGTGTCGCGCTCACGGCCTTCGTCGTCTTCGAGGCGGCGTACTTCGGCGAGATCGTGCGGGCGGGCATCCAGTCGGTCCCGCGCGGCCAGGTCGAGGCCGCGACGGCGCTCGGCCTGACGGCCGTGCAGTCGATGCGGTTCGTCGTGCTGCCGCAGGCGGTCCGCAACATGGTGCCGTCGCTGGTGACGCAGATGATCGTGCTCTTCAAGGACACCTCGCTCGCCTCGATCATCGGCTACGTGGACCTCACCAAGGCGGCGCAGATCGTCAACAACCGCGAGATCCGCCCGTTCGAGCTCTACCTCTTCATCGCGGTCGTCTACTTCGCCTTCACCTACTCCATGTCCCGGATCGCGTCGCGCTTCGAGCGCCGGCTCGCCTGACGGGCGCGCGGCGGGCCCGTGCTCGAGGTCCTCCTCAAGACGCTCGTCGCGCTGGGCCTCCTCGCGGTCGGCGCGGCCTACGCCCGCGGCTGGCGTCGGCTGCGCGCCGCCCGCGACGCCGCACCGCGCTGGCGGCTCGCGCTCTACGCGGCGGGCCTCGCCACGATCGCCGTGGCGCTCCTCTCCCCCCTCGACGCGCTCGCGGCCGAGCGCTTCTCGGCCCACATGGGCCAGCACCTGCTGTTGACGATGGTCGCGGCGCCGCTCGTGGTCCTCGGCAACCCGCTGCCGTTCGTCCTGTGGGGCGCGCCGGCCGGCGCCAGGCGCGCGCTCGGGACGACGCTGCGCCGCCGCGCCCCGCTCCGAACGGCGCTGTCGGCGCTCACCTTCCTGCCCGTGGCCGGCATCCTCCATGTCACCGGCGTCTGGGTCTGGCACCTGCCGTTCATGTACGACGCCGCGGCCGAGCAGGAGCTGGTGCACGCCGTCGAGCACGCGACGTTCTTTGGGACGGCGATCCTCTTCTGGTGGCCGATCGTCCAGCCGGCGCCGCGGCTGCGCCCGCCGCCCCACCCCGGCTTCCAGATCCTGTACCTCCTGCTCGCCACCGCGCAGAACACGGCGCTGGGCATGCTGCTCGCCGTCCCCGAGCGCCCGTACTACCCGTACTACGTGCGGAGGGCGGCGGCGCTCGGCATCAGCGCGGTGGACGATCAACTGCTCGGGGCCGGCCTCATGTGGAGCGGGGGGCACATGTACCTGCTCCCCATTCTCATGATCCTCTGGGGCCTCGCGCGCGACGCCGTCCGGGAGGAGGCCGGCGCGTAGGGCGGGTCCGGAGCCGTTCCATGGGCCCGCTCGCCACACGGCGTGACAGTCCCTTGACAGTCACGCGTGGCGTCGTCTAGAGTCCCGCGTGTCTCGCGGTCCGGGAGCCCGTCCTGGGCAACCCGCCTCCTGTGCGTGCAGTCAGGGGAGGGCACAATGACTTCGCTCGACTGGGCGCTGGTCGTCGTCATCAACCTCGGCATCGTCATTTACGGCGTCTGGGTCATTAAGAGCAAGGACGAGAGCTTCGACTACTTCCTTGCCGCCAAGACGCTGCCCTGGTGGGCGGTCGGGCTGTCGGCCTTCGGCACCGCCGTGGACACCGGCGACTACGTGGCCGTGGCCGGCGGCGCCTACCGCTTCGGGATCTCTCAGCTCGCCTTCTGGTGGCTCGGCCTCGCGGTGGGCTGGTTCGTGCTGAGCTTCTTCGTGCTGAAGGCGATGTACCGCACGGGGATGTATACGAACGCGGAGTGGCTCGAGTTCCGCTTCGGGCCGATCACGCGCGTCCTCGCGGTGTTCATCAACATCCAGTCGCGGACCAACGTGCTCGGCAACATCTACTTCTCCATGTTCCTCGTGCTCAACATCGTGGCGGGGGTCCCTCGGGGGTGGTCGTGGGTGGTGGTCGTCCTCGTCGCGCTCACCGCGATCGCCTACATCGTGACGGGCGGCCTGCGCTCGGACGTCATCACGGACGTGATGCAGGCGGTGCCCATGGTGATCGGCTCCTTCGTGCTCGGCGGCGCCGTGTGGTGGAGCGTGGGCGGCTGGAGCGGGTTGACCGCGAAGCTCACCGCCATCGACCCGAAGCTCCCCGCGCAGCTCCTGCACGTCGGCGGGTACTCGCCCGGCGGCGTGCCGCCCACCGTGGTCGTCTTCGGGATGGTGATCGCCCTGATCGCCTACGCCACGATCAACCAGTACGAGGCGATCAGGTTCCTGGGCGCGCGCTCGGAGTGGGACTACAAGATGGCGGCCGTGGTGGCGAGCGTGGTCACGTCCGCCACGCTCTGGTTCAACATCACGATGGGGCCGCTGGCGAGGGCCGACTTCCCCGATCTGAAGATCGTGGACCAGGCCTATCCCCTGATGATCACGAAGTACCTGCCCGCGGGCCTCATCGGCATCGTGGTGGCCGGGCTCGTCGCCGCCGGCTACTCCACCTTCGACTCCATCGGCATCGGCATCTCGAGCCTCTTCGTCCGCGACCTCTACGCCCGCTTCTTCGTGAAAAACGCGACGGACGCCCACTACACGCTGGTGGGGAAGCTCTCGGTGCCGTTCGTCATCGCCCTCGGCTTCGTGTACGTGCCGTTCCTGGGTGCGCCCGGGATGTTCGCCTTCTACATCCGCCTGGCCGGGGCCATCTCGGTGCCGCTCATGACCGTGATGCTGATGGGCGTCTTCACGCGCGTGCATCGGGCCACGGGCTCGATCGGCCTCGTCGCGGGCCTTCTCTACGGGGTCTCGGCCATCGTCGCGGACTTCAACCGGTGGGGCTGGCCCACCTGGTACGTGAGCCCGTGGTGGGCGTACGTGTGGAACATCGTGATCCCGGCGTTGGTGATGGTCGCGGCCTCCGCGATCATCGACCGCGTGCGCGGTCCGGTGAAGGACGAGGAACTGCTGGGTCTCGTCTTCACCGGGCGCGAGGTGCCGCCGGCTCAGCTCCGGGACTCCATCGCGAAGCGACTCAAGGCGCTCGAGGGCACGTGGCTGCAGAAGACGCTGCGGGAGGCCCGACCGATGCCCAAGTACCCATTTCCGGTGCCGGCGGAAGGCTTGCCCTGGTACAAGTCGCCCGAGCGCTGGACGTGGGGCTACGTCGTCGTCGTCTGCTTCTTCCTCTTCTTCATCTTGTGGTGAGGGCCCATGGAAGCCAATGCGTTCCAGCTCCTCTACGGCACGGTCTTCCTCGCGATCGTCGGCGTCCTGGTGCTGCTCACGCTGGCGTACGGGGGCGGCCTCGCGTGGGTGAAGGTGCTGATCGGCGTGGGGCTCCTGGCGTTCAGCGCGTGGTTCGGCGTGCAGTACCAGCGCGCGCGCGGCGTCCGGCGGCGCCGCTGATCACTTGAAGCGGTCGATGCCGGTGCCGCGATAGAGGATCTGCGCCTGGCGTTTCATGATCGCGGCGTGACGCGCCAGGGCCTCCGGCGCGAGGTCGCGCGCCGGGGGCTCCTCGGGCTCGAAGTGATGGTACCCGTCCGTCCCGCGGACCAGCAACGCGCTGTCCCCCTCACCGGCCACCTGGCGGACCGACGTCGGGATGTAGCGGACGGCGAAGCCGATCCGACGGTCATCGGACCGGTTGGGCGGCGAGCTGTGGAACATCAGCACGTGATGGAGCGACATCTCGCCCGCACGGAGCAGGATGTCGACCGCTCGCCCCTCGTCCACCTCGACGGCGATCTCCTGACCGCGCGAGAGCAGGTTGCTCGGGGCGAAGGTGTCGCGGTGCGGGACCTGCGCGCGATGCGAGCCTGGCACCATGCGCATCGCGCCGTTCTCCACGGTGGCGTCCGTGAACGCCACCCACGCCGTGACGATGTCGGGCTGGCTGAGGCCCCAGTAGGTCGCGTCCTGGTGCCAGGACACGTACGCCGGATCCCGCGCCTCCTTGATGAAGAAGCTCGAGCTCCAGCAGAGGAGGTTCGCCCCCAGGATGGCTTCGACGGCGTCGAGGATGACGGGATGCCGCACCAGCCGATCGAGCCACGTGAAGACCAGATGGGCCTTGTGCCGGAGCTCGCCGCGCAACGGGCCGCCCTGGAGGCGCTCGACCCCCTCCAGACGCAGCCGGACCTCGCGCGCCTCCGCGGCGGAGAGCACGCGAATCGGGAAGGCGAAGCCGTCGCGCTCGTACGCTGCCACCGCCGAGGACGAGAGACGCGTCCCCATGACCTCAGCCCTTGAGCCGGAGCACGTCGTCGTGCTTGCGGACCCGCTCGCCGACCTTCAGCGCCACCTCGCTGCCACGCTCGGCCCGTTGCACCCCGCGGTGGTCCACCTCGAGCGACTCGACCGTCTGGATGACGTCGGTCGTGTGACCGCGGATGCGGATCCTGTCGCCGACCTGGAGGGCGCCCTCGCCGAGGTTGATGGCCGCGACACCGATCTTCGCGTAGTAGTCCGTGACGGTGCCGACCTTCTCTTCCGTGGCCATGCGCGCCCCCCTGGGTGGCGGTTACTTCAAGGCGCCCGCCGTCAGGCCGGAGACGTAGTAGTCGAGGAAGAAGACGTACAGAATCACGATCGGGACCGAGCCGAGGACGGCGCCCGCCATGAGGGAGCCCCAGAAGTAGATGTCGCCACGGATCAGCTCGGTCGTAACCCCGACGCTCGCCGTGATCTGCTCCGAGGACGAGGTGAAGGTGAGTGCGTAGATGAACTCGTTCCAGGAGAGCGTGAAGGCGAAGAGCGCCGCGCAGACGAGCCCAGGCACGGCCATCGGCAGCACGATGCGCCAGAGCGCCTGGATGCGCGTGGCCCCGTCCACCAGGGCGCACTCCTCGACCTCCTTCGGCACCGTGCGGAAGTAACCGATCAGCAGCCACGTGCAGAACGGGACGAGGAACGTAGGGTACGTCAGGACGAGCGCCCACTTCGAGTCGGACAGGCCGAGCCACTGGACGACCTGCGCCAGCGGCAGGAAGAGGAGCGAGGTCGGCACCAGGTAGGTGACGAAGATGCCGGTCCCCAAGCTCGCCACGCCGAAGAACTTGAGCCGCGCCAGCGCGTAGGCGGCGATGGTGCCGACGACCACGGAGATCCCCGTGGCGAGAAAGGCCACCATCAGGCTGTTCTTCGTCCACGTGAGAAACTCGGTGTCCCAGAGCAGCTTCGCGTAGTGCTCCAGCGTCGGCCCCTGCGTGATGACGAGCGGCACCGCGTAGCGGTCGTAGAGCTCGCGGTCCTGCTTCAGCGACGTCAGCGTCATGTGATAGAAGGGGAACAGCGCGAAGATCAGGAACGGCAGCAGCGCGACGTGGAGCATCAGCCGCTTGACGAAGGGCCGGCGCGACACCGTCATGCGCTAGTACACCTGCTTCCGCACGAACCGCAGCTGCGCCCAGACGACGAAGACCAGCAGTGGGAAGAGGTAGAGGGAAATCGCCGCCCCCTCGCCGATCCGGCCGGTATCGATGCCCACCTGACGCGAGAGCGTGGCGAAGAGATGGGTGGCATTGATGGGGCCGCCGTGCGTCAGAATGTAGACGATGTTGAAGTCGCCGAAGGTGAAGATGGTCGAGAAGAGGACGACCACGGCGAGGACAGGCCTCAGCAGGGGCAGCGTGACGTGCCAGAACCGCGCGTTCGCGCCCGCACCGTCGGCCTCGGCGGCTTCGTAGAGCTCCTTCGGGATCGCGACGAGCCCCGCGAGGATGGTGATGGCGAAGAACGGCAGCCCCCGCCAGACGTTGACGGCGATGACCGCACTCATGGCGTAGTAACGCTGGCCGAGCCAGTTCGGTCCCGGTGGGTCCACGATCCCGAGCGCGATGCCCGTCCAGTTCACCACGCTGTAGAGCGAGTTGAACATCCACCACCAGCCGAGCGTCGAGAGCGCGGTCGGAATCACCCACGGCAGGAGGACCGCCCCGCGGATCATGCGCTTGAACCAGAGCTGCTCGTTCAGCAGCAGCGCCAGGATGATGCCCAGCACGACCTTGAAGGCCACCGCGATGCTGGTGAAGACGAAGGCGTTCTGGAAGGTCTGGCGGAAGACGTCGCTGTCCCAGAGCGCGATGAAGTTGTGGAGACCCACCCAGCGGCTCGGGCGGCCGATGAACGCGTTGGACATGGAGAAATAGAGCGCCATGACGAAGGGATACGCGACCAGCAGCACGAGGAGGAGCAGCGCCGGCGTGACGAACACCGGCCCGAGGATCGACTCGTGGTCGAGCCACTCGCGCACGCGCCCGGCGAGCCGCGGGCGGCCACGCGGCACCGGGAGATCGTCGGCCCTGACCGCCATGTCAGCCGGCGAGGATCTTCTTCATTTCGGTCTCGGCCCAGGCGATGGCGTCCTTGGGCGAGGTGCCGGTGACCGCCTTGGCGATCATGTTCGGCAGCAGATAGGTGTTGGTGATGAGCTGGACCTTGTCCGAGGGCGGCGCCGGCCAGCCATAGGTGTGATACTGGACCCCCTCGCCCCTGAGAGCGGCGTACTTGGGGTCGGTCCTGAGCACCGGGTGATCCTGGAGCTTCTCGTAGACGGGCAGATTGAACGCGTCGCCCGACATGATGTACTCGTCGTAGACCTCTCGCGTGCCGAGCAGGTACCGGATCCACTCCTTGGCGGGCTCGACGTTCTTCGAGAACTTCCAGATGGCGATGTGGCGCGGAGTGTCGGTCTCGTGGCGGCCGTGCGGCCCGCCGAGGCTCCGGTGGTGGTTGATGCCGTCGGCGGTGACCAGCTTCCGCTGCTTCGCCACGATATAGGCGCTGACGGGGTTGTGGATCCAGCCGGCCTTGCCCTGCTGGATCGACTCGTTGTTGCTGGCGTCCGACCACGACAGCACCTCGGGCTCCATGCAATCGCGGAACATCTTCTTGTACCACTCGATCGTCTGGACGGTGGCCGGCGAGTTGATGCGCACGGTCTTGCCGTCCTTGTCCACCTCCATGCCGCCGAACGACCACAGCACCGGGCCGGCCGTGGAGATCGAGTCGTAGTTCTGGCTGATGGGAATCCCGACCGGATTCCCCATCTTCTTGAGCTCCTTGCCGACCGTGTAGAGATCTTCCCAGGTGTCGGGGACCTTGAGGCTCGCCTTCTTGAACAGGTCCTCCCGGTAGGTCGCGACGAACATGGCGTGGTACTGGGGCACGGCGCGCCACGCCCCGTTGACGTGGGCGCCCTCGTACGCCGAGCCGATCGCCTTGCCGTGCTTCTTCTCGAGCTCGCCCACGACGTCCGAGACGTCCACGAGCTGGGGCTCGTAGAGCCACGGGAAGTGCATGCGCATCTCGACGAGGTCGTGGCCGGCCTGGGTCTGGACTTCGGAGGCGTACTTCTGCTGTTGCGGGCCCATGTGCGAGACGTGGTCGATCTTGAGCTTGATGCCGGTGTCCTTGGTGAAGCGCTGGCCGATCTCGGCCAGCTTCTTGTCCGAGGCCGGGGCGAAGTTGTTCCAGCAGAGGTACGAGATCTCCCGCTGCTGGCCCCGCGCCGGGGGCACGCGCGTCGCGAGGATGCCGGCGAGGCCTCCTCCCGCGGTCGTGGTCAGGAAACGGCGGCGGCTGATCGGCTCCATGGCTCCTCCCTGTCTGGCGTTGGGGGGCCCGACGGTTCGAAACGGTGAAGGGAGTGTAGACAACGCGCGTCGGCTGTCAAGGCGCGCCGCGGCTCACGCCGTCTCCTCGGGCGCGCCGATCGTGCGGGGGAACCGCTCCTCGAGGATGACGTAGAGCGTGGGGATGAGGACCAGCGTGAAGAAGGTCGAGACGAGCAGGCCGCCGATGACCGCGATGGCCAACGGCTGATTCGCCTCCGTGCCGACCCCGAAGGCGAGCGCCATCGGCAGGAGGCCGACGACGGTCGTGAGCGTGGTCATGAGGATGGGGCGCAGACGGATCCGGCCGGCCCGCGGGACCGCCACGCGCAAAGGCTCGCCGCGCCGGCGGCGTTCGTTGATGTACTCGACGAGGAGCACGCCGTTCGAGACCACGATTCCGACCATCATGATGATGCCCATGAACGACGTCGTCGAGAGCGTCGTGTTCGTCAGGTAGAGCGCCCAGAAGACGCCGATGAGCCCCATGGGCACCGAGAACATGATCGTGAACGGGTCCTTGAGTGACTTGAACTGCGACGCGAGCACCATGTACACGAGGATGACCGCGAGGATCGAGGTGAAGTAGAGGCTCGCGAAGGACTCCCGCTGCTGCTCGGTCTGCCCACCGAGGCGCACCGTGAAACCGGCCGGCAGCGGAAGCCGACGGAACTTCGCCTCGAGCTCCTCCGAGATCGAGCCGAGGTCGCGGCCCACGGCGTTGGCGTTGATGCGGATCAGCCGCTGTGCGTACTTGCGCTCGATCTCGACGGGCCCCGTCGACTGGACGATGCTGGCGACCGTGGAGAGCAACACGGGCCGGTCGTTCACCGTGACGAACAGACGCGCGAGGTCGTCCGGCGTCTGGCGGTACGGCTCGTCGAGCTGGACGACCAGGTTGTATTGGTTACCCGTCCGCGGGTCGGTGAAGATCGACGGGTTGACGCTCGCGTTCGAGTTCAGCGAGAAGAGCGCCGCCTGGGCGATGTCGCGCTGCGAAAGCCCGGCCGAGGCCGCCTTCTCACGGTCGACGAGCAGCTCGAACTGGGGGTAGTTGGCGTCGCGACTGATGTTGACGTCGGCGATGCCCTCGGTGGCCTGCATCAGGCGGGCGACCTCGCGGGAGAGCGCGTCGGCGGTCGCGAGGTCGTAGCCGAGGATCTCGACCTGGATCGCCGTCTCCGACCCGAAGTTGATGACGCGCGAGACGAGGCCGCCCGCGACGAACTGGTAGCGCGTGCCCGGGAACTGGCCGGCGAACCGCGGCCGGAGCGCATTCACGATCTCGCGGTCGCTCCGCGTCCGCTTGTCCGCGGTCGAGAGGTAGACCTGGATCGTCGCGCTGTGGGGGCCGGTGTTACTGGTGAAGACCGCCGAGCGCCCCTGGGGGATGCCGACGTTCGTGACGACCGACGTCAGCTCCTCGGGGCGCAGCGTCGCCCGGATGATCGACTCCATGCCCTTGACGATGCGCTCGGTCTCCTCGATCCGCGTGCCGATCGGCGCCTTGGCGTTGATGCGGAACTGCGCCTCGTCCGACGGGGGGAAGAACTCGGTGCCGATGAGCGGCTTGAGACCGAACCACGGCGCGAGGACGAGGAACATGCTCCCCGCAAACGCCACGGCGACCCAGCCCACGACGAGGCCGCGACGGCCGAGCGCCCACTCGAGGAGGCGCTGGTAGAGCGTCTCCATGCCGTCGAAGAAGCGCTGCGAGAGCCGGAAGACGCGGTCCTTGACGCGCCGGGAGGCGGGGTCGACCGGGTGCTCCGGCCGCAACACCCGGAGCGCCAGGAGCGGCGTCACCGTCCGCGACACGAGGAACGAGGCGAAGAGCGAGATCGAGATCGTGAACGTGAGCGGAATGAAGAGGAGCTTGATCTGCCCTTCGAGGAACACCGTCGGCACGAAGACGATGATCGTCGTGATCGTCGCGGCGAAGATCGGCATGGCCACCTCGCGCGCGGCGTCGAGGACGGCCTTGCGGCGCGGCGTGTCCGGGATGTTCAGGTGGCGGTTGATGTTCTCGAGCTCGACGATCGAGTCGTCGACGAGCCGGCCCACGGCCAGCGCGAGCCCCCCGAGGGTGAACACGTTGAGCGTCTGGCCGAGGAAATACATGCAGATGAACGAGAGCAGGATCGAGAGCGGGATCGCGATCGAGATGATCAGCGTCGAGGTGAACGACCGGAGGAAGATCAGGATGACGACGAAGGCCAGGGCCGAGCCCTGCATGGCCTCGTGCCAGAGGCTCTCGATGGCCTGGCGGATGTAGATCGACTGGTCGAACGTGACGCCGACCCTCACCCCCGGCGGGACACCGGTCACCTTCGGCAGGAGCTCTCGCACCTGGTCCACGACGGCGATCGTGTTCGCCCCGGGCTGCTTGTTCACCCGCATGAAGACGCCGCGATGACCGTCGATGCGGACGACCGCCGTCTGGGTCTCGTGGGAGTCGACGACGTGGCCGACGTCCTTCACGTGGATCGGCGTGCCGCTCGGCCCGGCCCGCTGAATGACGATGTCCTCCATCGGCTGGACGACCTTGAACTGGTTGTTCGTGTAGATGTTGTAGTCGAGGCGGCCGACCTTGATGTCGCCTGCGGGAAGGAGGAAGTTCGCCTCGTTGACCGCCCGGACGACGTCGATGACCGAGAGCCGCTTGGCGTAGAGCTGGTCGCGGTTCAGGTTCACCGTGATCTGACGCACCCTGCCGCCGTCCACCGACGCCGACGCGACCCCGCCCAGCCGCTCGAGCTGGGGCTCGATCGTGTTGTAGGCGAGGTCGTAGAGTTGTCGCTCGTCGAGGTCGCCCCCCGAGACCGTGACGAGGCAGACCGGGATGTTCGAGAGGTCGAAGCGCACGATGAACGGCTGCTTGATCCCCGTGGGCAGCGAGTTGAGGATCTGCTGGATCCGCTGGATCACCTCGGTCTGGCCGTTGTTGACGTCGGCGCCCCAGTTCATCCAGAGCCGCACCGTCGAGAGGCCCTGCCGCGATTTCGACTCGACGAACTTGACGTCGCTGACGGCGCTGACGGCCTTCTCGATCGGGTAGGTGACGGTCTTCTCGATGTCGAGGACACCGGCGCCTGTGTAGACGGTGCCGATGTTGATGATCGGCAGATTGATGTTCGGAAAGAGGTCGATGGGAAGCCGCGCCAGCGCCACGAAGCCGAGGATGGCCACGCCCAGCGACGCCATCAGGATGGCGATGGCGTTGCGCAGCGCGAGGAACGTCATCCACATGCTACTTCTTCACCTCCGCGCGGACCCGCTGGCCGTCGCGCACCAGCTCCTTGCCCTCGACGATGACGAGCTCATCCCCGCTGAGCCCCTTCGTGACCTCCACGAGCGTGCCCTCGCCGACGCCGGTGGCGATCGTGCGCCTGGCGACGACGCCTTCCTTCACGACGAACACGACCGGCGTCTCGCCCTCGTTCGAGACCGCCTCGCCGTGGATCAGGATGGCGCCGGGATGGTGGGCGATGACCAGCTCGACCCGGGCGTACATGCCGGGCTTGAGGAGACCGTCGGGGTTGACGATCGCCATCTCGACGCCGAGCGTGCGCGTCCGGGGATCGAGGGCGTGGACGAGGCGCGTCGCCCGCGCCTCGAACGCGCGGTCGGGGTAGGCGTCCACGAGGACGCGCGCGACCGAGCCGAGCCGGACGAGCGTGATGTGCCGCTCCTGGACCTCGAGCTGGACCTTGACGGTCGCGATGTCCTGCAGGACCAGAATGCCCACGGCCTGGGTCGACGTGCCCGCCTGCTGGGAGTTGACCGAGGCGCCCGGGTAGAGGTTCCGCGCCGAGATGTACCCCGAGAACGGCGCGAGGATCCGCGTGTTGTCGAGGTTGGTCTGGGCGATCTTGAGGAAGGCGCGGGCGCCGTCGGCGTTGGATTGCGCGAGCGCCACCTGGCTACGCTGGGTCTCGATCTGGCTCCGGGCCGCGGCGAGCTGCGCCTCGGCCGCGGCGAGCGACGCCTGCGAGGACTCCGCGTTCGTCTTCGCGTTGTCCCGGTCCATCGCCGCGATCAGCCCGCGGCCGTGGAGGTCTTCGAGCCGGGCGGCGTTCCGCGCGTCGTTGCTCGCGACCGTGCGGGCCTTGACGAGATTCGCTTCCTGGTTGACGGCGTTGGCCTTCGCGGATTCCAGGGTCGACTCGGCGACCTTCAGGTTGGCCACGGCCGTCGCCACGGCGGCGCGGGCCTGCTCGACGGCGGCGGCGAGCTCCGGCGCCTCCACCTCCACCACGAGCTGGCCCTCCTTGACGAAGTCGCCGAGGTCGGCTCCGAGCCGCTTGATGTATCCGCTCACCTTCGAGAAGATCGCGACCTGCTGGTTCGGCAGCACGTCCGCCGTGTATGCGAGCTTGACGTCGAGGTCCTTCCGGATCGGCGTGATCACGCCCACCACGATCTCGAGCTGTCGCGGGGCCACGGCCGCGGCCTGCTGCTTCCGGATCCGGTACCCGACGAGCGTCGCGACGAGGACGCCGAGCGCCAAGAGGACGACGAAGACGCGGTGCCGGCGGAGAAAGGCCGTCACGGCACGGCGCGCTCCTCGGCCCGCGGCCTCACGCCGGCCGGTGACGTCCGGACGCTCCCGTCGGGGTTGATCACGGCAAGCGGCGGGACGTACGACTCGTGATCGGAAACCCGGCGCTCCCAGTGACCCGGGACGAGGACGGTCCCCCCGGTGGTCGCCGGGAAGTGGCGGTCGGGGACCCAGACGGTGTCGGGTCGCGCTGCCGGAGGCCGCGCCACGGTGGGCACGGGTGTCCTGCTGGCGCGGTCGATCTGGTCCACCCCGTGACGGAGCCCGGTCCCGCCGCCGGTCTGGAGGAACAGGAGCCCGCCCGCCAGCAGCGCGCCGGCCCGTCGCATCAGGCGTCCCTCGCCTTCCAGCCCTTGTAGCGCTCGCGCAGCACTTTCTTGTCGAACTTGCCGACGCTCGTCTTGGGCACCGCGTCGATGATCTCGACGTCGTCCGGCAGCGCCCACTTGGCGACCTGGGGCCGGAGGTGGTCGATGATCTCGGTCGCATCGAGCCGCGCGCCGGGCTTCGGCACGACGCACGCCAGCGGCCGCTCGACCCACTTCGGGTGCGGCACGGCGATGACGGCCGCCTCGAGGACCTTCGGGTGCGACATGATCATGTTCTCGAGGTCGACGCTCGAGATCCACTCGCCGCCGGACTTGATCAAGTCCTTCGTGCGGTCGGTGATCTGCACGTAGCCCTCGGGGTCGATCGTCGCGACGTCGCCCGTCCTGAACCAGCCGTCTTCGGTGAACCGGGCGGCCGACTCCGGGTTGTTGTAGTAGGCGCCGACGACCCAGGGGCCGCGCACCTGGAGCTCGCCCATGCTCGTGGCGTTCCACGGCAGCTCGCGGCCGGCGTCGTCCACGATGCGGACGTCCACCCCGACCGACGGGTAGCCGACGCGCGCGCGCACGTCGTACTGCGCGTCCTCGGACCAGCCCCGCATGTAACTCTTGAGCCGTGCGATCGTGCCCAGGGGCGTCATCTCCGTCATGCCCCAGGCGTGCGACATGACCACGCCGAACTGGTTCTTGAAGGCGAGCTGGAGGTGCTTGGGCGCCGCCGAGCCGCCGATCGCGATCGTGCGGAGCGAGGCGATGTTCCAGCCCTCCTTCTCGCAGAGATCCTTGACGGCGATCCAGACCGTTGGCACCGCGCCGGTGAACGTGACACGCTCGTTCTGGACCAGCTCGCAGATGTCGCGCGGCTGGGGGCTCGGCCCGGCGAAGATCTGGGTCGACCCCACCATCACGCCCGTGAACGGCAGGCACCAGGCATTGGCGTGGAACATGGGGACGATGTGGAGGATCGTGTCGTCCTCCGAGATCCCGAACGAGTCGGTGAGCGCCTCCCCGAGGCAGTGCAGGAACATCGCCCGGTGGGTGTACACGACCGCCTTCGGGCTCCCCGTGGTGCCCGAGGTGTAGCACATGCCCGCCGCGTCGGTCTCCGCGAGCCGCGGCCAGCCCGTGACGGGCGTGGCGGCGGCGAGGAGCGCCTCGTACTCGTCGAGGCCCGCCGGCACCGTCGCGTCGGGCGTGTCGCGCATGATCACGATCCGGCGCACGCTCGGGATCTTGTCGCGGATCGCCTCGAGCACAGGCCACACGCTCGCGTCGGCGAAGATCACCGCGTCCTCGGCATGGTTGACGATGTAGGTGAGGTCCTGGGCCGAGAGCCGGAAGTTCAGCGTGTGGAGGACGCAGCCGACGAGCGGCGCCGCCCAGTAGATCTCGAGGTGGCGGTGGCTGTTCCAGGCCAGGGTCGCCACACGGTCGCCCTTCCGGAGGCCGAGGGCCCGGAGGGCGCCGGCGAGGCGTGTCGTCCGCTCGGCAAAGTCCGCGTACGTGTGGCGGAAGAGCGGGCGGCCGGGGATGCGCGTGGCGAGCGTCTTCTTCGAGAAGAGCCGACGGCTCCGCTCGAAGAAGTGCGTCAGCGTGAGCGGGTAGTCCATCATGAGCCTGTCGAGCTGAGCACTCATGTCACCGGCCTCCCAGACCCTCCGACGTCGCACCACGCGGCCCCGGCGACCCCGTCCCGTCCATTCCCGGAATCATCAGGAGAGGCCCCAGGAGTATAAGGATAGGGGCGCGGGAGGTCGACGTCCACTCGGGCGCGTCGGGATCATGGTCGTGGGAGCCGAGCGGCGGCCGCGGAGGCTCGGCGACGCGCGCCGCGAGGCGAGTCTGGAATCATGGTCGTGGGAGCCGAGCGGCGGCCGCGGAGGCTCGGCGACGCGCGCCGCGAGGCGAGTCTGGAATCATGGTCGTGGGAGCCGAGCGGCGGCCGCGGAGGCTCGGCGACGTGCGCCGCGCGGCGAGTCTGTAAATCATGGTCGTGGGAGCCGAGCGGCGGCCGCGGAGGCTCGGCGACGCGCGCCGCGAGGCGCGTCTGGAATCATGCTATCGTGATCCAGCGATGCACTCACGCTGGGACGACGCCGAGGCCCGCCGGCTCGAGGGCCTCGATCTCCTCGTCTACGCCTCCCGTCTGATCGGCGCCGAGACCTCGCTCGTCGTCTGGGGGGGCGGCAACACGTCGATCAAGACCGTCGAGCGCGACCACCGTCGGCGTGACGTCCGGGTGCTGCGGGTGAAGGGCAGCGGCTCGGACCTCAAGTCGGTCGAGCGCAAGGACTTCCCGGGCGTGCGCATGGACGACATCCTGGCGTTGCTCGAGCGGGACGACATGGGCGACGCGGAGATGGTGGGCTACCTTGCCCACGGGCTCCTGGACCCGGGCTCCACCCGGCCCTCGATCGAGACGCTGCTCCACGGTTTCCTCCCGGCCCCCGCCGTCATCCACACCCACGCCGACGCGATCGTCTCGCTCACGAACAACGACCACCACCGCGACGTCTTCGATCAGGTGTACGGCAAGGACGTGATCACGCTCCCGTACCGGCGCCCGGGGTTCCGGATCTCGCGCGACGTCGCGGATGCGCTCCGCCTCCACCCCGACGCGCCGGCGCTCGTGCTCGAGCGTCATGGCACGATCACCTGGGGCGCGACGGTTCGCGACGCCTACGACGCGACGATCGAGCTGATCACGCGCGCCGAGGAGGCGATCGCCGAGAGGAAGCGGGGCCGGCGAGTCTTCGGCGGCCCGCGCGTCCCGGTTTCTGAGCCGGCGGCGCGGCGCGCGGCCGCGCTCGCGGCGGCGCCACGCCTGCGCGGCGTGCTGAGCCGCACGCGGCGGGTGATCGTCACGTTCGACGACTCGCCCCCGGTCCTCGAGTTCGTGTCCTCCGCCCACGGGCCGCGGCTCTCGCAGATCGGTCCCGCCACCCCCGACCACACGATCTACACGAAGCGGCTGCCGTGCGTGGTGGCGCTCGACGGGGCGGAGACCGGCGAACCGCTCATGGCCGCGATCGAGGCGGCCGTCGAGCGCTTCGTCGCCGACTATACGCGCTACTTCGACGCGAATCGCTTCGAGGGCGCCGAGCTCGGCGACCCTCGGCCACGCGTCGTCCTGGCGCCCGGGCTCGGCATGTTCACCGCGGGTCGCGACCGGCGCACCGCGGGGATCGTGAACGATATCTACCACCACACGATCGACGTCATCGGCGGCGCCTCGACGTTCGGCGAGTACGTCTCGCTCTCGGCCAAGGACGCCTTCGACGTGGAGTACTGGCCGCTCGAGCTCTACAAGCTCACCCTGGCGCCGCCCGAGAAGGAGCTGGCGCGGCGCATCGCGCTCGTGACCGGCGGTGCCTCTGGCATCGGCCGAGCGGTGGCGCGGCGGCTCGCGGCCGAAGGCGCCCACGTCGTGGTCGCCGACCTCGACGAGGCCGGCGCGCGAAAGACGGCACACGAGATCGTCGCCACGGTCGGCGCGGGGCGGGCGCTCGGCCTCGGGATGGACGTCAGCCGGGAGGACTCGGTGAGCGCTGGCGTCGAGGAGACGGTGCTCGCCTACGGCGGGCTCGACATCCTCGTGTCGAACGCCGGCGTCGCCCACTCCTGCCCCGTCGAGCGGCTGTCGCTCGCCGACTGGGAGCGGTCCTTCGCGGTCAACGCGACGGGCCACTTCCTGGTGGCGCGCGAGGCGCTGAAGATCCTCATCGCCCAGGGGCTGGGCGGCGCCCTCGTCTTCGTCGCGACCAAGAACGTGATGTCGCCCGGCAAGGACTTCGCCGCCTACTCCGCCGCCAAGGCGGCCGAGGCGCAGCTCGCGAAGGTCCTGTCGCTCGAGGGCGCGCCCCACGGGATCCGCTCGAACATCGTGAACCCCGACGCCGTCTTCCAGGACTCGAAGCTCTGGTCCGACGAGGTCCGGCGCGAGCGCGCGGCCGCCCAGGGGATCCCGGTGACCGAGCTCGAGGAGTTCTACCGCAGACGTAATCTCCTCGGCGTCCGCATCCTCCCCGAGGACGTCGCCGAGGCGGTGCTCTTCCTCGCTTCCGACCGCTCGGCGAAGACGACCGGCTGCACGATCACCGTGGACGGCGGCGTGAAAGACGCGTTCCCGAGGTGAGTCGATGACCGGCTTCGGCGTCCACCTCACCATGCATCCCCCCGAGGAGCAGTTCGCGCTCGTGCGACGGGTCGAGGAGCTCGGCTTCGACTCGGTCTGGACGGGCGACCACGTCGCCTTCAACACCCCGCTCTACGAGTCGCTCACGCTGCTCGCCGCCTACGCGCCGATCACGCGCCGGCTCAAGCTCGGCGTCGCGGTGTACCTGCTCGCGCTCCGCTCGGCGGCGGTCGCGGCCAAGGTGACCGCGACGCTCGACGTGCTCTCGGGCGGGCGGCTGATCTTCGGCGTGGGAGTCGGGGGCGAGAACCCGAAAGAGTTCGAGCTATGCGGCGTTCTCCACGCGGAGCGGGGGGCGCGCGTCACCGAGGGGATCGACGCGGTGCGCGCCCTCTGGCGCGACACGCCCGCGACGTTCCAGGGGCGGTTCAACCGGTTCAAGGACGTCTCGATCGATCCCAAGCCCGTGCAGACGCTCCCGCCGGTCTGGGTTGGCGGGCGCTCGGACGCCGCGCTGGTTCGCGCCGGCCGCCAGGGGGACGGCTGGGTGTCCTACGTCGTCCAGCCCGAGCGCTACGCGCGGAGCCTCGAGACGATCCGCGAGGCGGCGCACGCCGCCGGCCGGTCGCTCGCCGACTTCACCGCCGCGCACCTCGCCTTCATCGCCGTGGGGCGCGATTACGAGCGCGCCAAGCAGGCGTGGGTCAGCGTCCTCTCCAGGCGTTACGCCCAGAACTTCGAGCCCCTCGCACGGAAGTACGGGATCATCGGCACCCCCGCCCAGTGCGTCGAGCAGCTCGCGGCGTTCCGCGACGCCGGCTGCGGCTACTTCCTCCTGAGCGCGATCGGCGAGCCCCGCGAGGAGCGGGAGCAGCTCGAGGCGATCGCCGCGGAGATCCTCCCGCGTCTCCGGGCGCGCTGAGCGGGCCGCCGTGAAGCCCTTCGAGTGCCGGGCGCGGGTCGACGCGGTCCGTCGGCTCGCGCCCGAGATCCTCGAGGCCGACCTCCGTCTGGACGAGCCGCCGGCGCTCGAGTTCGTCGCAGGCCAGTGGGTATCGGTCCCGTTCGGACCGAAGACCGTCCGCGCCTACTCGATCGCCTCGACGCCGCGCTCCCCCACGCGGCTCACGCTCTGCGCCGACGTGGCGCCCGGCGGGATCGGCTCCGAGTGGTTTCGCGGCCTCAAGCCGGGCGACGCCGTCCGTTTCAAGGCGCCGCTCGGCGGCTTCGTCTTCAGCCGCGCCGATCCGCGGCGTCCCCTCTTCGTCGCCGAAGAGATCGGCATCGTGCCGATCCGCGCGATCCTGACCGAGCTCTACGCGACCGGCTTCGGACGCCCCGCGACCCTCGCCTACTGGGCGCGTGACCCGGGCTGGCTCGCGTACGACGCGGAGTTCGGCTCGCTCGCACGCCGGTATCCCGGCTTCGTCTACCATCCGGTGGTGGCGGGCGCCGGGGGCCCGGCACGGGACGGGGCGGGCAGCCTCGCCGAGGCAGTCCGGTCCCTGGTCGCCGACGTCACCGGGCTCGTCGCCTATGTCTCGGGGAGCGAGTCGATGATCCACCAGGTCCGCGACGTCCTCGTCGCCAGGGGCCTCGACCGCAAAGCCGTCAAATGGGAGAAATTCTGGTGAGTGGCAGTGCGAGCCGAGGGGCGGCCGCGGAGGCTCGGCGACGCGCGCCGCGAGGCGAGTCTGGAAATCGCGGTTGTGCGAGCCGAGGGGCGGCCGCGGAGGCTCGGCGACGCGCGCCGCGAGGCGAGTCTGTAATGACCGCCGGGGAGATTCGGAGGGGGTCGCCCCCTCCGCCAGAATGACGGGCGGGGAGCTGGTCGCGCGGACGCTCAAGGAGGCGGGCGTGAGCCACGTGTTCACGCTCTGCGGCGGCCACATCCTACCGATCTACGACGGCTGCCTCAGCGAGGCCCTCACGCTCGTCGACTTCCGCCACGAGCAGGCGGCCGCCCACGCCGCCGACGCGTACGCTCGCCTCACGCGGGGAATCGGCGTCGCCCTCGTCGCGCCGGGGCCCGGCGTGACCGACGCGGTCACGGGCGTCGCGAACGCCTACGCGGCGCGCAGCCCCGTGCTCCTGGTCGGTGGCGCCGCGCCCCAGGGACTTCACGGACTCGGCGCGCTCCAGGAGATGGACCAGCTAGGGCTCATGCGCTCGATCACCAAGGGCGCGTGGACGGTCGCGGAGACGCGGCAGATCCCCGAGGTGCTCACCACGGCGATCCGCACCGCGCTCTCGGGCCGGCCCGGCCCGGTGTTCGTCGAGATTCCGGTGGACCTCTTGATGGCGACGGTCGAGGACCGCCTGGCGCCGATCCCCCGGCAGTACGTCCACCGGCCGCGGCCCGCCGCCGATCCTGACGGGCTCAGGCGCCTGGAGCGGCTGCTCGCCGCCGCCGCGCGCCCCGTGGTCATCGCCGGGGGCGGCGTGTACTGGGACGACGCGGCGCAGGCGCTCACCGCGTTCGTGGAGCGCGCGGGGGCGCCGGTGTTCATGAACGGGGCGGGACGCGGCGCGCTCCCGTCGTCCCACCCTAACGCCTTCGCCCAGGCACGCGGCTTCGCCCTGGGCCAAGCCGACCTCGTCCTCGTGCTCGGCACGCCGCTCGACTTCCGCCTAGGCTACGGCCGGCCGCCGCTCTTCGCCGAGGGTGCGAAGGTCGTCATGATCGACGTCGATCCGGCCGAGCTTGGCCGGAACCGCCCGCTCGAGTTGGGGCTCGTGGGCGACCTCGACGTGATCCTCCGTCAGCTGAGCGAGGTCGTTCCCCCGAGGCGCGCCGAGCAGACGGCGCCTTGGCTTGCGGCGGTGCGCGCCCGGGAGACGGAGAGCCGGGGGAAGCTCGACGGCTTCTGCGCCTCCGAGCAGGTGCCGGTGGCACACTACCGCCTCGCCGCGGAGATTGCGCGCGTCGTGACCCCGGAGACGATCGTCATCGGCGACGGCGGCGACATCGTCGGTTGCGCCTCGAAGGTCGTGCTGCTCGACCGGCCGGGGCAGTGGCTCGACCCCGGGCCGCTCGGCTGTCTCGGGGTCGGCCCGTCGTTCGCACTCACGGCGAAGCTGCTCCACCCGGGACGGCGCGTCCTCCTGATCGCGGGCGACGGTGCCCTGGGGCTCAACGGGATGGAGCTCGAGACGGCGGTGCGCTTGGGTCTGCCGCTGACCGTGGTCGTCGGCAACGACGGCGGCTGGGGACAGATCCGGAACCCGCAGCTGGGGTTCTACGGCGAGGCGCGCGCGGTGGCGACGTCGCTCCCGCACACGCGCTTCGACCTCCTGGCCGAGGCGTTCGGTGGACGCGGCGTGCTCGTCCGGGAGCCGGACCAGATCGGCCCCGCGCTCGCGCGGGCGCTCGCGAGCGACCAGGTCTGGTGTGTCAACGTCATCCTCGACCCGGAGGCGTACAAGAAGACCGGCACGGTCTCGATGGCGATCTGACCGTTCCGTGAGGATCACCTTTCTCGTTCCCCACCTGCGGATCGCCGGCGGCGTGCGGGCGATCCTCGCGTACGCGGACCGGCTGGCGGCCCGGGGCCACGACGTGACGCTGGTGGTGGAGGCGAAGAGCCGCGTCCGTGCCGCGTGGCGTAACCTGAGAGGCGTCGGCGCCGACTGGGTCCCGGCGCTCCGCGCGCGTGTGCGCTGGGTGGAGCGCTTCGCGCCCGCGGTGCTCGCCGAGGGCGACGTCGTCGTCGCCACGGCGTGGCAGTCGGCGGCCGGGGTCGCCGCGGCGCCAGCCCGGTGCGGGGCGAAGTTCTACTTCGTGCAGCACTACGAGAGCCTCTACCACGGCGCGCCCAACGCCGTGGACGCGACGTACCGGCTCCCGCTCAGGAAGATCGTGATCTCGACATGGCTCCGCGACCTGATGCGCGAGCGGTTCGGCAGCCCGACCGACGTGCTCGTGACGCCGGTGGATCCCGACCTCTTCCATCCGACGCCCGGCACCGTCTCCACCTCGCGGCCGCGCGTGCTGATGCTCCACCACGAGTACGCGTGGAAGGGTGTCGCCGACGGCCTGGAGGCGGTGGCGCGCGTGAGGCGTCACGTGCCGGCGCTCAGGCTGGTCGGGTTCGGGGTCAAGCCGCCGGCCGGCGAGATGCCGTACGACGAGTTCCACCTGAGCCCCCCGCAGGCGCGCCTGGCCGCCGTGTACTCGAGCTGCGAGGTCTATCTCTGCCCGTCGTGGGACGAAGGCCTCGGGATGCCGCCGATGGAGGCGATGGCCTGCGGCGCCGCCCTCGTCACGTACGACAACGGCGGCTGCCGCGATTACGCGCGCGACGGCGAGACCGCCCTGGTCGCGCGACGGCGAGACGTCGCCGACCTCGCCGACAAGCTGGAGCGCCTCGCGGTGGACGCGCCGCTCCGCATGCGGCTCGCCGCCGCGGGCATGCGCTTCGTCACGACGGCGTTCAGCTGGGACCGCGCCGTGTGCCGGCTGGAAGAGATCTTCGGAGCGAGGCGATCAGGATGATCGGCGTGCCGCGAGCGCGATGAGGGCGGGCTGACCGTCCAGGGTCCAGGCGAGCACGTGGAGCTCCGCTTCCACCTCGGTGAGCTGCCGCATGAGGCGCTCCCGGTCCTCGCGCAGCGCGCGCGCGAGCCGTGCGACCTGCTCCAGCACGCGCTGCTCATCGTCGGTGTACGCGCCGTCGGGCATGCCCGGGCCCGGCAGCAAAAAAGGTGCCGCCGGGTGGAGGGCTTGCTGGACGCGAGCTTGGCCGAGCGCGCCCGGCAGACTGGCACACCGTGTCCGCGGCCTGACACGTGGGCCCGCGCGCCCGCCGAGGCGCCCACCGCGTGCTAAGATTGATGAGACCATGCCGATCTACGAGTACGAGTGTCACGACTGCCAGCGCCGGGTCAGTCTGCTCGTGCTTCGCCCCTCCGCGGCGTCGCCGCCGACGTGCCCGCGCTGTCACGGTCAGAGCCTGAGCCGCGTGATGTCGCGCTTCGCCACGGTGAAATCGGAGGAGGCGCGCCTGGAGTCGCTCGCCGACTCGTCCGCCTTCGGCGACCTCGACGACAACGACCCCGCGAGCGCGGCCCGGTTCATGAAGAAGATGGGCCGGGAGCTCGGCGACGACCTCGGCGAAGACTTCGAGTCGGCGATGGACGAGGCGCTCAGCGAAGGCGAGGCCGACGCGGCGGACGGGACCGCGGCCGACCCCCCGGGCGCGGCAGGCGCGGCTCCAGACCTGTGAAGACCGACGTCGTCGACCGCCTCGAGGCGGTGGGCGCCGCCGCGTGGGATCACCTCGTGGCGCAGAGTCGCCTGCGGTCGCCGTTCCTCACATGGACCTGGCAGCGCGAGTGGACGCGGACGTTCGCCGCCGACCGGCGCCTCGAGATCAGGCGCGTCGAAGACGCCGAGGGCCAGCTCGTGGCCCTCCTGCCGCTTCACGAGGCCGCGCCGGGCGTGCTCACGCTCATCGGCGGCGGCGACATTTCCGACTACCTCGACCTGATCGCGCTCGCCGGCCGGGAGGAAGAGGCGTGGATGGCGCTCCTCGAGTCGCGCGCGGCGGAGCGGGTCGCGTGGGACCTCCACGCCGTCCCCGGGACCTCGCCGACCGTGACGGCGCTCCCCCAGCTCGCCCGAGCGTGCGGGCTCTCCGCGTCGGTTGCGGTCGAGGAGCGCTGTCCCGTCCTGGTCCTGCCGTCCTCGTGGGACGGGTATCTGGCCTCCCTCAGCGGCAAGCACCGCCACGAGCTCGTGCGGAAGATGCGGCGGCTCGAGCGCGAGACGCCCGAGGCGCGGGCCGTGTGCGCGAGCCGCCCCGCCGACGTCGAGGACCGGCTCGGCGACTTCTTCGACCTCCATCGCCGCTCCCGAGCCGGGAAGGCGCGTTTCATGGACGTCCGGATGGAGGCGTTCTTCCGACGCGTCACGACGGCGTTCGTCGAGCGCGGCGCCGCCCGGCTGTGGTTCCTCGACACGACCTCCGGACCCATCGCGTCTTTCATCACGCTCGAGTGGGATGACACGGTCGGCCTCTACAACTCGGGGTTCCACCCGGACCGGGCGACGCTGTCCCCCGGCGTGGTCCTGCTCGGGCACCTGATCCGCGACGCGATCGAGCGCGGGAAGCGGCGCTTCGACTTCCTGCGGGGCGAGGAGCGGTACAAGTACGAGTTCGAGCCCGTCGCCAAGGACGTCTGCGCGGTGAAGATCACGTGAGGGGGGGCGCCGCGCTCCGGGTCGCGATGCTCTCGGTCCACACGTGTCCGCTCGCCGCGCTCGGGGGCAAGGAGACGGGCGGGATGAACGTCTACGTCCGCGAGCTCTCCCGCGAGCTCGGTCGGATGGGCGTCGAGGTGGACGTGTTCACGCGCTCGCAGAACGCGTCGATCCCGCGCGTCGTCCCCCTCGGCGCGCGCGCGCGCGTCATCCATCTCGCCGCGGGCCCGGAAGCCCCGATGCCGCGGGCCGAGATCCACGCGTACCTCGACGAGTTCGTGGACGGCGTCGATGCGTGGCGGCTCACGCAGGGCGCGGAATACGACCTCATCCACGCCCACTACTGGCTCTCCGGCGTCGCGGCGCTGGCCTTGCGGGAGCGGTGGTCGGTGCCGGTGCTCCAGATGTTCCACACGCTCGGCCGACTGAAGAACCGGGCAGCGCGGAGCGCGGCCGAGCTGGAGCCGGCGCTCCGCCTCCGCGAGGAGACGCGCATCGTCCGGGCGTCCGATCGCGTGGTCGCCGCGAACGTCGTGGAGCGCGCCGAACTGCTCCGCGACTATGCGGTGCACGCGCCGCGCATCGCGACGATCCCGTGCGGTGTGGACACGGCGCTCTTCGCGCCGGGTGACCGCGCGGCGGCGCGTGTGGCGCTCGCGCTCGACGCGCACCCGGTGTTGCTCTGGGTAGGGCGCATCGCGCCGATCAAGGGGCTCGACACGCTGCTCGACGCCATCGCGTGCCTGCGCGCCGGCGGGACCGCGCTCACCCTTCTGATCGTCGGCGGCGAGGCCGACGAGCCGCGGAACGGCCACGAGGCCGCCCTGCGCGAGCGGATCGAGCGGCTCCACCTGGACGCGGCGGTCCGCTTCGTCGGGCCGCTCCCCCAGGACGTGCTGCCGACCTACTACATCGCCGCGGACGTCACCGTGCTGCCCTCGTACTACGAGTCGTTCGGCATGGTGGCCCTCGAGGCGATGGCGTGCGGGAGCCCGGTCATCGCCTCCCGCGTGGGCGGCCTCGTGACGACCGTGCGTGACGGCGTGACCGGCTTTCTCGTCCCCGAGAGCGACGTCGCGGCGCTCGCCGAGCGCATCGGGGGGCTGATCGCCGATCCAGACCTGCGTTGGCACATCGGGCGCGAGGGCGTGCGCTGGGCGAGGGCGCACCGGTGGCCGTGCGTGGCAGAGGCGATCTGTCGCGAATACGCGTCGCTCGAGCCCAGCGCGACACTCCACCTGGCGGCCGCGCGCTGCCGGGACTGACGGACCGCGGGCACGGTCCGCGCTCGGTGTCGAATCTCCGACCACCCGTGGTCAGGCTCTTTCCAATTTTGTGGGTCCACTCCGCGGAACGCCCATCGCGGCGTTCTTTTCCGAGCCGACGTTAGGCATTTCCGGATTAGTGGCACGGCGCTTGCTGTGGTCCAGCGGGAGGGGTCTGCACGAGCTATGCGCGTTCTCGTCGTGGAAGACGATCCGCTGCTGTGCGACGTCCTGCGGGACTTTCTCTACGAGCTCGGCCACGAACCGGTCGTCACTCACTGCGCCGAGGATGCGCTCGCGCGCATGGGCCTGGAGCTCCCCGACGCTGTCCTGCTCGACATCTACCTCCCCGGCATCAGCGGGCTCGACTTCCTGCAGCTCCAGACCACGCGCGAGTCGCGCATCCCGATCGTGGCGATCTCGGGCATGGCGGCGGAGAGCCAGGCGCGCGAGTGCGTGCAGCTCGGCGCGGTCGACTTTTTGCCGAAGCCCGTCGAGCTCGAACGCCTGCGAGAGGTCCTCACGTGTCTCGAGCCCCACGCCGGCCGGCGGTCCCCCGCGGCGCACCGACACGAGCGGCGGCGGGCGCCGCGCGCGGCCGTCGCCGTTCCCATCCGCGTCGTCGAGGACGGCGGCGCCGAGTGGGAGGCGACCTCCGAGGACCTCAGCGCGGTCGGCGTCAGGCTCCGCTCGAGCCAGGCGGTCAGCCCGGGCGGCGCGGCCAGGCTCTCGTTCGCGCTTCCCGACGGCGACGGGACGCTCGAGGTCAGCGCCATGCTCGTCAGGTCCGACGGCCGGGGCTACGCGTTCGACTTCGTCAGCCCCACCGAAGGCCAGCTCGGGCGGCTGCGCGAGTTCGTCCAGCGGCGCGACGCCGGCGCCGCGCGCGCCGTCGAGCCGCACTTCCGCGTCCTGCGGGCGATCTCGCGGGCCCTCAGCCTGAGTCTCGACGTCGACCAGATGCTGCGCATCGCCCTCGACGCGCTCACGCGCGTGACCGGGCACGAGGTCTCGAGCCTCCATCTCCTGTCCGACGACCGGAGGACGCTGCGCCTGCTCGCCGACCGCGGCCTCGGGCCCGAGTTGCGCGAGGCGAACCGCGTGCTCAAGGTCGGCCAGGGTGTGATCGGGCGCGTGGCGGTCACCGGCGAGACGGTGCACCTGACGAACGCGGCCTCCTGTACGGACCTCCCGCCGGCCGAGCGGGCGGTCGTCGAGCGGGAGGGGATCCGCGGCCTCGTCTGCGTCCCGCTGCAGAGCCGCGGACGCATCCTGGGTGCCCTGTCGCTCGCCCGGCGGACGCCGGAGCCCTTCACGGATGCCGAGATCGCGCTCCTGGAGGCGGCCGCGAACCAGATCAGCCTGGCGCTCGACAACGCCCGACTGTACTCGGAGACCCGGACCCAGCTCGACGAGATCAAACAGGCCGAGACCCAGCGGGCGGAGGGCGAGCGGCTCTCCACGGTCGGCAAGCTGGCGGCTGGCCTCGTGCACGAGATCAACAACCCGCTCACGGTCATCCTCGGCCAGGCAGAGCTCGTGATGACGGAGCTCGCGGATTCGACGCGGGGGCGGGAGCGCGTGCGCATCATCCTCCAGGAGACGTCGCGGGCCGCGCGTTTACTACAGAAGGTTCTGCAGCTCGCGCAGCCACAGCCTTCCGAGCGCCGGCCGTGTGCCCTCCTGGACCAGGTGCAGTGGGTGCTCGGGGCGAAGCGCCACGAGCTCGACCGGGATGGCATCCGAGTCGTCACCGAATTCGCGCCGATCCCGTCCGTGTACGCCGACCAGGACCAGATCCGACAGGTGCTCCTCAACCTCGTCCAGAACGCGCAGCAAGCGATGGCGAAGCATCCCGGGCCGCGCGTGCTGACGCTCTCGACCGCGGAGGCGGACGGGCGCGTCCGGGTCGAGGTACACGACACCGGGCCCGGCATCCCACCGGAGACGCTCCCGCGGATCTTCGACGCGTTCTTCACGACCAAGCCCGCCGGCGAGGGCACCGGCCTCGGCCTCTGGGTGTCCTACGGCATCATCGAGCAGCACCAGGGCCGGCTCAGCTGCGAGTCGCGCCCCGACGGCGGCGCGACCTTCATCGTCGAGTTACCGTTCCGGAAAATGCCGAGCTGACCGGCCCCCGGGAGCTACGCGCGGCTCGGAGCGCGTGCTACACTCCCGCGCACCGTGGGAGCCCTCCTCGAAGTCGAGAACCTGACGACCGAATTCGTGACGCGGGGCGGCGTCGTCCGGGCCGTGGACGGCGTCTCGTGGGATGTCCGGGAAGGGGAGACCGTCGCCCTCGTCGGGGAGTCGGGCTGCGGCAAGAGCGTCAGCGCGCTTTCCGTCATGCGCCTCATCGCCGCGCCCGCCGGCCGCATCGTGGGGGGCCGGGTCCGCTTCAAGGGCCGGGACCTCCTGGCGCTCTCCGATGAGGAGATGCGGCGGATCCGCGGCCGCGAGATCGCGATGATCTTCCAGGAGCCGATGACCTCCCTGAATCCGGTGCTGTCCATCGCGCGTCAGCTCACGGAAGGGCTCGAGATCCACCTGGGGACGACGGCGGCGGAGGCGCGGCGTCGGGCGGCCGAGCTCCTGGCGACGGTCGGGATTCCCGACTCCGAGCGGCGGCTTCGGCAGTACCCGCATCAGTTCTCGGGGGGGATGCGCCAGCGAATGATGATCGCCATGGCGCTCGCGTGCAATCCGTCCCTGATCCTCGCCGACGAGCCCACCACGGCGCTCGATGTCACGATCCAGGCGCAGATCCTCGAGCTGATGAAGGCTCTCTCGCGGCGGCTCGGCGTCGCGATGCTGATCATCACCCACAACCTCGGGGTCGTCGCCCGCTACGCCGATCGCGTGAACGTGATGTACGCGGGCCGCATCGTCGAGCGCGGGACCGCGCGCGAGCTCTACGCGCACCCGCGCCACCCCTACACGCTCGGCCTCCTGCGCTCGGTGCCCCGGCTCGACGAGCCGCGCCGCGCCCGGCTCGACCCGATCGAGGGGCAGCCACCCGACCTCACGCGACTGCCGGCCGGCTGCGCATTCGCGACGCGCTGCGCCTTCCGCGTCGAGCGGTGCGCCCGCGAGCGGCCCGGGCTCGTCGCGGTCGGCGGGGGCGGCCATGTGAGCGCCTGTTGGGAGGCAGAGCGCCTGGACCGGGCGCTGGCGATGCGATGATCGACGGGCGCCCGCTGCTCGAGGTCCGGAACCTCGTCAAGCACTTCTACGTCTCGGGCGGGCTCTTCGGCGGGCGGGAGGGCGTCGTCCGCGCCGTGGACGACGTGAGCTTCGCGATCCATCGCGGCGAGACGCTGGGGCTCGTCGGCGAATCCGGCTGCGGCAAGACCACGACCGGTCGGTGCATCCTCCAGCTCGAGCGGCCCACGCGCGGCCAGATCCTCTTCGAGGACCGCGACCTTGCGACCCTCGGCCCCGAGGAGCTCCGGGCGGTCCGCCGCCGTATGCAGGTGATCTTCCAGGATCCCTACAGCTCGCTGAACCCCCGCATGACGGTGGGCCAGATCATCACCGAGCCGCTCGCGGTGCATCGCATCGTCCCCGACCCGGTGAAGCGCGAGGCGCGTGTCCAGGAGCTCCTGGGACACGTGGGCCTGCTCCCGCAGCATGCGCGGCGGTATCCCCATCAGCTCTCCGGTGGTCAGCGCCAGCGCGTGGGGATCGCGCGGGCGCTCGCCATGGAGCCCGCGCTCATCGTCTGCGACGAGCCGGTCTCCGCGCTCGACGTCTCGATCCAGGCGCAGATCATCAATCTGCTCGAGGATCTCCAGCGCGAGTTCGGCCTGACCTACCTGTTCGTCGCTCACGACCTCTCCGTCGTGCGCCACATCTCGGACCGCGTGGCGGTGATGTACCTCGGCAGGATCGTCGAGCTCGCCGACCGGAAGGCGCTCTACGACGACCCGCTGCACCCCTACACCCGCGCCCTGCTCTCCGCCGTGCCGATCCCCGACCCCGAGCTCGAGGCGCGCCGCGAGCACATCGTCCTGGGCGGGGAGGTCCCGAGCCCGTTGCACCCGCCGTCGGGGTGCGTCTTCCACCCTCGCTGTCCCATCGCGATCGACCGGTGCCGGGCGGTGGTGCCAGAGCTCCGCGAGATCAAGCCGGGCCACTGGGCGGCGTGCATCCTCGCTTGACAGGCCCGCGGCACGTGCTTAAATGCTGAAACCTTTCGTGGTCTTCCTCGGTTTCAAAGCCAACCCTCTGGAGGGATCGATGCTCCATCGCCTGGCCCTCGTGATCGCGATCGTCGCCGCCGCGGCGGCGGCCCCTGCGGGGGCGCAGGAGAAGCCCCGTTACGGGGGCGAGCTGGTCTTCGCCGTGCCCTCGGAGCCACCGTCCTACGACGCCCACCGAGAGGAGACGTTCGGCGTCATCCACCCGATGGCCCCGCACTACAACACCCTGCTCCGACCCGACCCGACCGACAAGACGGCGAGCCGGATCGTGGGAGACCTCGCGGAGTCGTGGACGATCTCGAAGGACGGGCGCGTGTACACGCTCAAGCTCCACCGGGGCGTCAAGTTTCACGACGGCAGCGAGCTGACGTCTCGGGACGTCAAGGCCAGCTACGACAAGATCATCTTCCCGCCCGCCGGGGTCGCCTCCGACCGCAAGGGCGAGTACGTGGACGTCGAGGCCGTGCAGGCCCCCGACCCGTACACCGTCGTGTTCCGGCTCAAGTGGCCGTCCGGCTCGTTCCTCATGTCTCTGGCTTCGCCCTGGAACTGGATCTACAAGGCCGACATCCTCGCCAAGGACATGCGCTGGTACGAGACGCACGTGATGGGCACGGGCCCGTTCGTGTTCGTGGAGCACGTGAAGGGCTCGCACTGGGTGGGCAAGAAGAATCCCAACTACTGGGACAAGGGGAAGCCTTACCTCGACGGCTACCGTGCGATCTTCATCAAGGACTCGGCGGCGCAGGTGTCGGCGGTTCGCGGCGAGCGGGCGTACATCCAGTTCCGCGGCTTCGCACCCGCCGAGCGCGACAGTCTCGTCGCCGCGCTCGGGCCCAAGCTCACCGTCCAGGAGAGCCCCTGGAACTGCGTGATCCTGGTCGCGCTCAACCACGAGAAGAAGCCCTTCGACGACAAGCGGGTGCGTCGCGCGCTCACGCTCGCCATCGACCGCTACCAGGGGGCGCAGGCGCTGTCGAGGATCGCCATCGTGAAAGAGCCGGCCGGCGTGCAGGTGCCGGGGATGCCGTTCGCCACGCCCCCGGCGGAGCTCGAGAAGCTGGCCGGCTACGGGCGCGACATCGCCAAGGCCCGCGCCGAGGCCAGGCGCCTGCTCAGGGAGGCCGGGGTCCCCGACGGGTTCTCGTTCACCTACAAGAACCGCGGGGTCCCGATGCCGTACGAACCGCTCGGCGTCTGGCTCATCGACCAGTGGCGGCAGATCGGACTCAACGTCCGCCAGGAGGTGATCGAGGCCGCCAAGTATTACGCCGAGCTCCGTGGAGGCAACTTCGAGGTGGCGGCCGACTTCCAGTGCGGCTACATCGTGGAGCCCGACCTCGATCTCTACAAGTTCCAGTCCAAGGACAAGAGTCCGGCCAACTACAGTCGCTACGTGGACCCGACCCTCGACGAGCTGTACGAGAAGCAGAGCCGCGCGGTCGACCCGGAGGAGCGCAAGAGGTACATCCGCGAGTTCGAGCGGCGGCTGCTCGACGAGGAAGTGCACTACATCTACACGCTGCAGTGGCATCGGATCATCCCGCATCTGGCCAGGGTCCGGGGATGGACGATCACGCCGAGCCACTACCTGAACCAGCAGCTCGATGCGGTGTGGCTGACCGAGTAATGGCGACGAATCGCGCGCGCCGCCGGGGCTCCGAGACCGTGCGCGGTCTCGTGGTCGGTGTCGCCGGACTGATGCTCGCCGTGCTCGGCGGCACCGGCGCGGGCGCGCAGGAGCGGCCGCGCTACGGTGGCGAGCTCGTGTTCGTCGTCCCGACCGAGCCGGCATCCTACGACGGGCACCGCGAAGGGACGTTCGCGCTCGTCCACCCTGTCGCTCCGATTTACAATACGCTCCTCCGGTTCGATCCCACCGATCGTACGGGGACGCGGGTGGTGGGTGACCTCGCCGAGTCGTGGACGATCGCCAGGGACGGCCGGACCTACACGTTCAGGCTCCGTCGCGGGGTGAAGTTCCACGACGGCAGCGACCTGACCTCGAAGGACGTGAAGGCGTCCTACGACAAGATCATCTTTCCGCCCTCTGGCGTCATCTCGTTCCGCAAAGGGCAGTACACGGCCGTCGAGGCGGTGGAGGCCCCGGACGCCGCCACGGTCGTGTTCCGCCTCAAGTGGCCGTCGGCGTCGCTCATCACCGCTCTCGCCTCGCCCTTCAACTGGATCTACAGGGCCGACATCCTGGCGAAGGACGTGCACTGGTACGAGACGCACGTCATGGGCACGGGCCCCTTCATCTTCGTCGAGCACGTGAAGGGCGCATACTGGGCCGCCAGGAAGAACCCCAATTACTGGGACAAGGGCAAGCCCTATCTCGACGGCTACCGCGCACTCGTCGTCAAGGACGCCAACGCGCAGGTGGCGGCGGTCCGGGCCGAGCGCGCCCACATCCAGTTCCGAGGGTTCACGCCCTCGGAACGGGACAGCCTCGTGCAGGCCCTCGGCGCCAAGATCGCGGTGCAGGAGAGCCCCTGGGACTGTGTCCTCCTGGTCGGGATGAACCACGAGAAGAAGCCGTGGGACGACAAGCGCGCGCGCCGGGCGCTCACGCTCGCGCTCGATCGCCACCAAGGCTCGCAGGCGCTCTCGAGAATCGCCATCGTGAAGAGCGTCGGAGGCGTGCAGGTTCCAGGGACACCGTTCGCGGCGCCGCCCGAGGAGCTCGAGAAGCTCGCCGGCTACTCTCACGACGTCGCAAAGTCGCGGGCCGAGGCGCGCCGTCTCCTGACGGAGGCCGGCGTCCCGGAGGGCTTCTCGTTCAGCCTCAAGAACCGCAACGTCCCCATGCCCTACGAGCCGATCGCCGTATGGCTGGTCGATCAGTGGCGGCAGGTCGGCCTCCAGGCGCGTCACGAGTTCATCGAGTCGACCAAGTGGGAGGCCGATCTCCGAAACGGCGAGTACGAGGTCGCCGTCGACACCCAGTGCAGTTACGCCGTCGATCCGGACCTCGACCTCTACAAGTTTCAGTCGATGGGGATCAGCCACAACAACTACGGCCGCTACACGGACACGGTCCTCGACGAGCTCTACCAGAAGCAGAGTCGCGCCCTCGATCCGGACGAGCGGAAGAAGTACGTCCGTGAATTCGAGCGGCGGCTTCTGGACGAGGAGGCTCACTACGCCTACACGCTCCAGTGGCACCGCATCATTCCGCACAGCGCGAAGGTGCGCGGGTGGACCATCACGCCCAGCCACTTCGTCAACAACCAGCTCGATACGGTGTGGCTTGCGGAGTAGCGGTCTTGGGCAAGTACATCCTCAAGCGACTCCTCTTGATGATCCCGACCCTGCTCGGCGTCGCGGTGATCATCTTCTTTCTGATGCGCGTCGTGCCGGGCGACATCGTCGAGCTGCGGTTCGCGGGCGAGAGCTCGTTCGCCTCGAAGGAGAACCTCGACAAGGAACGCGTCCGGCTCGGTCTGGACCAGCCGCTCTGGAGACAGTTCCTCGCCTGGATCACGGGGATCGTCCGGCTCGACTTCGGCAAGTCGATGTGGACCGGCGCTCCCATCCTCGAGGAGATCCGGTTGCGCTTTGCGCTGTCGCTGCAGCTCGCGATCATGGCCACGCTGATCGCCGTGCTGCTGGCGATCCCGCTTGGCGTCATCGCCGCGCTCAAGCAGGACACGTGGGTGGACTACGTCGTGCGGATCGTGTCGATCGCCGGGCTGGCGACGCCCTCGTTCTGGCTCGGCATCGTCTTCATCCTCGGACTCCTGATCGTCTTCAAGTGGCTTCCGCCCATGGTCTACACGCCGCTCTGGGTGGACCCCTGGCAGAACCTCCTGCAGCTCATCTGGCCGGCACTCGCGGTCGGCTACCGGTACTCGGCGGTCGCCACGCGCATGACGCGTTCGGCGATGCTCGAGGTGTTGCGAGAGGACTACATCCGCACGGCCCGGGCCAAGGGACTCTGGGAGAAGCTCATCCTCTCGCGCCACGCGCTCAAGAACGCGATGCTGCCGGTGCTCACCGTGATCGCGCTCGAGTTCGCCTTCCTGATGGGCGGGCTCGTCGTGACCGAGCAGGTGTTCAACCTCAACGGGCTCGGTCTCCTCTTCGTCGAGGCGGTGGCCCACCGCGACTACACGCTCACGCAGGCGCTCGTGATGCTCGTCGCGTTCGTCTTCATCTTCGTGAACTTCCTGGTCGACCTGGCGTACGCCTGGATCGACCCGCGCATCAGATTCAGATGATGGGACGGCTCGGATCGGGGATCCAAAGGACCACAACGCGTGATCGCGGCGGGGTGCGGGCGTGGCGCGAGCCCGGGTGCCCGCACCCGGTTCGGTGATGGCCGTCGAGCGCGCGGTCCTCGGCGAAGTCCCGGAGGTCGTCGAGCGTGGCGGCTGGCGGAGCGCGGCCCTGGACTTCTGCCGTGCGCGGCCGCTCGGCGCCATCGGCGCCGTCGTCGTCGCCATCAACATCTTCGTCGGCCTGGGCGCCAACGTGATCGCCCCCTATGACCCGCTGGCGACCGACTACGGGGCCATGCTGGGGCGGCCGTCGGCGGCCCACTGGCTCGGCACCGATGCCTTCGGCCGCGACGTCCTCTCGCGGATCATCCACGGCTCGCGCACCGCCATGCTGGTCGGCTTTTCGTGCGCGTTCCTCGGCGCGACCCTGGGCACGATCATCGGCGTCACGAGCGCCTACTTCGGTGGCCGGGCGGACCTCCTGATCCAGCGCGTGATGGACGTCTTCCTCGCGTTCCCTTTGATCATCCTGGCCCTCGCGGTCGTCTCGATCCTCGGCACGGGCATCGGCAATGTGATCATGGCGATCACGATCCCGATGATCCCGCGCGCGGCGCTCGTGGCGCGCTCGAGCGCGCTCGCCATCAGGGAAATGCCCTACGTCGACGCGGCGCGCGCCGCAGGCTTCAGCCACGGGCGGATCATTCTGCGCCACATGTTGCCGAACGTGATGGCCCCGTACCTGATCATGCTCACCGCGTACCTCGGGCAGGCGATCCTTCTCGAGGCGTCGCTCTCCTTTCTCGGCCTCGGCGTCGCCGAGCCGACGCCGGCCTGGGGCCTCATGCTCCGCGGGGCCGCGGTCCAGTTCGCCGAGTCGGCGCCTTGGATGGCGATCTTCCCCGGGTTCGCGATCAGCCTCGCGGTCTTCGCGTTCAACCTCTTCGGCGACTCGCTGCGCGATGCGCTCGACCCGCGCCTCCGGACGCAGTAGCCGCGCGCCTGAACCTCGGTGGAACGGAAAGCGACCGGGCTCGCGGCCCCCGCGACAACGGTCGAATGCTTGACACGCTGCGGCGATTCGGGTACAAACTCATGGGTTTAGCCAGCGCTCAAGAATTGATTGGGAGGCTCTGATGCCGTATATCATCGCCGAGCCGTGCATCAACGTGAAAGACAAGGCATGCGTCGAGGTGTGCCCGGTCGACTGCATCTACGAAGGCGAGACGATGCTCTACATTCACCCCGACGAGTGCATCGACTGCGGGGCCTGCGAGCCCGTGTGTCCGGTGAAGGCGATTTTCGCCGAGGACGAGACTCCGGAGCAGTGGAAGAACTACATCGAGCTCAACAAGCAGTTCTTCAAGGACCACCCGGGAGTCAAGCCCGCCACCAAAAAGTAGCTGCACACCCCCCGCGGCACCCCGCCAGGCCCGCCGGGCATTCGCGCGAATGCGGTGGGCCTTAGTCGCTGCGAAATCGAGCGTCGGTGTCTGGCACAGCGGTTGCGTCCCGTCGAAGGGCATGGCCTCGGTGCCCGCAACCTCGCCGCCACCCTTGCTCGAGTCGAGCCTCGGCTACCACGGCGCCGTCTCGGCGTTCAAGCGACGGCTGATCGAAGCGACGCTCCACCAGGTGAGCGGCAACCGCACCCACGCCGCCCGCATGCTGGGCCTCCAGCGCACCTACCTCCTCCGCCTCATCCGGGACCTCGGCGTCGCCGCGCCGCCGCCCCCGACGCGAGGACGGCGCCTGGCCTAGACAGCCTGGCCTAGACAAAGGTCGGCCCCCACATACGGGTTGACGGGCCGCGATCCGTCCGGGCAAGCTGAGGCCCGATGCGTGACGTGTGGGTCGCGGGCGCGGGCATGACGCGCATTGGCCGCCGGGCGGAGTCACTCTCCGATCTTATGGCCGAGGCGGCGCACGCCGCCCTGCGCGACGCCGGGCTCGAGCGGCCCGACGCGATCGTCGCCGCGGCAATGAACCCCGAGGAGTTCGTCGGCGACGGCAACTTCGCCTCCAGCACCGCCACGCACATGGGCTTCGCGGAGACGCCCGCGATGCGCATCGAGACCGCGACGTCCTCGGGCGCGGCGGCGCTCTACGCGGGCTTTGCCCAGATCGCGGCGGGCATGCGCCACGCGGTGCTCGTCGTCGGCGGGGAAAAGATGACGCATCTCGACACGCCGCGCGTCTCGGAGCTGATCGGCCGCTCGATCGATCACTACGAGCGCTCGTACGGCGCCACGATGCCAGCGCTCGCCGGCCTCGTCGCGCGTGCGCTAATCGCGCGGAACGGCGGCGCGCCCCGCGAAATGGCCCAGGTCGCCGTGAAAAACCACGCCAACGCCGTCCGGAACCCGTACGCCCATTTCCAGCGCGCGGTCACCGTCGACGAGGTGCTGGACTCCCGGATGGTCGCCGATCCGCTCCGCCTGCTGCACTGCTGCCCCATCTCCGACGGCGCCGCCGCCGTCGTCCTGACGGCCGACCGCGCGGCGGTACGAATCACCGGCATCGGGCAGGGGATGGACACGCTCGCGCTCCGCCACCGCGATGCGCTCACGAGCTTCCGGGCCTCCCGAGCGGCGGCGCGCGCGGCGTTCGCGATGGCGGGTGTCGGTCCCGAGCGCGTGGACGTGGCCGAGCTGCACGACGCGTTCGCGCCGTTCGAGCTGATGTCGCTCGAGGACCTCGGCCTGGTGCCGTCGGGGAAGGCCGGCCGCGCGACGCTCGACGGCGAGACCGCGCTCGACGGCCGGCTGCCGGTGAACCCGTCGGGCGGCCTCAAGGCGCGTGGCCACCCGCTCGCGGCGACGGGGCTCGCGCAGATCGTCGAGTGCGTGTGGCAGCTCACGGGGCGCGCCGAGGGGAGGCAGGTGCAGGCGCATGTCGCGCTCGCGCAGTCGATCGGCGGGCTCGCAACGAACAACTGGGTGACGCTCCTCGAGGCGCCATGAGGGAACGAGACATGAGGTGTGTAGCCGGGTCGCCCTGTGTCGAGATACGGAGCCGGGTCGCACCTCGTCTCGGGCCACCCACGGGATGTCGCGGTCTCGCGGCGTCGTTGCAATGATCGAGACGATCCCGGGCTCGCGCTGCCCCGCGTGCGGGCTGACCGTGGCGCCGCCCGCCCCCTTCTGCCCGCGTGATCCGGTCGCGATGACGCCGGTCGACCTCGAGGGCACTGGCGAGATCGTCTCGTTCACGACGCTGCACTCGCCGCCCGCGGGGTTCCGGTCGCCGCTCCACATCGCGCTGGTCGCGCTCGAGGGGGGCGCCCGGTTCATCTGCCACGGCGCGGAGACGCGCGGGCTGCGCATCGGCTCGCGCGTCGCGATCGAGGCGGTGAACGACGTCTACTACTTCTCCCATCTCGGCGCGCTGGACCGCGCCCGCCTCTTCTGGCGGCGCACGGGCCGCGCGGGCGACCGCGTGCACGCGATCGCCCAGAGCCTCGCCAAGCGAGTCCGGAAAGGAAAGACGCGTGTCTCGAGCTGACCAGCCCCTCGCCGGTATCCGCGTCCTGGATCTCACGCGCGTCCTCGCCGGGCCGTTCTGCTCGATGACGCTGGGCGACATGGGCGCCGAGGTCATCAAGATCGAAGAGCCCGGGAAGGGCGACGACACGCGGAGCTGGCCGCCCTTCGCGGGCGGTGAGTCGACGTACTTCATGTCGGTGAACCGCAACAAGAAGAGCGTCACGCTGAACCTCAAGGCGCCGGAGGGCCAGGCGATCCTCCGCACGCTCCTGGGGAAGAGCGACGTCCTCGTGGAGAACTTCCGGCCCGGGACGATGGACAAGCTCGGGTTCGGCTACCGGACGCTCGCGCGCCGCCACCCTCGGCTCGTCTACTGCTCGATCTCGGGCTTCGGCGAGTCCGGGCCGGAGGCGCACCGCGCCGGCTACGACCTCGTCGTGCAGGCCGAGTCGGGGATCATGGACATCACCGGCTTCCCCGACGGTCCGCCCGTCAAGGTCGGCACCTCCATCGCCGACCTCGTGGCGGGCATGTCGGCGGCCCACGGCGTGACGCTCGCGCTGCTCGCGCGCGCGCGCACGCGGCGGGGCCAGAAGGTCGAGATCTCGATGCTCGACGCCATGGCGGCGCTGCTCACCTACCAGGCGGGCATCTACTTCGGCACGGGCCAGCGGCCGGCGCGCCGGGGGAACGCCCATCCCTCGATCGTGCCCTACGAGGTCTTCAAGGCGGCCGACGCGTACCTGACGCTCGGCGTCGCCAACAACGCGCTGTGGGCGAGGTGCTGCGCGGCGCTCGACCGGACCGAACTCGCGACCGATCCGCGTTTCGACACCGAGGCCAGGCGCGTCACGAACCGCGACGCGTTGATCCCGCTGCTCAACGAGATCTTGGGGACCCGCACGGCGGAGGAGTGGCTCAAGCGCTTCGAGAGCGCGGGCGTGCCCGCGGGGCGGATCAAGAGCGTTCCCGAGGTGTGTGAGAGCCCGCACCTCAAGGCGCGCAGGATGATCGCGACGCTGCCGCATCCCCGGGCGGGCCGCGTGACGGTCCTCGGCGTGCCGATCCGTCTGCACACGACACCGGGCGGCGCGCGGCTCGCGCCGCCCCTCCTCGGCCAGGACACCGACGCCGTGCTGCGGACGCTCGCGGGCCTCGGGAAGAAGGAGGTGGCGCGCCTGCGCGCGCAGGGCGTTGTCTGACGGCGCGGAGCCGGGTCGTTGGCGGCGTGGACTCGAGGCCGCGAATCTTGACACTCCGGCGTCGCGCAGCGCATCATGACAGTAACCCATGCGCGAGCTGATCAGGATCTATGACACGACCCTCCGGGACGGGACGCAGGGCGAGGGAGTGTCCTTCTCGATGGAGGACAAGGTCCGCCTGACGTCGCGGCTCGACGCGCTCGGCATCCACTACATCGAGGGAGGCTGGCCGGGCTCCAATCCCAAGGACTTGCGCTTCTTCCGCCGGATGCAGGACGTGGCGCTCAAGCACGCGAAGCTCGCCGCGTTCAGCATGACCCGCCGTGCGGGTGGCACCGCCGAGTCGGACGCCAACATGCAGGCGCTCCTGGACGCGGGCGCGCCCGTCGCGACGATCGTCGGCAAGGCGTGGGACTTCCACGTGACCCACGCGCTCTCCACGACCCTCGACGAAAACCTGGCGATGATCGCCGACACGATCGCCTTCCTCCGGCCGCGGGTGGAGGAGGTCATGTTCGACGCCGAGCACTTCTTCGACGGCATCCGTCGGAACCGCGACTACGCGCTCGCGACGCTCCGCGCCGCCGAAGCCGCCGGCGCCCACTGGCTCGTGCTCTGCGACACGAACGGCGGCACGCTCCCGCGCGACCTGATCGCGGCCCTCCAGGCCGTGAAGCAGCACGTGAAGACGCCGCTCGGCATCCACGTCCACAACGATGCCGAGTGCGCCGTCGCCAACTCGCTGGCCGCCGTCGGCGAAGGCGTGCGCCAGGTGCAGGGGACGATGAACGGCTACGGCGAGCGGTGCGGCAACGCGAACCTCGTCTCGATCATCCCCAACCTGGTGCTCAAGATGGGGCTCGACTGCATACCGCAGCCGAACCTGCGCGAGCTGCGGGACGTCTCGCGGTTCGTCTCCGAGCTGGCCAACCGCAAGCCGTGGGCCGCGCAGCCCTACGTCGGCGACTCCGCCTTCGCCCACAAGGGTGGCATGCACGTCGCCGCCGTGCTGAAGCATCCCGAGACGTACGAGCACCTGGACCCCGAGGCGGTGGGCAACCACCGGCGCGTGCTCGTCTCCGAGCTCGCGGGCAAGTCGAACATCCTCTGGAAGGCGCGCGAGTATGGCATCGACATCGACCGCGACACGCCGGACTCGCGACGGATTCTCACCGAGCTCAAGGCGCTCGAGGACCAGGGGTTCCAGTTCGAGGGCGCGGAGGCGTCGTTCGAGCTCCTGATGGAGCGCGCGCTCGGCCGGCACAAGCCCTACTTCGAGCTCGACGCGTACCGCGTGATCGTCGAGGAGCAGAGCCACGACGCGGAGCCGGTCGCGGAGGCCACGGTCCGCGTCCGCGTCAAGGGCATCCTCGAGCACACGGCGGCGTCCGGCAACGGGCCGGTCAACGCGCTCGACCACGCGCTCCGCAAGGCGCTGGAGGAGTTCTACCCGAACCTCCGGGCGATGCGGCTCCTCGACTACAAGGTGCGTATCCTCGACGAGTCCAAGGGCACCGCGGCGAAGACGCGTGTGCTCATCACCTCGGGCGACGGCGAGGAGACGTGGGGCACCGTCGGGGTCGCCGACAACATCATCGAGGCGTCCTGGCAGGCGCTCGTGGACTCGATCGAGTACAAGCTGCGCCGGGACGAGCGGGCGCGTCCATGACCGTCGTGGTCGTCGACGACGACCTCACGATCGTCAAGATGTGCGAGAAGGTCCTTCGTGCGCAGGGCCACACGGTCCACGGCTTCACGACCACGCGCGAGGCGCTCGCCCACCTCGGGCAGGGCGTCCCCGCCGACCTGCTCGTCGTGGACTACATGATGCCCGAGCAGAACGGGTTCGAGTTCGTCGAGCAGGCGTGGTCGCTCAGGCCCGCGCTGCGAGTCGTCATGATCACCGCCCACGGCAATCGTGAGCTCGTGGGTGAGGCCGCCCAGGCCGGGATCCACGGGGTCGTCCTCAAGCCATTCACCGCGGCTGACCTCACGCGGGGGGTGGCGACGGCGATGGAGCGGTCGACGTCCGCCTAGCTCCGTGGTCTCGGCTCTGTGAGGGGGGGGTGGTCCGGAAATTATCTGGGTGTCCAGAAACTTACCAGCAATATCGTGGCCACCCACTCGTAAGATCTTGAAATTTCAGCATAGGGAGTTCGGTATCGAAATTGCCTTTGCTCCATCCCCAGGAGGATTCAGCCATGGGGATGGGAGAAGTAACAGCGTTCAGCGGGATGGTGCCGGGCAACGGCCAGGCGCACACCCGGGTGCGTGGCGTGGGCCGGCCGTCCACGGTGGCCCAGTTCTCGCCGCAGATCACGCAGTGGCTTCAGGACCACCCGGCCATGTCGGGTGCGGAGGTGCTTCGGCGCGTCCGTCTGGTAGGCTATCGCGGCGGTAAGAGCGCGCTGTACGAGCTGGTGCGGCGCCTCCGGCTCGCAATCGCCAACTAGCCCGCCTTAGCGTGCTCCCGCGTCGGCGCGCCGGCCTTCGGTGTGCGCTCGACGCGTAGGGACCCGGTCTCGCCTCTCGCGCCACGCTCGGATTCCCGCGCCACGCTCGATCTGGTCGACGTCAGCGATCCCGATCGTCCCCGTCGCCGTCGTGTTCGGCAGCGCCACGGCACGCGAAGTTCGCGGCCTCATTGGTCCCGCCGTGCCCCCTGTAGACCGCCTTTTGAGGGTACGGGCAGAGCGGACGTTGCATGGCGACGCCCTTCCCGGGATCGTCGTCCACGTATTTCGTGGCGATGATCTTGTCCGGCGCCACGTGGCGGTCGACCCACTGGTCGAGCGCGCTCAGCACGTCGTGCGCCGCGTCGATTTGTGGCGGGCTCGCCCCGAACACGCCACCGATGGCGTGAGGGCCAGGGCCGCCACCGCAATGGAGCATCCCCGGCGCCATGAAGAGGCGGAAGAACTGCTGCGTCTCGCGCAGGGCGTCTCCGCGATCGCGAGTGTCGGGCTTGCGCCCATCCTCCTCGGCGACGGCTCGCACCACGCTCTCGTAGTAGTTGATGGCGTTGAGCGGCGCGATCGCCCCGTCCTCCCAACCGTGATACATGATGATCTTTCCGCCGCGAGCCTTCAGGCGTCTGAGGTCCGGGTTGGTCGAGTTGAGGATGCCGGCCAGCTTGTTATCGGTGACGTCGACGTCGCTGTCGAAGTCGAAGGTCCTGAAGTCCCAGCTCGGATCCTCGAAGACCATGTTGGTGAAAAACTGGTTCCCGAAAAAGAACTGCAGCGCCCCGCCTGGCGGTGCGCCGGTGATCCAGACCGACCAGTTGCCCGGCGCGGCGACGGCGCCCGGCGTATAGCCGGGGAAGATCTGCTTTCCTGTGCCCGGGTTCCGTGGCCCGTCCATGATCTTCATGAGCGCGGTCACCTGTGGCGCCGTGAGGCACGTGTTGGCGTCGGCCCCCTGACACAGGAGTTGCGATGGATCGAAGTGGCATCGCCTCGGGTCGTCGATGATGCCGTCCACGATGCCGTCGAGCGCGTCACAGGCGGCGAGCGCCGCGGCCTGGATGGCGGGGAGCTTGCTCGTCGGGATGTAGCTGCCTGGTCCACCCATCGTCGCTTGCTCGTTCCAAACGAACCCCACGAAGTGGTGCGTCCAGAAGTTGGCCGGTGCCCCGACGATGATGCCATCGTAGTCGTCGGGGAAGCGCTGCGCTTCCATGAGCGCCTCCCGGCCGCCGTCCGAGCATCCGCTGAAGTAGGAACGCCGGGGACCGTTGCCGTAGAAGGCGCGGATGATCGCCTTGGCCCTCTCGGCCGTTTCGTGGACCGCGCGATACCCGAAATCGACGACCCTTTCAGGGTGTCCCAGGGCCCAGCGGGCGTCGCCGCCCGTGTGGCCATCATCCGTCCCGGCGGTAGCGTAGCCGCGGCGGAGCCCGGGGGCCAGGGCGCTGTACAAGATCGAGCCCGCGAAGCCGCCATTGCCAATGCCCTCGAACTTTCCGTTCCAGCCCGAGCTTGGCATCCAGACTTCGAAACCGATCCGCGAGGCGCTCGTCGGCGTTGCGAAGCCCGCCACCCGGCAGAAGGCCGGCAGATCGTTGACGACCTCCCCACTCGGTGCGCTGAAGGTGCCGGAGGGGACGGACTGGGCCACCGTGATCGTCGTGTTCGGCACCGCAAGAGCGCTGAGGCTCTCGCAGGCCGCCGCGGCCGCCGGCGTCGGGCCCGGGATGACCGCCGCGAGCAGACCCACGACGAGAACGAGAACGCCGAAGTGACGACTCATAGGATCCCCTCCCTGTGCAACAGATAGGGGGCCAGGGCTCTCTCCGCTATCAGGGGTTTCCTTGGCTCGGCTCAGGGAAGATCCCCCGTCTCGGGAAGCGCGGGAACCTGCGGGAAGTTGCGGCCGGCGCTGATTTCCCTGAGGTCGCGTGTAACCCCGCTTCGCGATTCACGAGTCGCTCGCCGTCATTCGAGAACAAGCTTCTCAAGTTCGGTCAGGTCACGGATGCCCGATCCGCATCTGCACTAACCGCACGCGGATACAGCTGGGCGCGGCTTGTTCGCTTCGCCAGCCGCGCGCTATAGTCGGGCCGGCGCCGTGCGGAGCCCGGTGGACCGGATGTTCACGTCGTGACCTGGCTCGCGGCCTCTGGACGTATACGCGACAGGATATGCTGCAGGGGTCCCGCAGCCTATCTCGGGAAAGGGCCTGTCGGGGTGACGAGCAATTCGTTCGTATCACGAATAGGCTGCGAAATCCCCCAGCGTTTCCGGTATTACGCTGATCAGCCGATCCGGTGGCCGAATTCTAGTTCGGCGTACTTCGATATGACGCTGCGTGACGACGATTCAAGGATCATGGATCCCAAAACGCAAGTCCGAGAGTCGTACAACCGCATTGCGGGCGCGTATCTTTCGTCACGTCGTTGCGATTCGCCGGATGTTGCGTTGCTGAATGATCTTGTCGTCCGGCTCCCACCGCGTGCACGGGTCCTTGACGCGGGTTGCGGCGCCGGTGTCCCCATCGCCCGGCAGCTTGCGACTCGTGCCAATGTCGTCGGGGTCGACTTTGCCGACGTACAGCTCGGCCTCGCCAGACGCCACGTGCCCACGGGGCTTTGGGTCTGTGCAGACCTCGTCGCACTGCCGTTCGCTGACGCGTCGTTCGATGCGATATGCTCGTATTACGCCGTCATCCACATCCCGCGAGAAGAGCATGCGCGCGTTCTTGATGGCTTTGCACGAGTGCTACGGTCCGGAGGGCCGGCGCTTCTGTGCCTTGGCGCGGCCGACCTGCCTGCGTGGACGGAGGAGTACCACGACGCGCCAATGTATTGGAGCCACTACGATGCCGCGACGAGTCTTTCGCTGGTGAAGGCCGCCGGCTTCGACTTGGTGTGGCATCGTTGGGTCGCCGATGGATCTGGTGGTCACTTGTTCGTTCTGGCTCAGCGCCATGACGCCTAACTGCAGCTTGGAGCCGGCGGCGCTGGCGCGCCGCGGCTCAAGCTGAGCGTTCGGCGTACTAGCGGCAAGACGGAGGAGGCCATATGGCAGGTCGACGACCGGTGGTTATCCTGGCGCTGACGTTACTGGTTTTGCCGGAACTCGTGCTTCACGCCTCGGGCAAGCCCATCACGACGATGGCCCATGGCCCCAAGGGCGACGTCGAGTTCGAGACGCTCACGCTGAACGCGAGCGACTTCTGGGACGGCGTCAAGACCGGGCAGCGCGTCACCATCTCCGGCGAGCTGCTCCTGCCGAAGGGCGAGGGCCGGGTGCCCGTCGTCGTCCTGTCGCATGGCGGCGGCGGCGTGGGGCGCGCGGAGGACACCTGGGCTCGTGAGCTGCGATCACAGGGCATAGCCGTGTTTGTCGTCGACAGCTTCACCGGCCGCGGGATCAAGAAGTTCCCGCCCGAGACAGAGCTGAGTCGCGCCGGGCAGGTGTACGACGTGTACCAGGCCCTCGCGCTCCTCGCGACTCATCCCAGGGTCGACCCCGGCCGTATCGCGCTGATGGGCGGGTCGCGCGGCGGCGGGCTGTCCCTCCTGGCCGCGATGACGAGATCGCTAAAGGCGCAGGCGCCCGCCAACCTCGAGTTCTGCGCGTATCTCGCGCTTTACCCCTCGATCAACGCCACGCTCGACTACGGGAAGGTAGCGAGCCGCCCGATCCGCCTCTTCACGGGCACGCTCGACGAGGCCACCTCGATCACCACGGTGCGGGGCTTCGCCGAGAAGCAGCGGGCGGGCGGCGCCGACGTCAAGCTGTTCGAATACGAAGGCGCCCACCACGCGTTCGACAACCCCGACTTCCGGGCGCCGTTGGTCGCGACGATAGGGAATACCTCGTTCACCGTGCTCTACCACGCGCAGGCTCACGCGAGGGTCACGAAGGACGTGAAGGCGACGCTGGCCGAGGTCTTCGCGAAGCCGTGATGCCGACGGCGGGACGGAGCCAGCAAGGGACGACTGCCGGCATGATTTCCCGGGCGCTCACGATCGAGAATCGCTTGCGGGGAGTTTGCGGGGGCCAGAAGCTCTCGCTGGAGGAGATGAAACGTGCCGTGCTGCCGAGACGGACGCCGAACAAACGCATGCAGCCGACGGCGCGCAGGGCGCGCCGCGGCTGATACGTCGCGTTAGGCAGGAAGGTCACAGCACGATGGCGACTGAATGTCCACAATGTGGCCTGATCAATCCGCCCGCTGCCCAGCGTTGCGATTGCGGCTACAATCTCGCCCAACGCCCCACTCTCAATGCGTCGCGAATCGGCCTTCAGGCTTTGTTGTTCTCTTTTACCGGTCGAATAGGCCGGTCTACATATTGGCTCAAGTTTCTCGTGCCGTATTTTGCACTCTACTTGGTATTGCTGGTCGTCGACTGGACTCTGGGAACACTTGATCGCAAGGAAGCTATTGGTCTCCTTTCTGGGATCTTCCTACTCCTGGCGTTGTTCCCGTCTGTTGCTGTCGGCGTGAAGAGGTGCCACGACAGGGACCGGTCCGGATGGTTCCTCCTGGTGGGAGTCATCCCCTTTTTGAATCTGTGGCTTCTGATCGAGCTCGGGTTCATGGCCGGGACAGCCGGGCCTAATAGGTACGGGCTCCCTGAGCCACGCGTGGTCTGAGCGTCAGCAGGGAGCTATGGTACCCAACCGTCTGCGCTGTCCCTGCTTAACCTCGGCATTCAGCCGACGGCCTGTGGCCGCGGCTGATGCCGGGCGTTGAGCCTGTAGAAAAACCTTGGAATCGCCGTCGTCTCGTCTCTCGTGTGAAGAGCGCGACGACCTCACACGATGAGGAGGAGCGATGGCGCGGTTTAAGCCCTACAGCTACGATCAGCTGAAGCTCGTGCCGGTGAGCTTCGAGCGCCAGATCCTGCCGGGCACGTTCGAGGCTACGCTGAGCCGCCTGATCGACGAGGAGATCGATCTGTCGGTGTTCGAAGCCCGGTACCGTAACGACGAGGTGGGGGCGCCGGCCTACGACCCGGCCATCCTTCTCAAAGTCATCCTTTATGCCTACGCCCGCGGCGTGACCTCCAGCCGCGAGATTGCCCGGCTGTGTCGGGAGAATGTCCTGTTCATGGCGTTGTCGGCCGACAGCGCGCCCCACTTCACGACGATCGCAGATTTCATTGCGACGCTCGACCGGGAGATCGTCGCCGTGTTCCGGGACGTGCTCTTGGTGTGTGACGAGCTGGGGCTGATCGGGCGAGAGATGTTCGCCGTCGATGGGGTGAAGCTGCCGAGCAATGCCTCCAAGGAGTGGAGCGGCACCCGGGGGGACTTCGAGAAGAAGATCGCGAAGATGGAACGTGCGGTTGAGCATCTGGTGCGCCGTCACCGCGACGCCGACGCGGCGGGGGACGAGGAACCGCTGCGGGTGGCGCGGGGCAAGCAGATCGAGACCCTCCAGGCGGCGCTGGAGAAGGTCCGGGGGTTTCTTCAACGCCACGCGGACAAGGTCGGGCCCAGCGGGCGGGTGAAGAAGAGCAACCTCACCGACAACGACAGTGCCAAGATGAAGACCTCGAAGGGCGTGATCCAGGGCTACGACGGGGTGGCGGTCGTGGACGGCCAGCATCAAATCGTGGTCCACGCGCAGGCCTTCGGCGAAGCCCAGGAGCACGCGCTGCTGGTGCCCATGTTGGAGGGGACGCGAGCGACGTTTCGCGAGCTGGGCCTCGCCGAGGACGTGCTGGCGGGCGCGGTGGTCGCGGCGGACGCGGGCTTCCACACGGACGCGAACGTGCAGTACCTCGACGAGACGCACGTCGACGGCTATCTGGCCGACACGTTGTTTCGCAAGCGCGACCCGCGCTTTGTCACCGCCGAGCGGCATAAGCCCGAGCCGGTGGACGATCCCGCGCGGCTCTTTCGGCCCGAGGACTTTCGCTTCGACCCGAAGAGCTTGACCTGCATCTGCCCGGCGGGCAAGCGGCTGTACCGGAGCGGCCAACACAACCGTCCTGACGGCTATCGCGCGGTGATCTTCAAAGGGGCCAAGCGGGACTGCGGGGCGTGCCCGCTGCGCGCCCGGTGCCTGACGCATCCCGAGCGCACTCTGATCCGACAGGTCACGCTCTTCCTGGGACGATCCCCGGGCAAGCCGGAGACCTGCAGCGCTCGCATGAAGCGCAAGATCGACACCGACCACGGGCGCTATCAGTACAGTCGCCGGCTTGCGGTGGCCGAGCCGGTGTTTGCGAACATCTGCAGCAGCCGCCGCTTGAGGCGGTTCAGCCTGCGCGGCCACCGAAAGATCAACACCCAGTGGCTGCTGTACTGCCTGGTGCACAACATCGGGAAGCTGCAACGCTACGGGACGAGCGAGGGCCGATCGGCATGAACGGATCGATCCGCCAGAGCGAGAACGGCCGCAGGCGATGCTGAGAGATCGGCTGTCGGCACCCCTCGCCTCCCTCGATAAAGACCGCCGACACTAGGGCGATTCTGGCGATGGCAGGCTTCGCAAACCTGGTTTTTCTACAGACTCGTTAGAAGGACAAGAGTCGAGGAGGTACCCATGGGCCGACCGTACGCGACAGAAAACGATGCTGAGCGCACCAGACTGAAGGCCTTCGTAGCCGGGCTGAGGGATGCCACGATCGCTCGCTCCATCGGCCATGGGTGGACGGTCGGCGTTGGTCTGGCACACTTGGCCTTCTGGGACAGGCTCTGGCTCGCCAAGTTCGAGGAGTGGGAGCGCACGGGTGTGGTGAGGGTGCCGCCAGTCGAGAGCTTCGTCAACGGAATCAACGACGGCATGCTGCCCTGGTGGCAGGCTATTGCGCCAGCCCAGATCAGGTACGAGGTGATCGCGGCGGCCGAGGCGGCGGACAGCAAGGCTGAGAGCCTGCGCGAGGCATTGGCCCAGGCAATCCTCGCGGTGCGTCCGCGGACTCTTGTTCGTGCGACCCATCGCCGTCAGCATCTGGACGAAATCGAGCGCGCCCTTGCCGACTGACGACAGGTACGCACCCAACCCAGGGCCTTCTAACCGCACGCTTCAGCTGACCGGGGCTCGCGCTGCTCGCCCCCGCAGCTGAGCGGCACGTTAGCCGTCCAGAGGGAGACGGGGAATGGATCGACGGCCAATCAACTTTGCCGAGAAGTTCTCGAAGTTCTCTGACCACTGGGCGCCGAAGATCATCGCCCAAATGAACGACTATCACTTCAAACTCGTGAAGATTCAGGGCGAGTTTGTCTGGCACAGTCACGCTGACACCGACGAAGTCTTCATCGTCATCGGTGGGGAGATGAAGATCCACCTCCGGGATGGCGAGGTTAACCTCCGACCCGGAGAACTGTTCGTTATCCCGCGAGGAGTCGAGCACAAGCCCTGGGCGGCTGGAGAGTGCAAAATCATGCTTGTTGAGAGTGCTGGAACAATCAACACGGGTGATGCCGGTGGCCCAAAGACAGCCGCTGACGGAGTCTGGGTCTAAATGGCCCCCTAACACCGCTGGCTCGCCTTTGCTCGGCGGCGCCGCGCAACGTGCGCGGTGAGGGGGTATAGGACATTCTCCAGATGGATGATCTTGAAATCAGGCAGGTTCCGGCAGTGGTCGATACGATTCGCCGCGACACCCGGCAGTTGGGGTTCACAATGGCTTCTGAGCCGCAGACCGGCTCGCTGCTTCGCACCCTCGCCGCATCCAAGCCGAGCGGCAGATTTCTGGAACTCGGGACCGGTACTGGCGTCGGTACGGCTTGGCTCCTCGCCGGCATGGACGAGCGTTCCCGGCTCGACTCGGTCGAAAACGACGCCAAGGTGTTGGAGGTGGCTCGGCGCCATCTCGGGCACGACCCGCGCGTCACGTTCCATCTCGCAGACGGTGAGGCGTTCCTCGCCCAGTCAGCACCGTTGCACTTCGACTTCATCTACGCTGACACGTGGCCCGGCAAGTTCACGCACGTGGACCTTGCGCTTTCGCTCCCGAAAGTCGGCGGTATCTATTTTATCGACGACCTTACTACCGCAGGCGTCATGGCCGGAGGGGCACGCACCAAAGGTTCCGGCGCTGATCACGGAGCTGGAAACCCGACCCGGATTTGTTGCCACGAAGTTGGCCTGGGCGTCCGGGCTTATGATGCTCGTACGAACGAATGCCGTCTAACACGGACTTGACCCCGACGCCGCGGGTGACCCGATCGCGCCGCGGGTCAGTCCGATGTTAGACCGACAACAGCCGAAACCAACAGAGAGAGTCATGCATGATAAGCAAGTGGCGGCGCCAGACAACACGGCGGTGCGGGTCGCCTTGTGGCGGGCGCTGCACGTAGAAGTCGATTCGCCGCCGCACGTGCTCGAAGACGAAGTCGGCTTGAAGCTGGCGGCTCCAGACGACGGATGGCGCAGCCGCCCGGACATGAGCCCGTTCACGCGGCCCTTCCGCGCCTCCATCGTGGCCCGCGCCCGCTTCATTGAAGATCTCGTCGCGGAACAAGTTGCCCATGGCGTCGGACAGTACGTCATCCTCGGAGCGGGGCTGGACACCTTCGCCCAGCGTCGGCCGGAGCTTGCCTCCCGTCTGCTCGTGTTCGAGATCGATCCGCCCGGCCCTCAGGCGTGGAAGCGCCAGCGCCTCGTCGACCTCGGCCTCGGTATCCCGTCGTTCCTGCGGCTCGTGCCAGTCGACTTCGAGGCAGGCGACGCGTGGCGGGAGCAGCTGGCAGCGACGGGCTTCGACTCCGGGCGGCCGGCGGTCGTGGCGTCCACCGGTGTCAGCATGTACCTGACCAAGAACGCGATTGCGGCGACGCTGCGCCAGGTCGCGACGCTCTCTCCGGGCTCCACGCTCGCCATGTCGTTCATGCTTCCGATCGAGCTTGCGGACCCCGAGGTGCGTCCCGGGATTGAGCGAGCGGTGGCGGGGGCGCGAGCAAACGGCACGCCCTTCATCAGCTTCTTCACGCCGACAGAGATGCTGACACTGGCTCGCAATGCCGGCTTTAGAGAGGTCCAGCACGTATCGGCAGCTACGCTTGCCCAACGCTACTTCGCGGGCAGGACAGATGGCCTTCGTCCGCCAAATAATTCAGAGGAACTGCTAGTGGCGACTACCTAAAATGAAGCGGTCTAACAACCGGTTGTGGCGGACGGCGCTGCGCACCGCCGCTGAGCCGGAGTGTGAGATGTACAAGCGACGAGAGCTATGACGTCGGCAGGCACCACGAGGATCTGTGCTGGCGGCCTGCTGGTTCGGGGAGGCCAGATCCTTTTGGCTAGGCGCTCGGGAGACCGGAAGTTTTACCCCGGTGTGTGGGACATCATCGGTGGACACTGCGAAGGAGGCGAAGCACCTGCCGATGCCCTCGTTCGCGAACTTGAGGAAGAGATTGGCGTCAAGGCGCACGTGTTCGAGGAGATCGCCGTCTTGGAGGAGCCGCAGCCTGCCGAACACGGAGACGCCAGGTATCACGTGTTCGTCGTGACATCCTGGGGCGGAGGTGAGCCCCGGTTGCTTGGGGCCGAGCATTCTGAGCTGCGCTGGGTGAACCTTGCTCACGCATTGGCTCTACCACTTGCTCATCCTGGGTATGGCAACCTCTTCCGCGCCGTATTGGGACGTGGCGGTGCATTCGAACGAGACATCTAACCCGGCACTCGAGCGGACCGCTGGCTCGCATTCGCTCGCCGCGGCCGCTCACTGCCAGCGTTCGACGGCACCGAATAGGGGCCGAGGATTGTGCATTTGATAATGTAACCGGGTGAAGGTTCGTGAAGTGATTCGGATGCTGCAAGACGATGGCTGGACGCTGGTGGTTACAAGAGGTAGCCATCGTCAGTTCAAGCACCCGACCAAGCCGGGCCGTGTGACTGTCAGCGGCCAGCTTGGAGACGACATGCCGAAGGGGACGCTGGCATCCGTCAGGCGCCAGGCGGGGCTTAAAGGAGACAGACCGTGAAAAGGCTGCGGTACCTCGTGCGCATCAACAAGGACCCTGACAGCGATTGGGGCGCTTCCGTTCCTGATTTGCCAGGATGCGTCGCTACGGGCAAGACGATCGACTCAACCCTCCAGCGCATTCAGGCGGCGATTCAACTTCATCTCCGTGGAATGCGGGCTGACGGTGTTCGTCCTCCGCGCCCACGCCGGCGAACTGTAGTGCCGGGCAGGACATCGCGACAGGTCGACTTTTACGCAACCGTAGAGGTTGCCGCCTGAGAAGGGTGGACACGGTTGCCGGCAGTCCGCCGAACAAGCGCATGCAGCCGCCGGCGCGCAGGGCGCGCCGCGGCTGATAGGTAGCGTTCGGCGAACGTCAGAGGTGCAGTATGGAAATCGTCATGACACGAACCGCGGAGGGGCGGTCCACGACGCTCGTGCGACGCGACGATGGCGTTACGCTTGAGCTTCCGAGTTACGCACCCCTTCACAGACTCCCTCACGACTTGGCGCACTTCGTCGTCGAGCGCACTCTAGGGCTCCTGTGGGGGTTCTGGGGCTCCATCGCCGCTGGTGCCGTATTCGCAGGCGTGGAGGTTCTTCCGCGAAAGCGGGCCGCGCGCGTAGAGGAGCTTTCGCGACAGGTCATGAAGGGCGTCAGTTCGCGGGTCACCGAGGCCGAGGCAGTCGTAGGCAGCCTGGTAGAGATCTACCAGCGTCGGCTTGATCGCGACTGGGCAGCGGCTCGCGCTCTGCTCAGTGGGATATGGAGGCCGGCTCACCCATCGCGCGAGCTCCCCACACAGCCAGAGGTGCGTCGCGTATGTCAGGAGCTTTCGGATGCTGAGAACCGCTGGCTCGGCATGGCCATTGGTAGTAGCGTCACGCTTGTCTGGCCTCGGCAGGAGGCCACTTCTCCTCGTGCAGCGTCGCCGAACATCAGCCTTCAACCGATGCGCTAACGCGCGCGGCTGATGCTGAGCGTTGAGCCGCCGTGAGAGAATCCAGAACGCCGGGCTGCCTCAGCGCCCGCCAGATCCTTTGGTTCGTCTCGCCGACGGTCGTATTGGTGTTCGCGGGCGCCTCCACGCCGTGGATAGCCCAGCGGGTTCCTCGATTTACCTTTCCGACCGTGGCCGCCGCTGGTGCCGCGCTGATCGTGTTGTCGTTCGTGAACTCGCTCGTTCAGTTCGTGCGGCGTCGCCGCGTGGAAGGGCACCTGCGCTTCTTCTCTGTCGTCGTCAATGTCGTTGCGCTGGTGTTTCTCGTGCTTCTGCCCCTGACGCATCTTGTGTGTGCGGTGACCCCCTCAGGCGACGGCACCCCGCGAATCCACACGGGCTTTGGCGACTGGCTGGGCTCAGAGGGCTATCCGCGGATGAGTCCCCATCGCGGCGTCGACGTCGCAGGCAGGATGGGCGCGGATGTGCTGGCGGCGGCCGACGGCCGCGTCACCGTCGCGCGTGACAACCGAGACTTGTGCGGGCTGATCGTCGTTATCGACCATGATCCATACGGCCTCCGAACGGTCTATTGCCACTTCTCCGAGATCGCCGTACGGGTCGGGGAGAATGTCAAGCGTGGCCAACGGATCGGCGCGGTCGGCACGTCGGGGCAGCGCGCGTGGCCTGGCTTTGAGCATGTGCACCTGGAGCTGCAGAGAGGGCGTAACATCAACGCCATCGAAGACCCGCTCCCACGGATTGTAGGATGCTTCGATGACACGAAGGTGTACTCGGCAGATCGCTTGGTGCTCACATATCCGGTGAAGTGCTGAGGATCTGCCAGGAAACATGGAGACAAAGTCATGCTGACAGCGGGTCGGCTAACTTGCACATACACCCGATGCTTCGCGCGCCGCTCAGCGTGATCGTTAGGTCCAAAGCTCAGCCCGACTGGCTCCACGATTGTCATAAAGGAGGGAGGTCACGCTGAAGCGGGTCGAGGCGGGTGTCCTCAGCGTCGCCTATGAAGAGAGTGGTGCCGCGAGCGGCACACCAGTTTTGCTTCTGCACGGTTTCCCCTATGACGTTCACGCCTACGATGAGGTCACGCCTCTTCTTGTTTCGGCGGGGTGTCACGTTATTGCACCCTTCCTGCGCGGGTACGGGCCCACGCGCTTCTTGTCTCTCGATACGCCGCGCTCGGGACAGCAGGCGGTGCTGGCCCACGATCTCGTGGCCTTCATGGATGCGCTCCAAATTCAGAGGGGTGTGCTGGCGGGCTACGACTGGGGAGGTCGTGCTGCTTGTATCGTCGCTGCGCTGTGGCCTGAGCGGGTAAGGGGGCTGGTATCAGGGGGCGGTTACAACATTCAGTACATTCCCGGCTATATCGAGCCACAAGCGCCGGAGAGAGAGTTTCAACTGTGGTACCAGTACTACTTCCATGGCGAGCGTGGGCGGGCCGGTCTGGAACAGAATCGCTACGAGTTTTGCAAACTTCTGTGGCGGCTTTGGTCCCCGAACTGGCATTTCGATGAGGCGACCTATGAACGCACTGCTGGTTCTTTCAACAACCCGGACTTCGTCGCTGTGGTGATTCATTCCTATCGGCATCGCTTTTCGCTGGTGCCCGGAGACCCGGCGACCGAGGTTACCGAACGCCGGTTGACCCAGCGACCGCCGATTGCCGTGCCGACGATCGTGCTGCACGGAGGTGATAACGGAGTCACGCCGGTAGCTAGCTCCGAGCGCCACCATCGGTTCTTCACAGCCGCATATGAGCGCCGAGTGATTCCGCTGGCGGGCCACAACTTGCCCCAGGAAGCGCCCCAGGACTTTTCGGCGGCGGTGCTCTCCCTCGTTAACCGTGCCAAAGAAGAACTCCGATCGGCCTAACATCACGTTGGACCCGACGGCCCACCTCCCTCGCCGGGGCTCGCTCGGTGGCCGCAGGTCAACGTGAGCGTTAGGCCGACCATGACGATACTGATGGGTTTTCTGCTGTTACTACAGCAAGCGTCGACTCTTCAAAGCACGTGCCCTGATCTGTCTGGCCGCTACGTCAAACAAAGTGAGGACGGGCGAGTCTACATCTCTATCAAGCAAACTCGCTGCGAGTCGATCGAGATCGATTGGGACGGGGAGACTCACGTCCTGCGACTCGATGGCAAGTCTCATGAAGACACCAGCTGGTTTGGCGGCACCGGGAAGCAGCTTACCTCGGCAACATTTCGCTCTAAGATCCTCGAGCTCATCGCAAGACCTGAGAAGGCCGCAGACGCATCCGCCTTCCTTTGGAAGCTCGCCTTTGAGCTACTCTCTAATGGAGATCTTTGCGAACGGTTCCTCAGTTCCCATGGGTCTTCGTCGTCCGTGGCCGGACGCCAGAGGTCGAGCGACCCGTCAGCAGAAGACGAAGCCGCTCGACGTTCATCGGAAGCACGAGATCCGTCGGACCCTTATCAGGCCCTCGGTTGTCCACGGAGAAAGTAGTGCCGTCACGGATAGAGGCGTAGGTGATGAAATGGTGACGTGGAAGGAGTTCGCCGCTGCCGAGCGCGACCTGGCCGAAACGGGCCGCTCGCTTCTCCTTCATAAGTCTGGCGTAGGGCTGGCCTTTCTGGCGACCGTGCGCAAGGACGGTGCCCCGCGCCTCCACCCGCTGTGCCCCGTCCTTTCCGACGACCGTCTCTTTGTCCTCATTACACCCGCTTCACCGAAGCGCCACGACTTGCTGCGGGATGGCAGGTACGCTCTTCAGACGTTCTCGCAGCCGAAGCCTGGAAGCGACGAGTTCTACGTCGCAGGCAAAGCCATCTTGGTTGAAAATCCGGCGGTCCGTGGCGCAGTGTTTCGAGACGCGAAACACATGGCAAACGCGTCTGAAGTTCTGTTTGAACTGTGGATCGATCGGGTCATGCATACGCGATGGGAGAACGTACTAACGCCACAGATGCGCCCAGTGCACAGGAAGTGGCGCGCGCCGGGAGCCGCGAGTTCCGCCTAACCGGCGCATGGAGCCGCCCGGCATGATCCCGGCTGCTTCTCTCAAGCCTCTCTGCGCCGGCGGCTCATGCGCACGTTCGACTTCACACCCATCTGGGCCGAACTCGGCCTGGAGCGACCGGAATAGGCACCAGCCGCCGACGCTCGATGGGTCGGTGATGCGTGAGCTGCCTTGACACAATGGGGCGTAAGACTCTCAGGAGCGGCGAGCATGCGTGAGGAACCGGAACAGATCCGGCGAAGGCGGGTCCCCGTCAACTGGGACGATCTCAAGATGGCGCTGACCTGGCGCAGTGACGAGCTGGAATACTTTCTGGATCTGCGCAGCGGCGAGGTGCGACAGTACCGGCTATCCGCGTTCACGGATGGCGCTGAGGATTTCGAACTCTCCGAGGACGAAGCGACCGCGGGACTCGCGGAAGGCTCCCTCGTGCGAATCGAGCGACTCGAGGCGTCCATGGAGTACGGCTGGATGACGGAGTTCGCGGCGTCGGTGACCAACACGCGTCTGCGCGATCGTTTGGAGATCGCGCTCGACGGCCGCGGCGCCTTCCGACGGTTCAAGGACGTGCTGGCGGAGTACCCTACGGAGCGCGAGCGATGGTTCCGGTTCCACGACGAGCGCGTGCGGAAGGCGATGCGCGAATGGTTGGAGGAGCACGACATCGAGCCGACGACAGCGCCGCCAGAGCGTCGGGAAGAAATGACGAGCGAGTAGTCTCCCTCCCGACCGAGAGAAACTCCGGCACGTGAGACAAAGTGCGGTTGCTCTCTCCACTAATCTAATGAGAGGACCTGGCGGAGCGAAGAATTCCGGCTGACAGCGAGCATCGCCTGTTAGGACGTATCCAGAAATAGGCCTGGGCTCCGGCGCGTCCATGCGCGATGATTGAAGTGAAGGTGACTCTGCGTAAGGAGGGACGACATGGCGAAGCAACTGAAGTGCGCTGATGTTGACCCGAAGATGCGGGGCTGCAGCTTCGTGGCCGAAGGCAGGGACGAGGCCGAGGTGATGAAGAAGGCCGCTGACCACGCCAAGAGCGCTCACGGTATGGCTGTGATCCCGCCGGACGTCGAGCGGAAGGTGCGAGCTGCGATTCGCGACACTGGCGGATCTAAGGACATTGCAGGCAGGGACGTCAAGCTTGGAACGAGCAAACTCGGGTAGACACGCGGCGCCCGATCGCGTGCGTTGTTTTGCGCTATCCGACTCCGAAAACCGTGCGAAGTTGAATGCGCGTAAGTCGGCTGAGTACGTGTATGTCGCGAGCGATCAGCCAGCGAACGCGTAGACGGGTCGCGCGGTTACACGGAAGATCGCGGAAAGAGGAGAGGGCCGGCTCATCACCGGCCCTCGACTTCGAATCCGAAGGTCGCAGGTTCGATCCCTGCCGGGCGCACCATGTTCTTTCAAGCACTTGAACGCGCATGCCTCGCACGCTATGCCTCAGCGGTGCCGGTTTTGGTGCCGGTTGCGGCGCTCGATGTGCCTTGGGCGAGTTTCTCGACCGCGGCGCGAATATGATCAGGACTCAGGTGAGCGTACCGCTGCACCATAATCGGTGTCTTCCAGCCGCCGGCGCGCTGGACCGTGTAGAGGTCGACCCCGGGGGTCATCGCCAAGCGGCTGGCGAACGTGTGGCGGAGGTCGTGGAAGCGGAAGTTGGGGATCCTCGCCGCCGTGACGGCCGGCCGCCAGTACCGCTCGAAGTTGTGCAGGTACTTCCCCTCGGGCGAGCAGAACACGAACGGGCCGAGGACCTTGCGCTCGCGCTTGATCGTATGGAGCGCCTCTCGAACGACGCTGTTCATCGCCACCCATCGGCCGTCGCCAGCCTTGTCGCGGCGAATCCGGATGCTGCCGGTCTTCTCGTCCACGTCTTCCCACTGGAGCGCGCGCAGCTCGCCCAACCGCATCCCGGTGTGGAGCGCGACGGTGATGAGCGGGCGCATCCACGCAGGTACGGCGTCGAGAAGGCGTGCCTCCTCCTCGGGGCTCAGGCAGCGATTGCGGGCGTTGTGCTCTCGCGCGAGCTTGATTGGGGTCACTGGATTGTTGGTGAGCCGGCCCTGACGGATCGCGCGGTTGAACACCGCCTTCACAAACTTCAAGTAGTGGTTGACCGTGGCGATGGCTCGTCCATCGCCGAACGAGGCGCGGAAGTCCTCGATCTCCCTCGGCGTGATGTCGACCGCCATCCGGTTGCGGAAGAGTGCCTGGAAGCATTCGGCCTTGGCGTGGTCGTTGTTGTGAGACCGTTTCGTGCGCTCGCTGTACTGCGTGTAGTCGTCGAGAATCTCCTCGAAAAGCACCGGCCGGTCACGGCGGAGCAAGCGCGGACAGGACTCACGCCCGGCCTTCCGCGCCTGACGGACTTCCGCCCGCCTCGCCTTGTGCTCCTCAGCCGCAGCGGTCTTCGAGTCGCCGCTCGGCGTGCGGTGGTCATGCCCCAGCGTGCAGGCCCACCGTATCCACCATTCGCCGTGCCGCCAGAACACCCCTCGTACCTTCCGCCCCTTCGCCATCCCTCACCTCCTGGGTTTTGCCCGTCTCACCCGGCGATCGATGCCTCCCCGTCCTGGTCACCGGACGGGAGCAAGATCGCGTTCGGGAGCGGTCGGAGCGGAAACGGCGACGTTTACGTGATGAATGCGAACGGCACAGGAGTGGAGCGTCTAACGAATGACGCCGCGATCGACGCCGAGCCGGCGTGGGGGCCAAGCGGCATGATCGTCTTCGCGACGAGGCGGGATGGCAACTTTGAGATCTACGTCATGAACGGCGATGGCACGGCCCAAACGAGGCTGACGAACAACCCGGCGGTTGACATCTCGCCGCACTGGTAGCCGGCGGAAGCGGGGCGTTTGCGACTCACCACAGCAATCCGCAGGCGCCAGACGTAGACGCGTCGGGCGCTCCCGGTCCGCCGGAAGCGCCCGATGTGAATTCGGGGGTCTGTCAAGGCCTCGATCTTTAGACGCGCTCATAAGAGGGAAGGCCGTGTCGGACTGATCGCGGTTCGAGCGGCGGCGCCACACGCCGAAGTTGCGGCTCTTAGAGTGCGGACTTCCGCCCGCGACCGATTCTGAGGGAGGCCTCGGAGGGGAGGGACTCCCCGCCCCACGGGGCCGTTGATCGCGGGACAGCCGCTACGCACACAGCAATCAAGTTCGGGCGGAGCCCCCGGCTGCTGACCGCCAGCCTTAGGCGACTCCGGCACGCCGCCGAGAGGGTTGAAGGACGACCTTGGCGCGGATCCCGAGCTTGGCGAGCATGTCGATCAAGGTGTCGATGCTGAAGAGGTCGATTCGACCGCGCAGGAGGTCGCTGACACGAGGCTGAGTGACGCCGAGAAGCTCGGCAGCCTCGCTCTGCTTCAGCCCGCGCGCCGCAATCGCCTTCTGGAGGCTCATCATCAGTTCTGAGCGGACCTTGAGGTGCAGAGCCTCGTCAGGCGGGAAACCAAGGTCGCGGAACACGTTACCAGTCGACCGGGTCAGCTTCACTTTCCTCACGGATCACCTGTCCCTTTCAGCGCGCTCGCTGCTTGAGTAGCAGGCCCAAGCGATGCCGGGCGAGATCGAGGTCATTCTGCCGTGTCCGCCGCATCCGCTTCTCGAAGGCGTGAAGAACGTAGACCGCCTCGGCAAACTTGGCGATGTAGAAGACGCGGTGCTCTGCGCCAGTGTGGATGCGGATCTCCTGGACGCCCGGCCCGACGCTCGGCATCGGCTTCCAATCGTTCGGCTCCAGGCCGCGCTGCACTCGCCAGAGCTGGAATCCGGCAATCTGCCGGGCGGCGTCTGGAAAGCCCCTGATCTTGTCTCGGGAGTCCCCGAGCCAGATCAGCGGCTTTTCGGCCATGACACAATATACAAAAACTTGGATGCCGCGTCAAAGCCCGATACGAGAGCGAACGGGCGGAGTCATGAGGCGGGCCAGTATCCTATGGCCAGACGCCTGGCCAGAGGCCACGGTGCCGGTTTTGGTGCCGGTTCTGCATCACAATCAGGCCGCGCCCGTCCTATCCGGTCGCGGCGGCCCTCGCTGTAAGTCGGTGATATAACGTCTTGGGGCACGGCAGGTCGTCATCGGTCGCACACGGGCGTGACGCACTTCGAATCCGAAGGTCGCAGGTTCGATCCCTGCCGGGCGCACCATTGATTCGGCCGACGCTACGCCTGTGGGCCGAATTCGACGTCGACCGGCGTTGGGGTGTGGACGACTTCACCGGTAGCGTGGAGCGTGCCGTTCGACCGATCAAGCCTGAAAATCACGATCGTGTCGGAGTTCTGATTGGCCGCGTAGAGGAAGGTCCCCGAGGGGTCGATGTTCATGCCGCGCGGCCAGTCCCCGCGCGTCGATTCCCAACCGATCACGTTGAGCCTGCCCGTGTCCGGGTCGATCCGGAACATGGCGACGCTGTTGTGGCCGCGGTTCGTGTTGTAGAGGAAGTGCCCGTTCGGATGGATGCGGATCTCCGCGGTGGTGTTGAAGCCGGTGAAACCCGCCGGCAGGGTCGAGATGGTCTGCAGCCAGATGAACGCCCCGCGCGTCGGATCGTAATGGAAGGCGGTGATGGACGAGACCAGCTCGTCGAGCACGTACGCGAACTCCCGGCTCTGGTGGAAGGCCATGTGGCGGCACCCGGAGCCCGAGGCGACCGGCGCCGACGGCACGGTGTTCGGGCTCAGCCTGCCTGTGTCCAGGTCAAGGTTCCACGCCATGACCTTGTCGGCGCCCAGGTCGACGCCGAACACGTGACGCGCATCGAGATCGGTGAGGATTTGGTGGGCGTGTGGCCCTTCCTGGCGGTCTGGATTGGGTCCGGTCCCGTTCCCTGCGTCGTGGAAGTCGTCGGTCCTCGCGCCGATCGAACCATCGGCCAGGATTCGATAGATCGGAAAGTTGCCGGTCCCGTAGTTCGAGCCGAGCAGGTACTTCCCGGACGGGTGCACGCTCAGATGAGCGGGGAAGGTTCCGTTGGTCAGTGCAGTGTTGAGCAAGCTCAGCGTCCCGCTCCGCTTGTCGATGGCATAGGCGCTCACGCGCCCGAGGGGCACGTTGTGTCCATCGGCGCCGTTCTCGTTGGTGGAGTAGAGATGCGTCAACGACGGATCGAGCGCCAGGAACGATGGATTGTCGGTCGTGACCACCTCGATGGGCGTCAGCCCGCCGTCGTCCCCATTCATCCTGAATACGTAGATGCCGACAGCCGTGCTCGGCACGTGTCCGCCGGGCGCGATGCCTGGAGCCGTGTAGGTGCCGACGTAGACGAACCGGTCCTCGGCCCGGTCGTCGTCGCCCGAGTGGCTTCCCCGGGAGGGCGCAGCGGCCAGCGCGCGAGGCGCGACAGTCACGAGGGTGGCCGCGCCGAGGAAGGGAAGAAATTCGCGACGATTGAGACCAGAGCGCGGCCGGTTCTCCTCGCTGCAGCGGTCGTCTGACGTAACCATCAGGGCTCTCTCCTTGTGTGCGGGGTAAACTGACTGACGCTCTCCGTGCCATTATGATGACGACGAGCCTGGCAGAGTGGTCGTTGATTCTCCTCTGTTTCTCCATGGGCGCCGCGTTTGGAGGCGCGCTCACTCCCTGAAGAGTTCCTGAGGAGGTGCCGCAAGAACAATCACTTCAGAAGGAGAACAGGATACCGATCTCCGGCGCGAAGTCGGGCGCCTTCTTGGTCAGGCCGAATCCGCAGTTGACTTTGAGCATGACGTTCTTGCTCAACGCGTACTGCACCTCGCCGATGATCGCTTGTTCGTCCTGCTCGCCCTCGAACGCGAGGGCGACGCGCCAGTTGGGGGAGAGGCGCTTGATGTATTCCACCCCGTACTCGCTGAACTCGAAGTTTTGCTCCCCGGTCGTGTAGAGGAACGAGAACCTGCCCGCCAGCGTTCCGAAGGGGAAGCCCTTGGTGAAGACGAGCCCCGGCGAGAGTTCCCACTCTTGGGTGCCGATCAGTTTCTTGTTCTCCTGCAAGGGGAAGACGGTCTTGAAGAAGAAGACCCCCTCGGGCAGGTAATTCGTCTCCTGCATCCACCGCCAGCGAATCTGCGCCTCGGTATCGCCGAGCCCGTCTTCTCGCAGACGGTTGGGCATGTTGGAGGAATCGTTGCTCGCCTTTTTCAGCGTCGCGACGGTGTAGACAGCCGATTCAAACTCCACCGCGAGCGAGTCGGTGAACCCGTAGGCGAAGAACAGGAGGAACTCGTGGTCCTCCCGTTTGCCGAAAAAATCCTGGTTTCCGCTGAAGCCGAGCTCGCTCGGCTTGTATTCCGAGGTTGAATCCCGCGTGTATTCATAAAACGAGTAGAAGAGAAGTTCGTTCTTCCGCACGTAGGTGCCCAACAGCGACGTGGGGATGCCATCGCCGCGGTCGTACAGGTAGTAGGGTGTCGCACCGGCTTGTTGTCCGCTCGCGGGTTGCGGGTTGGCCGCGAGGACTGCCCCGAGAAGGAGCGCGGCGAGGAAAAGCCTGGTCCGTTCCAAGGGCGTCTCCTTTTTCAGGAGCTTCACGCGTCCCAGACACGCTAGGCCTCCCCCGTTCGTCAGGTCAATCGGGTGTTCCCCCGATTGCGCCTACACGGATGTCCCCATGGGCGCACGCGCCGATTCGCTGGCTCTGGCGTCTGCGGCGTTTCAGGGCTGGGGCGGGCCGAAGCGCAGGTTCACGGGGTGCTGGCCCTGGCGAGAGTCGATCACGAACTTCCTGACCCTGGGCAGGATCTTCTCCACCGCCTCGAGGTAGAGCCGGCTCCGAGTGATGTCCGGCGCCTTGCGGTACTCGACCAGCAGCTCGAGAAAGCGCGTGGTGTTGCCGATCGCCTCCGCGACCCGCTGCTCCTTGTAGCTCTGGGCGGCCAGGACCATCGAGCGCGCCTCGCCGCGCGCCTTGGGCAAGAGCGTGTTGGCGTAGGACCGGGAGTCGTTGATCTTCTTCTCCCGGTCGGCGCCGGCGTTGGCGACGTCCTGGAAGGCCCGGGCCACCGAGCCGTCCAAGGCGATCGTCATGATAGTGGCCGAGGTGAGGAGGACGCCGCTGCCGTAGCGGTCGAGGATCTCCTGCGTCCGGACCTTGACACGCTCCTGGACGGCGAGCCGCCCCGTCGTGAGCACCTCGTCCACCGGCATGCCGACCACGGTCTCGGTGAGCACGCTCTCGGCAACGCTTCCGATGAGCGCCTGCGGGCTCTCGACGTCGAAGAGGAACGCGGCGGGGTTGCGGATGACGTACTGGAGCGTCATAGCCACGCTGATGATGTTGGTATCGCCGGTGAGCACCTCCATCCCGCTGACGGTCGGCGCCTCACCCTCCGGGAGGTCGAAGCCGACGCCGGTCTTCATGACCGTGGTGGTCTTCAGCACGTCGACGCGGTCGACCGGCCACGGCAAGCGGTAGTGGATGCCGGGGCCGAGCCGGGCGGTCACCCGCCCGAACCGGCGGACGACCGCCTGCTCGTCGGCGGCGACGGTGAAGACGCCCGAGCCGAGGTAGATCGCGACCGCGACGAGGACGAGCGGTGCGATCCAGCGCCGGCCGCGGCCGCCGGCGAGGCGGCGCCGTAGCGCCTCGGCGATTCCGGGCCTGGCCGCGCCAGCGACTGCCTCGACGTCGTCGGTCTCGAGCCGCATCGGCTACCGTGCCGCGCCGGGCGGGCGCTCGTCCTTCAGGACTCGCAGGACGTCGGCGTCAGCGGGCAGGAAGAGGGTCGTGTTGCTGTCGAGGATCTTCTCGTAGGCCTGGAGCGTGCGCAGGAACTTGTAGAACTGCCGGTTCCGGCCGAAGGCCTCCCCATAGATCCGCATGGCCTGGGCGTCGCCCTCGGCCCGGGTCCGCTCGGCTTCCCGGTAGGCCTCGGCCGTGATGCGGGCCTTCTCGCGCTCGGCCTCGCCCACGATCTTCTTCGACTCCCGCTCGCCCTCGGAACGGAAGCTCATCGCGATCTTGCCTCGCTCGGCCTGCATTCGGGCGAAGACGTTCGCACGGTTCTGCTCCGGCAGATTCAGCTGGCGGAGCCGGACGTCGACGATGTCGGCGCCGTATGCGGCTTGGGCGGCGGCACGAGCTTCGGCGAGGATCTCCCCACTCACCCGCTCGAGCCCGGCCCGCCGAGGGTCGAGCGAAATCGGCGCGGTTGACGAGTGGCGGCCGAGCACACCACCGATGCTGGCCAGGACGAGATCGGCCAGCCTGCGCTCGGCGGCGGCGCGCTCGCCGACGGTCGCGAGGTACCGCACGGGGTCGACGATCCTCCACGTCACCAGACTGTGGACGATCAGGTTCTTCTTGTCCTCGCTCAGGTACTCGGCGGTCACGGGCTTGAAGGTCAGCAGCCGGCGGTCGAGCCGCGTCACGCGGTCGATCGGGAAGGGGAGCTTGAGGACGAGGCCGGGCTCGGTCACGACCCGCACGACTCGCCCGAAGCGCGTGACGACGCCGTACTCCGTGACGTCGACGACGGCGACGCAGGCGGACAGGGCGAGGGCCAGGAGCGCCGTCCCGAGCGCCGCGGCGACCGCGCGGGGGATCACGGCGCCTTCTTCCCCGCGAACGGTTGCAGGAGCCAGAGGTCGAACTCCTTGACGTCCCTGCCCACCGGCCGGAGGATCTTCTGGGCCGGCGGGAGCGCTTCCTCGAGGGTCTCGAGGTGGAGGCGAAAGCGGGTCACGTCGGGGGCCCGCCGGTATTCTTTCTCGCGCAGGCTGAAGGCCAGCGCGTCACCCTCCGCCTCGAGGATCTTCTGCTCCCTGAAGGCGAGCGCCGACTGCACCATCGCGGCCGCGTCGCCCTCGGCGAGGTTCACCGCCTCGCTGGCGAATGCGGAGGCCCGGTCGATGATGTGGGCCTTGTCCTCCTGGGCGCTCGCCACGTCGCGGAACGCGCCGTGGACCTCCTCAGGGGCGTGGACGCTGAGCAGGCTCACCGCGACCATGTGTACGCCGACGCGGTAGGCGTCGAGCAGGGCCTGGGCGTCGCGAAGCACCCGGGCCTCGATGGCGCCGCGCTCGGTGGAGTAGACCCCGTCCACCTTCATGGTGGCGACGGTCGCCCGGAGGGCGGCCATCGTGACGTTGCGGACGACGGACTCCGGGTCCGCCACCGTGTAGGCGAAGGCCACCGGGTCCTGGACGCGGTACTGAGCGGTGAACCCTATCTCGATGATGTTCTCGTCGCCGGTGAGCAGGAGCGCCTCGTCAGGGACGCGCTCCTTCTGGAACCAGAACCCCGTCGTGCCGGCCGGCGGCACGGGGAAACGGGGCCCGGCGAGCGTGAGGTCCCGCGCGAGCGCACGCTCGAGCGTGTCCCGTCGTGGCTCGGTCCTGAACCCGACCTCGATCCGCCGCACGAGGTCACGCTGGATCATGCGGTGCTCCCCGACCGGCCAGGGCCAACGGTAGTGGAGCCCGGGGCCCAACTCCGGGGCCACGATCCTCCCAAAGCGGGTCGTCACCGCGACCTGACCGGGACCCACCGCGAAGAAGCCGCTGCCAAGGTAGAGAACCACGAGCGCCGCCGCGGCTGGCACCCCCAGCCGCCGGGCCGTGAGCCGGAAGCCGATGAGACCTGCGAGCCTGTCGGAGAGCCGCCCCCACTCCTCGGGGACCGGCGTGCGCCAGAGGCTCGAGATCAGGAGGCCGGTCAGCACGACCGCAGCCGCGATCTTGACCGGCTCGGGCACGAACCCGCCGGCCTTGCCGAAGGTGGCCGCCGGGTTCACTTCCCACCGCGCGTAGATCCAGTTGAGGGCGTAGCCGGCGAGCAGGCTCACGACGGCGATGGAGGCGAGGTAGATGGCGACCACGCGGCGGCCGAGAAACTTGAGGAGCACGACGATGGTGCCGACGTTGGTGGCGGGGCCCGAGAGGAGGAACACGAGCGCCGCCCCCGGGTTCAGCCCCTTGAGAACCAGCGCGGCCGCGATCGGTGTGGAGGCGGAGGCGCAGGTGTAGATCGGGATGCCGATCAGGAGCATCGCGAGCATCGTCGAGAACCCGCCGCCCAAATAGCGCTCGATGAGCGAGGCGGGTAGGAGCACGGCCACGATGGCCGCCAGCACGATGCCCAACACGAGCCAGTGCGCCATCTCGTCGAGGAGATCCCGGAAGGCGTACGTGAAGACCCGCCGCAGGCGCGCGGCGTGCTGCCGGGGCGAGGCCTCGGCACCTCCGCGTGGTAGGTGGACGTCGGGGCCGAGCTCGGCGCCAGGGGCCGCCTCCGCCGCGGGTGGCCCTCCCGCCTCCGCCGCGGCGCCGTGCGGGACGCCCCACAGGTTGGTGGCGATGCCGGCCACGACCGCGGTCAGGAAGGCCGCGACCGGGCGGAACACGGTCATGATCGGGTCCAACAGGGCCCAGCTGAGCGCAATCGAGTCAACGCCCGTCTCGGGCGTCGAGATGAGGAAGGACACGGTGGCGCCCCGGGTGGCGCCCTGCCGCGCGAGCCCGAGCGCGGTGGGGAGCACCCCGCACGAGCAGAGGGGCAGGGGCGTCCCGATCGCGGACGCCCAGAGCACGGACCTGATCCGGCCGGCGCGGAAGAGCCGCATCAGCGTGCCCGCGGGCACGAGGACGGCGAGGCCGCCGGCGAGGACGAATCCCAGCAGGAGGTAGGCCGAGGCCTCCTGGAGGATCGACCAGATCTCGAGGGCGACCTGCAGGAGGAACGCGATCACGCCGTGATTCTCCGCGGGGGTCGCGGGTCGGGACCCGGCCGGCTCACGACCGGGCCCCGACCCACCAACGACGGTGCGATTCGGCTCACCCTATTTGGGCAGATACTTCTTGTCGAGGGCGCAGGCCACCGAGTACTGCGGGTCGACCACGTTGGCCACCTTGATCACGGCCTGCTGGCCGAGGAGCTGGTAGGCCTCCGTCTTGTCGTAGCCGTGGTCGGTCGCGAGCCAGTCGATCAGGTCCGAGCAGGCCAGCCTGAGCGCGTCCATGAGCGGGCGAGTGCTGCCGATCGACATGATGTACCGGTCATTCTCGAGCCGGGGCCAGTTGATCTTCTTGCCCTTGATGACCTCCACCGTGAACTGGACGTCGAACGAGGTCTCGACGGCGGCGCCCATGATCTCGCCGTCGCCCTGGGCGGCGTGGCCGTCGCCGAGCATGAAGAGGGCCCCGCGCTCGAAGACCGGGAACCACATGGTGACGCCCTGCACTACCTCGTTGAAGTCCATGTTGGCGCCGTGGGTGCCCGGCACGAGAGAGCTGATGCACTCCTTGCCGTACGGCGCCGTGCCGATCGTGCCGAAGAAGGGCCGGAGCGGAATCTCGACCTTGCCGATCTTGCTCTTGGGCATGGGGAGCGTGCCGACCATGCGCCGCGCGTCGAGCTGCCACACGAAGAGCGTGTCCTGCACGGGTGGCGTGATCATCATCGTCTTGTACTCGGGCGCGAGCGCGCCGAAGTACGGGATGGCCCCGCCCCAGCCCCATTCGCGGTTGAGGCTGATGCGGTCGATCTTCACCTTGAGCGTGTCGCCGGGCTCCGCGCCCTCGACGTAGAACGGCCCCGTCTGAGGATTGACACGGGACAGGTCGAGGTTGCCGGCGGCGATCGTCTTATCGGTCGGCTTGAAGGCGTCGTTGGACGCGTCCCGGGTCTTGGTGATGACGGTGTCGCCGGAGGCGATGCGCATCGCCGGCGGGTGAGAGAAGCAGTACGTGTAGTAGACGACTTGGGGGTCGTACCGGACCGTCTTCGCGGATGCCGGCACCGCGAGCATCAGCACGAGGACGGCGAGGGCGAAGCACCGGACAGCCAGACCGATTCGGCTACGCGTGCGGCACATGGTCGCTCCTTTCAGGGTCGCGCGGGACATCGTTGGCCCACTGCTTCCTGGAACTCTCTCACCCCCTTTTCGTCCGTGCGGCCGGGCGCCGTTCACTCCTCGGGGAAGCGGAAGCGGCTGTCCAGCAGCAGCCGGAAGAGGTCGGCGTCCACGGGCAGCACGAGCGTCGTCTCCTTGTCGATGGATTTCTTGACGGCCTCCGAGCCGCGGACGAACCGGTAGAACCCAGGCGCGCGATTCAGGCTGTCGGCGTAGATCCTGGCCGCCCGCGCCTCGCCCTCGCCCTTGGCCTTCTGCGAGAGCTTGTAGGCCTCGGCGAGGATGGAGCTCTTCGTCTTCTCGGCGGCGGCCCGGATCTTGAGTCCCTCCTCCTCGCCCTCGGAGCGGTACCTCATGCTCACCTGGGTCCGCTCGGACTTCATGCGCGAGAACACGGCCACCCGGTTCACCTCGGGATAGTCGAGGCGGCGGAGCTGCACGTCCACCACGTCGATCCCGTAGTCGCGTCCGGCGACCGTGCGGACCTGGCGCGCGACCTCCGCCAGGATCGCCTCAGCCCGGTACTCGCCCGGCACGACCGAGACAAACGCGCCGAGCGGCGCCCTGCCCAGGGCGGCCCCCAGCTCGGCGAACAGGACGTCGCTCAGGCGCGACTCGGCGCCGCTCCGGTCGAAGACCGTCTGCATGAAGCGGCGAGCGTCCTTGATGCGCCAGACGATGACGCCGGAGGCGACCACGTTCCGCTTGCCCAGCGTCAGGAACTCGCTCGGCGGCGGCACGAGGACGAAGAGGCGGCGGTCGAAGGCGGTCACGCTCTGGGCCGGGTACGGGTACTTGAGGTGGAGCCCGGGGGTGGTGACCACGCGGACGGGGTTGCCGAACTGGGTCACGACGGCGACCTGGTCCGCGGCAACGGTGAACACCGAGAGCGCCGCGCCGCCCAGGGTGAGCGCGACCAGCGCGGCGAGCGCGAGGAGCTTCACGCTTGGCCGGGCCTCTGGAGCCATAGGACGACGGGATGGTAAGCGCCTCGCTCTCCGGAATCAAGGCCCGCCCCACTCCCGAGCATGGCGGAGTGACATGGCTGACATGGCGATCGGACATCCTGGCCCGACACGCGCTAACGTGATTCCAGGAAGAACTCGGGAAACAAACACTTACGCGCCATCCCGACTTGGTATCAGGATTGCGATGTGCTCCCCCGGTGCACGACGCGCAGAAGACGGACTCCTTGCAGGACCCCGCGAAGCTCGCCCGCCCGGCGTCGCCCGCCGGCTTTGCTCCGCGCTATACTGCCAACGTGACCAACAACGTGACCAAGCGGATCTTGATCGTCGACGACGAACGTACGGTCGTCGAGATGCTGACGGAGTTCTTCAAGCAGTTCCAGCACGGACACGCCTACGAGGTCGCCGTCGCGCGCGACGGCGCCGACGCGACGATCGTGCTCCTGCGCGGGAAGTACGATCTCATCGTCCTCGACATGCACATGCCCCGGATGAGCGGGCTCGAGCTCCTCAGGCAGATCCGCGGCCTCGGCGTCAAGGTCCCGGTCATCATGATCACCGGCAACCAGGACGTCCGGGCCGCCGCCGAGGCACTGAGCGGCGGCGTCTTCGCGTATGTGCCCAAGCCGTTCGACTTCAAGCACCTCGACCACCTCGTGGCCCTCGCCCTCGAAACCTCGCAACCCGCAGCAGGTGACAAGCCCGCCTCCTGACGAACCCCGCCGCGCGCGCTACGTCGTGATCGGCGCCGCCGGCCAGCTCGGGTTCGATCTCGTCAGGACGTTCGACCGCCCCGGGGAGGTCGTCGCCCTCACCCGTCGCGAGCTCGACGTCCTCGATGCCGGTCGTGTCCGCGCGGTCCTGGCGGACCTCCGACCGACGTGCGTCGTCAACACCGCGGCGTACAACCGCGTGGATCAGGCCGAGGACGACCGGGAGAGCGCCTTCGCCCTGAACGCCCGCGCGGTGGAAGCACTCGCCGCGACCTGCCAGGCCCTGGGCGCCACGTTCGTCCACTTCTCCACCGACTACGTGTTCGACGGCCGCCGATCCGCGCCTTACCGGGAGTCCGACGCGGCGAACCCGCTCAACGTCTACGGCGAGTCGAAGCTCGAGGGCGAGCGGCTCGCGCTCGCGCGGTGCGAGCGGGTCGTCATCTTCCGCGTCGCCGGTCTGTTCGGCCTGGCCAAGAGCTCGGGCAAGGGCGGGACGAACTTCGTCGAGACCATGCTCCGCCTGGCGCGTCGGGGCGAGCCGATCCGCGTCGTCGCCGACCAGGTGCTCGGCCCGAGCTACACGCGTGACCTCGCGCTGAAGATCTGGCGGGTGCTCCCGCGGGCGGCTCACCCGATCTACCACCTCACCAACGCTGGCCAGACGAGCTGGCACGGCGTCGCCCGGCGCGTCTTCGAGCTGGCGGGCGTCGCGGCGGAGGTCGTTCCGGTGACGTCGGCGGAGTTCGGGGCGCGCGCGCGGCGCCCGGCGTACTCCGTCCTGGCCCACGCGAACCTCGCGGTGCTCGGCGAGGACGACCTCCGCCCGTGGGACGCGGCCCTCGCCGCCTACGTCGCGGAGCGCGCGCCGTCCGCGTAGCGCTCGGCCAGGGCGAGCTGCGCGTTCACGCCGATCAGCTCGTTGAAGTCGCGGAACGGCATGTAGCGGTCCTTGAGCGCCTGCACGTCGTCGCGCGCCTTCGCCGCGGTGAGGAAGTCACGCATCGCCTGAACCGCCACGAGGAGCGTGTCCACCGGCAGCAGCACGATCGCGAAGCCGAGCTCCCGGAGCCGCGCGAAGGGCAGGAGCGGCGAGCGGCCGCCGGGCGCGTAGTTGTAGAGGAGCGGCGTGTCGAAGGCCCGCGCGACGCGCTCGACCTGCGCCTGGTCGCGTGGCGCCTCGATGAAGAGCACGTCCGCGCCGGCCTTGGCCGCGGCCTCGCCGCGGCGGAGCGCCTCGTCGAGGTCCACGGCCGAGATCGCGTCCGTGCGCGCGATGACGAGCAGGTCGGGGTCCGTCCGCGCCTCGACCGCCGCGCGGATCTTGCCCGCGAACTCCGCGCGCGGGATGACCTGGTGGCCGGCGAGGTGGCCGCAGCGCTTGGGCGTGACCTGGTCCTCGATGTGGAGCGCGGCGACGCCGGCCGCCTCGTACATCTGGACCGTGCGGCGGACGTTGAGCGCGTTGCCGTAGCCCGTATCCGCGTCGGCGATCAGGGGGACGTCGAGGACCGCGACGAGGTTCCGCGCGTGGTCGACCATCTCGGCGAGCCCGGCGAAGCCGAGGTCGGGGAGACCGAGCCGCGACGCCGAGGTGCCATAGCCGGTCATGTAGACGGCGGGAAAGCCCGCCTGCTGCACGAGCTTCGCGGAGATCCCGTCGTAAGCGCCGGGCACGATGAGCCCCTGCTTCGCCTCGACGAGTGTGCGGAGGGTGCGACGACGTGTCATGCGAGACCTCCTCTGGCGCGCGCGATCCGCCGCTCGAGCGCCGGATGCGAGTAGAGGACGAATTCTTTCCATCGGCTCGGCCGCCGCTCGGCGAGGTTGAGCTCGGCGAGGCGCTCCATCGCGGCGATGAACGCCCCGGGGTTGCCCGTCGCGGCCAGGGCGAAGTCATCGGCCTGCCGCTCGATCCGGCGCGAGACGCCGTTGCCGAGCGGGAGCGCGACGAGCGAGAGCGCCAGGAGCACGAGCGCCAGCCAGGGCATCCCCGCGGGGTCGGCGGGTCCCGCCAGCCCGAGCGCGGGCGCGCCGGCGCGCAGCAGCGCGTCCGCCAGCCAGAAGCTCGCGAGCATCAGCGCGCCCTGCACGGCGAGGCCGCGACGCGCGTCGCCGTGGAGGTGGTGGCCCAGCTCGTGCGCCAGCACGGACTCGATCTCCTCGGGGGTGAACCGCGCGGTGAGCGTGTCGAAGAGCACGATGCGTCGCGTGCGGCCGAGCCCGACGAGCGCGGCGTTCGCCGTGCGGCTCTTCCGTGACTGGTCGGCGACCCACACGCCGACCGCCGGGACGCCGACACGGCGCGCGAGCGTCAAGAGCCTCGCGGAGAGCTCCGCGTCGGCGAGCGGCGTGAGCCGGTAGAAGAGCGGGGCGATCCATATGGGGAAGACGAAGGCGAGCGCCACGCTGGCGGCGAGGAGCGCGGCCGTCGCCCAGAGCCACCAGAGCGGCGTCGCGCCGAGGAGCGCGTAAACGACCTCGACCGCCGCGAGCCCAAACACGCCCGAGAGGAGCGTGGCCTTGGCGCGATCGGCCAGCCACCCCTGGAGGCTCTGGTGGAGGAGGCCGAAGCGTCGCGGGAGCCACCACCCCCGGATCCACCCGAGCGGGAAGGTGAGGACGGCACGCGCCGCCCCCAGGACGACCGCGACGATCGCGACCTGGCCCCACGCGCTGGCCGTTGCGTCAGCCGCGGCGCGGGCGAGCGCGTGGGCGGCGCCCGTGAGGAGCAGGGCGGCCAGAAAGCCGATCGAGAGGGCGAGCCCGGCTGCCGCCAGGACGAGCCGCAAGCGATGGTAACGGGCCGCGTCGGGCATGGAGCATTGTACCCGCGGCCCGCGACGCCCCTATCTCACCGCTCAGCCGAGAGCCTCGCGCCGGTCTGCCGCACCACGTCCACCAGAGCCGCCACGTCGGCCGCCGTCGTCGCATAGTGCAGCACGCACGCGCGCAGGGTGAAGCGCCCACGCAGCGTTGTCTGGGTCAAGAACGCCGCGCCGGAGGCCTGCACCGTCTCCATCACTCGCTTGTTGAGTGCATTGAGCCGCTCGTCGTCTCCGCGCAGCTGGGCCGGCGCGTAGCGGAAGCAGACGACGGAGAGCCCGACCGGGGCGAGCCGCTCGAGGTCGGGGGACGCGTCCACCAGGCGGGCCAGATGCTCGGCGAGGGCCATGTGACGCGCGACGAGGTCTTGCACACCGCTGCGCCCCAGGTGCTGCAGTGTCATCCACAGCTTGAGGGCGCGGAAGCCGCGGGTCTGCTGCACGCCATACTCGGAAAACCACGGCAGCCCGCCGAAGCCACGGTCGGGCTCTGTGCGCAGATAGGCGGGCACCAGGCTGAAGGCCTGCCGAAGGAGCTCGCCGTCGCGCACCAGGACGGCGCCGCATTCGACGGGGACGGAGAGCCACTTGTGCGGATCCAAGGCCACGGAGTCGGCACGCTCGAGGCCGGCCCCGACCGCGGCCACCGCGCCGTAGGCGCCGTCGACGTGGAGCCAGAGGCGCTCGGCGCCGCAGAGGTCGGCAAGCTCGGCCAGCGGATCGATAGCGCCCGTGCCCACGGTGCCCGCGCTCGCTGCCACGCAGAATGGGCGCTTGCCTGCTGCCCGGTGGGCGGCGATGGCGGAGCGCAGGTCTGGCACCCGCATGCGGAACTGTTCGTCGACGGGCACGGCGTGGATCGCGTCTGTGCCCAGCCCCAGGAGCTCCGCCGTCTTCTCGATGCAGCTGTGGCCCTGCTCCGACGTGTAGAGGACAAAAGGCCGACGTCCATGCTGCAGGCCCTCGTTACGCACGCTCCACCCGTCCTGGGCGGCGGCCCAGTGGCGGGCGGCAGCGAGCCCAGTGAGGGTGGCCACCGAGCCCCCGCTCACGAGGAGCCCCATGCTCCCCTCGGTCGGGAAGCCGATCAGCTCCATGAGCCAGCGTACGGCGGCGCGCTCGACGTAGATCGCCGCATGGTCCCCGCCCGCACAGCTCGGGTTCATGGCGGCCGCCAGGAAGTCGGCCAGGACCCCGATCGGCGCTGGAGGGGAATTGACCCAGCCGAAGAAGCGGGGGTGGCCGTTCCCCATGGCGTGCGGGAGGACGGCGGTGCGGAAGCGCTCGATGATGACTTCGGGGCGAGCGCCAGCCTCCCCGAGCGCCTCCTGCATGAGCGTCGCGCGCTCGGCCGGCTGCATCGGGCGGAACACCGGGCGCTCCCGGATGCCGGCGAAATGATCCGTCACGAGGTCGACCAGCGCGTGTCCCAGCCGTCGGAAGTGCTCGGGGTCGATCGCGGGCGGCGTCATCGTGTCCACTCCGTCGCAAGGTAGTCGCAAGAGAGGCGACTATCCGCCTCTCGCGAGGAGAAGTCAATCGACGACCCGACCGGCGCGCCGGCCTGCTACAATGAACCGGAATTCATCGCGCCAAGGGAGCCAGCATGTTCGAGTCCGTGGAGGACGTCCAGCAGCGTTTCCGGGATGCGCGCTACATCGCGAGCCGCCGGATCTCGACCGTCGTCTACCTGGCGGCGCGCATGGGGCGTCCCGTGCTCGTCGAGGGACCGGCGGGCGTCGGCAAGACCGAGCTCGCCAAGACGCTGTCGGACGTCACGCGCCGCCGGCTCATCCGCCTCCAGTGCTACGAGGGGCTCGACGAGGGCAAGGCCCTCTACGAGTGGAAGTACGCCAAGCAGCTCCTCTACACCCAGCTCCTGCGCGAGCGCATCGGCGAGCTGATCGCGGACGCGCCGTCCCTGCCCGACGCGGTCGCCAAGATCGCCGGCCAGGAGGACGCGTTCTTCTCCTTCCGCTTCCTGTCGCCGCGCCCGCTCCTGTCCGCGATCCTCTCGGAGGCGCCGGTCGTCCTCCTTGTCGACGAGATCGACAAGGCCGAGCCGGAGTTCGAGGCGTTCCTGCTCGAGGTGCTCTCCGACTTCCAGGTGTCCGTGCCGGAGCTCGGGACGGTGACGGCCAAGCACATCCCGCTCGTCGTGCTGACCTCCAACAACGCGCGCGAGCTCTCCGACGGCCTCAAGCGCCGGTGCCTGCACCTGTTCATCGACTTCCCGTCGCCCGCCGACGAGCTGGCGATCATCCGGCTCAAGGTCCCCGAGATCCCCGAGAAGCTCGCCGGCGCGGTCGTCGCCGCCGTCCAGAAGATCCGGGCGATGGACCTCCGGAAACTCCCGTCGGTGTCCGAGTCGCTCGACTGGGCGCGCTCGCTCGTGATCCTGAACGCGCAGGAGCTCGCGCCGGAGCTCGTCGAGTCCACGCTGACGATGCTGGTGAAGCACGAGAAGGACCTCGAGCGCGTGAAGGGCGCGTTGGATAAGGTCCTGGCCGAATAATCGTGGACGAGCGGATCCTCGAGTTCATCGGCGACCTCCGCCGCGCGGAGATCCGTGTCTCACCCTCCGAGGCGCTCGACGCGCTCGCCGCGAGCGCCGAGGTCGGGCTGGTCGACCGCGAGGCGTTCAAATCCACGCTGGCGGCGACGCTGATCAAGGAGTTCCGGGACCAGCCGACGTTCGACCGGCTCTTCGACCTCTACTTCCTCGACCTCGAGGCCCTGGGCGAGGGGCTCCAGAAGGCGCTCGGCCCCGAGGACCGGCGCGTCCAGGACCTCGTCGACCGGATGCTGGCCGAGGAAGGGATGGAGCTCGACGAGCTGACCGAGCTCCTCATGCGCGGCGGCGGGAGCGAGATGGAGATGGCCATCCGCGCCTCGGGCCAGAACGCCGGGCTCGAGCGCCTCATGTACTTCCTCCAGGTGGGCTTCTTCTCGCGGCGGATCTCCGACCGCTTCGACTGGTCGGCGATCGAGGCCGACCTCGAGAAGATCATGAAGCTGTTGGAGGCGCGCGGCCTCGACCCGGGCCAGCTCGCGCGCATCCGGAACTACCTCGAGCTCCGCCTCGAGGCGTTCAAGCGCATGATCCGGCAGCACGTCGAGCGCGAGCTCGAGCGGCGCGCGTACCGCCAGGGCGAGAAGCTGACGCGCGAGGTCCTGTCCGACAAGCCGCTCTTCGCGCTGACGCCCGACGAGATCGCTCAGATGAAGAACGTCGTCGCGCGCCTCGCGCGCAAGATCAAGGACGCGCTCGCGCTGCGCCAGCGCCAGGAGCAGCGCGGGCGGATCGACACGCGCCGGACGACGCGCAAGAGCCTCCAGTACGGCGGCGTGCCGATGGAGCTCTTCCTCAAGCGGCGGCACCGTGAGAAGCCCAAGCTCGTCACGATCTGCGACGTCTCGGACTCGGTCCGGAACGCCTCGCGCTTCATGCTCCAGCTCGTGTGGAGCCTCCAGGAGTGCTTCAGCCGGGTGCGCTCCTACGTGTTCGTGTCGGAGATCGCCGAGGTGACGCAGGCGTTCGGCACCTACCCGGTCGAGCGGGCGATCGAGTGGGCGCTCAAGGGCGCGCCCGTGGACTACCACTGCCGCTCGGACTTCGGCTACGCCTTCAACCGGTTCGCCACGACCGAGCTCGACTCGCTCGACCGCAAGACGACGATCCTGATCCTCGGCGACGCGCGCAACAACTACAACGACCCCCAGGCGTGGGCCCTCCGGCTCATCCGCGAGCGTGTGAAAGGGATCATCTGGCTCAACCCCGAGGGGCAGTGGGGGTGGGGCATCGGCGACTCGGTCATGCCGCTCTACACGCCCGCGTGCGACTTCGTCCGCGAGTGCCGGACGATCGGCCAGCTCGGCGAGGTCGTGGACAACCTGGTCCACCACTGGTGGCGGCGGGGGCGATGAGAGCGAGCAGCGTGGCGCTCGCGGCGGCGTGGCTCACCGCCGGACCGGCCTCGGCGGTGGCCCAGGCGCCGGCGCCGACCGGGCCGGCGACGCCGGCCCGGTGCATCACGCTCGAGGACTTCGCGAAGGCCACGGTGGGCGAGTTCCCGACGGACTGGAAGCCGCGAAAGGACGCGGGCAAGAGCGTCTACAAGGTCGTCGAGGAGAAGGGCTTCCGCTTCCTGCGCGCGGCCTCGCGCGGGCTCGGCATCCAGGCGGCGAAACAGGTCGAGTGGGATCTCGGCGCGTACCCGATCCTCGCCTGGTCGTGGCGGCCCCGCGAATTCCCGCGAGGCGCCGACGAGCGCGACTCGGGGACCAACGACAGCGCGCTCGCCGTCTACCTGCTCGTCCCGTACTCGCGCATCACGGGACCGAAGGCGGTCAAGTACATCTGGAGCGCCAAGGCGCCCGTCGGCACCCACCTGAACTCGAACTACGGGCTCACGCAGGTACTCGTCCTCCGCGCCGGCGACCCGGGCCGGGACGACTGGGTCGAGGAGCGCGCGAACGCGCTCGCCGACTACAAGAAGTACTTCGGCGAGTCGGAGACGCCCACGCCGGCGGGCATCGCCGTGCTCACCGACGCCGACGACACCAAGTCGAGCGCCCAGGGGGACTACGCGAACTTCCGCGCCTGCCGCGGGTAGCGCGTGCCCAAGGACATCCTCGTCGTCGAAGCGGACGTGAGCGCGTCCCGAGGCGCCTCGCTGCGGCCCGACGGTGACGGTGCGACGAGTGGGGTCCTCGGCGCATCTAAAGAGGCGGAGGGCCACGTCTGCCTATGAGTGCAGCAGTCACCCGGCACTACCTCGTCGCCTGCGACTTCGACCAGACCTTGAGCTACAACGACTCCGGCCTTGTGCTGAGCGAGCTGATTGGCGTGCCGGCGTTTACGCAAAAAGTCGCGGGACTCGCCGGCATCCACCTCGTGCAGCAGGGCGCCGAGCTCGCCTACCTGCTCCGCCACGACCCTGAGTTCCGCCGTGTCCGTGCGGAGCATCTGGTGCAAGCCGGCCAACGGGTGCGCCTGAAGAAGGACGTCAAGCACTTTGTCGAGTTTCTCGCTCGCGGCGCCGAGGGGGTCCGCTTTTCGTTCTTCGTGGTCTCCGCGGCGCCGAAGGCCGTCGTGCAGGCCGCGCTCGCGGGGATCGTTCCCCCGGAGCACATTTACGGGACGGAGTTCGACTACGACCCGTCCTCGGGCGAGATCTGCGCGATCGCGAAGGCTCCGGCCGGCTTTGGGAAGGTGGCAATCGTCGAGGAGCTCGAGGCGACGCTCCAGACCAGTCCGCATCGCACGGTCTACGTCGGCGACGGCAACTCGGACGTCCACGTTATGCTGCACGTCAACAACCGCGGCGGCTTCACCATCGCGGTCTCCGAGGCCAAGTATATCGCCCGGATCGCCAGACGGACGGTCGTCAGCGAGAGCGCGCTGAGCGTTCTGGTGCCCATCCTCGAAGACGTCATGGGCTGGGACGCCGTCCGGATCCGCGAGCTGTTCGAGTCGTATGGGCTGATCGTCCAGGAGTGGGACAAGGCGCGCACGGACTGGGTGACCATCCGTGAGGATCCCGCGCTGATCGACCCCGACCCGAATTAGGACGGCCCGATGCCGACGCTGACGTGGTGTCGGAGGATTCCTGTGTTAGCCTCTCCTCATGTCGCTGGCCGACCCCGAGCTTGACGCTGACCTCATCGAGGAGCTCTACGCGCGTGGGGTCACAGACGGCCTGCCCGTGGTGGTGCCGACCCGCGCTCGTGTCGACCGTGCGGTCGCCGCGTCGGGCCGCGGGCACGACGAGCTGGTCGCGCTCGTCCCGCCGAACTGGGGCCGCGCCACCGTCGAGAAGGTCGCGGTCAACGCGGTCATGGCCGGGTGCCGGCCCGAGTACCTGCCCGTGGTGCTCGCCGCCGTCGAGGCCGTGTGCGATGAGGTGTTCGATCTCCACGGCGTCTCGGCGACGACGAACGCCCCCGCCCCGCTCGTGATCGTCAACGGCCCCCTCCGCGCCACGCTCGACGTCAACTGCGGCGCCGGCGTCTTCGGCTCCGGCTGGCGCGCCAACGCGACCATCGGACGCGCGCTCCGCCTCGTCTGCGTGAACGTCGGCGGCGCGCGGCCGGGCGAGGTCAGCATGTCCACGCTCGCCCACCCGGGCCGCTACACCTACTGCATCGGCGAGCGGGAGGAGGCGAGCCCCTGGGAGTCGCTCGCCGTCGAGCACGGGTTCGCCCCGGGCGACTCGACCGTCGCCGTTCTCGCCGCCGACGCGCCCCTCGGCGTCTACGATGCGCGGTCCCGGACGCCGGAGGATCTGCTGGCGACGCTCGCGGCGAGCCTGGCCGTCGTCTCCCACCACAAGATGACGCACTGGGGCGACACGCTGCTCGTCCTCTCTCCCGAGCACGTGACGATCCTGGGTGACGCAGGCTGGAGCAAGGCCGACGTTCGCCGCTGGCTCTGGGGCCGCCTCCAGCGCCCGGTCCGCGAGCTGCTCCCGGGCCGCGACGGCGGCGAGGGGCTTCCCGAGCACGTGCTCCGGAAGTTCGCGGATCCCGCGCACGACTCCACGCCGATCCCGAAATTCAGGTCGCCCGACAACATCAAGATCGTGGTGGCCGGTGGGACGGCGGGTCGGTTCTCGGCGATCGTCCCCGGCTGGACCTTCTCGAAGGGCTCGGCGCTCGTGTTTCGGCCCATTCGCACGCCGCAATCGGGAGGAAGCGCATGAGTGAGTATCTGGACCCGACCGCACCGGTGGCTCAACCGCGGAAGACCGCCCGCCGGCCGTCGAGCCTCGACGGCAAGGTCGTCACGCTGCTCGACATCTCGAAGGCGAAGGGCGACCACCTCCTCGACCGGATCGAGGAGCTCCTGCGCGAGCGCGCGAAGCCCAAGGCCATCGTGAGGAAGAAGAAGCCGACCTTCGCGCGGCCCGCACCCGACACGCTCCGCCAGGAGATCGTCGGCGGGACCGACGTCCTGATCGAGGCGCTCGCCGACTGAGGGTCGTGCACCACGTGCAGTGTGCACGACGGCGTGTTCTTCGAAGACCACGGCATCCCGACCGCGACGGTGGTCTCGACCGAGTTCGTCGGGGCGGCCCGCGCCCAGGCCCTGGCACTCGGGGCGACGGACTATCGGACGGTCGTCGTCCCGCATCCCATCCAACCCCTGACGCGTGAGGAGGTACGGGTGCTGGCCGACAAGGCGTTCGACGAGATCGTGAGGAGGCTCACGGCGTGACGACCGCGGACAAGCGCTGGTACCTGTTCGACGTCAACCCCTCCACGCCGCCGGCCTTCGAGGTGGCGTCGGGCGAGGCGTTCACCCTCGAGGTGCGTGGGGCATTCGCCGATGTGCAGGACATCCGGACCGTCCCGACGCCGTTCACGCCGGCGTGCGACGGCCACCCGCTCGCGCCCATCGCCGGCCCCGTGCGCGTTCGCGGCGCCAAGCCGGGCGACGCGATCGTCGTGGAGCTGCTCGAGATCACCCCGCACGGCGAGGGCAAGACGGCGATCCTCCGGGACTTCGGCGTGCTCCGGCGGGAGTTCGGCGAGCCGTGGGCGCTCTCGTGCCCCGTGAAGGATGGCCGCGCCTGGTTCGGCGGCCGCATCCCGATCGCGCTCAACCCGAATCTGGGCACGGTCTCCACGATGCCGACGGAGGGCTACAAGCCCGCGTACGCCGGGCCCTACGGTGGCGACTTCGACCAGAAGGACGTGCGCGCCGGGAGCCGGGTCCACTTGCCGGTGATGGTCGACGGCGCGCTGCTGTTCTTCGCCGACCCGCACGCCGCGATCAGCGACGGGATCATCACGGGCACGGGCGTCGAGTGCGACGCCACGGTCCGCGCCCGCGTGGAGCTCCAGCAGGGACGGAAGCTCGACCGCCCGATCCTCGAGGTGGACGACACCGTGCAGGTCCTCGGCTTCGGCCCGACCGTCGAGCTCGCCACCGAGGACGCCGCCCGTGGCGCCGTCGAGTGGTTCGTCGGGCGCACGGGCATGGATCGCCGCGAGGCGTACATGCTGCTCTCGATCGTCGGCGAGCTGCGGATCGGCACCTCGCCGCGACCCGTCATGGCGGCGCGGCTCATCATCCCGCGGCACGTGATCGACGCCGCGGCCGGGGCGTGAGTCCCATGCTGGTCGGCGCCTTCGCGTGCGCCCACACGCCGCAGCTCCTCGCCCGGCCCGAGACCGAGGACCGCGAGCTCGTGCTGCGCGTCCACGCGGCCTTCGCGCGGGTCAAGCAGCGGCTCGAGGCGCTCCGGCCGGACGCGATCGCGGTGATCGCCGGGGACCACATCGAGGCGTTCTTCCTGAACGCGGTGCCCGCGCTCGCCGTCTACGTGGGGGCGGAGTGCGCGGGGACCTTCGGGCGCTATCGGTACCGGTTCCCGATCCACGAGCCGCTGGCCCGCGCCCTCGTCGAGGCGGGGATCGAGCGGGGGTTCGACCTCGTCTACACGCAGGACGCGCCGCTCGACTACGCGTTCTACGTGCCGCTCCACTTCACGATGCCGGCCCCGTCGGTCCCCCTCGTCCCGCTCCACATCAACGTCTACCTGCCGCCCCAGCCGACGCCGAAGCGCTGCTACGAGTGGGGCCGCGCGCTCGGCGAGATCCTGGACTCGCGCTCGGAGCGCGTGGTCCTCATGGCCTCGGGCGGCATGTCCCACTTCCCGGGGACCGACCGCTACGCCTCGCCGGCGTTCGACTACGACCGGCGGCTGCTGGACCTCTTGAGCGCGGGGCGGGGCCACGAGCTCGCCGCGGTCACCGCCGAGGAGCTCGACCGGGCCGGCAACATCGAGCTGCGGACGTGGATCACGCTGCTCGGCGCGGTCGGCGATGCGAAGGCCGACCCCTATTGTTACGAGCCGTCGTGGCATCACGGCAACGCGGTCGTCGAGTGGCCCGTAGGCGAGGCGAGTCTGTGAACGTGACCGCGCACTACCGGTTCCCACCCGCCTCGGCCTACCGTCTGAACCGGTGCCTCTTCGCCATCAAGTCGGACGCCGCCTTCCGGTCTCGGTTCCGCGCGGACCCCCGCGCGGCCGCGCGCGAGATGGGGCTCGGTGAGGCGGAGTCGGCGGCGCTCCTCGACGGAAACCGCGACGCGCTCGTCGCGCACGGCGCGCATCCCTACCTCGTCTTCATGGCGGACCTCCGGCTCCGGATGGAGCGCGAGGCGATGACGTTCGAGTACTTCTAGCCCGGACCCGATGTCCGGCCTCCTCGAGGAGGACCCCCGTGGCGACGACCCTGACCGAGAGCGACGTGATCAAGATGATCTCGAGCCTCAGCAACTGGGGACGCTGGGGAAAGGACGACGAGCTGGGGACGATCAACCTCATCACGCCGGAGAAGCGAAAGCGCGCGGCGGCGCTCGTGCGGGACGGCGTTCCCGTGAGCTGCGCGCGGCCGATCGCGACCAACGCGGTCAGCGCCGACACGACGTTTCAGCCCCTCCGCTTCATGGTCGACTCGGGCGAGGGGCGCGACCACGACTCGCCCGCCCGACTCCTGGAGCGGCGCGGCGCCTCCGAGTTCATCGGCATGGTCTTCCACGGCTACACGATCACGCACGTGGATACGCCGGCTCACTACTTCTGGCAGGGCAAGATCTACAACGGGCGCTCGGCCAACCTGATCACCTCGCGCGAGGGCGCCCAGGTCGAGTCGGTGGATCTGCTGTGCGACGGCGTCGTGAGCCGTGGCGTCCTCCTGGACGTGGCGGCGCTGAAGGGACGCTGGCTCGGGTCGGGCGAGGGGGTGCTGCCCGAAGACCTCGAGGCAGCCGAGCGGGCGCAGCAGGTCCGCGTCGAGGCGGGCGACATTCTGCTGATCCGCACCGGCTACTATGCGCGGCGGCTCGCGGACGGACCGCGCCATCCACTGAAGGACGGCTCTCCCGCGGCGCACGTCGCGTGCATGCCGTGGCTCCGTGAGCGCGACGTCGCCATGCTCGGCACCGACACCCACAACGACGTCAGCCCCGCGACCCACCCCGGTCTCGGCAACGTCGTCCACATCGTCGGTCTCGTCGGCATGGGGCTCTGGCTCATCGACAACGCCAACCTCGAGGACCTGGCGCAGGCGTGCGTGGCACGGCGACGGTGGGAGTTCATGCTGACGATCGCGCCGCTCCGCCTCCAGGGCGTGACCGGCTCGCCGGTGAACCCGATCGCGCTGTTCTGACCCGCTCGGATCCTCGGCCATGGGCCGGCTTCACGCGATCGCGCGAACGAAGTCGGCGAGCTGGCGCAGGTTGCGCACCTCGAAGACGCCGTCGCAGCAGGGAGCATACGACGCGATGATCGAGTCCGTCGTGTTCCACTCCCGCCGCGGCTCGGGATTCAGCCAATAGACCTTGCGGGCGCATGCCTGGATCGCGCGCAGCGCCTCGAGCCCCGGGGCTCGGTAGTTGCTGCGAGCGTCCCCGGTGATGATGACGGTGGTCCTCGGCCCGAGGGTGCGCGCTCCGTAGACGTTCCAGAACCGCCCGAACACGTGGCCGTAGTCGCTGTGTCCGTCCGCCCACACGAGGTTGGCGCGCGCCAGGAGATGGCGAGCGTCCAGCTGGACCGAGCGGTCGTCGAAGAGCTTCGTCACCTCGTCGATCCCGTCGACGAACGCGAAGGATCGGATCCTCGAGAACTCCTCGTTCATCGCGTACAGGAGCGACAGGGTGAAGTGCGCGAACTCCGCGACCGACCCTGAGACATCGCAGAGCAGGTACAGATCCGCCTTGGACGCCTTCGGGTATCGAAAGGCGGGCTCGAGCGGCACGCCCCCGGCGGACAGCGAGCGGCGGATCGTTCGGCGCGCATCGAGCCGCCCGTGCCGGCGTAAGCGGCGCCGGCGCGCGATGCGGGCGGCCAGCTTCCGCGCGAGTGGCCGGATCGCCTGCCGCATGTCCCGGAGCTCCCCCGGCGTGGCCCCGAGGAAGTCGACGTCCTCGATCGGCGTGCGGACGGACACGTCGGCGGCGGCCGCGGCCCCCTTGACGTCGAGAAGGCGCGCGCGGATCTCGTCGGCGAGCCGTCGGCGGAACGCTTCGATCCGGTGGCGTTGCTCGTCCCCAACCAGACGGTCATCGAGGCGCGTCGTGTCACCACCGGATTCGCCCGCCTCATGGATGAGCCGCTGCAGGAGATTGGACAGGTCGAGCTGGCGGAGGACGCGGTAGAGGTAGTACTGCTGGGAGCCGGCGCGCTGCGCGTCGATGCCGGCGAAGTGCTGGACGACGCGCGTCGCCATCGCCCGCAAGGCGCCTTCGTCGTTTCGTCGCAGGGCGTCGTGAAGGGCCTGCAGGAGGTCGTCGGCGGCGGTGGGATCGGCGACGTCCGGCGGTCCGCCTCCCGATCGGGGCGCGTCGGCCCGGCGCGCGGCGAAGTAGACGTCGAACAGCGCCGCGAACGAGGCCGCGTGCTCCGCGCGCTTCACGAGCACGGTCTTGAGGGCCGCCCTGAGCTCGGCGCGGCTCCCCAGGTCGACGTGGCGGAGGGCCTCCGTGGCGTCGACCGCCTCGACCATGGAGATCGGGATCGCGGCGTCGCGCAACCGGTGAATGAAGTCGATCAGCGCGTTCAGCATCGGGCTGCCGGTTCCCCCGCGGCGGCCGGTTTAGTAGAGTCTAGCGTGTGAGTCGCTTCAGGCCAACCGTCGCCCCGTCGGGACGGCTCGCCCGTCTGAGCGTCGTCCTCGACACGCGGAACGCGCCGAGTCGCGTGCGCGAGGTGGCGAAGATGTGCGATCGCGCGGGAATCGACGCGCTCTGGGTCGCCGACCATCCGACCCTCGAGGCTGACGGCTCCCGGCTCGAGGCGTGGACCGCGCTCGTCCTCGCGGGGCTCGACGCGTCCCGGGCCCGACTGGGGGCGATGGTGCGTCCTCCCCTCAGACCGCCCGCGACCCTCGCCGCGATGGCACGCACCCTCGATGTCGCGGTGGGAGGACGCGTCGAGATCGGCTTGAGAAGCGTCGGGGAGCACGTGGAGGAGTACGCCCGAACCCTCCGCGAGCTCCTTCCTGGCGGACCGCCGCTTTCCGTCGAGATCACGGATCCCCGAGCGATCGACGTAGCCGCGCGCGTGGCCGACGACGTCGTGATCCCCGCGTCCGCCCTCCAGGACGTCAGCGCGCTGATCGCCCAGATCCGCGCGGGTTGCGCGGCCGCGCGCCGGGATCCCGCCGGGCTCGGGATCGCCGTGGAGGTGCCGGTCTCCATCGGGCGGACGTCCGCGGAGGCGCGCGCCCGGGCGAGCGACGAGCCGCTGTTCCGCGAGATCGGGCACCCGGCGGCGTTCGGGATCTTCGGCACCCTGGAGCAGTGTCAGGCCAGGGCCATCGAGCTCGCACACCTGGGCGTCACGGATCTCAGGTGCATCCTGCCGAACACGCCCGACGTGCACGACGCGATCGCGCAGCTCACGGCGATCGTACTGGGCACGCTCGGCGTGCTGACCCCGAACGCGCCACGCTCGAAGGCCCCCGATCCGCCCCGGGGGTGGGGCGGCCGACATGGGTAAATATTTGCTGTTGACATTCGTGGTGACCGTGTCCAAGAGTCCGTAGATCGAACACCCGGGACACGGGCAGGAACGACGGGGAGGCTCTCCGATGACCAAGTACGTCACCCGCTTTGGCTCTCTCGCATCCTATGAGAAGGGCGGGGTGGAGATCATCGACGATGATCCCAAGCGCTACGCCTTCTCCAATATCTTCGAGGTCGCGTCGCGGTCGAAGCCGTACGCGAAGGTGGCCGTGGGGAAGAACATGCAGTACGTCCTCGAGGTCATCAGGGCCGAGGGCACGTCCGAGTGGCGGGCGGCCGCCCACGACGAGTTCGCCCTGGTCATGGACGGCGAGGTCGAGATCCGGCTGCTGAAGCTCGCCGATCCCTCCGGGGTTCGTCCCAATCACGAGGGGTCCATTCGCCTCAGCGGCGAGCCGGCGGGCCGGAAGATGGGCCGCGTCCGCGCGCGTCGCGGCCACATGACGCTGCTGCCCGCCGGCGCCGCGTACCAGTTCCACGCCGACCGGCCGGGGGTCGTTCTTCTCCAGACGATCGCCGGTCAAGACACGCAGTACCGATGGTCCGAGATTTGCCAGACGATGTGAACAAGGAGGGCGCGCGATGAGCGTCCAGACGGTCTCCGACGTCAAGGCCACCGGGCCCAACGAGCACGGCTACCGGCGCTTCTCCCTCGGCGAGTTGACCTTCGCCCGCGACGAGTACTTCGTCTACATCAAGTGGCCGACGGGCCGCCATGTCATGTCCGCCGACGGGTTCCTCCGGGCCCTCCAGCGCGACGTGGCCTGGGAGTTCTTCTACGGCATCGTCAACTTCGACGGCGTCATCGGGACGGTCAACCACTACGGCACGGTCGATCTGTTTGCCGGCCGATACAACGACGCTTACCGCAAGGCCGAGCTGGACCATCTGGAAAACTTCCCGACGCCGCTGATCAAGGCCACGTTCAAGGCCATCCTCGAAGACTGGACGAACTCGACCTTCGACCCGTTCGCCAGCCCGCACGAGACCGGGACGGCCTTTGGACCGAAGGCCGGCGACAACCGAGCCGCGGTCACGCGGCGGCGCGTCGCGGCGAAGCGGATGGTGGGCGTGCCGGAGGACGAGGCGCTCAGGTCTGACGCGAACGGGTTCCCGATCAACCGCCACTTCGTCGACGTGCCGCAGGACGAGCCCGAGGTCGTCGTCGAGCCGGGCTTCGAGGGGCAGGTGAGCGCCTTCAACCTGTTCGCCTACCTCTCCCGATCGAATGTGACGTGGAACCCCTCGGTCGTCTCCGTCTGCAAGGACAGCCTGTACTGCCCGACCACCGAGGAGTACATCCTGCCGATCATCCACGGCAACGATCGAGTGGAGTGGTTCGTCCAGCTCAGCGACGAGATCTACTGGGACGTCGAGGATCGCGACACGGGCGCCGTCCGCGCCAAGGTGGTCATGAAGCCCGGGGACGTCGCGGCGATGCCGGCAGACATCCGTCACCAGGGCTACTCGCCCAAACGCGCCATGCTGCTCGTATGGGAGAACGCGTCGCCCGACCTTCCCGCGCTCATCGCGTCGGGGAAGGCGCCGACGAACCCGGTGAATTTCTGATGACGCGACGGCGGTTTCTCAAGGGCGGGGCGGCGGCCGGCGCGGTCGCCGGCCTGGGCGCGCTGCGGGTCGGGCCAGCGCGCGGCGCGGAACGCGAGATTCGGATCGGCTACGTCAGCCCGCGGACCGGCCCACTCGCCGGGTTCGGCGAGGCCGACGAATTCATCATCGCCGGCCTCGAGAAGGCGCTCGCGGACGGGGTCGCGATCGGCGGCAAGCCTCACCCGATCAAGCTCCTCGTCAAGGATAGCCAGTCGAACCCGAACCGCGCCGCCGAGGTGGCGTCCGACCTCATCTTGAGCGGGAAGATCGACCTGATGCTCGTGGCGTCGACGCCCGAGACGACGAATCCGGTGGGGGACCAGTGCGAGCTGAACGAGGTGCCCTGCATCTCGTCGGTCGCGCCCTGGCAGCCGTGGTTCTTCGGGCGCGGCGGCGACCCCGCGAAGGGGTTCAAGTGGACCTACCACTTCTTCTGGGGCCTCGAGGACATCATCGGCGTCTTCACCGATCTGTGGCAGACGGTGCCGACCAACAAGAAGGTCGGAGCGCTCTGGCCCAACGATGGCGACGGGCGCGCCTGGGGCGACCCCGAGCGCGGCTTCGCCCCGGCGCTCCGGAAGCTCGGCTTCGCGATGGTCGATCCGGGCTTCTTCAAGCCGCTCCTCGACGACTTCTCCGCACAGATCACGGCGTTCAAGAACGCGAAGGTCGAGATCGTGACCGGCGTGCTGATCCCGCCGGACTTCACGACTTTCTGGACCCAGGCGCGTCAGCAGGGCTTCCGGCCGAAGGCGGTGACCGTCGGCAAGGCGCTGCTCTTCCCCCGCTCGGTCGAGGCGCTCGGCCCCACCGGCGACGGGCTCACCACCGAGGTGTGGTGGTCGCCCAACCACCCCTTCAAGTCATCGCTGACCGGGTTCACCTCGCGGGACCTGGCCGCCAGGTACACGAGCGCCACCAAGAAGCAGTGGACGCAGCCCATGGGCTTCATCCACGCGCTGTTCGAGGTCGCCTTCGACGCGCTCTCGCGCGCCGGCAAGGCGGGCGATCGCGACGCGCTCCGTGAAGCCATCAAGGCGACCAGCGCGAAGACGATCGTGGGCGACATCAGCTGGGCCAAGGGACCGGTCGGCAACGTGGCCAAGACGCCGCTGGTCGGCGGGCAGTGGGGGAAGGGCAAGCAGTTCGCCTACGACCTCACGATTGTCAGCAACAAGCGGGCGCCCTTCATCCCCACGGGAGGCACGCTGCGGGGCATGGTGTAGCCCGTGACGGGGGGCGCCGCGGCGGCGAAGCCGCTGCTCCGGCTCGAGGGCGTCTCCAAGGCGTACGGCGCGCTGGTGGTGACCGACGACCTCACCTTCGAGGTCGGCGGCGGCGAGGCGCTCGGCGTGGGCGTGATCGGACCGAACGGCGCCGGCAAGACCACGCTGTTCAACCTCATCACGGGAGATACGACGCCGGACCGGGGCCGGATCTTCTTCGCCGGCGCCGACATCACCGCGCGGCGGCCCCACGATCGCTGCGCCGCCGGGATCGCGCGCACGTATCAGATCCCGCTCCCGTTCGTCGGGATGACCGTGTTCGAGAACGTCCTGGTCGGGGCTGCGTTCGGTCGGGGGAGGTCGGAGCGCGATTCGCACGATGTGAGCGTCCAGGTCCTGCGACGGACGGGACTCGCCGGCAAGGCCAACACCTTCGCCGGCTCGCTGACGCTGCTCGAGCGCAAGCGCCTGGAGCTGGCGCGGGCACTGGCGACGGGCCCGCGGCTGCTCCTGCTCGACGAGATCGCGGGCGGGCTGACGGAGCACGAGGTGGCGGAGCTGGTCGCCGCCATCCGGGAGATCCGTGCCGAGGGCGTGACGATCATCTGGATCGAGCACATCGTCCACGCGCTGATGTTGGCCGTCGATCGCCTGCTCGTCGTCAACCTCGGGCGCCGCCTGGCCGAGGGCGCTCCCCGAGACGTCGTGACGAGCGCGGAGGTTCGGAAGGTCTACATGGGGATCGATGTCGGATGAGCCTCTTGTCGGTCCACGAGCTCACCGCCTTCTACGGCGATTTCCAGGCCCTCTTCGGCGTCACGCTCGAGGTCGCGCCAGGCGAGCTCGTGGCCATCATCGGCGCGAATGGCGCCGGCAAATCGACGTTCCTCAGGACCGTGGTCGGGCTGAACGCGAGCGCGGCGCCGGCCGTGCGCTTCGACGGCCGACCCATCGGCGGCCGCCCGACCCACGAGATCGTCGCGCTGGGCATCGCGCTCGTGCCCGAGGGCCGGCGCATCTTCCCCAGCCTGACGGTGGAGGAAAATCTCCGGATCGGAGCCCATCGCGGGCGCCCGGGCCCATGGTCGCTCGCGCGCGTGTACGAGCTGTTCCCGGTGCTGTACGAGCGCCGCGCGGTGAGCGGCCTGACGCTCTCGGGCGGCCAGCAGCAGATGCTGGCGATGGGCCGGGCGATGATGGCCAACCCGCGGCTGCTGCTCCTCGACGAGGTGTCGCTCGGGCTCGCGCCGATCGTCGTCAACGACGTCTACAACCGTCTGGCCACGATCGTGGGCGAGGGAACGACCACGCTGTTCGTGGAGCAGGATGTCGGCCGCGCGCTCAGTGTGTGTGACCGCGTGTACTGTTTTCAGGAGGGCCGGGTCTCCCTCGCGGGTCGGCCACGCGATCTCGCGCGGGAGCAGATCGCCGCGGCGTATTTCGGTGTCTGAGCCGTGGACTGGGTGAACGCCCTGACCCAGGGGCTCCTGCTTGGCGGGCTCTATGCCCTCTTTGCCGCCGGGCTCTCGCTGGTCTTCGGGATCATGCGGGTCGTCAACCTCGCGCACGGAGACTTCATCATCCTGGCGGCGTTCCTCAGCATCGTCGTGGTCGGCGTGACCGGCGTCGGCCCCTTCCTGAGCCTCGTGATCGTGGTGCCGTTGATGGGCGGGCTCGGCTATGGCCTGCAACGGGGTCTGCTCGCCCGGACTCTGGATCGGGGCGTCCTGCCGCCCCTGCTCGTCACGTTCGGTCTCTCCGTCATCATCCAGAACCTGCTCCTTCAGACCTTCTCGGCGGACGATCGGCGTCTGGATGCGGGTGACATCAGCACCGCCAGCATCAGCATCGCCGGGCAGCTCGCCATCGGGTGGTATCCTCTGGTCGTCTTCCTGGTCGCCGCGCTGGCGATCGCCGGACTCCAAGGGCTCTTCACGCGGACGGCGCTCGGCCGGGCGTTCCGCGCGACAGCGGACGACCAGGAGACGGTGCGCCTCATGGGGATCGACAACCGTCACACCTACGGCCTCGCGGTGGCGATCGCGTTCGGGATCGTCGCCGTGGCCGGCGTGTTCCTCGGGATCCGAACGACGTTTTCTCCCGACATCGGCCCCGGCCGTCTCCTGGTTGCGTTCGAGACGGTCGTGATCGGGGGTCTCGGGTCGCTGTGGGGAACCCTGGTGGGCGGCGTCATTCTCGGGACCGCGCACACGCTCGGCGCCAAGGTCGACCCCGCCTACCGCGAGCTCGCCGGGCACCTCGTCTTCCTGCTGGTACTGCTCGTGCGGCCGCAGGGGCTGTTCGCGAAGCCCGTGAGAGAGGCATGACGGCGGCCGGCTATACGGTCGAGCGTGGGACCCCGGCGAGTCGTCTGGGGGCCCTGGCGAGCGCGGTGCTGCTCGCGGTCCTGCTCGCGCTGCCCTTCTGGGGCAGCTCGAGCGACATGCGCCTGCTCGTCGAGTTCTTATCGATGCTGACGCTGGCCCAGATGTGGAATCTTCTCGCGGGCTACGGCGGCCTCGTGTCGGTCGGTCAGCAGGCCTACGTGGGGCTCGGGGGCTACGCGCTCAACGTCCTCGCCGACTTCCTCGGCGTCAACCCGTTCCTCTCGGTGTTCCTCGCGGGGCTCGTGACGGCGGCGGTCGCACTGCCCACGGCGGCGGTGGTCTTCCGCTTCCAGGGCGGCTACTTCGCGGTGGGGACGTGGGTGGTGGCGGAGGTCTACTACCTGCTGGTCGCCAACAGCTCATCGCTCGGCGGAGGTCTCGGCCGCTCGCTGCAGGCGATTCGCTCCATCCCCCGCACCGAACGTGAGCGGCTGACCTACTGGATCGCGCTGGCGGTGGGGGTCGGGGCCGTCGCGCTCGTCTACGGCCTCCTCCGTTCCCGCCGTGGACTCGCCCTGACCGCGATCCGCGACAGCGCGCGGGCGTCGGAGAGCCTCGGCATCAACGTGTTCCGCAGCACACTGGTCGTCTACCTCGTGACGGCGTTCGGCTGCGGTGTCGCCGGGGCCTTGATCTACCTCAATCTGCTCCGGATCCTGCCGACCGCGGCGTTCTCGGTGAACTGGACCGCCTCGATGATCTTCGTCGTCGTGATCGGAGGGATCGGGACGATCGAGGGCCCCATCGTCGGCACGACCCTGTTTTTCGTCCTGCGCGAGTTCCTGGCCGACTACGGCGCCTGGTACCTCATCGTCCTCGGCGCCGTGGCGATCGTCGTGATGGTGTGGGCGCCCCAGGGCCTGTGGGGGCTCGTGGCGGCGCGCTTCGATCTGCGCTTCTTCCCCGTTCAGCGGCGCATACGGTTCGTGGACGAGGCGGCTACTGCCGCCGCGGCGCGTTCCGGTGGGGGTCCCGGCGCCCCGTCGGGAAGCCGCGCGCGATAGCGCGCGACGAAAGGGCCGAATGGAACGCTTCCAGTCCCCGTCGGAGGTCAGGCAGCGCCTCGCGGCCGTGGGCTACCTGGCCGACGAGGACGTCGCCATGACGGTGTACCTCGCCGACCGGCTGGAGAAACCCATCCTGTGCGAGGGGCCAGCGGGCGTTGGAAAGACGGCGCTTGGCAAGGGACTCGCGGCGATCACCGGGCACACGCTGATGCGCCTGCAGTGCTACGAGGGGCTCGACGAGGCGAAGGCGCTCTACGAATGGAACTACAAGAAGCAGCTGCTCCGCATCCAGGCGGACGCCGAGCAGCGCGACTGGCGCAAGGTCGAACAGGACATCTTCACGGAGGACTTCCTCCTCGCGCGCCCGCTCCTGGCGGCGATCCGGTCCCCCGAGCCGGTGGTGCTGCTGATCGACGAGGTCGATCGGGTCGAGGTGGAGACGGAGGCGTTGCTCCTCGAGATCCTGTCGGAGTGGCAGGTGTCGATTCCGGAGCTCGGCACGCTCACCGCGAACCGGCCGCCGCTCGTGGTGTTGACGTCGAACAACACGCGCGAGCTGTCCGAGGCGCTGAAGCGGCGGTGCCTGTTCCTGCACATGGACTACCCCGACGTCGAGCGGGAGAAGCAGATCGTGCGGGCGCGCATTCCCGAGGTCGACGCGACCCTGGCCGAGCAGATCGCGCGGGTGGTCCGCACGATCCGGGCGCTGGATCTCAAGAAGCCGCCGTCGGTGTCCGAGACGCTGGACTGGGCGCGCACACTGCTGCTCCTTGGCGTGGAGCGGATCGACTCCGACGTGACGCGAAAGACGCTCGCGCTCCTGCTCAAGTACCAGCAGGACATCGACAAGGTCAGCCGGTCACCGCTGTAGGGCGAGCTGCGAACTGCTCAACGGCGCGGGGCCCGGAGCGGCCGCCGCGCGAACGAGGAGGCCCGTCATGGATTGGCTCGTCGCGACGTCGTCGTCCTGGGCGATCACCGTGGTCCGCGTGGTGCTCGGCGTGATCTTCTTCGCCCACGGCGCGCAGAAGGTGCTCGGATGGTTCGGCGGGTACGGACTCAAGGGGACGACCGGCTACCTGACCTCGATCGGCCTCCCGCGGCCGATCGCCTACCTCGTGTGTTTCTTCGAGTTTCTCGGCGGGATCGGCCTCATCTTCGGGTTCCTGACGCGGTTGGCAGCCCTCGCGGTGCTCATCGTGATGATCGGGGCGATCGCCAAGGTGCACCGGAAGCACGGCTTCTTCCTCAATTGGGAGCTCGCCGCCGGCCGGGGGCACGGGTACGAGGCGAACCTCGCCTTCGTCGCCATGGCGGTCGCGTGCCTGATGGCCGGGGGCGGATCGTTGGCGCTCGACTCGGTGCTCGCGAAGTGAGCGCTATGGCGTGACCTTGGGCAGCACCTTCGTGCCGAGGAGGCGGATCGAGCGGAGGACCTGCGCCTGGTCCATGCCCGGCCACTGGATCCGGAAAATCAGCGTCGTGACGCCGAGCCGCTCGCGATAGCGGGCGATCTCCTCGGCGACCCTCACGGGGTCGCCGAGGACGAACCGGTCGCGCGCCAGCTCCTCGAAGCTCCCCGGGAAGCTCTCCCCGGCGGGCAGCGCCCTGTCCTGCTCCCAGCGGCGGTAGGCGCGGTACTTCGCGTCGAGGAACGGAGCGGCCTCGGCGAATGCCGCGGACGACTCCGGCGCGACGTAGCACTCCTTGATGAGCGGCGTCTCGATCGCCGTCGGGCGGCCGAGCTCGGTGCGGGTGCGCCTGAAGAGAGCGACCTGGCGCTCGAGCGTCGGGAGCGTGGCGTGGGGATTCATCAGCCAGGCGTCGCCCAGGCGCGCCGCGCGCCGCACGCCGGCGTCGCTGTTCGCCGCGAGCCAGATCGGCGGGCGCGGTCGCTGGAGCGGCCGCATCGAGATGCGCACGTCGCGAAGGCGGAAGTGCGTGCCCTGGTAGGTGACGGGCTCGCCGTTCCAGAGCCGCTCGATCACCTCGAGCCCTTCGACCAGCCGACCGACGCGCTCTTTCGGGTCGTGCCCCATCGCCTCGTTCTCGACGTCGCGATAGCCGAGGCCGACACCGAAGATGAAGCGGCCCCCCGTGATCACGTCGAGCGTCGCGAGCTGCTCGGCGATCTCGACGGGGTGGTGGAGGGGCAGGAGCAGGCATCCCGTCCCGAGCGTCATGCCCGGGGCGTCGGCGGCGACGCGCGCGAGGGTAGGGATCGGCTGGAAGTAGGTGAACGGGTCGGAGAGATAGTGCTGGCTCGCCCAGACGGACGTGAACCCCACGGCGCGCGCGAGGCGAACCTGCTCGACGTGCTCCTGGAACCGCGCCGTCTGCGCGTCGTCGGGCAGGTGCTGGACCGAGAGCCCGATGCCGCACTTCACGGAAGTCGCCACACGCGCCCCTGTGGGGGCTCGTCGGTCAGCGTGAACTGCGGGAGTGCCATGTGGTCGGCGAGGTCCTGGAAGATCACCCGCACGCGCTTGCCGATCGCCACCTCGGCTGGGCCCTCGGGCGTGAGGTCGGGCCTGAGGAGGTTGGCGATGATCCGCAGCGACTCGTCGGGTGTCGGCTGCCCGCGCTGTTCGTCGAGCTCGACGAGCACGACCGCGTAGGGCGTGAGCTCGCGGAAGCCCGGCTGGATGGCGTGGTGGACGATCTCGTAGGAGTAGATCGTGCCGCGCCCGGAGACCTCCTGCCAGTTCCACCCGAGCGCCATGCACCAGGGACAGGCGTGCGTCGGCGGGTAGCGCAGGAGGCCGCACGGGGCGCACTTTCGCACGACGAGGCGATGAGCCCGCGCGTGCGCGTAGAACTCCTTCCACTCCGTGTCGTTGTCCGGGACGATCAGCGACATCCCGCGGTACTGGACCGGCTGGGGCATCAGAGACACCTCCTTGAACAGGGCACATGGCTCAGCCCACTGGGCTGAGCCTCCCGGGCTGTCGCCACGCCCGTGCCCCGCCGGAATCTCGCGATGCGGACGGTCGATCGCCCGATCTCTGTCGTCCTCATCTCCGGAGGATGAGGGCGCTGCCGAGGGGCGGCATCGCCCAGCCGAGGTTCATCGCGATCTCGGCGTCCTTCACCTGGCGGCAGCGGCCCGGGGCGTAGTCGTAGGTGTGGACGCCCTCGGCGGCCTTCGGGCAGTAGTCGTCCACGGTCCCGCGGAGCTGTCGGACGTTCTCGATCACCATGGACATCCCGTGCGTGTAGCCCTCGCAGAGGTGGCCGCCCGAAGTGTTGTTGGGGCGCCGGCCGCCGAGCTCGATGACCCCGCTCGAGACGTGGTGCCCTCCCTCCCCCTTCTTACAGAATCCGTATTCTTCCAGCTGCAGCATCGTCGTGAACGTGAACGCGTCGTAGGAGCCGGTCAGGTCCACGTCGTCCGGGCCGATGCCGGCCTGGCCGAAGACGATGTCCTTGGCGTAGTAGCCCGCGACGCGGGTGATCGGGCCGTGCGCCCAGTGGAAGTCCAGACGCGGTTTCGACACGCGCCCGGCGACGCCCAGGATGTGGACGGGCCGGGGGCGGCAGTCGCGCGCCCGCTCGGCCGAGGTCACGATGACGCAGGTCGCATTGTCGGTCTCGAGGCAGCAGTCGAGGAGGTGGAGCGGCGTCACGATCCAGCGCGAGCCGACGACGTCGGCGACCGTCACGCGCTCCTTGAGGAGCGCTTTGGGATTTTGTGACGCGTGCTTGCTGTGGGCGACCTTCACGTGCGCGACCTGCTCCGAGGTCGTCCCGTACTCGTACATGTGGCGCAGGAACGTCGGCGCGAAGTTCTGGCCGGCGCTCCGCATCCCGAAGGGCACCTGGGCGAGGTCGAGCCCGCGCACGGGCTGGGCCGCGCGCGCGCCGGTGCCGCCGATGCGGAACTCGCTGTAGCCGTTCATCGAGCGGTAGATCGCGACCGTCTGGCACATGCCGGCCTCGATCGCGCCCATCGCGAGGCCGACCAGCGCCTCCGTCGACGAGCCGCCGCCCATCACGTCCATGTAGAAGTTCAGGCGGATCCCGAGATCCGGCGCGACGTGGTTCGCGAGGGTCGAGTCGCCTCCCTGGTAGTCCAGCATCCCGTCCACGTCGCCGGCCGTGAGGCCCGCGTCGAGGATGGCGTGGCGGACCGCCTCGACCGCCATCGCACGCGTCGTGCGGTTGGAGGCGCGCGAGTACTCCGTCTCGCCCACGCCGACGATGCAGTACTTGTCTCGGAGGGCCTTCATCGCACCTCCTTGTCGAGCCAGCTCGCGACCTCGCCGGCGATCAGCTCCCAGCCCGGCTCCAGCACCACCATGTGGGCGTGCCCGTCGTAGACGCGGAGCTCCGCCTGGTACTTCCCCGCGATCTTCCCGACCATCTTGGCGGGCGTGATGCGGTCCTCCCGCGCCGCGACGACGAGCATCGGGCACCGCACCCGCGCGGCGTCCACGGGCACACCCCTCACCGCCACGTCGAATGCCATGCGCCCGGACTCGGGCACGAGCCGCTCGAAGGCCGCGCGGCGCTCGTCGGGGGGAATCCGCCCGAGCAGCAGCGCGTCGGCCTCGGCCGGCGTCGGGACGATGGGGCGGCCGAGCACGAACTCGTGGAAATGCACGAGCGAGACGCGGAACAGCTCGACGGTGCACAGGGGGAAGATTCCGCGCGGTGCCGCGGGCGTGAGCGCCACGACGGCCGGCGGCTCGCCGAGCTCGGCGAGCTTCTGCGCCAGCAGGCCACCCATCGAGTGGCCGACGATGATCGGGTTGCCGATCGCCGCGGCGGCCGCGCGCGCGTCGGCGAGGTAGTCGGCGAACCGGACCCGGCCGATGTCGTCCACCGGCTTCGAGCCGTGGTGGCCGCGCAGGTTGAGCGCGTAGCCCGTGTAGCCGCGCCCTGCGAAAAAGCCGAGGTAGTGGTCCCACATCCAGCTCCCGCCCCACATGCCGTGGAGGAACAGGATCGGGTTGGCGCGCGCGGGGGCCCGCGGCGTCACGCGCTCCACCTTGAGGCCGGCGATCTCCAGCGGCATCCCGCGATTCTAGCAGGGCCGCACCCGTCGCGGTCAGGCGGCGAGGATCTCGGTCAGCACGCGTCCGTCAGTCGCCTCCATCCCGAGCCCGAGCACGTGGGCGACGGTCGGCCCGACGTCGCGGCTCCGCACCGCCGCGAGCGTGCGTCCCCGCGCGATCCCAGGCCCCGCGGCCAGGAAGAACGCGCCATTGTCCGGATGCGTCGGGAGGTGACCGTGGTTGCCGCGATAGCGCGGGGCGCCGACGACCTCGTCCCCCTGGGCATCGTCGGCGAAGGCGTAACCGGGCGCGGCCTCCAGAAGGAGATCGCCGACCCTCGGGTCCTGCGCGAGCCTCGGCAGACCAAGGGCGGGATACTCGCGCTCCGCCCACACGTGCGCCACGCCCTCGACTCGCGCGAGCTCGGCGGCGAGGTCCCGCGCGAGCCGGACCGGGTCACCGTCCCCGGTGCAGTAGAGGTAGCCCGCGCCGTGGTTCGTCACGAAGCGCGCGTCGGCGCTCGCGACGCGCCCGGCCGGGTCCGCGCGCAGCACGCCGAGCTGGCGCAAGCGCGCGTTCGGACGGACCTCGTGCGCGACGGGAAGGAAGCCGTGGTCCGACACCACGAAGAGCGCCGTGCGCTCGGCCAGCTCGTCGGCCGGCAGGGTCGCGAGGAAGCGCCCGATGAGCCCGTCCACGTAGTCGATCGCCCAGTAGGCCTCCGGCGAGCGCGGCCCGTGGAGGTGCTGGAGGCTGTCGACGCAGAGGAAGTGCAGGAGCATCAGCCGGGGCTCGTGGCGACGCCAGACGTGCGCCGCGAGCTCGGCCACCATCGCGTCCTTCAGAAAGCGCTTGGGCAGCTCGGCCCACTCGCCCTGACGGTCGAGCGGATAGCCGAGCGCGGCGAGCTCGGTCCAGACCGCCCGCGAGGTCTGGGTCTCGAAGACGCGCTGGTCCTTGAAGAACGGCAGGTTGAAATTGAGCGACGGCGCGTGGCGCGTGGCCGGCCAGTCGATCGCCGCCGTCGTGAGCCCGGCGGCGTGCGCACAATCGTAGACCGTCGGCCCGCGCAGGAGGTCCGGCGCGTCGTAGACGGGATCGCCGGTCAGGTCCTCGCGCGCTCCGGTCCGTCGGTTGAGAATGGCGTTGCCGACGACGCCGTGGCGGTCCGGCGCCACGCCGGTGACGAGGCTCGCGTGGGCCGGCCAGGTGGTGCTCGGGAAGACGGTTTCCATGCGCGCGGCCACGACGCCGCGCTTCGCGAGCGCGCGCACACCCTCCATCCGCGCCGCGGGGTCGGTCCAGTAGAACGCCGCCAGGCCGTCGATGCTGATGAGGATCGCCCTGGTCGCCGTCATGCCGTGGCGCCTCGCGGCGGCTGCGCGCGCGCCAGAAGGACGATCGCGACGACGTTCAGGAGCGCCGAGAGGGTCCACGTGAGATCGTAGCTCCCGGTCGCGTCGTAGATCGCGCCGGCGATGAGCGGCCCCCAGCCCGCCATCGCGCCGGCCAGCGCGAAGAGGAAGCCGACGATCGTGCCCGCCTGGCCGCGGCCGAAAAAGTCGCCGACGATCGCGGGGAAGAGCGTGGAGACCGCGCCGTACGAGTAGCCGAACACGAGCGCGTCGCCGAAGAGCAGGGGGAGCCCGCGGCCGGCGAGGAGGAAGCCGAGGAAGGCGACGGCCTGGAGTGCCATCGCGACCCCGACGGCGCGCTTGCGCCCGATGCGGTCCGAGACCGCTCCCATGACGAGGCGGCCGGCGACGGCGCCGATGCCGAGAGTCGAGACGACCCAGGCGCCGGTCAGCGCGGAGTGCCCGAGGTCGCGCGTGAACGGCACGAGGTGGACGAGCGGGATGAAGACCGGGATCCACGTCGCCGTGAACGTGGCGCCCAGCATCCAGAACGCGCGTGTCCGGATCGCGCGCGTCAAGGGCCCGACGCCCTCGTCGGCGCCGGCGGCGGCGAGCGGACGGCGCGCCCCGTCGGGGTGGAGACCGAGGCTCTCGGGGTCGCGCCGCATCACCTGGGCCACCAGGTTCACGAGGAGGAAGATCCCGACGCCGAAGACGACGTACGCCGTCCGCCAGCCGACCGAGGCCACGAGGAGCTGGGCCAGCGGTGGCAGCGCGAAGGTGCCGACGCTCGCGCCGCTCGAGGCGAGGCCAACGGCGAGGCCGCGCCGCGCGACGAACCATTTGACGACCGTCGTGTTGCACGGCACGTACGCGGTGGACATGCCGAGCCCCGCCACGAGGCCGTAGAGCACGTACGGCTGCCAGAGCTCGGCGACGAGCGACATGCCGGCGAGCGCGACGCCGAGGAAGAGCCCGCCGGTGGCGATCACGACGCGTGGGCCCCAGAGGTCGGTGAGCCGCCCGGCGGGAAAGCCGAAGACGCAGTAGGCGAAGGCGTAGACGGAAAAGGCCCCGGAGAGGCTCGCGCGGCTCCAGCCGAACTCCCGCAGGAGCGCGTCGAAGAAGACGCCGAACGAGTACTGGGCGCCGTAGGCGACGAAGAGGACAAGGAACGCGCCGGCGACGACGATCCAGCCGTAGAAGACACGCACGATCAAACGCGACCGTTCTTGCCGTTGAGCTTTGGGAGCACCTCCGCGAGGAACTTGCCGGTGTACGAGCCGGCCGTCTGGGCCACCACCTCCGGCGTCCCCTCAGCGACGATCTCTCCGCCCTCGTCGCCGCCCTCGGGACCGAGGTCGACGACGTAGTCTGCGGACTTGACGACGTCGAGGTGGTGCTCGACGACGAGGATCGTGTTACCGGCGTCCACGAGGCGATTGAGCACGCCGAGGAGCTTCTTGACGTCGTCGAGGTGGAGCCCCGTCGTGGGCTCGTCCATGATGTAGAGCATCTCGCTCGCCGCGCGCGCGCCGAGCTCGGCGGCGATCTTGAGCCGCTGCGCCTCGCCGCCCGAAAGGGTCGTGGCGGGCTGGCCCAGACGCAGGTAGCCGAGGCCGACGTCCTGGAGCACGCGGAGCCGCCGCGCGAGCCCCGCCTGGGCGGCGAAGAACTCGACGGCGTCGTCCACCGTCATGGAGAGCACGTCGCCGATGGAGCGCCCTCGGTGCTTCACGGCGAGGACGTCGGGCCGGTAGCGCCGCCCTTCGCACTCCTCGCATCTCACGTACACGTCCTCGAAGAAGTACATCTCGAGCTTCTGGAAACCGTCGCCCTGGCACGACTCGCACCGCCCGCCCGGGACGTTGAACGAGAACGCGCCGGCGCCGAGGCCCAGCGCCCTGGCGCGGGGGAGGGCGGCGTACAACTTCCGGATCTCGTCGAACGCCTTGACGTAGGTCACGGGGTTCGAGCGCGGCGTGCGGCCGATCGGCGCCTGGTCGATCAGGCGAACACCCTTCAGGTACTCGAGGCCGGTGAGACCGTCGTAAGCGCCGGGCGGTGTGAACTCGGTCTTGAACGCGCGCGCGACGGCGCGGTAGAGCGTGTCGTGAACGAGCGTGGACTTGCCGGAGCCCGACACGCCGCTGACGACCGTCAGCGTGTGGAGCGGGATCCGGACCGTCACGTCCTTGAGGTTGTGCTCGCGCGCGCCCACGAGGACGAGGTGGCGCCGGCCAGCGCGGCGGAAGGGCGGGAGGGGGATCACCTCGCGTCCGGTGACGTAGCGCGCGGTCAGCGAGCGCGTCGCCTTCTGGAACTCCGCCTGCGAGCCGGCGAAGACGATCTCGCCGCCCCGCTCGCCCGAGCCCGGTCCGAGCTCGACGACGTGATCCGCGGCGGCGATGAACTCGCGGTCGTGCTCGACGACGACGACGGTGTTGCCCGCCCGGGCGAGCTCGCGACACAGCTCCACGAGGCGCATCGTGTCGCGCGGGTGGAGGCCGATCGACGGTTCGTCGAGCACGTAGAGTGTGCCGACGAGCTGTGAGCCGAGCTGATTGGCCAGATTGATTCGCTGGGCTTCTCCCCCCGACAGGGTGCGCGTCTGACGCGAGAGGGTGAGGTAGCCGAGCCCGACCCGCCGCAGGAACCCGAGCTTGGCGTTGAGCTGGCGCAGGATCTCGCGGGCGACGACCGCCTCCCAGGCCGTGAGCGTGAGGTCCCCGAGCAGGCGAACCGCCGCCTCGACCGTGAGCGCGGCGAACTCGGCGATCGTGAGGCCGGCGACCCGGACGGCGAGGGCGGCGGGCTTGAGCCGCGCGCCCCGGCACGTCGCGCACCGCGACTGGCTCCGGTAGCGCGAGAGGAAGACGCGGACGTGGAGCTTGTAGCGGTACGACTCGACCTCCTCGAAGAAGCCCGTGATGCCGGGGAAGCTGCCGTCGCCCGCGTAGACGAGCGCGCGCGCCGTGTCGGGAAGCTGCTCCCAGGGCGCATCGGTGTCCAGCTTGTGCCGGCGCGCGGCCTTCAGCAGCTCGCGCTGATACCACCTGCCGGAGGGATGCGTCCAGGGCTCGACGGCGCCCTCCGCCAGGCTCTTACTCCGATCGGGCACGACGAGCGCCTCGTCGTATCGCAAGATATTGCCGAAGCCCTTGCACTCGGGGCAGGCGCCGAGCGGGTGGTTGAACGAGAAGAGGAGCGGCTGCGGCCGCTCGAGTGCCTGCCCGCAGCCGCTGCAGCGGAAGTCCTCGGCGAAGACGCGCGTGGGCCCGTCGAGCACCTCGACGTCGACCTGCCCTCCGCCCTCCCGCAGCGCCGCCTCGACCGACTCGGCGATCCGTGCGCGGTGAGGGGACTCGAGCACGACGCGGTCCAGGACCACCGAGATCGACCGGTGCTCGGCGAGGTCCACGGGCGGCGGCGATGCCAGGTCGTGGATCGTGCCGTTCACGCGCACGCGCGCGAAGCCGCGCCGGTTCAGGCTCGTCCACAGCTCGGCCGGCGGCAGCGCCCCGGGCACCGCGAGCCGGAACGTGATGTGAGCGCGCGCGCCGGGATGCTCGCTGAGGAGCGAGCTGACGATCGTCTCGGGCGAGTGCGAGGTCGCGGCCGCACCGCACGCGGGGCAGTGGACGCGCCCGATCTTCGCGTAGAGCAGCCGCAGATAATCGTAGACCTCGGTGGCGGTGGAGACCGTCGAGCGCGCCGTCCGCACCGGATTCTTCTGCTCGAGAGCGACCGCGGGCCGGATCTGCTCGATCCGGTCGACGTCGGGGCGGTCCACCCGATCGAGGAACATACGGGCGTACGTGGACAGCGACTCGATGTAACGCCACTGCCCCTCGGCGAAGAGCGTGTCGAAGGCGAGCGAGGACTTCCCGGAGCCGGACACGCCGGTGACGACCGTGAGCCGGTCGTGCGGGATCTCGAGCGAGATGTTCTTGAGGTTGTTCTGCCGGGCTCCGCGGATCCGGAGCCCAGAGGGTTGGGCCATTCGAGCGGTCCTCCTGAGGTGGGTAGTCTAGCGGAAGCGGACGAAACGCGCCAGCGCGCCGGGCCGGAGTTGACAGCCGCGCGCGCGCCGGGTACACTCCGCTTTGTTGTTGATAATGATTACTAAAAATACCAGTGCGCCCGCAGTCGACGCCACGCTTCGCGCCTGGGGCCTCCGGCTCACGCGGCAGCGCCGGATCATCCTCGAGGTCGTCCACGCCACCGACGCGCACCCGACGGCGGCGTTCGTCTACCGGCGCGTGCGACGGCGGCTGCCGCGCGTGAGCCTGGCGACGGTCTACCGGAACCTCCGGCGGCTCGCCGCCGAGGGGTTTCTGGCGGAGCGTGCGGATCCGTCCGGCGTGCGCTTCGACGGCAACACGGCGCCGCACGACCACTTCACATGCGTCGCCTGCGGCCGCATCTACGACGTGCCGACGCGCGCCACCCGGGGAGTGCGGGCCCGCATCGCGGTGCGCTCCGGCTTCGAGGTATTGAATCACCGCGTCGAGTTCTACGGTCGCTGCGGCGCGTGCCGCCGACAGGGCGGTCGATCCCCCGTCAAGGGGCAAAGGAGGAGCTGAGTCATGGCAGGCAAGAGCCTCAAGGGCACCAGGAGCCACACGAACCTTAAAGACGCGTTTGCCGGCGAGTCGCAGGCGAACCGGCGCTACCTCTACTTCGCGCGCGTCGCCGATATCGAGGGGTTCCCCGACATGGCGGGCCTCTTCAAGGACACGGCGGACGCCGAGACCGGTCACGCGTTCGGCCACCTGGATTTCCTCAAAGAGGTCGGTGATCCCGTGACGGACGAGCCGATCGGCAAGACGGAGAAGAACCTCAAGTCCGCGGTCGCCGGCGAGACGTACGAGTACACGCAGATGTACCCTGGCATGGCCAAGACCGCGCGCGACGAGGGCTTCGCCGAGCTCGCCGAGTGGTTCGAGACGCTCGCCAAGGCGGAGAAGTCGCACGCGGGCCGGTTCACCAAAGGCCTCAAGCAGATCGCGGGCAAGGAGCCCGCGGAGGCGATCTAGCTCACACGGCGGTCCGGGGGGAAGGGTCGGGGAACCCTGCTCGACCACGCTAGCTTCACCGCGCGCGACCGTGCGCCGGTCGGCGGCTCAGGCAACCCTGACGACACGGGTCTCGCAGGGTCCCCCGACCCCTCCCCGCCGTTCGCCGTGTAGCCTGATCACCAGCGCCAGCAGCATGGGCACACTCGACCTCGAATCGCCGGAGTTCTGGGATCGCGGCGCGGTCGACAAGGAGCTCCGGCGCGTCTACGACATCTGCAGCGGCTGCCGCCGCTGCCTGCCGCTCTGCCCGTCGTTCAAGGTGCTCTTCGACCGGCTGGACGTGGACGCCGTCGACGGCGACGTCGAGAAGCTGCCGGCGCGCGACGTCAAGGAAGTCGTGGACCTCTGCTACCAGTGCAAGCTCTGCTTCAACCACTGCCCGTACACACCGCCGCATCGGTGGGAGGTCGACTTCCCGCGGCTGATGCTGCGGGCGCGGGCGACGGACGCACGCGCCAACGGCGTGAGCTTTCAAGACCGGATGCTCGGCAACACGGAGCTCGTCGGCAAGCTCGGACGCCTCGCGGCGCCGCTCGCGAACTGGATGAACGAGCGGGCGGTCCACCGGGCGTTCATGCAGGCCGTCGTCGGCATCCACAGGGACCGCAACCTGCCGAAGTTCTATCGGCAGACCTTCAGCGCCTGGTTCAAGACACGTCCGCGGCGCGGGGACACCGGGGTGGGCTCCTCCGCTCGGAACGAGATGACCGCGGATCGGGCGAGCGCGGCGGGCGTGGCGACAGCCCGGGTGCCCGCCGCTTATAAAGTCGCGCTGTTTCATACGTGCACGGTGGAATACCACGAGCCAGCGACGGGGCGCGCGGCGGTGCGCGTGCTCGAGCGGAACCGCGTGGACGTGAGCGTGCCGACGCAGCGCTGCTGCGGGATGCCCTACCTCGACGGCGGCGCCGTGGACCAGGCCAAGGCCCTCATCCGGGACAACGTGCGGAGTCTCGCGGCGGCGGTGCGTGAAGGGCGGACGATCGTCGTGCCCGGTCCCACGTGCAGCTACATGCTCAAGCAGGAGTACCCGTGGCTCGACGGTGGAGACGACGCCAAGCTCGTCGCCCGGAACACGCGCGACCTCTTCGAGTATCTCGCCGAGCTCCACGCCGAGGGAGGGCTCGACACGCGCTTCACGCAGCCGGTCGGCGCCGTGACCTACCACGTGCCGTGCCACCTCCGCGCCCAGAACATCGGGAACAAGTCCGCGGACGTGCTTCGCTTGATCCCGGGCGCCCAGGTCGACGTGGTGGAGAAGTGCTCGGCGGTGGACGGGACCTGGGGGTTCAAGGCGCAGTACCACGAGCTCTCCCTGAAGCTGGCGAAGCCGCTGTTCGACGCGATCACGCGCGCCGACGCGCCCGTGACCGCGACCGACTGCCCGCTCGCCGCCCTCCAGATCGAGCAGGGGACGGGCCGGCAAGCGAAGCATCCGATCCGGGTTCTCGCCTCGGCGTACGGTCTCGAGGAGTGATCCGTGAGGCAGCTCGAGACGTCTGAGATCCTGAACCTCGTCGACTACGAGAAGGTCCGCGACGTGCGGCGCCGCGAGATCATCGAGCTCAAGAGGCACCGTCGCGTCTCCGTGGGCCGCTATCTCACGTTCGTCTTCGAGAACCGGGAGACCGTGTGGTTCCAGATCCAGGAGATGGTCCGCGCTGAGCGGCTCGTGGACGCGGCGAGGATCGCGGAGGAGGTCGAGGTCTACAACACGCTCCTGCCCGGGCCGGGCGAGCTCGCGGCGACGATGCTCATCGAGATCAGCGAGACGCCGCAGATCAAGCCCGTCCTGGACAAGCTCCTCGGCATCGACACGCGCGACTACGTCAGGATGAGGATGGGGCCGCACGTCGTCGTGGGCGACTTCGAGAGCGGCCACTCCGACGAGGAGCGCGGCAAGCTCTCCGCCGTCCACTTCGTGCGCTTCAGGCTCCCGGCCGAGGCCGGAAAGACCTTCCGCGAGGCCGAGGTGGCCCTGGTCGTCGAGCATCCCAACGAGCGCGCACGGACGGTGCTCTCCGACGCGACGAAGCGCGCCCTGCTGAAAGATCTGTTGTAAGCGGGGTTCGCGTGAACGGGATCACCGTGGGTGGCCTGAGAAAGGTGCTGTTCGGCTCCAGTCTGCTGACGGTCGCGCTCGGTAGTGTCGCGGGGTGCGGGCAGGAACGCCTGTCGCCCGGCGCCGCGCGCGGGCGCCAGGTCTACCTGGCCCAGTGCGTCGCGTGTCACGCGATAGACCCGTCGAAACCCGGCCCGGTCGGCCCTGCGGTGAAGGGCGCCTCGCGGGAGTTGCTCGAGGCCAAGCTGCTCAAGGGCACGTACCCTCCGGGCTACAAGCCCAAGCGACCCACCACGATCATGCCGCCCCAGCCGCAGATCGCGCCCGACATCGCCGCGCTCGCGGACTTCCTCAAATAGAAACGGCCCGGCGCGAGGCGCCGGGCCGTCGTGGTTCGAGCGCAGCGGGTGCTCAGCGCATCAGCCCCGCGAGGACGAAGTACATAATCGCCGTGAGGATGAAGCCGCCCCAGAACGTTCCGTTGAGCGTGGCCAGCATCTTCTTGCCGGGCCCCGTCGTGCCCTTCAGCGCGTTGACCTCGGCGGCGGCGATCACGATGGCGAGAAGGATGAGGGCGCCGATCTTCACGCCCCGACCGGTCGGGTCCGCCATGGACAGGTGAGAGGCCGAGCCCATGAAGAACAGCATCGGGATCGAGAGGAGCGTGTTCGTCCGCGAGGCGAAGCCGGACCGCTGGCCACGGGCCGCGGCCTCCGGGATTGCCTGGCCGCCCTTCGACACCTTGGTCGCAGACTCGATCACAACTTTCTGCGCGGGCCAGATCACGAACCAGACGTTCGCCCACATGACGCTGCCGAGCATGCCGCCGAAGAAGATCTTCCAGCCGTACGCGCTCGCGAAGAACTCGCGCACGCCGCCGTATCCGTGGAACATCATGTGGAGGATGTAGAGCCAGCCGGTGATGAAGGTGACCATCGCGCCCCACCGGAACCACCAGAGCGCCCGCCCGACGAGACTCCCGGCGATCATGCCGGTTCGGACGGGGGCGTCGGCCGTCGCAAAGAACGGCGTCTGGACGAAGTTGAAGTAGTACAGCAGGCCGATCCAGGTGATGCCGGCGAGGAAATGAAGCCAGCGCAGCAGAAAGAGAAAGCCTTCCCCACTGAAGAGCGCCATTTCACCGCCTCCTAGTTGTGGGCACTACCTGTTCCGTCGTCCTCGTCGTCTGCTTCGTCCTCTTCGTCTAGAAGGTCCGCCTCCTCTTCTTCGTCGTCGAGGGCCTCGTCGTCGTCGAGCTCGTCGGCTTCCTCTACGTCGTCGTCGGCCACATCCTCCTCGTCGAGCTCGTCGTCATCGAAGTCGTCGTCGAACTCCTCCTCATCTTCGTCTTCGTCATCCTCTTCGTCGTCGGTGGGTTGACGGAGCTCCGCGAGCTCATGCCACGGGTGTGTCCGGAACTGCATGTGAGGGTTCCTCCGGGTGGTTTGCTCGGCGGGATTATAACAAACATCCTCGGTGTCAAGACCGAATCGGGCCGCGCAGCGCGCACGACCCCCCTGGGGTAAAATCCGGTCCGGACGGAGCCGTCGGCCCGGCGGTGTAGCTCAGCGGCAGAGCAGGGGTCTCATAAACTTCGCGGCAGCACGGAGCCGCCCGAGAAAGTCAATGTTTCTCGGGCGGTTTTCTTTTGCTCGTCGTATGGAGGCGCACCGAACCGCACAGCGGCGCACCCGTTTGGGCATGACTTCGGGCATGTCATGCCCGCGCGGGGAAGCGTGCGACACTCTTAGCTCGGCGTTTGTACGGCACGAGGGTCTCGTGAAGTTCCGTCGGCTCTGCCGACGCACCGGCGCACAATGGACGAGGAGAGGAGGCGCTCCGCGATGTCGAAGGAGTTCCCGCTGGACGGCCTGGCGCTGGAGATTAACCAGCACTGGGCGAAGTACCGCCCCGAAGACGTATCGGGAGCTCGAGCGGGAGGGCCGTCTGGACCAGAGCCTGCACGAGGCGTCGGCGAAGACCGGCCAGGCGTTCGGGGAGCTGGTGGAGGGCGGGCTCGAGCCCCACGCGGCGTGGGAAGCGGTGCGCGAAGAGTGGGCCTTCCTGCCGGCGGAGGCCGACACGGCGGAGGAGCCGTGGTGGAGTGAAGAGGGGGTCTCGGAAAATGACGCCTGAACGAGCTTCACCAAAAGCTCGAGGCCGCACTTGAGAGCGTCGAGCGCTGATCAGATTCTCCGCGAGGCTCTCGACCGGGTCGCGAGAGACGCTGGGGCGCTCAAGGACTGTTGGTTCTCCCTTCTTCGTTTTGGCCTGACGCGCCGAGAGCAGCGGGTCGTCCGTGCGGTCCTCCTTGCCGACACTCCGCTGGCGGTCAGGGAGATCGCCCAGCGCACCCGCCTCCACTACTCGCATTGCAAGGCCGTCGTCCGCACCCTCGTCGCCTGGAAGATTCTCGCGCGGACCCCAACGGGCGTTTCCTTCCAGGCGGTCGCGGCGCGATGGGGACCGCCCGCGGTCCCGGCGCCTTGAGCCGCAGCAGGCGCAAAAAGGAACCGCCCGCCGACACTGGAGGGGCAGTTGAAGGCGAGCGTCGGGTGGTCCAGGACTGGACCCGGCTCTGGCGGCGCCGGGCGGGCCTCGCCCTCGCGCTCTTGAGCGACTCGTGAGTAAGCGCAAGAAGGAGAGCCCGCGCCGACTGGAAGGCCAATGGAAGGCGAGCCGAGGGTGCCGCAGCGGGGCCAAGGACGACCCGTGAGCAAGCGAAAGAAGGACCCCGACGAGAAGGCCGAGCCGGCGCCGCCGACTGAGAGCGAAGTGAGAGCGACCGTGCCGGGCCGAAATCCCCACACAGGGGAGCCGCAGGGGATGCTGGTGCCGAACCGGCCCGGCTCCAACGGCGGCGTCCACCGGGGACCGGACCTGGTCCCCTTCCGTCGCAACGTGGTGCGGGCCGTGATCCTGCACGAGCTCGCCAAGGCGGGGCTCAACCTCGAGGACCTCAAGAAAAAGACGAAGAAGCGCGGGCCGCTCCTGCCGGGGGCCATGGTCGAATACTGTGGTGCCGCGTACCGGCGGATCGCCATCAAGGCGGCCCTCGGCGACCCCCGCGCCTTCGGCCCGTTCGTCTCGATGATGGACCACATCCATCGGGTCATGCAGCCGGCCAAGGACGAGATCGGCAACGGCGGCCAAGCCCCGCGCCGTGCCGTGTTCATCGGGCCGAACGAGCCGGTGCCGCCGCCCGGCGCCGAGCCGACGACTGACCCCGGCGCGCCCGGCACGGTCGTGGACAAGGACGGCCAGACCTGGGAGGACCCCGGCGCGTGAGGCGCCCGCACTTGGCGATGGTCCGCCCACTCGCGTGGCGGGCCGCCTCAAACCTCCTGCGTTACTTCCAGGGGCGCCCTGAGCGGATGCCGGGAGTCGCTGACTCCGGGGAGGATTGTCTCCAGCCGACGGCCACGGAGGGCTCTACAGCGCGGTCAGTCGACGAACAAGACGCGTGAGGCGGTCCACCTGGACCTCAGTGAGATTGGCGAAGTAGAACACGTAGCCGTCGAGATCGACCCGGATCAGGACGGAGACAACCTGCAGGGGCTCGTCACCGGGCGGTGTGAACGAAAGCTCAGCGGCAGGCCCTGGCCGGACTGAGCCGGCCGCCAAGACCTTCATACTGCTGGGGCCGAGGTCGACGCTCATCGTTTCCCATTCATGACCGCCGTAGTCGCGCACTCGAACGGGGAGCGCGACACGCACGCGCGGCGATCGGCGCCGCTCGCCGGGTCGCCCAGCGAGCTCGACCGTCTGCGTGAGTACGTGAGGCTCGAAGTGCTCCAGGATCACCCGCAGATGTTCAAGCGGTAGGGGCTTCGGCACGAAGTCGAGTGCCCCAAGTCGTAGGCACATTTGAGCTTCGTGCTCGGTCGCGACGCCCGAGATCACGATAATCGGCACGCGGGAGTCTCGAACCGGGCGCAGCTGAAGGAAGTCAAGCCCAGTCATGCCAGCTTTTGTCGATGATCACCGGAAGGTGCAGGAATCTGAACCGGCCGGAGTAGGAGAGCTCTCACACCTGTTGCGAATCTAATCTGAGCTGAGGTAGATGGTTCCCGGCTGACGGCGCTGAAAGGGTGAGAGCCCGGAGTCGGGAACACCCCGGGCCCTCGGGCCGAATCACGGGGACGCGACTCAGCACCTCCTTGTCGCACACGCCTCGGTGATTGTCCAGACCCCGTGCTCGGCGCACGGGGTCGCCTGAATTCCTTCCGGTTTGTGGTCTGTGCTCGAGGCGATTGCCGCGAAGTGTTCTTCCTCTGCCCGCACTGTGATCGCGGCGATCGCTATTGCTCGCCGGCGTGCGCTCGGCACGCCCACCGCGCCACGCTTCGCGACACCGGCCGGCGCTATCAACACAGCCGTCCAGGGCGGTTTCGGCATGCCGCCCGACAAGCGCGGTATCGGGCCCGTCGGTCCCTCAGCGCGCAAACAGTGACGCATCAGACTTCCCAGCGCGCCTCCCGCCACGGCATCGTTCCACGCGTCGCCGCCGCGCGCGTCCCTCATTTCGGGCGACGACGAGGAGGATGCTCGCCATGCCGAGATTGATCCGCGTGTTCCCCGGGCCACACCTGTCTGCTGCGCCCGCTGTGGCCGCCGCGGGCGCTTTGTCCGCCACCAAACCCTGGCCCACGTGCGGCGCGCGCCCCGCCCATGACGCGGAGCCGCGATGATCCCGCCCGAGCAACGCGCCGAGATTCGCCGCCCTCTTCTACGCCGAGCACTGGCGCGTCGCCACCATCGCCAGCCACCTCGGTGTCCATCACGCCACCGTCCAGCAGGCGATCGAGCGTGATCGCTTCGTCCGCCCGGGGTCGCCGATCCGCCCGAGCCTACTCGACCCCTACAAGGCCTTCATCATCGCGACCCTCGAGCAGTACCCGCGGCTGCGCGCGACCCGCCTCTACGGGATGCTCCGCGATCGGGGCTTTACCGGCTCGGCCGTCCAACTGCGGCGCCATGTCCGCACCGTCCGCCCCACGCCGCCGGCGGAGGCCTATCTGCGCTTGGCGACGTTACGCGGCGAGCAGGCGCAAGCCGATTGGGCCCATTTCGGTACGATTCAGATCGGCCGTGCCCGCCGAGCGTTGTAGTGCTTCGTCCTCGTGCTGTCGTGGTCGTGCGCGGTGTACGCGCGCTTCGCGCTCGATCAGACGCTGGAGAGCTTCCTGCGCGGCCACGTCGAGGCCTTTACCACCCTGACCGGCGAGCTTGAGGTTCCGCATCCGTTAGAGATTCCCGACGTAACCCGTCTGATCAGTGGTTTCCCGGGATCACCGTCCGGAGTTCACCTGATGGCCTCTCTTCGTTCTATGGACCAGTGTGGTCCTCAGAGGGGGTTTTCAGGGAGACGATCATGACGAGATGGATCGGGGTAGCGTTCGGTGCCGGCTGGCTGATGGTAGCCGAGGCGGTGGCTTCGCAGCCCGTGGGACCGCGTGAGGCGCTGGAATCTGCGATCGTCCAGGTCGTGAGCATCCTGCAGCATGGCGAGATCAACGGCACACCCGTGGGTGATTCGTCGGCCGAGCTTCGGCGGATCACCCGCGAGGTGTTCGACTTCGACGAAATGTCGCGGCGCGCCCTCGCCCATCACTGGCAGCTCAGGACACACGAAGAGCAGGCCGAGTTCGTGGCACTTTTCAGAGGCCTTCTGGAGCGCTCCTACATGGCCCAAATCCGGGCGTACACGGGCGAGACGATCACGGTCGTCGACGAGTCGGTGGAGGGTCACCTTGCCACGGTGCGCTCACGGCTCGTGACCAGGGGGGGAGCGGAGGTTGCGCTCGATTTCCGCATGCACGCACGCGCCGGGCGGTGGCAGGTCTACGACGCTTTGATTGGCGGTGTGAGCCTCGTCTCGAGTTACCGTAGCCAGTTTGAGCGCGTGATCCGGTCGGAGTCATACGGCGCGCTACGCGACCGGTTGCAGAGGAAGAGCCTCGACACCGCGGTGGCGGAACGGCAACGCGAATCAAAGTAGAGCGTCCAGCGATGCCGAGCCCGATTCTCCTCAACGAGGACCAGCTGATCATCCGGCACGGCCTGTGCGTCTTCCGCGAGAACGAGCGTTCGAGGTCGTCGCCAGCTCGCGAGACTGCACGCACCCTGGGGCCAGCCGGCATTGGCTCGGGTCAGCGGCCGGATGACTCAAGTTCTCTCAGTTCTAGCGTTGCGATGCGTACCAGCTCTCGGCGCCGAGATGACCGTTTCGCGGTACGTCGAGATTTCTGGGGACGACGTCGCGAGCCAGCTCGGGCTGTCGGTTAGCGACATGAAGGCGGAACTAGCGCTGCGGGGCTGTCGCGCGTTTTCCCGCGCGTCCTGGTTCGACACGACCCTGCTCCGCTTCACGTCGAGGTGCAGTGCAAGGAGGACAATGACAATGAGCGCGTCAGTCTCCGCTGAAATCGTGACCGTGTACCAGGCGTTGGACGGCGGCATCCACCACGCGAGGTGTGGCCAGCGGGTCGCGCTGCACGGGCAGCGCGCCGAGGAGCTCGACTTTTACTGTCTCACGTGCGCCGAATCCGTGACCCTCCCGGTGTGCGTGCTCTCACGCATCCCTGTGGCGGGCGAGCCGACGGAGTGCGCGGCCTGAGTGTCCGGGACCTCACAGAACGGGGTCCGTAGCCTCCCTCGGGAGAGTGCTGTGCAGCAAGTTAACCGCATGCTCATCGTCGTCTCGCCCGCGCGCCCGGCGCAGTACGCGTATCTAAAGCATGCATTCGAGAAGGAGGCCATCGCTGTGATCTTCGACCGTCGGGCGGGGGAGCGGCGTCAGCTTGCAGCTATGGATCGAGCGCGGTCTGAGAGGAGGCGCGGCCAAGACCGCCGCCAACGCGACATCACCAAGGACCTTCAGAGGTTCAGCTGGGCAATAGTGAGACGCTAGGAAACGTAGCTCTACCGCTGCCGCCGCTCAACGACGGGCCGGGGAGCGATACTCCTTGGCCAGTTACTTTTCTGCGTAGCACGATGATCCTCGGAGCCGGGCCGGTGACCGGTCTCACGATCGCACCTTCATATGGCTGACGAACGATGCGACAGCCGGGCACCTGAGCGACATCACCCTTATCGAAGTCACCCTCGACCTAGACGAGGACGCCCTTGCTGCTTTCGAGCGGCCTGCGGAGGGATACCGGGCGTGGATTGTGCCCGTTGCGCTGGTTAATCCCCACATGAAGACCCGCATCGTCGCGGGTGGATAAGCTTGACGGTGAGTTGTGAGGAGTCCCGGATGAGCGGGGGGGCTACCGACCCGCCCTCCTGATGAACGCGACCATCCGGTCCTCGCGCCGCTGGACAATCTCAGGGAGCTGGCGGCCGCCGCGCCGGATAAGGTCGACAAGCGCCTCCTCCAACCCACACGCGGTGCAGATTTCGGTTTTGGTGTCGCGCCGGCTGATTACCGGGCGCTCCGCGTAATCCTTGAGGCACCGCGGACACTTCCTCATGAGGTCCTCCGAGCCCCTATCGGTTTAAATCTCACGACCACGTAACCGAGCGGAGAGACCTTGCCTTCTCGAATCCGCCTCGTCTGGTGCCGCAGGTCGTCGGTCACGAAGCACGGCTCACGCCGGCGATCGCCCGCGCGGCGCTCTCTGATCACCTGCACGTAACGCACGCCAGCGAAACGGCGCTGGAGATGTTCATAGAGCGTAGTGTCGTTTTCGGGCACGACGATGAGCACCCTGGCATCCGGAAATGACCGCGATGGGAGGGACTCAAGGAGCAGGATTCGGCCGTCCGGGAACTGGTACGCGATCTGCGCACCCGGGTCATCGCATGCCGCGCACTTAGCCACCCCGATCGAGCTGTCCTTGTAGATGTTCCCCCTCGGCGACGTTGGCCGGCCCGGTTCCCTCATGAGCGACGGGATCACTCGAGGCAACATGCGGGCGTCGAGTCGTTCGCGAATCCTCAGTGTGACTGTGTCCTTATCCATGCCGCGTCCCCCCTTCAAGTGAGTCGGGCCACCGTCGTTCGCACGCTCCAGTTATCTCCCGTCATCTTTTTTTGGGCCGAGAGCCCTCGCCCGGCCCAGCCCGGCATCTATGCTCTGATGAGCCTCGAGCTACGCAGCATCGGGCGCTCGTCCGGGAAACTCGACGTACGCTACCCCCGCAACGACGAATCGCTGAGAGCACCGCTATCCGGGTAGCGGGGAAGACCACTTCCGCTTGAAGCGCACCACGGTGTAGCCAAGCGGAGAGACCTTGCCCCGTCGAATCCGTCGTGGTTGCTGCCGCAGGTCGAGCGTGACGAGGCCCTGCTCCCGACGGCGATCAGCCCCCCGACGCTCCACAATCACCTTCACGTGATGCACGCCCGCGAACGACCGCTGGAGATACTCGGAGAGCTCGGTGTCGTTTGGGCGCACGACGATGAGCAATTCGGCATCCGGAAATGACCGCGACGGAATGGATTCGAGGAGCTGCTCCGTGTGAGGTGAGCAGAGGCCGTGCGTCACCGCGGGATTATCAAGCGGTTCCCGCTCGCCCAGGTAGCCAGGTTTGCCCTCTCGCTCGCACAACGAGCAGATGACTTTCATCGTGGGCGAAGAGACTCTGCCAGTGTCGTGCCACTACTCGTAATTCTGTAATTCCGGATACAACTGTTTACCGATCGGGCCGCCAAGCTTCGCGCGTCCGCTGACTTATTATCCGGAAATACTCTGGGAAACTCGACGCCGAGCCGGTGGAGTTGAGATAGATTGGTCATGATGGACGATAAGCCCACCTCTAACGCCGACCCACCCGCGAACGACACCCTCCTCGACGAACTCCACCGCGTCGAGCGCGACGGCGAGGTCCGGATCACCGAGGCGCGAGCGATGCCCCATGCGACCGACTGCGCGTTCAGGAGTGGTCGGACGTGCTCGTGTGACTGGCTCGGAAAGGTCGTTGCGACGATCGAGTCCGTAGGCCGCGACTGCTACGACAGGTCGATCTTCCTCGCGGCGGCCAGCCCGTCGAAGCCTGCTCCTTCGTCGCCTCAGCCGAGCACCCCCGCGATCGCAGACTGAGCGCCCGGCCTGCGAACCTCCTGAAACCATTCCGCCCGGACCGGAGCCCCCGGCACCGGGAGTAGCTCGCGGCACCTTCCGCAAGTCAGCATGCTTCTCGACGCCATGACGAGGCATCAAGATGCTGCCCCGCAGATCTACCATCAAGCCCCTCTCAGACGTGAGTCTCCACAAGACCGGGAGCCGTCCCGCGTCGCACGATGGTGAAGCCGAGGATGGAGGGCTCGCCGCGATGGCGCCGTCGCTCACCGTGTCGCCGCCCGACGTCGACCGGGGGCGACTGCCGTCGGCGCTCGCCGCCGCGGCGGTCGAGAATCACCTCCACGCCCGGATGACGGGGCTTCGCGATCGTGGAGTCGGAGACCGATCGGCGTTATGGGGAATGTGCTCAAAATCTGCGACTTCAAACGGAGGCCGCCCCCTCTGCGACATAGCGTCGGTCCAAAGGACACGGGATCTCGATGCTCCTCCTCATCGTGACCCGCAAGGAGAAGGCGCTCCACCGAGCTACTTTCCGGAAAATGGCTCGCCTCGCGGCGCAGCCGCCCGGTTCGCTGCGAGTGACTTCTCAGGTGTCTTCCTCACGCCGACCCCTTGATCCACCTGATATCGGCTCGTTCACTATCGAGCCTAGGCTGAGCCATGGTAGGGGTGCGCTCGAGGAGTCAGGGATGAACCGGCTGACTCTTGAAGAACGTCGTCGGGTCTACCTGGCGCAGCGGCGGGCTCAGGAGAGGATGCTGGTGCGACCCCAGCCCGAAACCATCGAGGCCTTCGCCCCGCGCTCGGACCCGAGAAGACTCAGGTGGATCGCCGTGGCGGCGATGATCGCCGCGGCGCTGGGGGGTGGGCTCCTCGCCGCGCCGACGCTGGAGTTCCACCCGCTGGAATCGCTCGTGGGGGCCCTCCTGCCGAGGCTGTAACGCCGGGACAAGGTAAGGACGCTATGGAGAAGGCAGGCTCGCTCGATCATCGGATCGTGAAGGAGTTCGAAGCCCTCCTCCGGGAGCGGCGCGCCAGGCTCCAGGAGTACGTCCGCGCGAGGATGACGGAGCGCCGGACGGGCGAGCCCCACCGGAGCCCTGAGGATGCCACCAACGCGGTCGAGTCGCTCAGCGAAGACCTCGAGGTCGCCATGCTCGACCGCGAGATCCGCGAGGCCGCGCAGATCGACGCCGCTCTCGAGCGTCTGGCGCGGGACGAGTACGGAATTTGCGGCAACTGCGGCACGGTCATCGGGCTCGGGCGGCTCAGGGCGCTGCCCTTCGCCCAGCGCTGCACCGCGTGTCAGGCGGGCGTGGAGGCGCGCGAGCGCGGAGTCGAGGCCGAGTCGCGGCCCCGCTCCATCCGCCCCGAGCCCCGACCGCCCCGGCCGGCCTTTGCGACAAGCCGAAGAGATCTTGAGTGGGACGCCTGACGTCCGGGAGAACCAGAGATCACAGGAGATCGTCATCCTCGTCTCACGAGCCGACCGAAATAGACTGCGACGGTCTGACTCTGCCGATCCTGTTCCGCTGCGTGCCCAACGGCCACACTGTGCGCGTCACGCCGTCTGAGCGCGAGCGACCATACCTCCCGATCTGTGAAATCTGTGGCGAACCCGTCGCGCGGGTGCCGGACGTGATGCATGGCCGGCGCCGCTACCATCCAGGCGCTTGTAAACAGGCCGCATGCAGAGCCCGAAATCCGCGGAAGCCGGGCCCGGTCAGGCTCGCGTGGGTCGAGGCAGGATCATGACGGCCCTGGTTTGGTTTCTGATCGTCTATACCGGCCCCGTCGGTTGGAGTGGCAACTTCGGGCCGGCGAAACTCGGCCCGTATCCAACGCCGGCAGTTTGCGAGGAAGCACGCAGGGCCGTTGCCGCCGAGGTCGGCTATCCGGCGGTGTGCCGGGAGGAGACGAGAAACGCACAAGGAACTGCGCGATGAATTGCGTGATGCGGACCCGTCTGATCGGGCACTTGTGCGTCTTGTCTCTCCAGGACGACTGGGGACCGATCTGCGGGGGTTCAGGTCGTCGCTACCGCCAAAGGGTGTCGCAAATCCCCTCTACTCAGCCTCGTCGTAACTGCTTGCGAGAACGGACCTCCATCGGCGCTTTAGAGCCCGTCGCAAAGGACATTCTTTGCGACGGTCGCTGGTTAGTTGCGAGGGGGCGCTTTGGACGACACCGCGCACATCCCCTCTTCCTTCCGCTTTGAGGTCTCGTGGGTGCAGGGCCGCGGTCGGCCCGGCCCGAATGTGGGTTAAAACCCGTATTTGGTCATGGTCGCGTTTTCGCCACTCTTGCCAGTCGCTTACGCCGAGCTACATTCTCAAAAAATCGACGTGACTAAAACACGCACGAAGATAGTTCCCTTTTCAAAACGTGGGCACCGACGGTCTGGCTGAATCGCTGCAACTAACGCCCTCCACGGAGACATGAAAGTACGGAGAGCCAGCCATCGGTCACCAAGAAGACCCGCACGAGAAAGGCAGTCAGCCAGAGGAGAATAACACCCTCGACAACGTTCTCAAGAGGAGAATCCCATCGTTTTTCGCACCAAGTCTTCCGATTCCACTTCGTAATTCTGTCGCCCATTTCCCGCGCGAGGGCTGTAGGCCCTTTGACACCGGCCCCCTTGCCCCGCAGACTCGGCAGCGGCATGGGTGCCAGCTCCTCCGCCGGCACGTCAGCCTTTCCGAGCCACTCCGCCGCGACAGTTTGCGACGCGTTACATATCAGCGCCCCGTCACTCCAAAAGCGAAATTGCCACCGTACAAACCACCACACCACGGCGCCCACGAGCCCACCAAACGCCGGTAACACCAGCCAATGATTGGACCAGGTCGCCCCCTTCTGCAGGAGGAGCGTCAACGCGAACGCCGAATACAACGTCGTTGCGACCTCGATAAGATGCTCCTTCCGCTGCATGTACTCTTCATAGAGCTTCAAGTATCCCCACATGAATTCTTGCGGTGTCACGGCTTAGTCTCCTTCGCCAAGGCACGAGACCGCCGCACGAACCCATCGGACGCACCCAGAATGCTCATGAGTGCACCCTGGCAGCTCCTTAATTGCCAATACTCCCACCAGAGCCCTGTCGCCCCCGGCTGGCCGAGCGCCGACAAAAATATCCGCTGCGCCCCGCTGCTCGGGACTATTCTCTCTAATTCGTTGCCCGTCTTCGTCCGCCACCCCTCGATCTTGTCGCGATAGTATTCAAAACGTTCTGCTGCTTGTCCATCGCCCCGCA